>NZ_JAKFFU010000012.1:0-303451 GCF_021502625.1 Dyadobacter sp. CY351 | reverse complement strand
GAATACATCACCTACTACAACAAAGAGAGGATCAGACTTAATTTAAACGGAATGAGCCCGGCACAATACCGAGCTCATCACACTAATCGTTAATCTTTAAACCGTCCAACTTTTGGGGTTCAGTCCAGATTGATTTGCAGGCTTTTCTTGTTTATAGTCCAAAATCAAAACATTATTTTTTTGCTTCCTTAACCGCCTTGATCGGGAAATCTCCGTATTGTGATGAGATCATTCCGGTGAGTGTATCGCCTTTTAGTGCCAAATTATATTTGAAAACACCCTGGTCAGATTCTGTCGAGAATGTGACTTTATCCGCGGCAACGGTCAATTCCTTCATTTCCTGCTTTTGCGTGTCACCTACGTAGCCAACCGTTTTGTTGTCTTTTTGCTCAAAAGTGAAAAATCCGGATTCGTATTCGGGCGGAACATCGCTGATCTGATATTTCCAGGTGCCCAATATATCGTCCGCCGTGACCGATTTCTGCGCTGCAATTGAGAAAATCCCAAGTGCGATAACCATCATGAAGTACAACTTTGTTTTCATCCTGACCAAAAGTTTAAAATTTGAAAACTAATATTTGGTCACCAATTAACACAATTCCGGATACAGTTCAAAATTTAGATCAGCTCAACATATCCATCCGTCCCATTCACCCGGATCCGCTGTCCATCCTTGATGAGCTTTGTTGCATTTTCTACGCCTACAACGGCTGGTAAGCCATATTCGCGTGCAATAACGGCTCCATGGGTCATTAACCCGCCTACTTCTGTGACGAGACCTTTGATGGAAACAAACAAGGGCGTCCAGCTCGGATCAGTGAAAGCGGTAATCAGAATGTCGCCATCTTCCAGCCCGGCGTCTTCCATGTTCAATATCACGCGCGCGCGACCTTCAACGATCCCGGACGAAACGGCCAGACCGGCAATGGCGCCATCAGGTAGATTTTCTTTTTTATAAGAACCGGTAATTACTTCACCATCAGACGTCATAACCCGCGGAGGCGTTAATTTTTCATAACTTTTAAATGCTTCCTTCCGTTGGTAGATAAGTCCGTTTTCCAGCTTTTTTGTCCTGACAACCTCACATAATTCGTCGAATGTGAGAAAATAAATCGCTTCCTTGTCAGCTATGACATTTGCCTGCACAAGCCGTTCAGCTTCCCTTAATAACGCTTGCTTATATACGAAGAAGCGGCTTACCATTCCATATTTTGGATATTCACGATAACCCGTAAAATTGCGGATCAGGTTGATCACCTGTTTGGCCTCCTTTGCTTTTGACTCACCATCAGGCAGTTGTCTTAGCCGGTTCAATAACTCCTTTTCTTTTTCCAATGCTTCCCGCCGCCCCTGCTCAAATTTTCTTTGACTGGCACCAGGTTCAAAATTTCTGATATTACCAAGAATAACCGGGATGAGCGTGGCGGGCTTTTCAATCCAGCGCGGACGCGTAATGTCAATTTCGCCGGCGCATCGTACACCGTATTTTTGTAGAAAAGTATGCATTGCGGTCTGGGCTTCTTTTCCACCTTCCAATTGGGCCAGATGGTCCAGAAAATGATCATTTTTCACATTCTGAAGATAATGGATGACTTCCGGAAAAGGGCGGATCACATCTGCAACGTCCAGTAATGCCAATCCCATTTCGGAAGTCACATTGTTGGGGACAGATTGAGTAAGTGTGTCTGCTGCATTTTTCTCACCCAGCCATTCATTCATTTTGTCATTAACCCACGCCAAGGCATTAAAAGTGGACATAATTGTCTTCGTACTCAGCGAATCAAACATGCTCTTCTTCCACTGTTGAATGTCCTGGCGGATGAAGTCAAGCAGATTAGAGCCTGATTTGGACTGGATATCCGCTTTCAGTGCGGCAAGCGATGTTTCGCTCTTGCTGATCAAATCCGTTATGACCTTTGGATCGTCGATGAACGGCGGAGTGGCAGGCGGCGGTGCGGGGTTGCTCATAACCGATTGTTCTTCCGGCAAAAATTCAATAAAATCTTCCCGGCCCAAAATATTCAGCAGCGCGTCTTTGATCAGCGGATCAGACTTTCCTAATGTCGTATTCAGGATAATATCCCGCATGGCCGGAGAAGCTAGGTTCGGCGCGACGTCCACGAATAATCTCCCGCCAGCGGTGCGCATTTTGGCAGGGGTTAGCAACAGGAAAACGGAAAGCCCCAGCGGCTTCATAGCATCCGTCATCATTTGCTGGTGGCCCACAGACACATAAACGGCCGGAAGGCCCTCAGCATGAACCGGATCGCTTGTCTGAGGAATGGGGAACAAAGTAGTAATCGGGCGGCTTTGAACAATATAAAACGTGTTACCAGACAGGCACCATTCGATATCCTGAGGAGCGCCGAAATGGGCTTCAATTTTTCTTCCGATGTCGGAAAGCTGTAAAACTTGCGCATCTGTCAGCGTTTGCATTTCCTGTTTTTTGGGATCAATCTTCTCTTCGTGCGTGCCGCCATTTGCTGATGCACGAATAGCCAGCTTCTTTCCTCCTATCTTCTTGTCGACGATAGCTTCGTTACGGACTTTATAATGATCCGCATTGACAATGCCCGAAACCAGCGCCTCGCCTAGGCCGAAGCTGGCATCGATGGATGTGACATTCCGGTTGCCATTAACTGGATCGGCAGTGAACAAAATGCCGGCCGCATCAGGAAAAACCATCTTCTGAACCACCACCGACAGCTGGACTTTGCGATGATCAAATGCGTTTTGAATGCGATAAATCACCGCACGATCCGTGAACAGGGAAGCCCAGCATTTGCTGATATATGCGAGAATAGCCTCCTTTCCTATGACATTCAGGTAAGTATCCTGCTGGCCTGCGAACGATGCCGTCGGCAGATCCTCCGCCGTGGCGCTGGAACGGACCGCATATGCATTGCTTTCACCCAAATGATTAAGATGAATGCCAATTTTCTCGCTGATCTCCTCCGGGATCGTTGTTGCTTCAATCAACCCTCGGATTTCCGCAC
Organism: Dyadobacter sp. CY351; assembly: GCF_021502625.1. Lineage (NCBI taxonomy): Bacteria > Pseudomonadati > Bacteroidota > Cytophagia > Cytophagales > Spirosomataceae > Dyadobacter > Dyadobacter sp. CY351. The sequence continues at coordinate 300,455 of NZ_JAKFFU010000012.1, read as the reverse complement.
TGATTGCACTGATCGCTTTTCGATCCTCAGCATGCAGCAGCGCCAGCCGATCAAGCAGCATATCGATATCCGGGCTGTTCGCAATAATTTCCTTAAAAGCATTGGTAGTCACGCAAAAACCATCCGGCACCTGCACGCCCGGAATCCGCAGCAACTCGCCCAGATTAGCACCTTTGCCACCGACCAAGTGCATGTGCGTTTTATCAATGTTCTTAAATTCTATTACGAATTGACTTTTATTTTCCATGGCTAATAGTAATGCATTATTGTTTGTTGAGCTGTTCCGTCGTTTCTTTTGCTATTTCTATCGCTTTGTTAAAATAGGCTTCAATGATTTTGCTGTCCGCATCGGAAAATGACGCCAGCATTTCCTCCGTTTTGCTCCTGAAATCCTTGTATAGCGGCGCAAGGAGCGCCATAATGTTTTCGGTGTTGGCTACAATGATCACTTTCCGCCTGTCTTCCGGCGCAAAGCGTCTCTTCACCAGATCTCTCTTTTCAAACCGGTCGATCAAACCGGTTACGGCGCCCGTGGTGAGACCCGTCAGGTTCGAAAGTTCACCCGCCGTCATTTCGCCTTTTTCGAGGAAAAATCCCAGATACTTATGATCCGTCCCGGCAAGTCCGGCCTTTCGGGCAACGGTTTCATGCATTTGCAGTGAAACATATGCGTATTGCTGGCCCAGTCGCCGGACCATCTTTACAGCCTCGTCATTCATACTTTATCTTGTTGAATAATTATCTTAGTCACAAAGATAATTATAGAAAAGTGAGACGTCCAAATTATCAGGTAAAAAATAAAGTCGATCCTTTTGCGTCACTAGCGCTGTTTCCCTCGTATTCCCTAGCAACATCGTTCAGGAAATTCTTGAAATGATTAAATTATTTTTTTGACATACCATAAAATGTAACCGAACGTTAACGAATTTTAACGCAATGCTAAGTATGCCCAAACCACTCTACCAGTTACTAATTTTTGTCTTCGTTTCTTTTCAGGCTTTTGCTCAGGAGCAGATTACCATCAGTGGTTTTGTGCGTGAAAAAGGAAGCCTGGAACTGTTGCCAGGTGTGAATGTGTACCTCGAAAATTCTACGGTCGGGACGGTTACCAACACCTACGGCTTCTATTCACTGACCATTCCGAAATCAGATTCCGTCAGGATTTCCTATTCCTTTGTAGGTTATGAAAGGCAGGAAGTGAGCGTTGAAAAGGTCGTTAGCCAGCAGATTGACATTGCATTATCAACAGCTAATCAGCTGAACGAAGTCATCATTTCGGGAAGGCGACAGGATGAAAAAGTTAGCGAATCGGTGCAGATGAGCCAGATTGAGATCCCCATTTCCCAAATCAAAAAAATCCCGGCGTTTTTTGGTGAAAAGGATGTGATACGCGTTTTGCAGCTTATGCCGGGCGTCCAAAAAGGGACCGAAGGACAAACGGGCTTATACGTCCGCGGCGGCGGGCCAGACCAGAATCTGATCATCCTCGACGACGCGGTTGTGTACAATGCAAGCCATCTTTTCGGCTTTTTCTCCGTTTTCAACAGCGACGCCCTCAAAAGTGTTGAACTCACAAAAGGTGGGTTTCCGGCGCGATATGGTGGCCGGCTTTCCTCGGTTGTTGAAATGAATATGAAGGAAGGAAGCAAAGAAAAACTCCACGGCGAAGGTGGCATTGGCCTTATCTCATCCCGGTTGACGCTGGAAGGGCCATTGGCTAAAAAGAAATCCTCTTTCCTGATTTCCGCACGACGTACATACATTGACGTGCTCGCTCAGCCACTGATCGCCCAACAGCAAGCGGGGTCGGATAGCAAGGTGAAGCCAGGCTATTTCTTTTACGACCTCAATGCGAAAGTCAATTACGATTTTGGGGCAAAGAACAAGCTGTATGTCAGTGGATATTTCGGGCGTGATAAATTCAACATCCGGGAAAAGAGCACCGATAGTGAAAACAGATCGGGGCTGAGCTGGGGGAATGCGACGGCGACATTGCGGTGGAATCATTTGATCAACCAAAAGCTGTTTGTAAATACTTCGCTGATTTACAGCCATTTCAATTTTAATATTTTTGCCAACGACAAGCGGTATGAAAAGGGCTTATTGCAGGATGAGTTTAGTTTGAAATACAACAGCCTGATCCGGGATTATAGCCTGAAAACGGATTTTGATTATTTCCTCAATGCAAAACACAGCGTAAAATTCGGGGCGCAGCTTACGTCGCATCGCTTTGTCCCTTCGGCCCTGGCGCTGGAAGGCGACTTTTCTGACGATGAGATTGACCTGCAAGCCAAACCCATCAACACCCTGGAAGCGGGCGCTTATGTGGAGGATACCTGGCAGCCCTTTACCGCATTAAAGGTGAACGGAGGTTTCAGATTGAGCTTTTTTCAAACAAAAACAAAGTTATATGTGCGACCGGAGCCCAGGATTTCCGCAGCATTGAAATTGGCAAAGGATTTTTCCGTCAAAGCCTCATTTGCCAAAATGAACCAATATGTGCATTTGCTGAGCAACACCGGACTAGGTTTGCCCACGGATCTCTGGGTTCCTACCACCGACCGGGTGGCACCGCAACAGTCCAGCCAGGTTGCATTCGGCTTTGCAAAAGATCTTGAAAAGCCCGGCCTGGCGCTGACTTTGGAAGGTTACTATAAGAAAATGGACAACATTATCAGTTACAAGGAAGGCTCCTCCTTTATCAGTCTGGACGGTGAAAATGCCAACGAACTCGACTGGGAGGACAACATTACCACGGGAAAAGGCTGGTCCTATGGCGCCGAGTTCATGGTGCAGAAGAAAACCGGAAAGCTCTCGGGCTGGGTAGGTTATACATTATCATGGACGCAGTGGAAATTTCCGGAGCTCAATTTTGGCAAAACATTCTATCCCCGCTACGACCGCCGCAACGACATTTCGGTGGTGGGAATTTACGAACTGAGCAAGCGCATTACATTATCGGCAACATGGGTTTACGGAACGGGCAATGCACTTACGATCCCGATCTCGAAGTTCTCTACGTATCCAAACCGCTTCGTCCCGAACCCCTGGGGATCACCTGCATATGGCGGGAATGTCACCAACGAATATGGAGACAAAAACGGCTTCCGGGCAGAGCCTTACCACCGTATGGATGTTGCGATCCAGTTTCACAAGAAGAAAAAGCGGCACGAACGCACCTGGGAATTTGGGCTTTACAATGCATACAACCGCAGAAATCCGTTTTTCTATAACATTGATAATAAAAAAGATCCAGGCAATCCTGACAGAAGGATCAATGTCCTGACACGCTATTCGTTGTTCCCGGTGCTGCCGTCTTTTAGTTATAATTTTAAATTCTGATCAAAAATGCGCGTTATAACGGCTTTACACATGAATAAGACCTTGCTTTTCCTCATGCTGATGTGCATCGGTTTGCTGTGCGGCTGTGAGAACCTTGTCAATGATCTGGATCAGGACAAGCTTCCGAAAGTAGAGGCTAAACTGGCTGTTTCCTGCTACATTTCTCCACAAAGCCCGCGGTTGGAAGCCATTATTACAGAGTCACAACCGATCTTCGGGCCTGCGTACTACAATCCGGTGATTGTTACCAACGCCGAAGTAATCCTGTCCGACGATGTAAATCAGGTCCGGCTGGTTTTCGATGATTCACTCCAGAACTACGTTGCGGACAGCAGTGCGTTTAAGGTCGTGGCGGGCAAGACCTATACATTGACTGTTAATGATGGAAAAAGGTTTGTGAAAGCGCAATGCACAGTGCCTTTTAACCGGGTGAAAGAAATGGAAGTATCCATTGACAAAGAATGGGCCGGATATGAAACCGATTCGACTGCATGGTTCTGGTTTTCGTGGGAAGATGTGAAAGGGGAAAGCAACTATTATGCACTTCGCGGTTCCTATACGCATGAAGAAACTATGCCCCGGCCCGACCCGAAAACAGGCAAGACCGAACCTTTTCGATATATCTTCAACACGGAAATGATTGCTTTTGAGAGAGGCGTTTACAATGATGTAAATCTCGACGGGATCAAGTTTATCAGCCCCAAAAACGGAGCTCACATCAGTTCAAACAGGACCGTTACCTATCTGGACGAAAAAGGTGCGGAAAAATCACTGGAAACAAAGCCCCTCATCAGGGACGTGAGAATAGAAGTAATGTGCATTGACGAGCATTATTACAAGTTCAGGCGCTCGTTGGAAAACAATAATGATAACCCGTTTGTAGAACCTACTTTGGTTTATACGAATGTGGAAGGTGGGCTGGGCTGTTTTGCATCGTTTAATGCGGTAGGAAAAACCATTAATCCCTGAACTGCTCCGCTATCAAAAGAAACGGTGACCAGGTTTTTGTCTGGCCACCGTTCAAATTGTTAAGGCTGCAAATCAGTATTTAAGCTCTTTGATTTTTGCTATGACCCTGTTTGCGATGATTTGGTAACCCTTATCATTCAAATGAATTTCGTCCGTGCTGACGTCGGCCCGCAGACCTCTCGGGAAATTGAGATTTTCAAGGTCTGTCAAGTCGTCCTGTGAAGGACTATAACTGATTTCGGCCAGTTCTGCATCCGTTGGCGGCGTCATTGGAACAAATGATTTTCCATATTTCGCTGCCAGCTTCTCATTAATCGAGGCAACCTGCTCGAAGTTTTCTGTTCCCTTCCGATCCGATTGCGCCAGCAGAACGCCGAGGACAATGTAACGTGCGGGCGCTGTGATATAAGCAATGGAACTGTCGAGGGCGGCAAGGATTTCCTCTTCCGCATTCGGTTTCCCAATGTTATTCCGGCCATACCATAAGATCTGCGTGGCCGTTTTCAGCCTCGAAGCGTCGTCCAGCAAAAATTCCGAGTTTTCGGGGACATCAATTACGCTTACAGCCGTAGGTGTGATTGTATAATTTTCGCCCAGTTCCGCGTTAGCTGTTCGCCTGATGGTGCACCTGACACCGCCTACGGAGCCGGTTCTGCTGTATTCGTCGTTATTTGTGGGTGTTGATAAAAATTGATTGCTCAGTTTTGTGATCCGCACAGGCTTGATGCCATTCAGCTTATTGCCTTCGATGGATATTGTCAGCGGCGTTCCACCTTGTCGCACGGCAATGCGCGATGCAACCTGCCCTACGATGCCGTCGCTGAGGACCGGTCTGCTTGCCAGTGCAGCTGCAACAATGTTCCCGTAAGGACCGGTGCCACCTGCGCCGATGGTGAGACTATCGCCAAAAAATGCCAGCGTTTTGTCTCGGTCGGGCTGTTTTTCTTCTTCCTCTTTGTCGGTTTTGGGGAAAATATCTTCGATAATCCCGCTACACGACGATAGCAATGTTGTTGTAAAAATGGCCGCCCCAGATTGTAGGAAAAAACGCCTGCGGCTTAGTGAATTGTCTGGATTCTTAATGTGCGAGTCAGTCTTCTGATCTTCATTCATTTTTTTGGAAGATATATGGGGTTATGCTTACATCCTTCCAACAATAATCATTCCAACCGCAGACTCATTACTTTGCCGTTGAATCACTAATATTTGTTGCATTTTTCCACGCTATGTTCCTTTGTGAAAAATCACATAGCCATGGAACAACTATTCTTACAACTTGCAGGTTTAATTGAAGCAGGATTAGTTATATTGATGCTTTTCATTGGATTCAAGATCATCCAATCCCTGGAAGTAACATCTCCCAAAAAGTAGAACAATTCTCATATGGCAATTCAAGCCATAAGTAAAGCATTACCAAACCCGAAATCTCAAAAACAGCTGCCCGTTCACTTTTCGAATGGGGTATTTCGGTGAAGCAGAAAGATTGCTCAGGGGTGCCAAAATATTAAATCCTGCCTGGAAACGCCCCACCTTATACGAGAGGCCTGCTTTGAAATAGAAAATATCTTTATTCAAATAGCGCCCGGTCTGTTCCGACCCTTTTAATGTAACCAGTTTCGGAGCTAACAGTTCGCCTCTTCCGTTCACAACCTGCTCTTGCACCAGCGCTCCTAGGACGCGGCTATAAGCAACGCCTGCCCCGATCGTAAAGTGATTTACTAACTCATACTGATATTGTAAAGCCAGGTTAATGCTGGCCGTTTTAATCAGATTTCGCCTGAGCGAAACAAGCGAAGAATCGGGCCCGGAAATGGAATCCGGATTTTGATCCAGTTTTGCGTGATTGCCGAAATAGGGCTGGTAGGCTGAGGCGCTCAATGTCAGAGAATGATTGTCGCGAAAAGTTTTACTTATATAAATGCCCGGGATCAGCAATAATGCTGGTTTTTGGGTGCTGTCGATACCCGTGAAAAGGAAATCAGTCTGCTTCAACGGCGAAATCAAGTTCCATTCAAGTCCTGCTTCAAAGGTCTTCCGTTGCGGTTGTTCAGGAATGCTCCCCGGCTGCTCTTTATCGGATTTTGTAATGTCCTTTATTTTGGCTGAAAAACCAGGATCATAAAATTTCGGTTTAAAATGTTGAGATTTGAGTTGTATTAATGTGGCCGCCGAACCCTTATAACTCTCAGTAACAACATTCAGATCACTCGAAATTTCGCTCGCTGCTTTTCCGTTTCCAACACGATCTGCAAAATGCTCATCCCGCTCCCCGGCAACGTTTTCCAATCTTTCATTTTTCTGGTTAGCATCGGGCGATTGTCTCATTTTTGCAGCTCCGACACGGCTTTCCGGCACTTTTACCACGCGATTCCGCTTCACTGGCTGTGCCTTTTTCATGTTACCTCTTTCCGTTTCGGAAATTGTTCTTGCTTCCTTCTTGCCAGCAATCGCGTCACGATCTCCTGATTCTTCACTCCGTACTAATGCTTCACTTTTCACTAATTCTTCACTCTTCACAAACTCATTACTTTTCACTAACGCCTCACCTTCCTCCACCGCTTTTTCACTTTCATCTATTTTTACACTTTCTCCAACCTTTGCAGTATCCTCCTTGCTCATAATTAAAGCTGATTCCGGTTTCGGAGCTTTCTCCTGCCCGTTACTAGTATTTTCCGCATTGTTATTTAAAAACAAAAACACGCCCAAAATGACAACCCCAAGCGAAACCAGTCCGGAAAGCAGTTTAGCCAAGGTGAGTGGGCCGCCTTTGAACATGTGCTTATCAGGAAGACCCGAGGGGCCAGCATTAAGCATATCGTTCATCTTTCCCCACGCGTCTTCGGCCGGAATTTCCGGATCCGGCAATTTCCCGGAGAAAAATTTGTCGATATTTTTGTTTTTGTTTTTCACATCAAAAGATCTTTTCAAAAATTATTTTCAGCTTTTTGCGGCCTTCGCTCAAATGCCATTTCACCGTGCCATCCGAGATATCCAGCGACTCCCCGATTTCCTTAATGCTAAAACCATCCAGATAAAACAATCCGCAAACGCGCCGGGTTGCCACAGGTAACGCAGATAAATAGACGATCACATCCGACGCGCTCAGCTTGTCAAATGGACTCTCTGCGGATTCGAAACCCATCTTATCGTCAAGCTCGTCGTAATCAAACTGCTGCGTTTTCTGATTCCTGAGCTGGGTAAGGGCCGCATTTCTCACTGTTGTGTAAAGCCAATTAAAAAATGCTCCTTTTTGATCGTCGAACTGGTCAATATTTTTGAAAACCTTCAACATTCCATTATTAATGGCTGTCAGGATCTCATGTTTGTCGTCAAAAAATTTACGGCATAACGCAAAAAGCACAGGATAAAACTGGCGATACAGCTTCTCCTGGGCTTGACGCTCCTGACGCCTGCAACCCGCTAATATTTCATCTAAATGATCCAATCCGGCATGTTAGCAACCGCCAGGCTTAATGTTCCCGGCGGTTAAAAAATTCGTAATCGCTTTTCCTGAATTATAATGATTTCTTAGTAAAAATAACCCCGCTTTCATATGGCCAGCTGATAGCATAGCCATCAGGGCTGCCTGCGCACCGAGTCAGCGTTGGGCAGGCTGTCGGTCCCGCCTACCAACGTATCGGGCTTATATATGCTGTCGAGGGGCAGGGAATCTCCCGGAAAGGGGTTAAGCGAATCAGCGGCTTCCCTCAGTGAATTAGGTCCCGGATCAGTGATTTTGCTACGCTCGCAGGCGGCAAGCTGGATCAGTCCAAGGAAAATGACGAAAATAATCAGCTTCTCTACTTTCATGACTTTATAGTTTAAATGATAAACGACAAGTGGTTTAGGGCCTGTCAATAAAATAAACTACAAGGGTTGTTCACAAGGTTGGGTAACTAATTAAAAAAGTCGAACATTAATACACCGCGGCGGCTTATCGAATGTTAAAACCTGATACTCACCCCACCATTAACCAACCCTTTGAAGCCATAACCCAACTCGACAAAACCCCCGACGTCTTTTCCGAGCCGCACGCCAATAGGTGAATAATGCAGCGTGGGTGCCATATAGGATGTGTCGGAAATGCCGTCATACTCATTGGTCCAGGAACCAAAAAAACCTGCGCCCACAGAAGAATACAAATTAACCCTTGGCCTTTTCAAATAAAAGAAATTGGTTTCGACAGCAATTGCTAATGTCCTGGGACGGGGACCGTTATCTATCCATTTAAAAAAGCGGGTTTCATGCGCGGCTGCATTATAGGCACCGCTCGCACCCAGTGAAAACCTTTCGGAAAGATGATATTTGTAACTTAATGAAAATGCAAAATCATTCACTTCCTTGTCAGGCAGTCGGCCGGATAATGCTAAAAAGAACACTGTAAAAATTTCGGCAGCGACATCTTCCGTTGGCATAATGCCGAAACCTATTGCGAGCTCACTTTTTCCTTTGTCCTGCGCAAGGCACGGAATAATGGTGCAGCTCAAAAATGCGATTTGTAAAACTAACGTTCTCATGGTCAGGTTTGATTAAGGATGAAAAGGGAATTAGGATCATCGTTTATGTCCTGATCAAAGTAACTCGAATGGTATTAATTTATATCTTGTCCTGCGACATAGATATACGTTGTTCTACGACAAGATTTTGATGAAAGCCAAAGAAGAAATAAAGCCGCTGGACCGCATACTCGAGGCCTCGCAATTCATGGTGTCCCAGGAAGTAAAGGAGCGTTTCACTAAAAACCTGAAACGTTTCATAATCCCCAAAGGGCGGATCCTGGTCGATCTCGGGCAGGTGAGCCCTAATCTTTATTTGATCGAAAAAGGAGTGATGCGCACTTATTATTTGCGCGGTTCGGAGGACATTACTTCACTGCTGGTTGCGGACGGAGACATTGTCTGCATTGCCGAAAGTTTTCTGTTGCAACAATTATCAAACGAAGTGCTGGAAACGCTCGAAGATACGATCGTATATGCCATAGGGTACGATGCTTACAGGAAGCTCGTGGAAGAGGACGCGTACATGGCCGGACTGGCTGTCAAACTGCTCGAACAGCATCTGATTAATTTCACAGACCGTGTTAAAGTTTTTAAATATCTATCTGTTGAACAGCGTATTGAACATTATGTAAATCAACCTTCGTCACTATTCCGCCGCATTCCCGATCATTATATTGCCACTTATCTCGGCACAACTCCGGCAACATTCAGCCGCTGTCTTAAAAGTATTCAATTTGATAAAAACCGCTGATCTATTTTGTAATTACCAGTGACATTTAAAGTAGAAATACTAAAAAAAAGCCGTAATGAATCCTGCGATTCATTACGGCTTTTTTTCAGTAACAACTTGAAAAACTGCAAGGCTATTAACCTTCCTGCTCAACAGCTTTTGGCTTACGGCCACGTGGCTTTCCGGTGTAAGCTGGCTTTGGTTCAGAACTTGCCAATGCTAATTCGTAACCTACAACGCCATCTTCGTAATGGAATGGTGTTGCCGTAAATGTGTATTTTGTAGTGTCAAAAGCGACGCCGCCTTGTTTCAAAATAATAGCCAGCGGAATCACATATCCTCGGCCACTTTTTACCAATTCAAATGTATCTGTATCATCAGAAGAAGGAATCAGATATACCGTATTGATCTTTCTTTTCCCCTGATCCGTTCCGATTTTGAACCGTGTTGCATCGGCCTCAATTCCTAATTCTTCAAGAGCAGCAACGGGAAGAACAATTTTACCTGTTGCGGAAATGTAGCCGGCAGGTTTAGCCTTTGATTTGATTACCTCACTTTTTGGAAGGTTTTCCTGAGGTGAAAAAAACTTAATTGATTTAGCTTTCATAAAATATGAATTAAAAATTAGCGGTTATGTCCGGTGAAATTAATCATTATAATTTCTATAAAAAATTCAGGCTAAATAAACATCCCGAATTTACCGGAATCAACATTAATCCAACTAATTAAATTAGTCGTATAAATAACCGGAAATATCAACTAAGTAAACTACAAATACATAAAGGATTTACTTTCTTCTTTTGAATTTGGGAGGCTGAACATAAAGTTCAATGGTGCCCGCAAATCCCGAAGTCTGCACGGGTACTGCGCCTTCAATTAAACGGTTGGAGACATTCTGACGATAACCCGCGAATAGCTCAACACCAGCATAATTGCCGATCTTACGGTTATACGACATGCCCAAATCAATGTCTACCCGACGGCAAACGCCGAGCGCATCGCTGTTGAATTGGTGAAGATAATAGGTCCGGCTCACTGCTTCGGATTTCAGGTAAATGATATCCGAAGGCGAAAGGTTTTTCCTGAAAGCGATCTTCTTAGGAAGCATCATTTCCAGTCCGGAATTTTCAGAAAAATTGTAGTTGAAAATCAGAACAGGAAGCACCGTAACCCTGAAACTCTTGTTCATCATTACACCAAAACCCACTTCTTTATTAGCGCTTTTCCTGCGCAGGAAAGAAGCAGATAATGTATAGTTAATAGGAATCTCGGACCAGAACAACCGCCCGAAATCGCCGCTTTTATTAATATGTGAAGTAAATATAAGCCACGAACTGCTATCTAATTTAACCACCGAATTAAGGTCCAGCGCAAATGTCCGCAAATTCCAGCCTTCCATATGGCTTACCGGATTTTCACCCGTGCTTTTAAATTCAAGCTGTTCTGTGCGATAATTGGGACCGAGCAGCACAGCCATTTTTTTATTGTGAACAAGCGGGACCCATGCACGCATGAAATATTCTTCCTGCGTAAATCTTTTGGTATCCGTCCCATTAAAGCGGTATGTTTTACCGGGCGCATGCGTGTGACGGAACGTTAACCATTTTGATGGCGCCATCCCTTCGAGTCCGGGTTTAAGCGATTGGCACACAGCGTGCGCACTCAGCAATGTGAGTATAATAAAAAATGGCCCGGGACCGCGAAACTGCATAAATTACTAGTTATGAGCTGGTAACGAAAATGGATTTCCAATAAGTTCCGGAGTTTGTTAAAACAAAATGAGTTGGATAATGCTCCGATTATCCAACTCATTTCAAATTCCTATTTATTACAATTTTATCTGATATCCTCGTATTTCCCCTGGTTCAAATCGCCGGTTTCAAAACCTTTTTTGAACCAATACATTCTTTGTTGTGAACTTCCATGCGTAAACGCATCCGGGACAACGTAACCTTGCGATTCCTTCTGGAGCTTATCGTCACCGATGGCGTTGGCCGCGGTTAATGCTGCTTCCAGGTCACCCGGTTCGAGGATATTTTCCATTTGCTGCGCATGGTTAGCCCAAACGCCTGCAAAGAAATCTGCCTGAAGTTCGAGCTTTACGGACAGCTTGTTGTATTCTTCCTTACTGATCCGGCCGCGCTGCTCTTGCAGCTGCCCCGAAATTCCCATTAAATTCTGCACGTGGTGCCCTACTTCGTGTGCTACAACATACGCCACCGCAAAATCGCCCGGCGCTTTGAATCTGTCGCGTAATTCATTACAAAAGTCAAGATCGATGTATACTTTCTGATCAGCAGGGCAGTAAAACGGCCCCATTGCAGAAGATGCGCCGCCGCAGGCACTTTGCGTTGCGTCTTCGAACATTTGCAAGGTTGGCTGCTCGTATTGTGCGTCATTGGCCTTGTAAATCTCGCCCCAGACATCCTCTGTGCTACCCAAAACAGCAGAAACGAAATCGGCCGTTTTATCATCGGGAAGCGGTCCTGGCGCGCGCGTCTGAGCAGGCTGCTGGGTTTCCGTCCCTTGCAGATTCCCTAAAATCTCGCTGGGATCCTGACCGGTTAAGAGTCCAATTGCCAGCACAATGATCATTCCGATCCCGCCGATCGCTACTTTACCGCCTCCGGACATTCCCCGGCGGTCTTCCACATTGCCGCTTCTTCGTAAATCTTGCCAACGCATATTTTCTGATGTTTGAGATGCATGGAAATCAATAAAAACCATGCCAATATACGTCGGTGATAATTATTGCATAAGTTTAGGATGTAAAAACAAATATGCCGAAAATGAACCAGGAAATTAACCATCCATTACCCAAGGCTTATGTTGCGATCGACAATGCCACAAAAGCATCCGGCTTTACCATGGCATCCGACATTCAGACCTGTTCTTTGCTTAAAACATTAGCCGCCTCAAAACCAGCAGGCAAATTCCTGGAACTCGGAACAGGCACCGGACTATCCACAGCCTGGATCCTCGACGGCATGGACGACGATTCGACATTGGTTTCGATTGACAATGAGGCTCAATTCCTGGCCATTGCAGAGGACCATTTGGGCCAGGACCCCAGGCTAACATTAGCATTGACCGACGGCGAAGACTGGGTCAAAAATAACCTCAACCAAAAATACGACTACATTTTCGCCGACACCTGGCACGGCAAATACCTGATGCTGGAAGAAGTGCTGGCCATGCTAAACAAAGGCGGTTATTACATCATCGACGATATGCTCCCCCAACCCAACTGGCCCGAAGGCCACGATCTAAAAGCCATTAAACTGATCGAAGATCTTGAAAAAAGAACAGACCTGGTTCTCACAAAACAAGTCTGGGCAACCGGCATCGTGATTGCGGTAAAAATTTAAATGCAATCCCCGGTTCCGGGAAATGAAGGAACCGGGGATTGCATGATTACCGCAAAACCAACACTTTTTGCTGCAACACCTTATCCCTTCCGGTAAGCCTTACTATGTAAATTCCAGTGCTTGTGCTTTGAAGTGGGATGCTTAATGGGCCGCTCTTGCCGGTGATTTCCTGGGACATGAAGACGGTTCCGTTCGTGCTGACCAACTCCATTTTATCAAAAGGATCGCTGAGCACCATATCGATGGTGGCATTGCTGATAAGTGAGGGTCTTACGAAGTTGGCAGGGGAATTGTTTTCGGTATTCACAACGATGATTTTGGAATAGGCGAAACTATCGTCTTTATCAACCATTTTTAACCTGTAATAAAGATTGCCACCAAAATTGATGTTGTGTGAAAATGCGTATTGAGAGCCGGAAACGGCATTTTGTCCGCTTACTGTTCCTACTTTTACGAATTGAGCTGTGTTGAAGCCTTGTTCTATGTCGAATTGCTTGAAATCTGTTTCACTGGATGTTGACCAGGATAAGTTTACACCTTCATTCCCTGGTGTGCCTAAAAAATCAACCAATGTTATGGGTAATGCAGTACCGGCAGAAATCCGGTAAACCGCACTGCCGGTTACTGCGTAAATTTCACCGCGCTGATCCTCTCCAATATCCGTGATATAAATTACAGTGGAAGTCTGGTATGTTTTAGTGGCTTCATTAGCGGAAATTTTATGGATGTCGCCGGAATAATAATCGGTCCCAATGTACCAGCCGTACATTTGAGGGTAAAGTGATCCTCTGTAAACCACACCTCCGATGACTGATTGCCCTCTTTCACCATTGACATAAGCGTAAGCAGGAGCCACATAAGGCCCGCCTGTGTCGCAGCCGGTCCTGTTCACCCCTGGCGTTGCAATGTCGCCCTCAAAACAGCGCCACCCGAAATTGGCATTGGCAAGCTGAGCCGGCGTTCTGTGGTTGATTTCTTCCCTGGCTCCCTGCCCTACGTCGCCTATCCACGCATCGCCGGTAAGCCTATCAAAACTCCATCGATATGGGTTTCGTAATCCTAATGCATAAACCGCATTGCCATAAGGGTTACCGGCTGGGACGGCGTATTTGATGGGATTGCTATCGGGCACATTTACATCCATCCGTAAAATTTTACCAAGCAAAACATTTGGATTTTTAGCATTCTGATTCACGTCATTTGCACCTCCACCATCGCCGACCGACAAATAGAGAAAACCATCCTTACCGAAATGCATTTCTCCTCCATTGTGGTTTGCGTTACCAGGATGCGGAATTTCCAGGACTTCTAATCTGGTATTCGGATTGACTGCATTATTACTTGCCGGATTGGCAGCCGTGTATCTTGCCACCACAAGATTCCCCTGCATATTGGTATAATAAGTATAAAAATATCCATTGGTTTCGAAGTTCGGATGAAAAGCGATACTCAGCAAACCGTCTTCATTTCCTGTAAGCACAACCTGACTGTTCTGATTCATATTCAGAAAGCTCGTGGGCGTCGCGGACGGGCTCGGTGCAAGCACTTTGATTGTTCCGCCGCGTTCAGCAATGAAAATGCGGTTGGAATTATCATCTGCATGCACCAGTTGCATGGCAGAACTTAGTCCGGTGATCACAGGGTTCTCCGTATCAATGTTGACCTCAGGAGTTTGAGCAAAAGCTAGCCCTGTGCACAAAAGCATGCCCGAGGCGCTAAGAAAGATTTTAAGAAAGAAGTTGAAGTGTTTCATATAATTAGCAGATTATTGATAGTATTTCTATAATATGTGTCATGTTTTTACTACAACATCTATGCCTTAGTTTTTCCTAACGAGAATTAATGTCAAAAGGCCGCCTGATGTTTAAATCAGACGGCCTTTCTATTTGAATGTTTTGTAAAATGCTAGCTGTAATAGAATTCCCCAAATTCGCTTTTAATAGTCAGTTTCTTAGTATCCGAAGCTTCTACCCTACCGACAATCTGCGCATCGATCCCGAACGATTTGGATATCTCAATTACCCGCTCCGCATGCTGCTGAGAAAGGTAAATTTCCAGTCTGTGGCCCATATTGAACACTTTATACATTTCCTGCCAGTCTGTTCCGCTTTCTTCCTGGATCATTTGGAACAATGGAGGCACCGGCAGAAGGTTATCCTTGATAATGTGAAGGTTATCAACAAAATGTAGAATTTTTGTCTGAGCGCCGCCGCTGCAATGCACCATGCCATGGATCTCCGAACGCATCTCGTCCAGCAATGCTTTGGCAACCGGCGCGTAAGTCCTTGTGGGTGAGAGCACAAGCTGGCCTACATTCAATGGTGTTCCTGCAACGGAATCGGTCAATTTTTTGGTTCCGCTATAGATCAGGTCTGCATTTACTTCCGGGTCAAAGCTTTCCGGATATTTTTCTGCGAGATATTTACCTAAAACGTCATGGCGTGCAGAAGTTAGTCCGTTACTGCCCATTCCACCATTGTAAACTTCCTCATACGTTGCTTGTCCGCAGGATGCCAACCCTACGATTACATCACCAGCGACAATGTTGGCATTGTCAACCACCTCCGAACGCTTCATTCGCGCAATGACCGTGCTGTTGACCGTAACAGTTCTTACCAGATCCCCTACATCAGCGGTTTCGCCGCCGGTGCTGTAAATCTCAACGCCATAGCTGCGCAGCATTTCCAGAACCTCCTCAGCACCATTGATCACCTCAGCAATCACTTCACCGGGAATGCGGTTTTTATTCCGGTCAATGGTCGAAGAATAGAGCATTGGGCCCGTTGCACCTACGCACAAAAGATCGTCCGTATTCATCACAATCGCATCCTGCGCAATGCCTTTCCAAACCGAAATATCGCCCGTTTCTTTCCAATACAAATAGGCAAGAGAGGTTTTCGTACCAGCGCCATCGGCATGCATAATGGTGCAATATTCGGGATCACCAGCCAATGTATCCGGAACGATTTTGCAAAAAGCTTTTGGAAAAAGCCCCTTATCTATCTTTTCAATGGCCTTATGTACATCTTCTTTTGAAGCCGAGACACCGCGTTGCAGATAACGGTCGGTAGTTTTCATTTGAGCGTAATTAATTAATATCGCACAAAAATAGGAAAAAGCCCCTCCCCAATCAATTTCCGTTCTATTTCGAAACGATTTAGAATATTTCAAACGATTTCGAATTCAAACGATTTCCAAAATTCAAACGATTTCCGTTCACTTAAGTGAACGGCTAACTAATGGGGGGATTTTTTGGGGGATTGGGGGGATTTTTTGGGGGATTGGGGGGATTTGGGATTGGTTGGTTCCCATCCGTATTTCTTCATGAATCGGTCATTTTCTTGCTTGAATGTTTTCGTTCGATGATGCGATTCTTGTTTTCTGATATAATTTCTTACAATTTCAACATGCCTTTCGCTTACGCTGACAGCCCAATAATCGTCCTGCCAGGTAAATTTTCGGGTCGTTAACTTGTTTTTATTAATCCAAAACGAAGATTCACCTTTAATCAATTGCGCCACTTTGCTAATGGTTTGCTCCCTTTCAAGCGCAACCAAGCAATGAGCATGATCCGTCCATCCATTCACGGAATCAAGGAAAATGCCCTTATCTCTGGCATTTTCGTAGATATGCTCAAAAACTTTCCATCTGATTGAATCATTTAAAAACGGATGCCGGTATTTCGTCGCGAAAACCATGTGAACCCAAACTCTCGTCCAACTCATAATGAATATCGATTGTTATAAATACTCATTAGACGTAACATCAATATTTCAGTCACATCATAATTTCTTCGAGTCGTTCTGAATTGACGGTTTATACCCAATTGATCGTAAATTTGCCTTTCAATCCGATCTTTTTTACTACAAATACATCACTGCATTGAAACTCTGGCAAAAAGAAAATACGGTTACTTCTGAAAAAATAGAAAGATTCACCGTTGGGCGGGACCGGGAAATGGACCTGCACCTGGCGGAATATGATGTGCTGGGCAATCTGGCGCATGCTAAAATGCTTGAAACCATCGGGCTTTTGACTTCTGAGGATCTTGTAGCATTGGAGCAGGAACTCAAATTAATCCACTCTCAGATTCAGCAAGGCGAGTTCTTAATTGAAGAAGGCGTGGAAGATGTGCATTCACAAGTGGAATTGCAGCTAACACGCAAATTGGGCGATACAGGCAAAAAAATTCATAGCGGGCGCTCCCGCAATGATCAGGTGCTGGTAGACATGAAGCTGTATACGCGTGCGCGTTTGTTTGAAGTGGTGCAGGCTACTGAAAAGCTATTTGATGTGCTGGTAAGCCGCTCGGAGGAGCATAAAAATGACCTTTTGCCTGGTTATACGCATTTGCAGATCGCCATGCCGTCGTCGTTTGGCTTATGGTTTGGCGCTTATGCGGAAGGGTTGATAGATGATGTTATTCAATTAAATGCTGCCTATCGCCTGGCTAACCGCAACCCGCTGGGATCGGGGGCGGGATATGGATCTTCTTTTCCTTTGAAAAGAACATTGACTACTGAACTTTTAGGTTTCGAGGGCATGCACCATAATGTTGTGTATGCACAAATGAGCCGCGGGCGCACGGAACAGGCTGCATTAACGGCTATTGCATCATTGGCTGCAACCGTTTCCAGGTTAGCGATGGATGTTTGCCTTTATAACAGCCAGAATTTCAGCTTCATCGTGTTGCCCGACGACCTCACAACCGGAAGCAGCATAATGCCGCATAAAAAAAATCCGGATGTGGCGGAATTGCTTCGCGCAAAAACAAACCGGATGAAAGCATTGCCGATGGAGGTGACGATGGTTTTGAGCAATCTGCCGTCGGGTTACCATCGGGATATGCAGTTGTTGAAAGAGATTTTAATGCCTGCTTTTGATGAAATTCTGGATTGCCTGGACATTGCCGCATTCATGCTGGAAAATATGAAAGTGAAGCAAAACCTATTAGATGATGCCAAATATGATTTGCTTTTCAGCGTGGAACGTGTGAATGAGCTCGTGATCAATGGCGTGCCTTTCCGGGATGCTTACCGACAGGTTGGGGCGGAGATAGGTGATGGAAGCTACACGGCCCCGCGCGAGTTGAAGCATACGCACGAAGGAAGCATTGGAAACCTGCAAACTGCTGAAATCCAGCAGCGCATGAAGCAGGAGATCGCGGCTTTTGGTTACGATAAGGTAACTGCAGCACTGAAAAAACTATTGCAGAACGGTTAACAAAATGAAGGAATGTGGCGAAAGATAAATGTGTTGATCCTTATTTGCCTGCTGGTTTCTTTTGATAAAACCGAAGGAAGGCCCATTCGTGAAAAATTGCCCGCGAGACAACTAAAAGTGATCCTTTTTCTGGATCCGGAATGTCCGGTTACCAATGCGTATATGAGGGAAATAAAGCAAATTTATGCCGATTATAGTGCAAAAGGCGTGAGTTTTGAAGCCTACTTTCCGATGGAAACAATTACGGAAAAGGATATTAAGGCTTTTTTGAAAAAATACAATGCTACATTCCCTGGCTTTCCGGATCCTGGCATGCGGAAGGCAACACGTTACAAAGCGACCGTTATGCCGGAAGTTGTTTTGCTCAATGCAAATGACCTTGTTGTCTACCAGGGCGCGATTGATAACTGGTTTTACGCGTTGGGAAAAAGTCGTCCGAAAGCGACTGAGCTTTACCTGAGAAATGCACTGGAAGCGACATTGAATGACAATCCGATCATGCAAAGTAAGACACAGGCCATTGGTTGCCTGATTAATATGAAGCTGGATTGATAACGGGTGGGACGTCGTTTCATCCCTCCGGGATTTGCGTTTCACAACCCTTTTTATTTGCTACCAATGTTGCGTCGCGCTGCGACTTTGTTAAGTAATAATTGAATGAACCATTTACAAAAAAAGGAAGGCCAGGCGGCCTTCCTTTTTCAATTATAACTAAATCTAAAAATATAAAATCAAGGCTTATCCCACCAAACACGTCCTGCTGCGCTGGTCAGGTCACCGAAGCCTGGCATGGCTGCCATTGCATCGTAAGCTGCTTTTTTGTTTGCGTAGTTAGGGTCAGACTGTGAAGGCAATGTAATTGGTGCACGGCGTGGCACTACCAAAGGAACATTCAGATAGGTTAGTTTTGGCAAAGGCACAACGGATTTCTCGTTAGGGAAACCTGTGCGTTTGTAAAGGGCCCATCCTTCCTGTGGCTGCTTCATGAAGTTGAGATAACTCTGGCTTGCGATCTGGTCCATTGCTCTTGCTGTTTCGAAGGCAACGCCTGGCTGTGCAAGATATGCAGTGATTTCTGCTGGCGTTGTTGGCGTGTAGTCAGTCAATTTTGCATTAACACCAACCTGATTATACCATTCCAAAGAGCTTTTCACACCTGCTTCGTACCATGTTTTTGCCGCTGCTGCGCCTGTTGTTTTCAATGCAATTTCAGCACGCATAAAGCAATACTCTGCGTAAGTGATCACAGGAAGATAAGATTGTCCTGTTCCTGCATTTCCGGCTGCGTCCGCTTTACCGGTGCTGAACAAGCGAGGCTGGATCAGTGACAACGTATCTACATTTTCCTTGTTCGAATTGATCACCTTCGGCGTGTAATAACGCTGAACGACCGCAGTTAGCCTTGCTTCATCCGGGCTTGTAAAACTTCCTACGTAACGTCTTCCTTCTTTTGTACCGGCAGGAAGTTTTTTCTCAGCAATCAACAAGTTAATGTTGGCCTGAGAATATTCGTTTGGCGTGAAGAATGCGTCAATACGCGGATCGCGCTTTTCCCACATAAAATCCACCATCGGCTTAGGCGCTCTGAGCTCGTCTGTATTCCAGTTTCCGCCGCCGGCGTCACCTGTGAATGTTGCATTTCCGATGAATATCCATGCATCTTCATTGCCAGCCATCATATCTGCGGCAGGCTGTGCCAACACTTCTGTAATGATCGCGTTTCCAGCTGCTGCATCCGCTTTTTGAACACGCATAGCCATTCTTAAACGTAGTGCATTCGCCGCTTTGATCCATTTCTGCGGGTCGCCTTTGTAATACTGATCGTAAGCTCCCAAAGAATATTGAGGAACCGCAGGGGAAACTTTCAATGCAGCAACCGCAGCTTTGATCTCACCGTCCAGACGTGCGAACAATTCCGGTTGCGTGTCATATTTCGGTTGAAGTGTTCCGCCGTAACGTCCCTGGAAAGCTTCCGAATACGGAATGCTTCCATAGATGTCAGATACATAAAATGCATAGTATGCTCTCAGGATGCGTGCTATCTGGATCATCTGATCGTAGCGTGGCTGCTCCTCAGGTTCCAGCTTGCCTACAAGCTGTTCCAGATCGTACAATCTATCCCCAACACCATTGTAAAGCCTTCCGTAACGGTTGGCGAAGTTGTCGAAGTTCAATGTGAACGATCCCTGGTTTCCGTTCAGCAGCGTGTTGTACTGCATCCAGGGCATAATACGACGGTATAGGTCATAGAATGCTTCAAAATCCTGTCCGTGAATACCAGTGGTTGCATTCAGAAACTGGTTCTGAGGCGGGATCTCAGTAAGTGCATCCGGGTTTTTGTTAATGTCCACGAATGCTTCCTTTTCGCAGGAGGAAAGAAATCCAACGGCGGCTAACAAGAATATTTTACTACTTCTAAATTTCATAACAAATTTTATTTTGAATGGGCTGTAATAACTCAGGATCACAATCCTACACTCACCGAAACGCCTAGGTTACGTGAGAAAGGAAGACCACCATATTCCATAAATTCACCCGCTTTGTTGCTGTATAAACCTTCTGGGTTGATACCGTCTTTCGCTGTGCGATACAGATAGCCCAGGTTACGTCCAACCAGACTTACACGCAATGACTGAATCTTCGCCTTTCCTAACAATGAAGCAGGAACGTTGTATCCAACCGAAACTTCACGAAGCGAAACCCATGAGTTTTCGAACGTAGAATATTCACGGATACCCGATGACCATTGCGTAAGGTTCATGTAGTAAGCGTAAGCAGGAATTGGCTTCACATATCCAGCCGCAACTGCATCAGCATATGCCATTCCTCCCAAATCTTTCGGAGCGCCGTCTACCACAACCTGGAATCCGTTGGCTAGAACGCCTTCCGGAATGATACCATCATTTCTCACATTTCCTTCCGCATCTGTAAACGTTACGCCGCCCAGCTCAGTATTACGACCTGGAAGGGTGAACGCAAATGATCCCAAAGAAGAACCATACTGGTGCGTTGCAGATGACATCAAGCCACCGATCTTCGCGTCAGCCTGAACTGTTGCTGTAAAGTTTTTGTAACGGATCGAGTTTACATTGCTCGCAAGGAATTTCTCCATTACGCTTCCCAGTTCCTTGTCTGCTTTTGATCCGTATGAACCGTTGCGCACATAACCGATTCCACCTTCACCGGAAATGGCTCCGATCACTTTCTGACCATTAGCAGGATTGTTCGCATCATTCGATTCGTATATCGCGAAACCGTAAGGAGTTATGATCGTTCCGTAGTCTTTTCCAACTCTTGCGACCGACTTAATGTCAGCACCAAAACCAAGGTTCAACTCGTAAGTGTCTGTTCCCTGAACCAATTCCAAAACCTTGTTACGGTTACGGGAGAAGTTAATGCTTGTATTCCATTCGAAATCAGCCTTTTTAATTGGCGTAGCAGTAAGCAAAATCTCAACACCTTTGTTCTGAATTCTACCTGCATTCACGATACGGCTGCTTACACCAGACTCAGTTGTGGTGTTCAAGCTTAGGATTTCGTTCTTCGTAATTTTGTTGTAGTAAGTCGCGTCAATCCCCAAACGGTTGTTGAAGAAACGAATGTCAGCACCAAATTCAACTTCTCTTGCCAGACGGTTTTTCAAACCATAGTTAGGAAGTGTGTTGGGGTCTCTGAAACCTGCCAGGTTGATCTGGCTTCCATCTGCTTGTAAATAAGCAGGTTTTGGCTCATAAACACCTGTCTGGTTCGTAGACCACGCTTCTGTGTCACCACCTGTGTAACCCAAGCTGGCTCTTACTTTACCAAATGACAGCCATGTAGGAAGATCTTTCAGCGATTCTGTTGCGATCCATGAAAGTCCCACAGAAGGATAAGAATAAATGTAGTCACCGCTTCCGTTCGCATAGGTCAATGTTGAAGACCAGTCTGTACGATAGCTGGCGCTCAATGTTAACGCGTCTTTGAATGTCAGGTCACCATACGCATAAAGAGCGTCGATTCTCTTTGAAGGCGTAAGCGCAATGCTTTCTGTTTTAAGAAGATTAATACTGTTTGACAAAGAATAAACATCAGGAACGCGAAGACCGCCATCTGTTCTCATGTCAAACTTACGTCCACCGATCAGACGGTTTGTTTCTCCACCCACCGAAAGGCTGAAATTGAAGTTGTCACCAATCTGGCGTGTTGCCGTAACCAATCCCTGAAAACGGGTCTGCGTTTTGTTTTCAGAATACTCACGGTATTCACCACCCGAGAAGTTTACATTATCTCCCCTGTTCTGGTTGTTACCTGTGTACAATTCGTTCTGAACGTTACCACGAACCAGGAAGCTTAACCAGTCAGTAATGTTACCAGTCAGATCGACATTTCCTCTGAACACTTTTTCATTACGGAATTGTCTGTATTCAAATGTCTGGAACATGAATTCAGTAATGTTGTAAGGGTCAGCAGAAGAACCTCTGCGGCGGCCGCCGGCGATAGGATCCAGATAATTTTTCGACCAGTAATCAATGTCCATGTTACGCGGACGGTTGTATACAAAACGGAAAACCGGGTTGTAGTTACCGCCCTGACGGATCGGGTTGACCATGTCGTTATCCGTATAATCCGCACTTACGTCCAGATTAAGCACTTTTCCGATTTTCTGTGTTCCGCGGATGTTGAAGTTGTTTCTCTTCAATTCCGTTCCCGCAGCCATGATAGACGTGTTTTTCAAAGTCGAGAACGATGCACGGAAAGAACTGCGTTCGTTACCACCTTCGATAGCCAGGTTATGGTTGATATATTTTCCAGTCTGGAAGAAGCTCAAAGGATCATTGGCTTTCCATTCCACCATGCGGCCATCCAGGTCACGCACTTGCTGTCCTTCGAATTTCGGACCGTAAGAGAATGGGAAGTTGGCACGGTCCACTTCGGGAACTCCGTCAGCGCCGGTTGCAAATGTCGGGCTTAAACCTGCACCGTATTCATTTTGCAGGTCAAGGAAACGATATGCATTTTCAAATGTAGAAGTATGGTTGTAAGTAACACCCAAACCTTTGTCCTGACGTCCTTTTTTGGTTTGGACAACAACAACACCATTCAAAGCCTCAGAACCATAAAGCGAACTTGCAGCTGAACCTTTCAACACAGTCATAGACTCAATGTTGTCCGGGTTGATGTTTTTCATAATGTTACCAAAATCCTGCGCAGCTCCCCAAGAGTCAGCTCCTGATGTTCCAGGGCGGATAAGCACACCATCCACAACGAAAAGTGGCTGTGTATTAGGGCTTAAAGAAGCATTACCACGGATACGGATACGTGAAGAGGACATTGGACCACCCGTTCCCTGGTTGATCATAACCCCTGCCACTTTACCCTGAAGCGCGTTTACCATGTTGGCATTAGCAGTTCTGGTAATGTCATTTCCTTGTACGGACTGTACAGAGTAAGCTAGCTTTCTGGCTTCGGTAGTCATACCAAAACCGGTTACCACCACTTCGTTCAGTGTTTTGTTGTCTTCTTCCAGATTTACGGACAGCTGGCTGGCATTGCCAACCGTTACTTCTTTACTGATGTAACCAATTGAAGAAAACACAATCACGGATGTGCTGGAAGGCACACTAACACTGAATGTTCCATTGGCATCCGTAGCACCACCTGCGTTGGTTCCTTTTACAAGGTAGGATACACCAGGCAACGGATTTTGATCCTTGTCCAGCACCGTTCCATTAACGGTTTTTCTGTCCTGGGCCATGCTCCATGTGCTCCCTATAAGCAGGAGAAGCAAGGTTACCAGACGGGTTAAAGTCGTAAACTTTTGTCTCATAGTAAACTTTAGTGGTTAAATAAAGGTGGCTTGATTCCCATACGTATGCCCTGCCCTAAAAAGATTTTCAAAGTTGAATAGCCTATTCGTTAACAGCATAAGTATTGATGGATCAAAATAAATATAAATATTAACAAAAACATAACATTTATTAAAAAATATTAATAATAAGCATACAAAGTAAGTAGAGTGTTTGGCCGATTGACTATTTGACCTTTATTTTCGACAGCAAATGGCGGCCTACCAGCTCTCCCTGGTGCTGGCCATTGGTGATGGAAGACCGGTAATGAATCCCGCCATACAACCGGCTGATCCCGGCCTCGGCCGCTGCTGCGTTGAATGACCTGAAAGTGCGGACCGGCAGCCCATAGTCAGTTTCTGTATGGTCATTGAATGAAAAATCTTCTCCCAGAAGGTCGGTTAACACGACTGCTGCCGCGGCAGAAATGACGCTATGCCCGCTGGTATATTCCGGGAAAGGCGGTGTTTGGAGCATAGGACGCCATTTTTCGTCTATATAAGCATTAATGACAGTTTCGGGCCGGATAAACTGGCTCCTGTATTTTTCATCCCAGCAACTGATAAATCCGTCGAATAACGCCATGGAAGTCAGAACATAAATGGCAGCTGTTTCCTGCCAGTTTTTGCCTTTACTTTCCGTAGCCTGTCCTGCAATGGATATCCAATGACCGCCGGGTGAGAGCTTTTTGGTTGCAAAATTAAGATGGCCCTGTGTGTTGAGATAAAGTGGATTACAGTCCCAAAAGCTGGCAATCAACACCTCTTCTTTGCTTAACTTTTGGGTAACATGGTAAACCTCCCGCACCTCTTTCATAAAAACGCTGCCCGTATCTGTACTGTATCCCGGTGGCGGAACGGGTTTGAATTGCCCGGCAGAATCCAGGCTAACCGGCCTGATCTGAGACCAGTAAGGTTCCACAGCGTCAATGAACCCGGGCGGTGTTGGCGTCCATTTGCCTTTTTGCTTACTGTAAGTGTACCGCCGCTTTGTCCTCGTTTTTGCATAATTGTCTTTCGCAGACCAGGTTAATATGCTATCCGCCACGGCCTGCCCGAGTCGCAGGGAGTTATTGTAGACCAATGTATCTTTCTCCCGGAAGTCATTCAGGATTACGCGGATACTGTCGGTTAATAAATGCTCCGAAAACACCAGTTTGCCCCCGGTTTTGAAAAACGCATAGACAGCGGCAAGCTCATAGTTGACCTTCTTCTCACTTTTTAGACCCTTCATGTCAGGAAAACCGGGGATTTGTCCCTGCATGGTCCGATAGCTTTTATCCTGCATAGCAAGCGTTTCATAAGCAGCAACATTGGCATACAAATAAATCCTGCTGGCGGCCGGAGGGGAAAAAATATCATACACGATCACACGCGTTAAGTTTTTTTCAGCCCGGTGCAAAAGCCTGGGTGAGGGCCCTGCAACGGCAGCAATGCTATCCCAATAATTCGCAAATAGCAATATCAGCAGCAAATGCAAAGTGAATCTTCCCCTCATTTCTCTATGGTTTGTTCAAAGATCAAAGGCTCACCATTATTAACGGATAGCACTATACGCGTGTTTCCTATTACGGTTCCGTTCCGGATTTCACCGCCCGCCCAGAAACCGGATTGCGCAGGGTTTATGGTTTTGTACTGAAACGGCGCAACTTGTCGCAATGCCACTCCTACTGACGCATCGCAAGGGCCCAGCTGAACACGATAGGGCGAAAAGTTGCCTGCCAACAGCAAATCAGTCTTTTTATCGCTGTTTATATCCATCGGAATGATTGCGCTTACCCGTGAGATCTGTGCTTCCTGCGGCAGTTCGTGTTTTTGGAATTGAAAGTTGCCTTTGTTTTCCAGGATAATGCTAGACAATTGTTTGCAGTGGACTTTGCTGCTTTTACTAATGGCCTCTGCGCCGAATATATCCGTTAATGTTGCATCCGCGTAAAGCGCATAGCTGGTGTATTTTCGTTTCAAAGCCGGCATTTGATCCAGCATTTCGTCGCGGGAAAACATGGGGTAACTTTTGTCACCGATAAAGTAAGTGCACACGGGATCCACGACGCCATTTTTGTCAAAATCATCATAATAAATTGTTACAGGCTGCTCCGCAGATGCTTTGTATTGATTATTGAGTCCGCCGTTGCCTAAAACGAAATCCATATCGCCGTCATTATCAAGGTCAACGGGCATTATAGCGGCCCACATGCCATCGCTGTTTTGCAGCTCCGAGGGGGATTTTTCGGTAAATGTATTTCCTGTGTTTTTATATACTTTAATCGGCATCCAATCGCCTGCCAGCATCAGATCCGGTTTTTTATCATTATCAAAATCACTGAAAACGGCCGCGGTTACCATACCCGGATTTAGCAGGTCTTTGGACCAATCGGCAGTGACATCTGTAAACTTTACATTGCTTACCTGACTGTCATTTCTTAAAACATAACTTCTTGCAGCCATTGGAAACGAGCCCGGAATGGCGCGTCCGCCCACAAAAAGGTCCATATCACCGTCACCGTCAATGTCTGAATGAACAGCACACTGCTTGGGATTTTTCATCGACGGCAATGCCAGGACTTCTTCATGGAAATTGCCCTTTCCATCATTGATATACAAATGGTCCCGGTATTCCGGCGACTGGTCTTCGAACTCATTGCCACCGCTTACAACATATAAATCCGGATCCCCATCTTTATCCACATCAAAAAACAATGCATTCACTTCCTCACAGGCCGCATTCTGCCGCCATGGCTGGGCCGCTGCTCCTTCAAACTTACCGTCCGGGTTTTGCAGATATAACACGCCAAACTGATTGGAAGCACCGCCAAAGAACAGATCTTCCAGACCGTCGCCGTTCACATCCGCTTTCGCAAGCGCAGGACCAAATTTTGACAATTGATAAGGCAGTAGCACCTCCACTTTGAAATCCACGAATTCATTTTCATTGTGAATAAAGTCAATACCAATGCTTAGAGCACTAGCTTTTTGCAATTTTGTCTTCAAAACAGGCCTTTCCTGATCTGTCACTGCTGCATTTGCATCTGATTCTTTCAGGGTCAGGACGTTGGCGGGCAGATCCCTCAGCATAGTTATTTTTCCGGAAGGCCAAACCACTTTCAGGGAATCGATCTTTGAAACTTTACCCAAACCAAAATGCAAATCCGAAGTCACGGTGGCCTGATAACCCCGCACCGGATAAAGCTCTGCATATTGCGTAATCCCGCTGCTATAAACCCAAACCTTGCTTCCCAGAGCCCGTGTATTCTGTCCTGCGCTGGAAAGCTTAATCGTCAGCCCTTTTTGATCACTATTATTCTGATAGATCGAAACGGGCTCGTTCACATTGGAGATCACAATGTCCAGGTCGCCGTCACCATCAAAATCCACATAGGCCGCTGCATTGGAAACCACATCCTCATTGAAGCCCCATTTTCTGGAAACATCTTCAAAGGCGAATCGATTGGAAACGTCCGCTGTGTTGCGGAAAAGATAATTTTTCAGCTTGTTGGAGGGCATCTTCTGGACCAAACTGTATGTCTTGAAATTCAAATTCCCCTTCCCTACTTCCTTCATTTGCTCGTCGGCAACGGTGTATTTCAGAAAATCCATATTCGTGAAATCGCGGAGATAGCCATTGGTAATGAGCAGATCCTTCCAGCCATCATTATCGAGGTCGGCCATTAACCCTGCCCAGCTCCAATCTGTGTTGGAGACGCCCGCCATTTGCCCTATTTCGCTGAATCTGACATTGCCTTCTGCATCGGTGCCCTGGTTTAAATGCAGCATATTACGCATACTCTGGTGGTAATAACCGCTGTCGAGCAGTAAATGATATTGGTCGTAAATGTCCGGACCTTTGAGCAGCTTCTGGCGATGATTGTCTTCCGGAAGCATGTCTAATGTGAGCACATCGGGTTTTCCATCGTTGTTAAAATCGCTCACATCCGCGCCCATGGAAAATTTGGAGACGTGGGTAAATGACTTTTTCAGGGATTCCGTGAATGTTCCGTTTTTGTTGTTGACATAATAACAATCCACCTCGGTGTAATCGCTCGTCGTGTAAAGGTCCGGCCAGCCGTCCTGATTCATGTCGGCCACAATCACGCTCAGACCGAAATTCAATGCATTGTTGATAATGCCTGCGTTTTTTGTAACGTCTTTGAATTTCAGCTTTCCTGGCTCACTAATGTTCTCAAAAAGCCTGTTTCCGTAATAAGGATTCGGCTTTGCACGCATGGCGCGCGTGTTCAGGAAGGGATTAACCGTGTGATTGGAGTGGTTCAAAAGGAACATATCCAGGTCACCATCTTTGTCATAATCAAAAAAAGCAGCTTGCGTCGATTGCGAACCAACGGCATTCAAACCAGCCTCAACCGCCATTTCCTTGAAAACAGGAACGCCGTTTTTGATGCCCTGATTGATAAAAAGCTCATTACTACGGTCGGAAAGTTTGCGGAAGAAGCCGGAATGGCAAACGTAAATATCCAGCAGCCCATCGCCATTTACATCCGCGACGCTCACGCCCGTAGACCAGGTTCCGTTGCCTTCTATTTTCGCCTTTTTGGATATGTCTTCAAATGTGATTTTCCCGGCGGCGGATTTATTGAGATACAACTTGTTAGCAACTGTATTTCCCGAAACAAAAAGGTCCGGCGCGCCATCATCATTGAAATCGCCTATGCCGATCCCATTGCCGTTATAGAGATATTCATAGCGGAAAATGTGCAGCGAATCATTCTCCTCGATCTTGTTGATAAAAGTGACCTTTGTGTCTTTGGGTGACAAAAGTGTGAAGAGGCTTTGTGTGTGGCCCGGCCAGGAGATGCCGAGAATGGTAAACAAGGAAATGAGACGAAAGTAAAGTTTACCCATTCGTAATGCTGTTACCAGATATATGCTAACTCATGAACACTCCTAATTCCATTTAAAAACCAGATTTTCATCTCCGGCCTCGCGCTCCACATACATTAAAATCAAGGTCATCATTTCCTGGTCGCTCCGCATATTTCCCGTGGACATTACCAGTTCGGGAGGGCTGTGCGGATTGGCAGGATTGGCCGCAGTGTTGTCATAAGTGCCTTCTACGTGCACAATGGCTCCTTTTGGTAACAATAGTGGCTTTTTATATTTGTAAATTTCCTGCCAGCGAAAGTCCCACGCTGGCACATGCACCAGCTTCACCGTGTCGCCCGCAGCAGTGGTCGCATAGGCTTTGAACTCCTTACCCAGATAATGCATATGCGGCCAGGCGTAGAGCAACGAAACATCCGGCTGGTTATTGGCAATCCGCAAACGGAAACTTTTGACCTCATCTGCAAAAATCATGAACGGCGGACTAATGTCCTTCTCCCCGATCCCGCCTGAACCCAGGCTGATCACTTTCACCTTCCGCTTAATGGGCGTTTTCTTGAAGAAAATATTTACACCGTCGATGCTTTCGGCATCCACAGAAGACGGCCCGAAATGTACAGTTACCAGCACGACGCCGCGTTTTGGCATGATCCAACCCATATCTTCGGGATAGGTTTCAACGGTTGTTCCGGGAATCCAGCCGCCATAGTAAGTCATTTCCTTTTTGTATTTGACCCACTCATAATATTTATCGCCAGAAGGCCCGCTGAGGTCCACAAAATCGACTGTGTTGTTCAGATCAATGGCAGGATCTGCAACCGGGTGGATCGCAAAATTGGCGTGGTGAATGAGTTTTTTATTATTGGAAGTAAATTCAATGGCCTCCACATTAGCCTCTTGTCCAAGCTCAAAAGGGATTTTAAACATCACAAAACGCTCTGCTGCGTCGCCTTTCACCATAAATGGCTCCTTCATCTTTAAAGCGAGGTCTGGCTTACGCTTATAAGCCGTCCCGGCACTCACCCGCGCCTGCAACTCCTGCTCGGCTTTCAGGTTTTGCTTTCCCTTCGGCGTGCCGCCATCAATCCAGCCTACAATTGTCTTGATATCCTCATCGCTCAGTGAGCGGTCGTTGGCAAAGGAATTATAATGATTATCCGCTTTCCAGGGCGGCATATAGCGCGAGCTTACGACCTGTTTGATAAACTTGGAACGCTTGGTAACATCTTCAAAAGTGATGAGGGCAAACGGCGCTGCTTCGCCCGTCCGGTGACAAGGCACACAATTGGCATGAATGATGGGCTGGACATCCTTATAAAACTCCGGAACCTGGCCTGCACACAAATCACACAACAACAAAAGCACAAACAAAAGGCCTGTTCGGAACGGCATGGTAATGAGTGGGTTTATCTCATGCAATTTAATAATAGAAAATTGATTTTAAAATAATTTAAGAAATGACATCCAACTTGATCGCCGTTCCCGCTGCCGACTTCGTTGCTGCCAGCAAATCATCCGCGTGGCAGATTGTGACTTGCTTCACGCCGTCGTTTAATGCTTCAAATGCGCTGTCCAGCTTGGGGATCATGCCTTTGTTGATGACGCCTGTTGATTTATAATCGGCATAGGAGGCTGGGTTGAGGGAAGAAATGACTGCATTATCATCGTCAGGGTCGGACAAAACGCCTTTTTTCTCGAAGCAGAAAATGAGGTTTACTTCGAAAATTCCGGCCATGGCGATGGCTGTTGCGGAAGCCATGGTGTCGGCGTTGGTGTTGAGCAGCAGCCCTTCCGAGCTGTAAGTGAGTGGGGCGATGACCGGGATAAGGCCGCTGGCCAGCAATGCATTCACTTGCTTTCCATTAACCGCTTCAATGTCTCCAACGAAGCCGTAGTCAATACTTTTAACCGGTCTTTTGACCGAACGTATGATGCCGCCGTCAGCGCCGGTGAGGCCGATGGCATTGCAGCTCAATGCTTGCAGTTGTGCAACAAGATTTTTATTGACCAATCCCCCGTAAACCATCGTTACAACGTCCAGCATGGCTTTATCTGTAATCCTGCGACCTTCCACCATCTGCGTTTCTATCTGCAATTTGGCCGCCATTTGCGTGGCAACTTTCCCGCCGCCGTGGACGAGGATTTTAGGAGCATCGAGTTTGGCGAAGTCTTTCAGGAAACGTGCGCAGGCTTCGGGGTTGTCGATTACGTTACCGCCGATTTTGACGACATAAAGGGTCTGGGACATTGTAGTGGGTTTTTATGCTGTGTTCGAGCCGCAAAGTTAGCAGAAACGTACAGCGTTGGAAGTGTAATTCCAATTGATGAATTTTTTTGCCAAAATTACGTTGACTAAGCAAAGCAGAATTAAAACATTATGAAACGCCGCCTTCTCATCTCCCTTGTTCTTTGCCTATTTTTTTCGCAATCCGTTTTTTCCCAGCTTCAAAAGGCAAAAGCACATTGGACTTATTCATTTTCAAAGCCAGAGGTTAAAAAGGGCGAGACTGTCGATCTGATTTTCACGGCTGTTGTGGACAAGGACTGGTACATTTATTCCAGTGATTTTGATCCGGATCTGGGGCCGATGCTGACGACTTTTAATTTTGAAAAGAACAATACATTTGAGGTTGTTGGCAAGCTGAAACCGCAGAATCCCAAGGAAAAATTTGAGGAAGTCTGGGGCGGAAAAGTTCGCTATTTTGAAGGAAAAGGGGTTTTTAAACAAACTATAAAAGTACTCGCGGATAACCCGGTCATCAAAGGGGCATCTGAATATCAGACTTGCAGCCACGTAACAGGGCTTTGCATTCCGGGCAATGATGATTTTGAATTTAAAGGCCTGAAAGTTGTAGCAGGCGCCGCAACGAGCGACCCACAGCCGACCGTCGGGGCCGCAGCACCGGAAACGGGAACAGCTGCTTCCACAAGCGCGGCCACCGCAGCCACTGCAAATGTTGATTCGGCCTCACAAACAGCTTCGAATCCCACTGTAACAACTGCCGAAGCGCCGGAAGCCAACACCGCTGTGGAGCAAGCATTAACCGCAGAAGATCCTGAAAAAGACACTTCGCTCTGGGGCTTCGCCTTGGCCGCATTTTTGTCCGGATTGGTCGCGTTGCTTACCCCCTGCGTATTCCCGATCATCCCGATGACGGTGAGTTATTTCACCAATCAGGAAAAAGGGAAGTTCAAGGCACTCTTGTATGGCATTTCCATCGTTTTGATATATACATTAATAGGAACCGTCGTTTCGCGATTGAATGGTCCGGCATTTGCCAATTTCCTGAGCACGCATTGGATTCCTAACCTGTTGTTTTTTGCCATTTTCTTCGTTTTCGGATTGTCGTTTTTAGGGCTTTTCGAGATCGTTTTGCCAAGTGGTTTTGTAAATAAAATGGATCAGAAAGCTGATCAGGGCGGCTATGCGGGCGTTTTCTTTATGGCGTTCACATTGGTGCTCGTTTCGTTTTCCTGCACGGGTCCTATTGTCGGGAGCTTGCTGGTGGCTTCTGCGGGCGGCGAAGTCGTGAAACCAATCATTGGTATGGCATCTTTTTCCGCTGCATTCGCGATTCCGTTTACATTATTCGCCCTTTTCCCCCAATGGCTCAAATCGCTGCCCAAGTCCGGCGGCTGGCTGAACACTGTAAAAGTCGTTTTGGGCTTCCTGGAACTGGCGCTAGCATTGAAGTTTTTAAGCATTGCCGATCAGGTTTACCACTGGCGCTTGCTGGATCGCGAAATCTACCTTGCATTCTGGATCGTGATTTTTGGTTTGCTCGGTTTCTATTTATTAGGCAAAATCAGAACGCCCCACGATTCCCCGCTTGAAAAAGTGAGTGTACCCAGATTGCTTTTATCCATTATCACCTTCACATTCGTCGTATACATGATCCCCGGCATGTGGGGCGCGCCACTGAAAGCATTGGCCGGTTACCTGCCGCCGCAATCGACATTGGATTTTGATTTAAACAAAAGAACAGCAGGCGTCGCCTCAACGATTGCCCCCGGTGAAACCCGCAAATACGCCGATCTTTTCCACTTACCGCACGAACTCGAAGGCTTTTTCGATTATAAAGACGCCTTAGCCTACGCCAAGAAAGTCAATAAGCCCGTTTTTATAGATTTCACTGGCCACGGCTGCGTAAACTGCCGCGAAATGGAAGCGAG
Organism: Dyadobacter sp. CY351; assembly: GCF_021502625.1. NCBI lineage: Bacteria > Pseudomonadati > Bacteroidota > Cytophagia > Cytophagales > Spirosomataceae > Dyadobacter > Dyadobacter sp. CY351. The sequence goes on along the minus strand of NZ_JAKFFU010000012.1, from coordinate 267,485 downwards.
AGTCTGGGTAGATCCAGCTGTACAACAACGACTTAGAGACGATTACGTCATCGTAGCACTTTACGTGGATGATAAGACAGAATTGCCTGAGTCCGCCTGGTACACTTCCAAATACGATAACAAAGTCAAAAAAACCATCGGCGCCCAAAACGCCGACCTCCAAATCGTAAAATACAACAACAACGCCCAGCCACATTACTGTTTGGTGGATCACGAAGGAAATCTGCTGGTTAAGCCAAAGAATTACGATTTAAATCCTGCAAATTTTGCAGCGTTTCTGGATAGCGGGAAGGCGGCATTTGGGAAATAGGACCCTGTTTGCGGTGATTAAAATCAACGGAAAATCTGTTCGCATTTCTCAAATTTGTTATCTTTCACCAAATGTTGAGGTTATGAAAGAGATAGCAGAGATTGCCGCCAATTACTTCAAAGATAAGCCCGTTAAAAAAGCATATCTGTTTGGTTCTGCGGCAAAAAATGAACAAAACAAAGAAAGTGACGTAGACATTCTCGTGGATCTTGACTACGAAAAAGGCGCCGATTTCTTTACTTTTCTCGACATGCAGGAGCAGCTCACGACTTTGCTGGGCACAACGGTCGACCTTGTCAGTTCCAATGGTCTTTCGCCACACATCAAGCCTCACATTGATCAGGAAAAGAAATTGATCTATGAAAGAGTTTGACAAAGCACGGCTCCTTCACATCATCGAGGCCATTCATTTCATTGAAACTTTTATTGAGGGCAAAGTAAAAGATGACCTTTACAATGATCCAATGCTGCGCTTTGCGATAGAACGGCAATTGGAGATAATCGGCGAAGCGGCCAATCATTTGTCTGACGAACGTAAACTAACAAATCCTGAAATAGAATGGCGTAAAGTGATTGCGTTCCGAAACTTCATAGTTCATGAATACTTTGGTATTGACCTTGAATTGGTTTGGGATATTATTGCTAACAAAATTCCGCCTTTGAAAATGGTTGTAGAGAGAATGAATGCAACATTATAACATAAGAATGGTTTTTATAAATTTTGCAAGCTTATTTTAGGGGATCAATTTGATCCCTTTTTTTATTTCCTAACAAGCCTAATATCCCAATGTCTAAACCCTGGCTGCTGATTTTAATTCTGTTTGCTGCGTGTTCTAGTTTTGCCCAAACCTTCCGGCCGCCTGCCGTTCCGCTAATTACAATTGATCCTTATACCAGCGTTTGGTCGTTTGGGAATGAGCTGAATGGCTCTGTAACGAAGCATTGGACGGGTAAGCCGCATCCGATGGACGGGCTGATCCGGGTGGATGGAAAGACTTACCGCTTTATGGGCGCACCCACGCCGGAGATGAAAACGATATTGCCAACAGCCAAACAAGCACCCTATACAGCCAAATTCACAACCATAAAACCGGATCCAAACTGGTGGTATAAAGAGGGTTATAACGTCAGCACCTGGAAACAAGGCCCTGCGCCATTCGGGACGAAAGATCGTAACGATGCCATGCTGCGGGGAGGCACCGAGTTTCCTCAGGATATCTGGTATCGCCGCGAATTCACATTAACAGCCGCTGATTTCGAAAAACCAACCCTGAACATTTTCCACGACGACGATGTCCAGGTTTTCATCAACGGCGTTCCTGCTTTTGACTGCGCCCCTTGCTACACAGGCGATTATGAATTCAAACCAATGAGTGCCTCAGCAAGAAAGTCCCTCAAAAAAGGTAAAAATATTCTGGCCGCCTACTGCAAAAACGGCGCCGGCCCTGGCTATATCGACATTGGCCTGGCAGACGAAATCGCGCCAAAAGGCGCAGATGTGATCCAGCTTGCAAAACAAACCGGTTTTAATATGACGGCAACCCAGACGATTTATGATTTCGTGGCTGGGCCGATTCAATTAAAAGCCCGTTTTGTGGCTCCATTGATCCTGGAAGACCTGAACCTCATTTCCCGGCCTTTAAATTATGTGGTTTATGATGTTGCGTCTACGGATGGAAAGACGCATGAAGTGGAAATTTTAAATGCGGTTTCGGGACTATGGGCGGTAAATGATGCAAGCCAGCAGGTCGCAGGAAAGCGGGGAGCCCCGGATGGCTTATTAATGTTGTCTCTTGCGAATACCGAACCGAAATTGCTCGGCCGCAAAGGTGACGACGTCCGCATTGACTGGGGCCGCGCCTTTTTATCCGCGCCGCACCGGTTTGTTAAAAGCTCCGGTTTTGGTCCGTCGGAAGAAGTGATTAAAATGTTTGCAAAAAGCGGTTTTGTCACGGGAAACCAGCGAGAGGCGGCGAATGCAGATACGAGATCGATGGCTTACGTGCTTGCTTTTGATAGTAAAATTGGCTCGCAAAGTCAATCCGTACACGCTATTATCGGTTACGACGATGAATATTCTGTCCAGTATTTTGGACAAAATCTCCGGCCATGGTGGAACAAAGAAGGGAATAAAACCATCGAAAATGAGCTGCAAAACGCAGAAACAGATTTTGCCAAAATCATGAAAGAATGTGAGGCAACGGACGAAATGATTTATCAGGATGCATTGAAAGCAGGCGGAAAGCAATATGCCGATCTTTGTGTGCTGGCTTACCGCCAAGCTATTTCCGCACATAAGCTGGTCGCCGATCCTTCGGGCGCGCCGTTGTTTTTATCCAAAGAAAATTTTAGCAATGGCTCCATTGGAACGGTTGACATCACGTATCCATCCGCGCCATTGTTTCTGCTTTACAACCCAACCTTGCTGAAAGGCATGATGGAACCCATTTTCTATTATTCCGAAAGCGGAAAATGGGCCAAACCGTTCGCGGCGCACGACGTTGGCACTTACCCACTTGCAAACGGCCAGACTTACGGCGAAGACATGCCCGTAGAAGAATCCGGCAACATGCTCACGCTCACTTACGCCATTTGCAAAGCCGAAAACAACATTGATTTCGCCAAAAAGCATTGGAAAGTCCTCACAACCTGGGCCAATTATCTCAAAAAAGAAGGCTTCGACCCTGCAAACCAGCTCTGCACCGATGACTTCGCCGGCCACCTCGCCCGCAATGCCAACTTATCGATCAAGGCCATTATGGGCTTAGCCTCCTACGCAAAAATGGCCGAGCAACTGGGCGACACGAAAGAAGCCACCGAAGTGAATGCCCTGGTAAAAGAATTTGCCCAAAAATGGATGCAATTAGCTGACAGCGGCGATCATTATGCATTAACCTTCGACAACAAAAACTCATGGAGCCAAAAATACAACCTCGTCTGGGATGACCTCCTGAACCTCAATGTATTCCCAAAAACAGTCGCCGAAAAAGAAATCAAATATTACCTCACCAAACAAAAGCCCTTCGGCCTTCCTCTTGACAGCCGCAAAACCTACACCAAATCCGACTGGATCATCTGGACCGCCACATTAGCCACCAACCAGCAAGATTTCGAAGCACTGGTAAAGCCGGTTTACAAATATGCAATGGAAACCCCCGACCGTATTCCACTTTCAGACTGGCATGAGACGGTGGATGGCAAGTCGGTTGGATTTAGAGCAAGGTCGGTTGTGGGTGGATATTGGATGAAGGTTTTGGGGGAGAGGTGGAAGTGACCAGAACTTATAAATCCACATTAGATCATTCGGATTTATAAGCAAGCCTAATACAAGCTGCCTAGTTTATTTGTTGAACCGCATCTGGACCAACGTGAAAATTTGTATACGTTAAATTTGCTTCTGTCAGTAAGTTGTAGGTAAGCAAATTTACAGATTGCTTATTGTCCTTTGCTTCAAATTCAATTGTTTTAGTGATCCATTGATTAGTCTTATCCAAATTAATTATCACATATTTATTAACATATGGAGTAGTAGCATTGTCTTTTACCGATAAATAAGCATGTGAAGCAAAATGGCTTGCGCGACCGGCTTCTTGAATGCTGGTTGTAGATAGACTAAAGGTAAGTTTGTATTTCTTGCCCTTTATCAAATTTTCCATGTTGGCGCTAGCTTGCCCACTACCTTGTGCATCAGTTACTACTGTTAAGATTGACCCGGGACCTGTTGAGGGCTCTGACAATGGTTGAACCCACTTTTTAAAAGGATTACCCCCGTACGCTGTCAAGCTAGATGTAGCGTCTCGCGCGGGATCTCCTAATTTCCATTTTTTAGGCGCGCAACCAATACAAGTTGGGCCGTCTGTAGATGGAAGATAATATGCAGAGAAAACCGGTCCTCCCTCTCTTAGATTTGAGCTCTCATTTGTAACAACCGTTCCAGGTCGTAGTGTATCTTCTTTCGAGCAACTGCTCATCATCATTAAAAAGGCCAAGCCCAAGCCAATTGGTAATTTTTGTACAAGATTCATTTTTACTTTGGTTGTAGTTAAACATTTGTTTTTATTATCGGCTACAAAACAAGGCTTTGGATTTCGATTTAATCGATTTGAATGAATGTGCGGACAGTTTGGTCTATTCCCCGGTATAGAGTGATTTCGGTCGGGAAATTTGTGATTTTTGGTTGGTAACTATTACTAGGATTGGTTTAGATATAGCAGCATCTTTTAGACTTTTCATGACTTACTGCTTTTCTGTCAGAGGATCGAGGCGATGACGGCGGCTTAGGATATTATATGGGTTAATGTTTTTAAGGGTCAGGGGGATTCCTCTGGCCATTTTGTTGCTAATGCGTGACCTTCAATTAATATCAGCGTCTAAGATGTAAATCTAAACACGCTGGGAATATGAGAATTTACTATGTATATATTTTGAAATGCTCGGATGGGAGTTATTACACCGGGGTTACGAATTGCCTGGAACGACGTTTTGCGGAGCATGTTAATGGGCGTAATGTTACTTGCTATACGTTCTCGAGGCGGCCGGTTGAGCTGGTATTTTTTCGGGAGTTTGGGTATGTAAATGATGCAATTGCTTTTGAGAAGCAGGTGAAGGGTTGGAGTAGGAAGAAGAAAGAGGCTATTATAAATGGTGATTGGGATGGGTTGAGGCCCTTGGCGGAGTGCTATAATAATACGCATTCGAGAAACAAGGACACTGATCTGAAGTAAAGCTCTGGAGAAAGGATGTTACTAGTCTGTCACCCTGAGCGGAGTCGAAGGGCGCTACTGCCAAGTAGTAGCGCCCTTCGGCTCCGCTCAGGGTGACAGGGAGGTAAGCTTGCTGGTAGGCTGTACTAACTACCCTACCCCTCCAAAACCAACTCCTCCCTCCTCTGCTTCTTAGCCTTCCGGTTCGCGAACCGCTCCTTTACCTTATCCACAACATAATACACACTAGGAACCAAGAAAATCGTTAGCAGCAATGAGCTCGTCAAACCACCGATAATTACCCAGGCCATGCCGTTTTTTACTTCGGCTCCGTCGCCTGAGGCTAGGGCGATGGGGAGCATACCGGCGATCATGGCTATGGTGGTCATCAGGATCGGGCGGAGACGTTCTTTGCCGGCTTCGATTAATGCGTCTTTTAATGCGTGGCCTTCTTCTTTTAATTGGTTGGTGAAATCGACGATCAGGATGGCGTTTTTCGCTACCAGACCCAGGAGCATGATCATACCGACGATGGAGAAGATGGTTAGGCTTTCCATGGTTAATGCTAATGCTGTCAATGCGCCTACCAGTGCGACGGGGATCGAGAACAGAACCACGAATGGGTAAATCGTGCTTTCGTAAAGGGCTACCATGATCAGGTAAATGAGCACGATGCCGAGTACGAGTGCCAAGCCTAGGCTGCCGAATGCGTCGGCCTGGTTTTTCAGGTCACCGCGATATTCGATGAATACGCCTTCGGGGAGTTTTACAGTAGCCATTTTGGCTTGAATGTCGGCTCCGATGGAACCGGATGGACGGCCGATTACCTGGGAGTTAATACTGATAGAACCCAGACGGTCAATGCGTTGCAGGACGCTTTCGCCCATTCCTTCTTTGATGGTGGCGAATTGGGAAAGTTCGAATGCTTGTCCTGCGCTGTTTACGAAACTCAAATGACGGATGTCGTCGGCGCTGGAACGGTTGAACTGGTCTAGTGTGACCATAATGTCGTATTCCTTGCCATTTTCCTTGAATTTCGAACGGTCGTCGCCGCGGAATGCAGTTTGCAATGCTGCGCCTACTTCGGCTGCGTTGATGCCTAGTTGCGACATTTTCTCACGATCCAATGACACGCCTACTTCGGGTTTCGGATCATCGACGGAGTAATCCACGTTCGCGGTCCCCGGTATCGATGCGACCACTTCTTTCACCTGCGCGGCAACTTTACGGATCGTAGGCATATCGGTTCCTTTTACCGCTACCTGGATCGGCGCCTGGTTGGCGTTACCCGTGATGGAAGTAGGTGCAACCGTAACTTTTACACCCGGGATTTGCAGGATCTCTTTTTGAATTTGTGTACCAAAATCTTCTGAGGATAATGTACGGTCCTTTTTATCAACCAATTGAACAGTTAAGTCGGCAATGTTGCTATTGGAAGTCGTCCCCAAACCAGTGCTGCTGTAACCGACATTGGTAAAGACTTTGGTCACTTCCTTTCTGCCTAACAATAACTTTTCAACTTTCTGAGCGACCTGATTGGTCTGGTAAACCGATGCTGTTGGCGCAAGCTCAATGGACACATTCAACTCGCCGCGATCACTTTGCTGCATGAAAGCTGCTCCGATGAAACCGCCCGGAACCAAAGCAATGGAACCAACAATCAACACCATGGCAAGAATGAAAACATATCTTTTGTGACCCAGAGCCCAGGTCAGCATGCGGCCGTATTCGTCCTTGATCCGATCCAAAAACCTTTCAAAACCAAGGTTAAGGCGGCCCCAAAGTGTGTTTTTATCTAAAATTTCTATTTTACCAAAACGCGAAGCCAAAAGCGGCGTCAAGGTAAAGGACACGAACAAGCTCATTAACGTCGAGAATACGACCACAAGCGAGAATTCTCTCAGAATGTTACCGATCAAACCGGAAGTTAATGCGAGCGGCACGAATACCACGACGTCCACTAATGTGATCGCGAGGGCTGTGAAGCCGATTTCTGCACGTCCGTCCAATGCGGCCTGCCACCTGCTTTTGCCCATTTCCATGTGGCGGTTGATGTTTTCCAAAACCACAATCGAGTCATCGACGAGAATACCAACCACCAGCGAAAGCGCCATTAAGGTCATCAAATTGAGTGAAAAGCCTAAAAGGCTCATCAAAATGAAGGTCGGGATCATCGACGAAGGCAATGCTACCAGGATAAACATCGAGCTCCGGAAGCTATGCAGGAACATTAACATCACGATCGACACGATCAAAACGGCCAGGCCAAGGTCAAAAACCACTGCATCCGCGGAGGCCAATGTGTAAATGGATTGGTCGGATGCAATGTTGAATTTCAAACCGGACGAAGCATACTGTTTTTCCAAAGTCGTCAAACGCTCACGGGTCAACTTACTCACGTCCACTGCATTGGCATCAGATTGTTTCTGGATTTGCAAGGCAACTGAGGGCGCACCATTGATGTGGTTCACTGCCGTTGCATCAGCTGTGCCGTCATACACTTCCGCAATGTCTTTCAAAAAGACCTGCCCGCCAGTGCTGTTCCGGCCAACGATCACATTTCTGAGGTTTTCAACAGTGGTCAGTTTCGCATCAAAACGGATCGAAAGCTGATCTTCCTGCGTTTTTACCTGACCAGCTGGGTATGAAGTGTTTGCATTATTAATCGCAGCAGAAACCTGTGCGATCGACAAGCGATATGCTTTTAATTTATCCTGACTGATATTAACCTGAATCTGACGCTCCGTTCCCCCAATAATGGTCACCTGGCCTACACCGGTTACGTTGGAAAGCTGCGGTTTCAGTTTGTCGTCAATCAAATCGTAAAGTGCTGATGGCGACATATTGGCCGTTACACCCATTCTCAAAACCGGGATTTCGTCGGTTGAAAATTTGTTGATCACAGGGCGGTCGGCATCGTCGGGAAGCAAGGAAATAACCTGCTCTACTTTACGCTGCGCTTCCTGTTGCGCCAGATCGACGCTGATACCTTGTTTCAACTGGATAATTACAGAAGAAACGCCTTCCTGAGAAGTGGAATTGATCTGATCCAAACCTTCGATCGCCGAAACGGCATCTTCAATGTGCTTGGTAACATTGGTTTCGACTTCGTCCGCAGCGGCTCCGCGGTAAGTCGTCATAACGCTTACAACATTGGCCTCGAATTTGGGCAACAAGTTGTAAGACAATTGTTTATAGCTGATCACACCAAATAGTATCAACACCGTGAATACTACTATGATGAAGAGCGGTCTTTTTACTGCTACTTCGGTGATTGACATTTCTTTATCGTTTACTGATGAAAACTATTTGGTAACATTTACCGCCGCACCTTCGCTGAGGTTGATCTGGCCGGTTGTGATCACCGTTTCGCCCGATTTAAGACCCGACAAAACTTCAATATTATCGCCCAATTCGCGTCCTACCTGGATTTTGCGTTGTTTGGCAACCCCATTTTCAACCGTGTACACATACGGATTGCGAACGCTTTCTACCAATGCACTTCTCGGGATAAGCAATGCCTGCTGGCTGCTTTTTTGACTAAATTCAACACTTACAAATGTTCCTGCACGCAACTGACTTGAATTTTTAATCACAATCTCCACCGGATAATTGTGCGATTCATCGCCCTGAGGCGCAATGTAAGAGATCACCCCATCGATTTTTTTATCTGGAAAAATGCTCGATCCAACTTTCACGTGCTGACCTTCTTTCAATTTATAAACATCATTTTCGGAGATCATTACCTGCACTTTCAGGCGTGAAACATCCAGGATCGTTCCCAATGAAGTTCCTACATTCACAAATTCACCCGGCTCAATGTTCTTCTTGATCACGCGGCCGCTGATCGGCGCTGCGATGGATGCATCATTGATCTGCTGCTTGATTTGCTCGGCCTGGTTCAAGGCGTTTTCGTAGTTGTATTTGGTGTCATTCACCTGCACTTCCGTTGCTGCATTTCCTGCCAGAAGCTTGTTATAGCGATCCGTATCCTTTTTCAATTTGTTGATATTGAGCTCGGTGGCTTGCAATGAGAGCTCTTTTAATTTGCTATCGACCTTCACGAGCGTTGCGCCTTGTGACACGAATGTTCCAAGATCGTATTTCACCGCCAGGACCTTACCCGCCGAAGTGGCCATAATTTCTGCCTGTTTGAACGGGATAAGACTTCCCGTGCGGACCAACTGCTGATCTGTGCTGCCTTCTTTTACGGAAACAGCGGTCACCGGAATGGTCACATTTTTGTTATCCGGCATTACTTTCTTGGCGTCCATCTTGGATTTATTGGCTACCAGGCGGAAGCCGATCAGGATCCCGATGATTGCAATGGAGCCGATGATGATGAGTTTTCTTTTCATGGTAAGCTTATGGCAGTGTTGAATAAAAGTTGAAAAGCGTGCCTTGCGACTGTTCAATGCCTAATTTGGCCTGATAATAGCTCAGCATGGAATTGATATAATTGCTTTGGGCCTCTTTGTAAGATGTTTCCGCGTTCAGCAGATCCGACAACGGCACCGTTCCTTCTCTGTATTGCAATGTGGTAACGTCGTAAACTTCTTTGGCCAGCGTCACATTACTTTCGTCATTACCGAGGTTTAATTTGGCTTTTTGAAGTTGTGTGGTAGCATTATGATTTTGAAGTTCGTAGTTCTGAACATTCAATTTCAGCTGTTCATTTTGTGTCAAAAGATTCAAATCGGCCTGCTTGTATTGTGCATCTCTTCTGAAACTATCAAAAATCGGGATAGACAATTTTACGCCTATGGCACCGAAACTGAACCAGTTGCCCCAGGATTCGCCCAGATTCTGGCCCAGCGACTGCATTCCATAACGGCCGTAAACAGACAATTTGGGAAGATAACCTGCCTTAATCCGTTCTTTTTCCAATGATTGCAGCTGCATGTTCACATTCTGGATTTTGAAATCCGTCAGACTCGCCACGTCAAATTTCTCGGGCTCTACCAATTTGAAAGGCTGGCTTAATGGGTTGTCGGTCAATTCCAGTTGCTCGGCCAGCGGCATGCCCATTTGAAATTTCAGCTGGTTTTGGGAAAGGATCAAATTGCTTTCTGCTAATGTCAGCTGCGATTTAATGTTATTCAAACTCACCTGCGTGCGATCGAAATCCACTTTTTTGATGACGCCATTATCCAGTTGCAACTGCAATGTGCCCAGTATCTGCTGCGTTTTTTCAAGGTTATCTTTCAAAAGGTCGATCTGCGCCTGCGTTACAAAAACCTGATAATAAGCATCGGTAACATTAAAAATGATCGTCTCTTTGGTCTTCTGCGCATTCAGGGCAGCATTTTCGAGGTTAGGCTTGTTCGCCTTGATTCCCACCAGCAATGCCTGGTCAAAAATTACCTGATCTGCCTGTGCGGAAACGTTGGTCGAGTATTTCGTTCCCAGCGCAACGCGACGGTCTTCTCCGCCAAAAAGCGCTCCCGGTAAAACCGTCGATTGCAGCTTAATGTTGTCGTCCAGCGCGCCATTTCCCGCCACTTGCGGCAGGTAACCTGCCAATGCCTCGCGCCCTTGTTGCACGGCAATGCTTTCTTTATACTGCGCAATTTTCACATTGCCGTTGTTCTTGATCCCGTAAGCAATGCAGTCTTTCAGGCTTAGGCGGGTTTGCGCCCAGCTGGGCCCGGCCATGGCAACGAATGCCAGCATTGCTATGATCCATTTACTTTTCATCTTTTCTGGTTATTAATTATTTGAGGCTAATCCTGTATCTCGTTGATATGTCTACTGGTGATATATCAACTATTTATTTAAAAAATTTTATTCTCCTGCCACGGCCGCTACCCTATCCAGGTAACCTATGAATGTTTTGCGTTCCTCGTCCGTGAAATGCTCCATCACGCGATTATCAAAAGCAATAACCATGGCCTGAATGCGCTCGCAAACAAACTTTCCGCTGGGCGTCAGTGTGATCAGATTCTTTCTTTTGTCCTCAATATCGCTTTCTATCTTTAAAAAGCCATCCTTATGCAATGTTTGCACAGAACGCTGAATTCCTGCTTTATCCTTTTGCAGCAGATTCGCAATTTCCTGCTGCGTCATAGCGTGCTCCTGGAAATATACAACCATTAATATAGGCAACTGTTCGGCCAGGACCGGGATGCCTTCCTGCACCAGTTGTGCATTCATTTTCTTAAAAACAATTTTCGTCACGACCCCCAGCTTGAATTGCAGGGAGTTTTTCATGTCCTCTTTTATGTTCGCAAAGAATTTAGGCTGTGTTGTGTTCATCGTGCAAATGTATATTACGTTGACATATCAACCAAATGAATAACAGAAAAGTTTTCTGATGTGCGAATAGTTTATGCATTAAAGTAAGCCCGACTTACCTGCAAATAATTGATACGCGCCAGATGCTCACTAGATTCTCTATTGCTAGCCTTTTGAATGAAATTCCTTTCCCCGATTGCGGCATAATTAAACGGGGATCGTATCATGATTTTATTAAAAACCAATCACGGAAGGGTAACACGAATGGTCTGGTTATTCCTGATACTACTTCCTGTCACATGCTATACCATCGTAATAAGCTTTCTACATTGGAACCTGCCGGTTCATGACGACTACATTATCCAGTTTGAAATCGAGCAATTGCTGGATAGAACTTCTTTACCAGCATTTCTCGACATTCTTTTTAGCCAGCTTAATGAACACAGGCTGTTTTATACCAGGATTATCTTCCTGCTCAACTATCTGATTCAAAATAAGCTGTCTTACACCCTTTTGATTTTTCTGGGAAATTTGCCTCTGATCGGGATTTGGTTCATTGTCGCGGCTTGGCAGCGCCAGGCTTCTATGTCTATATGGACCAGCGTCTTTGCAAGCTGGATGCTGTTTCAATTTCAGTATCATGAAAATTCGCTATGGGCAATGGCGGCACTTCAGAATATAACCATCCACTTTTTGTACCTGCTGCTATTTTCGATGCTTGTCAGCAAGTCCAGGAAGATTTGGTGGGTTGCCCTTGCGGTAGGCGGGCTGATATGCTATACTTCGGGAAATGGATTTATCGCCCTTGGGATTGGAGGAATTTCGTTGTTTCTGCAAAGGAGATGGCAGGACCTTTCAATCTGGATTCTGCTATTTTTCGTCACCATTTTGACATATTTCTATCAGTATCAGGCTGTCGCTGAATCTCATGCCATGAATGCCAGCACGGATAGATTACTTGAAATATTACTCGGCCTGACGACTTTCATTGGACAAGGACTTGTTATTCACCAGTCACTTTCAGATGTAAGCATCGTAATGGTGTTTGGCTTCGCCGCTATTGTGGCATCCGCCTTATTATCACTACTCGCCCTCCGCCATTTGCTGCCAGTTTTTTGCTATAACGAGTTATTAACTGCAAAAGATACTCTAATGATTGTGTTGGTTGAGGTGAACATTTTTATTATGCTCTCAGGCTTAGCGCTAGCCTGTAACCGAATGGATGCTGGCGACTATTCCGCGATGATTTCCAGTCGTTACCAACTGTATCCAACAATGTTGATTTTGGCTAATGTCTGCTTACTTCAACTCCTGTTCCCCAAAGTATTTCAGCGCTTTTCCACAATCATGTTGGCTGCAAGCATCCTTGCCTGGCTGCTGATATTTCAGAAAAATCTGTCCAGCATGTATCTTTTCAGTGACCAGACGCTGGCCTACTATTTTAATACACAACAACTCTCCCAAACTGCGCGCGCACCGCATAGGACGATTTTTCAGCCTGATACTGAAACCAAACTGTCACTTATGAAGATAAGTCAAGCCCTAAAAAAAGCAACTGTTGATCAACGGGCCGGTAGAGCTATAAAGATTTCGGATCTCGATTATGTACATTGTATGAGCTGCGCTAACTCCCTGCATCCCGGCGACTTTGATTTTGTCGTTTTAAAAAATTCCCGCTTTCAGTTGTTATTTCCTTTACTGAGAAATGCGAATAAAGGCCTGCGATCCTTTTGGCTGAAAGGGAAATTGTTTGACGTCGGCAATACAGCGCAGCTATATTCTTTCTTTTTGAATGTTGGAGGTTTAAAAAAGCCCTACACGATCAGTCTCCTTGAAAAAAGAGATAAAAACATAACGCATTATTCCACCAACATTCAAATCGATTTGACAACGAATAAATGATTACTTACTCAGCGTTTTGATCAGCGTCCCCTTTGTTACTTTATCTGAAAGCGACATGCCGTTGATGATCGCGAGGTCGTCCATTTGCTTGTCTTGCTGATTGAAATCTCTTAGTGCATCCTTTAAAGAACCATCACGTTGCACTGTTTTGATCCTGATGCGGTCTGGCTGACGGTTCAGAATACTTCCGTCCGTAACAGATTTAAAGCCACCCGCAACCGACTTGAACTGTCCCATGCTTCCTGCAAAGTTCGCAGCTTGCGATACGCCGTGAATAGCATAAATGTTACCGCCATACTGGATCAGCCACGTTGCCACCTGGATGGAATTTGCCGTTGGTGCTGCCTGCTGGCCACTTTGCGTTTGAGCTGCTTGTGTTGCAATCATGACAAGCGCAGGATTACCATTAATGGTCGTTTTTTCATTTTCAGTAACCTGCAATCCGTAATTTTTGATCACCGCTGCACTGGCTTCTTCCAGCGATTTTCCGGGAGCGAGCATAAACAGCATCATTGATTTGCCATCTTTGGCAGCCATCTGGAACTGTGCAGGTGAATTTTCGTATTGCCAGCCACTTGGAACCGGTAACTGGAACTTCAATTCAGGATGGTAAAACATATTGTTTTCTACAAATCCCTGCTTTGGGTCCGTTCCGTAAATGATGCCCTCGATTTTGCGCAGATACGCATCGCGGTTCACATTATACTTCGCCGGATGTTCTTTCTGGTATTCTGTCGCCAGCTTTTCCACTTTCGATTGTCTGCCGCCCGGATCCGGGTGGGTCGATTGGAAGGTTGGGATCGTTTGTCCGCTCTTCTCGCTGATTTTTTTCAATGTGCCAAAGAAATCGGCCATCTGGTGTGCATCGTAACCAATCTTGCTGGAATATTCAACGCCAATTTTGTCCGATTCCGACTCGTGCTCCCGGCTGTAACTCAGCAGCAATAAACCCAAAGCCTGCTGCGTCTGATCTGCAAGCCCGCGAACGGTTTCTGAAAGCACCATTCCGGCCATTAATCCTACCTGACCAAAGATCTGCGACGTTTGCTGGCGAGCGGAATGTCGTGCGGTAATGTGCCCGATTTCGTGACCCAAAACACCTGCAAACTCGGCCTCATTATTGAAATGTGCCATAATACCCCTAGTAAAGTATACGTAACCGCCAGGCACAGCAAATGCATTCACAACCGGCGAGTCCACGATAAAGAATTGGTACGGCAAATCGGGGCGGTGAGAGATATTAGCCATTGCTTTTCCCTTCTCATTGATAAAGGATTGCAGGTTCTTATCGTCATAAATGCCCATTGTAGCCACGATCGACGGGTGGGATTCGGCGCCAAGCGCTATTTCCTTTTCCTTCGACATAAAGATGATTTCCTTTTTGCCGGTAACCGGATTTTTGGAACAGCCCGACAGGAAACCTGCACCTATGAGGCACACAAGAATGTGAAATTGAAATTTCATTTTCATACAAATTAAAAAAGAAGCTTTACGAGAGAGTTATTCAAAAATTAACGTCTGTGGAATATTCGAAAGAATCATGCCAATGTTTTACGGCAAAAAAACCGGATGCAGTGCAAACTAAATATATTTTATATTAACTGTGCTAATTATCTAAATTACGCCAAATTGGTACAAAATTTTCATTGAGGCAGACGCCGGTTCAGCAAGGACAACTGAAATTACATTTACACTATGCATCCGAAAAAAAGTACTTTCAGCCTGTTGCCTGCGTGGTTAGTGCGATTTGACTTTATGGGTATTTTCGAGCAGGATCCTTTTGGCAACTATCTGATTTTCAAACGCATCATTATCTTCATCATCGGATGGTTCACCTATTACAGATATACGGCTGTCAATAAAATAGAAATAACCGGCAGCGACCAGCTTATCGAACTTCCGGATAACGGGGTGCTTTTCCTATCCAACCACCAAACTTACTTTGCAGACGTAATTGCTTTTTACCATATTTTTTGTGCAACCAAGTGGGGCTACAAAGACACCATTTCACCTCCGTTCTACTTGTTTTCTCCCCGTGCAAGATGCTATTACGTAGCCGCTTCGGAGACCATGAAAGAAGGGATTTTACCCAAATTATTCAGCATAGGCGGCGCAATCACCATTGAACGTTCCTGGCGTGCCAATGGTGAGAATGTAAAACGGCAGCTGGATAATGATGCCCAGGATAAGATTGGAATGGGGCTGAAGCACGGCTGGGTCGTGAGTTTTCCGCAGGGAACCACGAAGCCTTATGCACCCGTGCGCAAAGGAACGGCACATTTGATCAAAGACCATCAACCCATTGTAATCCCTGTGGTTATCAATGGTTTCAGAAGGGCTTTTGATAAAAAAGGTTTACGGTTTAAGAAAAGAAACACCAAGCTGACCGTACATTTCAAAGCACCGATGCACTTTTTGCCCGACGAATCGCTTGAAAGCATGATTGAGCGTGTCACGAAAGCCATCGAGCAGGAAGCGCCAAAGGAGGGACCGGCAGCAATTCCCGCAGTCTGACATCCGAAAACGAATTCACCACGTAAGTAAAGTTTCCACATTCATATTAGCTTAATGAAAGGCAAAAAAGTACTGATTACCGGAGGAACGGGCCTGATTGGCAAAAGGCTGACCCAGCTTCTGCTCGCTAAGGGTTACGAAGTAGCGTATTTGAGCCGGAAGAAAACTAATATTCCTTCGGTGCAGGTTTATGAATGGGATGTCGACAAAGGTTATATAGAAGAAAATGCGCTTGAAAATACGGGTTACCTCATCCATCTCGCAGGTGCAGGCGTAGCGGACGAGCGCTGGACAGAAGAGCGAAAAAAAGTGATCATCACCAGCCGCACCGAAACGATTGGATTGATTCACAAGAAATTAAAAGAAAAGAACATTCGTCCTACTGCATTCATTTCGGCGTCGGGAAGCAGCTATTATGGCGAAGATACGGGCGACGTCCGAAACACCGAAAACACGCCTCCTAACAATGATTTCCTCTCGCATGTGACCATTGTTTGGGAAAAAGCAGCCGACGACATTGCGGCGTTAGGTATCAGGACTGTAAAACTCCGGACCGGAATTGTGCTAAGCAACGAAGGTGGCGCGATCCCACGAATGGCCGCTCCGGCCAAATTAGGCTTCGGTGCGCCATTAGGCTCCGGAAAACAATGGGTTTCGTGGATCCACATCGATGACATTTGCCAAATGTATATCGACGCCATGGAAAAAGAATCCTGGGAAGGCGCTTATAATGCGATTGCCAGCCATCCTGTTACCAATGAAGAGCTCACCAAACAGATCTGCATTGCCTTAGGCAAGCCTCAGTGGCTGCCCAATGTGCCCGCATTTGGCTTAAAGCTCGCTTTCGGCGAAATGGCGAGCGTTGTGCTGGGAAGCAGTTACCTTGTCAATGAAAGAATTGCAAAGGAAACAGACTTCCAATATCAATACGATGACCTCGGTAAGGCGCTCAGGGAGATTTTAAAATGACATTCTGCAGACGAGATTACTCTTCCTCCTCTTCGAGCTCATCCTGCGTTAACGGCTCTACGGTTTCAAGCCATTTGTCGCGCTGCAATTTGGCTTTGAAGTTGTCCATAACATTTAACTGAATGTTGCCATTACTGAATGTGGACATTTGTAAACCTACAAAAGCAAGCGCTTCGTTTAACCTCGTTTCGAGCGGCGTGCTGGTGAAAATGCAGTCATTCCAATACCATTCAAGCAATTCGCCCGCTACCTCTTCCACTATATCAATATAATCTTGCAGGGTATATCCGATAAAAGGTTTACCAAAACGCTTCCATAGCAGCTGCATAACAGTATCCAGCGATTGTTCGTGATTGGTTTTTTTCCTTAAAAAAAGATCCAGGATAAGCGCCGCCAGGGCTCCTTTGTGGTAAACGGATACTTTCCGGTTCGGGATTCCTTTTTCATAGCCGTCCAGCCAAAGGTCAAAAGACGAGTCTGCCAGTGACTGCGTGGCGTGCGCGCTGCTTTCGAAATGCCTTTTCATGTAAACCTGCAACTCCTTAATGTAAGTTTCTTCCGTAAACACGTCAGCGCGTTTCAGAAAAAGATCGCCATAGTAAGTGGTGCAGCCTTCTGCTACAAAACAAGTCCTGAAATAGTTTTCTTTGGTAAAATCATAAGGCAGCAATTCCGCCGGGCGGATGCGTATAATGTTCCAGGCGTGAAACAACTCATGCGAACTCACGCCCAACAGATCCGAATAAAGCCCTTCACCCTCATCATCCGGCCCGAGCACGATCATGGTTGAGTTATGATGCTCCACGCCGTGGTAAAATGCCGTAGGCAGGATCAGGTTCAGGAAATGATAGTCGTTTTCGGGAAACTCACCCATTGTAATAATTTGCTCGCGGGAAAAGCGACGAAAGTCGCGGACAATTCTCCGCCAGTTTGGCTGCAAGTTCCCATGCATCCATATATTGAATTCAACCCCACGGGCCTGATAGTGCCGTTTTTGCAAACTTTCGGAAGCCAGCAACGGGCTGTCAACCAATTGATAAAAATCCTTTGCCTTTAAAACATTTCCCTCGGCCGGTAATCCGCACGCGATCTGGTAACCTTCCGGCAAATCCAGATGAACTGTGTAAGCTTCACCAATGCGGCCTTCGGTATACATGCAGAAATTAATGAAGTTGAGATACCACAATTCCTCGTCCACATAACTGCTGCCCGCATTTTGAATGGCTGCATAGAATGTGTAGCGAATCCTGACCTCTTTTTCACCAGCCGTTGCAACCTGCCAGCGGTCTTTCGTTACTTTATGGATAGGGAGTTTCTGATCGGTGGCTGAGATCGCTTCAATAAATTGAATATTTTTGGCGAAATTCTGTATTTCGTACCGTCCGGGTCTCCACGCAGGCAACTGAATTTCGATGATATCGGCATCTATTTCAGGAATTGTGTAAATAATGTTGATTAAATGAGACTGCGGGTCAGATACGTAAATATTATAATGCATAGATACAGAAAGGTAATTTGAGGAGTGGGTAGCACTAGTTTAGGCGTAAACCAAAATCCAGGATTTCTACGTTACCAGTTACAATGTTATAAAATAAACGATTTTAAGATGAAAAGTAAAATCCTCCTCCTATGCGCGGTCCTGATTGGTATTTTAATCAGTCCGGCATTAATGGCTCAAGATGATGAATATTACCGACCAGACTCGCTGCGGAAAGACAATGTTGAAGAAGCAGAAAAACCTCCCGTTGAACGAAGGGAACTGGTTGAGAAAAAGCCGTTGGCTGATTTCAAAGACCGTCCGTTTGTAGACAGGCTAAGATTAGGCGGAAGTTTCGGCCTGAGCCTGGGAACGGTAACCAACATTAACCTCTCTCCCATGGCCGGTTATGAACTTACAGAAAAGCTGGTTGGCGGCGTCGGGGTTACGGGGATGTATTTCAGATACAAATATTATGATATAAACACACTTTATTATGGCGGAAGAGCTTTCTTAATGTATTCTGTCGTTCCTGTTGTCAATATCATTGCAGAAGCAGAAGTGCTGAATGTTGAAGGATCTTATCAAAAGCGGCAATGGCTGACCTCACCGCTTGTTGGGGCAGCTTACTCACAACCAACTGGCGGCAGATTCATTAAAGCGGTACATTTCACAGCCCTATTTAATTTAAACTACAATAATCAGATAGATAAATATAGCGGCCAAAACCTTTCACCTTACGGAAGCCCGTTCGTTTTCAGAGTAACTTTCCTGTAAGGATCATTTTAATACTATATAATAATGAACCACTGTGTCACCGCAGTGGTTTGATTTTTTACCACTAATATGACAGTTTGCTATCAGGCACGCTGCATTTTAATAACCTATACTATGGAAAATCCCGTTTTGATTTTTGGTGCCGGCGACTTGGGCGTTCAGGCATTGGATATATTTAAAAGAAATAATGTGCTCGTTTACGGATTGCTGGACGATCATAAGGAGCTGCACGGCAAGGAATTTGGCGATGTGAGTGTGCTGGGGAATACGGACGACACCGGGTTTCTGAGCATTCTCGGCAGTAAATGCGAAGCATTTGTAGCCATTGGTGAGCGCTCCGTGCGCGAACGGCTCGTGGAAACGCTAACAGAAGAATACAAAACAATGCCGATCAATGCAATCCACGACAGCGCATTGATCTCCGAGATGGCCACAATCGGCCATGGTAACCTCATCGGTGCCCGCGTTACCGTGGGTGCAAAGTCAAAAATCGGGCAACATTGCCTGGTGCAGACGGCTGCGGTGGTGGACACCTGGGTTCAGGTTGGTGATTACGTAACGATCGGTGCAGGCGCTATCATTAATGACCGCGTGAAAATCGGGGATGGCGTTTTTATCGGTTCGGGAGCAATTATCGTGGCTGGGATAGAGATAGGCAAGAATGCGCGGATCGGTGCAGGCTCGGTTGTGGTTGAAAATGTGCCGGCAAAAGCCACTTATTTCGGCAATCCGGCACGCAAGATCTGAGGCCAATAAAATGCGGCCATAGTTTTTTTATTAAATCGAATACATTACCTTTGCAGTCCTTTTGACAGAAAAAGTGAAAGAGCTAAGTAAATACAACATAGACATTTACGGTTTGGAAGACAAACAGTATGCCTATGAAATGGAGTCGGGAGATGCATTTTTCCAGGAACTTGAACAGGATCTGATCGAGTTTGGCCATTTCAAAACGCATGTTGTGCTCAACAAATCGGCCACTATGATCCAGCTTAATTTTCACACAGTAGGAAGCGTAACGCTGACTTGTGACAGAAGCTTGGACCCATTTGAAGAGCCCATTGACCAGGATGACCGCATTATTTTAAAGTTTGGCGATCATAACGAGGAACTGACGGATGAGATCGAGATCATCAACCGCAATACGACCAGGATCAATGTAGCACGCTACATTTTTGACTTCATCGCATTAGCGCTCCCTGTCAAAAAGATCCATCCGGACCTGCGCGGCGAGGAAGAGGAAATTGATCCGTTAGATGAAGCCGAAGGTATTCTGGTCTATTCATCGGGAGATGCAGAAAGTGAAGAAACAGAAGAAGAAGAAAAAATAGACCCCCGCTGGGAAGCATTAAAAAAGCTGAAGGGCGAATAACGATATCCGAATACCCAATACCCGTTGGCTTAAGCCAACGGAAAATTAAAATGACCGACGGTTTCAACCGACGGATAAAAACAAAAACAAAACATACAGAAAATAAAGCATCATGGCACATCCTAAGCGGAGACATTCCACAAGCCGTCGCGATTCGCGCAGAGCACATGATTTCCTTACAGGAAAACAATTAGGCACTGATTCTTCGACAGGAGAAATTCACCAATTCCACCGTGCACACGTTCACGAAGGCAACTTGGTTTATAGAGGTAAAGTTGTAGTTGAGAACTATTCTAAAACAGTCTAGTTTCAGTCGATGAGTATATGAATTTCGCAGCAGCCGTATAAAAGTTGTTGCGAAATTCTTTTTTACTACGGCACATCTGCTAAATTTACACCTTCGATTTCTAACTTATTAGTCTAAAATAACAGCGTGTAAATGAAAATTGCGGTAGATGCCATGGGGGGAGATTTAGCTCCACAGGCAATTGTTGAAGGGGTTATTCAGGCCGCTTCTGAACTACCATCCGAGGCGCGAATCGTTTTAATTGGCCGTGAAAGTGTAATTTGGGACATATTCAACCAGCACAATTTCACTCCTGATAATGTTGACGTCGTTCACGCAGAAGATGTTATTGAGATGGGGGAACATCCAACAAAAGCCCTTTCTCAAAAACCGAATTCCAGCATCGGGATCGGTTTCAAACTTCTGAAAGAAAAAGAAGTCGACATATTCTGTAGTGCCGGTAACACGGGGGCTATGCACGTAGGAGCGCTTTTTAGCATTAAGGCGATCGAAGGAATTATAAGACCAGCTATTGCAGGATTTGTGCCACAGGTTGACGGCAGCTATTCGATTATGCTGGATATTGGCGCTAATGCCGACTGCAAGCCAGAAGTGCTTGCGCAATTTGGAGAGATTGGCTCTATTTTTGCCCAATATACTTTTCAGATAGACAAGCCAAGAGTAGCCCTGATGAACATTGGGGAGGAAGAACAAAAAGGTTCTCTTACAACTCAGGCCACTTATCCCCTGCTCAAACAAAACAAGCGAATCAATTTTATAGGAAATATTGAGGGTAAAGATCTCTTTACCAATAAAGCCGATGTAATCGTAACGGATGGCTTTACAGGCAATGTCTTATTTAAATTGGGCGAATCATTCTACGAAATTTCCAAGCAACGGGGTTTCAGCGATGAATTCGTAGATCAAACAAATTACGAATCCATTGGCGGAAGCTCGATCATTGGTGTGAATGGCAATGTCATGATCGCTCATGGCATATCATCGCCGATAGCAATAAAAAATATGCTCGGCTGGGCATATAAACAGGTCAAGTCAAAAGCATATTTGCATATTGCGCAGGCATTGAATTAATTTCCATTGCTGACAACCACGAAATGAATAAATTGATTCTGTTCTTTTTTACAAAAACCTATTCGGATTTTGAATAGTTAAATTTATCATGACCCATATAAAAGCCTCTATAACAGGAATACAAGGGTATGTGCCTGATTATATTTTGACAAATGCCGAACTTGAAACCATGGTGGCGACAAATGACGAGTGGATCGTCAGCCGCACCGGCATCAAAGAAAGGCATATCCTCAAAGGCGAAGGTTTAGGAAGTTCTCATATGGGTGCCGAAGCTGTAAAAGGATTGCTTGCCAAAACCAACACCCTTCCCAGCGAAATTGACCTCCTGATCTGCGCCACAACAACCCCCGACTTCATTTTTCCCTGCACAGCCAATCTTATTTGTGATATGGTAGGGATTAAAAACGTCGGAAGCTTTGACATTCAGGCGGCTTGTTCAGGCTTTGTTTATGCACTTACCCTTGGCTCACAGTTTATTGAGACAGGAAAATATAAAAAGATCATTATCGTAGGCGCAGATAAAATGTCTGCGATCGTAGATTACACCGACCGGAAAACATGTATTCTTTTTGGCGATGGCGCAGGCGCTGTTTTGCTTGAACCGGATACAGAAGGAAACGGCATCATTGATTCTATTATCAAATCCGACGGCGCAGGTTATCCTTACCTGAACCAAAAAGCAGGAGGAAGCCGCTATCCGCCCACGCACGAAACCGTAGATGCGCGTTTGCATCACGTATATCAGGATGGTGCTCAGGTATTTAAGTTTGCTGTGACCAATATGGCTGATATTTCGGCCGAGATCATGGAGAAAAATGGCCTTAGCGGGGATGATGTAGCCTGGCTGGTTCCGCATCAGGCAAACAGGCGCATTATTGAAGCAACGGCGCACCGCATGGGTGTGGGAATGGATAAAGTAATGGTGAACATCCAGAAATATGGAAATACCACCTCCGCAACCATTCCACTATGTCTTTGGGATTATGAATCGCAATTGAAAAAGGGTGATAATCTCGTCCTGGCTGCCTTTGGAGGCGGATTTACGTGGGGTTCCATTTATCTGAAGTGGGCCTACGGCGAATAAAATATTAATACTAATTTTTGAATTAAAATGGCAACTACCGCAGATTTGCGTAACGGATTAGTGATCAACTTCAATCACGATCTTTTTCAAGTAATTGAATTTCAGCATGTAAAACCTGGAAAGGGCAATGCATTTGTTCGTACCAAGCTGAAAAGCCTTACTTCGGGCAAAGTTTTGGACAACACATTCTCCTCCGGCGCAGGCATAATTCCGGTTCGTGTGGAGAGACATAAATTTCAGTTTCTGTACAAGGATGAAATGGGGTTCAATTTCATGAATGCAGAAACATTCGATCAGGTTTCGATCGATGAAAAACTGATCACCAATGCTGATTTAATGAAAGAAGGTCAGGAAGTTGAGATCCTGATCAACACAGAAACTGACGCTGCGCTGCTTTGCGAATTGCCTCCGTTTGTCGAGCTTTTGGTAACTTATTCTGAGCCAGGCTTAAAAGGTGATACGGCGAACTCTCCCAAGAAAGCGATTGAGGTGGAAACCGGTGCAAGGATCATGGTTCCTTTATTCATTGAAGAAGGCCAGAAAATTAAAGTTGACACGCGCACGTACGATTACGTAGAAAGAGTAAAAGCATAGCTCAACGATCATCACCCACAGTTTTAATTTTGACTAAATGGAAACCAAAGAAATCCAAAAATTGATTGACTTCATTGCCCAGTCGGGACTTGATGAAGTGAACATTGAAACGACCGATTTGAAAATAAAGGTGAAGCGCTACGGTTCTGCACCAACGGCATCATTATCTTCGTCACAAGCGGCACCAGCGCCCTCATATGCACCGGTTACGCCTACTACGGCCGTTACGCATTCCGCACCTGCTGAGCCAGCGGTTTCCTCAGAATCAGCATCTTCCAATCTGATTACTATAAAATCGCCAATGATTGGCACATTCTATCGTGCTTCAAGCCCTGAAACACCTGCGTTCGCTAACATTGGCGACGAAATTAAGCCGGGTAAAGTGGTTTGTGTGATCGAAGCAATGAAGCTTTTCAACGAAATAGAATCTGAGATCTCAGGAAAAATTGTAAAAGTATTGGTTGAAAACGCCACTCCGGTTGAATTTGACCAGCCTTTATTCCTAGTTGAGCCTATATAAGGCAATGGACGATCTATAAAACTTAATTGATTTTCATGTTTAAAAAGATACTCATTGCCAACCGGGGCGAGATCGCCTTGCGTGTTATCAGGACCTGTCGTGAAATGGGCATCAAAACGGTTGCTGTGTATTCCACAGCCGATCGTGATAGTCTTCACGTTCGCTTTGCAGATGAAGCCGTTTGTATCGGTCCGCCGCCAAGCCGTCAGTCCTATCTGAGCATTCAAAATATCATTTCAGCCGCCGAAGTTACGGGCGCAGACGCCATCCATCCTGGTTATGGATTTTTGTCTGAAAATGCTGAATTCTCTCAAATATGTGCCGATTACGGCATTAAATTCATTGGTGCAACTGCCGCCCAGATCAACGGGATGGGTGATAAAGCCACTGCGAAAGCAACTATGATCGCTGCCGGTGTTCCGGTTGTTCCGGGCTCGGAAGGACTTTTGGAATCGGTGGAACAGGGTAAAATGCTGGCAGAAGGCATTGGTTATCCGGTAATCGTAAAGGCAACTGCCGGTGGCGGTGGCCGCGGCATGCGGATCATTAACAAGCCCGATGAATTTGAAAAGGCATGGAATGATGCCCGCACAGAGTCAGCGGCAGCATTTGGTAACGACGGTTTATATCTCGAAAAATTCGTAGAAGAGCCCCGCCACATCGAAATCCAGATCATTGGAGATCAGTTTGGGAAGGTTTGCCACTTGTCGGAACGCGATTGCTCTATCCAGCGTCGTCACCAGAAACTGGTTGAAGAAACGCCTTCTCCGATCATTACGGATGAACTTCGGGAAAGAATGGGTGCAGCCGCCATCAAAGGTGCGCAGGCCATTGGTTACGAAGGAGCAGGAACCATTGAATTCCTGGTAGACAAGCACGGCGAGTTCTTCTTCATGGAAATGAACACCCGAATCCAGGTTGAGCACCCTATTACTGAGGAAGTTACTGATTTCGACCTGATTAAGGAGCAAATCAAAGTAGCAGCAGGCGAGCCAATTTCAGGCGTCAACTACACGCCAAAGCTTTTCGCTATGGAATGCCGCATTAATGCAGAAGATCCCGCGAACAATTTCCGCCCTGCACCAGGCAAGATCACCAATCTGCATTTCCCGGGCGGTCACGGTGTTCGGATCGACAGCCACGTTTACAGCGGCTACACCATTCCCCCAAATTACGATTCCATGATCGCCAAGCTGATCGTCAGCGGCCAGTCCCGCGAGGAAGTAATCACACGTATGAAGCGTGCATTACAGGAATTCGTCATCGAAGGAATTAAGACAACAATCCCTTTCCATATTAAGTTAATGGACGATCCCGGCTTCAAATCCGGAAACTTCACAACGAAATATTTGGAAACGTTTGATTTTTCGACTTTGTAGAGAGAACATATAAAACAGAAGATGGCTGCTAGTTCGCACTGGCAGCCATTTTTGTTTTCAGAATAATCTTAATGCAGGATTGTTTAATGTAAAATAGCAAGCATCTTCCTGGTAGCGTCCAGCCCTTCCTTAATCGTCCTTACCGAAGGCGTTCCGTGATAGTAACCTGCGAGATGAAGCGTGTCGTAAGCCTCATTCAAATAGGAAAGCAATGTCTTGTTATACTTTCTAAGCCTGTTGCGGTAATCTTCAATGCTTTTGGGTTTCACAAATTTTGCACCCTCTCGTTTCTTCAAATACTCATCCGCAATCATCAGTGCAGCGTTATAAGCCGTCCCAGATGCCATTTGAACATATTTAATGTCTTTATACTCACTCCCATCCTTTTGTGCCTTCGTGCTAAGGATCTCTTTTGCATTGTTTAGATACCTGTCAATTTCTGGATATGCATTCATGTGTGTAATGTTAAATAACTCAAAGGTAATAAAATAGCCCGGACAAAGTCCTGGCCATTCGTCAGGCTTAGTCTAAACCCCCGCAGGCAACGAATACGGTGCCCGATACTTCCTGGTCAAATACTTATTCGCATCATCGTCATTTATAAACTTTTCCGTCTTGGGGTCGAAGGTTAATGCTCTTCCGGTTCGGTAGGCGATGTTGCCCAGGTGGGCCAGGCCGGAGGAGAGGTGGGCGGTTTCTACTGGGCCGTTCAGGAGCTTTGGGTCTTTGGCTACCACGGCGTCGATGAAGTTTTTGTAATGGTCGCCGCCGGCTTTCCGCGTTGGGCCGGGTTTCTTTTCTTTGCCCAGGAATGTTTCATAGAAATCGTAACCTTTTACGACCATATAACCTTCGGAACCATAGAAAATGTTGCCAATCCCTGTGCCGCCTTCGTCGTTCGTCATCCAGGGACGGACTTCAAATTCAATGATCTTTTTCTCTTTGGGATATACAAATGATGACGTCAGCACTTCGGGCGTTTCCTTGGCATCGTTCCACAGGAATTTGCCGCCGGATGAGGTGATTTTCTCAGGAAAACTGTCCACGCCCAGGCCCCACATGCACATATCTGTTTCGTGAATGCCTTGATTTCCTATGTCTCCGTTGCCATAGTTCCAATGCCAGTGCCAATCGTAATGCACGTAATTTTTGGAGAATGGCTTCATTTCTGCTGGCCCGGTCCACAGGTCGTAATTGAGTCCTGCGGGAACGGGTTCGGTTCCTTTGTCACCGATATCCGGGCGCCATTTGTATACCAAACCTCTTGCCATGTAAACATTGCCTATTAATCCATCACGCAAATGTTTCACAGCTTCCTGCAATGCTTCGGAACTACGTAACTGAACGCCGTGTTGCACAACCCGTTTGTATTTATGCGCAGCTTCAACCAGCTTCCGTCCTTCGGCAAGATTATGAGAACCGGGCTTTTCCACATACACATCCTTGCCTGCCTGACAAGCCCATATCGCTGCCAGTGCATGCCAGTGATTGGGTGTTGCTATGCTGACGGCGTCAATGGTTTTGTCCTCAAAAACTTTACGGAGATCATTTTCCATCTTCACCTTCTTCCCTGTCTTTTCCTCAAATTCCTTTGCTCTTTTTTGAAGAATGTTGTTATCCGGGTCACATAATGTGGCTACTTCTACATTGCTGAGGTTATTAAAACCGCTGATATGGCTTTGCCCACGCCCGTTCACGCCCAGGACTGCCACCCGAACGCGGTCGTTGGCGCCGAAAGCACTGGCCGGAATGATGGACGGAATCGAAAGCGCAACGGCGGCTCCGGTGGAATTTTTGATAAAATCCCTGCGGGAAACTTCATTTTCTTTACTCATATTAGGAAGATCAGGATAGTAATGGGACGAAACTGAATGGTAAGATTATATAAATGAGACGATTATTCGCAAACGCTCCCTTAGCAACCTTTGATAAATAATACCATAATTTTGTCATTTTGTACTATTCATAAAATCTTGATAACGCCATATGCGCTCACCGTTAATATGGAAATGACGCTTATCCAGAAGAAAATGTCATAGGTTAATGTGGGTTTCAGGGAGGCAGGCAGCTCTTTGAAGCGAAAAATGAGCGAAACATAAACGATTAAAAGCAACAGGATCGAAGTGGCGATTCCGCCCAGGATGACCATGAGAACCGGCGATTGAATAAATAGAAAAAGTATGCACCACGCCGCAGGTAAAATCCAGGACAAGATTGCAATGCTTTTTCGCTGGTTCTCAGCAGAATCAAATTTCATCCAGCCTAATGCGCCGAACGCATCGCCCCAAACCCTGGCCCAACTTGCGGTTGCGGTGAAAAGCGTAGAGTAGAGCACAAAAAATGCACCGACCAAAAAGAGGTTTTTAGCCCATGGGCCGAGCGTTTCAGTAAAAATGCGTGATAGCACTTCAATCATTTCATAACCTTCCGGAACAGCCCCACCGCTGTGCAAAACCGCTGCGCCCAACAAGTAGAATGCTGCCGTCACCACTGTGTAAACGACCATCGACAGCACCGCATCCAGATACATGACATTAAACCAGCCTTTTGCACGCTCGGTCCACGCCGGGGTTCCGTCATTAGGGCCGGTGTAAGCGGCGTAACCTTTTTCAATACACCAATAATTGTAATACATGATCTCATCGCCACCTACGCCCGTGATGCCGAATGCGCCGAATGCGATCGCTACCAAACTGGTTGGTAAGGAAAATTGAAGTCCGGATTTGACCTGTTCCCAGTGAATGGCATATTTAGTGCCCTGCAACAAGATCAGCGACATCAGAATGACGGCTGTAAAAAGAATGATCATCACCAATGAGCCCTTTTCAACAAGTCCGTACTGGCCGCGATAAACGAGAAAAGAAGTGATTAATACAGAAAATATAGCCCAAACATTGACAGGAATAGCCGGCCACGCCATGTTCAAGACAATAGCAACCCCGCCCACGATCCCGCCGACCTGCAATAATTTCAATCCCTGCAAAGAAAGCCATAACCAAATGCTCCAATGTGCTCTCCCCCACTTCCGGCCAGGCAGCTGATTGAAATTATGCATCATGAACGTGCCTGTATAAATGGCATTTTTACCAAATTCCAGCTGCAACGCAACTTTCACCAAACAGCTTACAATAATGACCCAGAAAGTGATAAAACCTGCCTTAGCGCCCAGCGCAGTGGTGGCAATGAGCTCGCCCGAGCCTACAATTGCAGCGGAAAGGATGAAACCGGGGCCCAGATATTTGAGTCTTCCCGTAAATGTGGAAGGAGGAGAAAGAATCCTGCTCATCTTGAAGCTTTCTTCTGAAAAGCAACACGATGAGCAGGACTACTTTTATTTTGTTTATTGAATGATTAATACGACAAATCAAAGATTACCGACGGCCTGGTGGATCTGTTTGACAGTGTCCTCATAATTATCCTCATTAGGCAATCCGAATAAGGATTTCTCCTTAATGATCTTGGCAACATTCTCAGGCACAAGCTTTTCCCAGCCTGGCTCGCCTCTTTTGATCTTTTCAAGCACACTATCGGTCGTAATGTGCATATGCTCCTTGTTGTAGTTCACAATGTCCTCGATCTTGTCATTAATGACCAGATATTGAAATAATGGCCTCAAATGATCCGGAACAACGAAATTGGCACAGCTGTAAACCGAGCCGTCGGGCTGTAATGTGGGATAAATGAAAAGCTTCACCTTCCTGCTGAACAGCGTCGCGAAGGATTCGAGAATGCCGCCAGGAAGCGATTGATAATGTTTTTCTTCAAAAATATCCTGCAAACTCGGGCTTCCCAGCAAAAGGCCGGCTTTGAGCTTGGTAAGGCGGGAAAGATAGGCGACCAACCGATAATATTCGTGGTGATTGGAGATCATTACCATGTGCCCCAGCGAACAAAGAATGTCCACACGATCCAGAAAATCCTTTTCGTCAATGTCGCGGTCGCCGCTTTTGAGGTTATGCAATGTAAGCTCAGAAATGAGGACAACTTTCGATTCATCCACATCCTCCTCATCCAGAAACTGCTTCTGACCATTGCTGATCAGGTCGACGTGCACATTGGTAATGGGCCTTAACCGGCCGCGCATCATCAGAATATGCTTTTTATACAATGCTTCCGAAGGCTGCAAAACACCGCCGTCGCTGCCAAACAATGCTGCATCTGTAAAACCGTTTTTAACAAGCCTGAGACTCATTAACCGGTTGTCCACTTTCGAAAAATCCGGCCCGCTGAAACGCACCATATCGATCTCAATGCGATCCGTTGTCAGATCGTCCATTAAGGATAGTAACAGCGTTTCCGGAGATTTGTAATAGAAAAAACAGCCATACATGAGGTTAACACCGATAATTCCCAAAGCCTGCTGTTGCAGGACGTTCTCGTCATCGCGCATCCGCACGTGGATCACCACATAATTTGTCGGGCCCATAGGCGAGAGTTGAAACTGCAACCCGATCCAGCCGTGCGACTCATTGGTTTTCTGAAAATTAAGGGCAACAACGGTGTTGGCGAATGCAAAAAACTGGCTTTCCTCACCGCGTTTTTCTGAAAGACGTTTCTCAACAAGATTGTATTCACGATTCAGCATCTTCATCAGGCGGGATTCCACCACATACCGGCCGCCTTCCTCTGTTCCATATATTGCATCACTGAAAGTCATATCGTAAGCAGACATGGTCTTTGCCACTGTTCCCGATGCCCCGCCTGCCTTAAAAAAGTAAGCAGCTGTTTCCTGACCTGCCCCTATTTCTGCAAAAGACCCATAAATCCTGCGATCCAGGTTGATCCTTAACGCTTTTTGTTTTGTACCAAGGTTCTTTTCGTACATAAACGTATATTAGTAAGTTGAAAAGCAATATGTGTAAATATAAGAAAAATACAGTTAACAGTCGATTATGGCTAACTGACTTGACTTACTAAAAAGGAAAAGTTCTATAATTTATTGTACTTGCCGCTGGCTAATGTTAATGCATCGCTATGGATCCGCACGCAACTTATTTGTTCACATATGGCACCCTGATGCAGGGTTTTGACAATCCGTTTGCCGGACGGCTTCGCGAAAATGCGGTGTATGAAGGCAGGGGATATTTTTCAGGATTACTCTATCTCTCTTCCTGGTATCCGGGAGCTGTTTTTGATAAAAATGCTTCCTCAAAAGTGCACGGAGAAATATACAGGCTAACTGCGCCGGAAGTACTGTTTGTGGAACTGGACGATTATGAGGATGTTTTTGAAGATGAAAAAAACAGCCTGTATCTGCGAAAAACTATTTCAATCACCACAGAAAATGAAGCAAGCATTGATTGCTGGGTATATCTTTACAACCAATCCGTGGCTGGACTGCCTTTAATTGAAGAAGGCCGCTTCAAGCATTAGGTTTGAGGCGCTCGCCAATGATACGGAGCCCGTCCAATGTTAAGTTACTGTCAATTTCTACGAACTCTTCTTGCAAAGTCTCAATGATGGACGAAAGTCCTCCGGTGGCGACGGCAATGCATTCACCACCCATTTCCTGCCTGATCCTTTGCAGAAGCGACTTTACAAGTCCTTCATAACCCAGTAATATGCCCGCCTGAATGGCTTCTGTTGTATTTTTTCCAATGGCCGTTTTGGGTAAAACCAGTGGTACTTCCGGTAATTGTGCGGTGTTGGCAAAAAGCGCTTTCACCGCTGTCATAAGCCCTGGCAGGATTGCTACACCCAGTATTTTCCGGTCTTTCGACACCGTGGTGAATGTTAATGCTGTCCCAAAATCGACAACCACGCAATTTTCCTGGTAACGCGTCATTACGGCCACTGAATTGGCGATGAGGTCAGCGCCAATTTCGTGCGGATGGTTGATGGCAATGGACAGGTCGGGATAAATGTCCGGGCCAACGACAATGACGTCATCACCGAACATGGAGCGCAGCACTTTCTGGATAATGGGCGTCATAGCAGGCACAACGCTGCTAAGCACCACCGTATCCACATCACCGAACCATAGCCCCGCTTCGAGGAAATGCAGCCTTAACCTGGATTCATAATGGGATTCATTTTCATTCACCAGCGAACGCATTCGCCAGATATATTCCCAGTCATCCGATTGGTAAAGCCCAAAAACAGTGTCGGTGTTACCAACGTCAACGGCTAGAAGCATAGCAAAGAATTTACAATTGCAGACAAATTAAAGGCATTAATCTATAATTTTAGCAAAAAATATATACCACACCCTACCAAAGTTATATGCACCGCTTCTATCGTTACTGGCTTGGCTTACTGACTGCTTTTCTGATTTTCGATACATTCCAATCCCACGCACAAGCCGTCCCGGAATGGCAGGACCCGCAGGTTTTCGGCGTCAATACAGAAAAACCACGTGCTGATTTCATTCCTTACCCTGACGAAAAGAGTGCGCTGCTAATGGATAAAAAAGCGTCATCGGCACGCTCGCTGAACGGCACCTGGAAATTCAAATGGGCATCGCATCCTTCCAAAGCCATTCCCAATTTTTTTGATCCCAATATGCAGGATGCGGGCTGGGACAACATTCCCGTCCCCTCCAATTGGCAGGTGACTGGAGCGCGTGAAGGCCGCAAATACGATGCCCCGGTCTCGAATAACAAACTAGCTTTTAAAGCCACGCCGCCGC
This sequence comes from Dyadobacter sp. CY351, assembly GCF_021502625.1. Classification (NCBI taxonomy): domain Bacteria; kingdom Pseudomonadati; phylum Bacteroidota; class Cytophagia; order Cytophagales; family Spirosomataceae; genus Dyadobacter; species Dyadobacter sp. CY351. The sequence continues at coordinate 235,644 of NZ_JAKFFU010000012.1, read as the reverse complement.
GGATCAATGCAGATACGAACGCTGTGGGCATGTACAGGACCACATTTACGGTTTCGGACGACATTAAAAGCAAGGAAATATTTTTACAATTCGCCGGCGTGCAGTCGGCATGCTACGTATGGCTGAATGGTGTTGCCGTTGGTTACCACGAGGACGGCATGACACCTTTTGAATTCGATATTACCGAAGATGTCAAATCAGGACTCAATCATTTGGCGGTCCAGGTAATCAATTGGTCGGACGGGAGTTATCTCGAAAAACAGGACCAATGGCGGTTAGCGGGCATTTTCAGGGATGTGAATTTGCTTGTGCGCCCGAAAGTGATCCTGAGCGATTTTTCAGTCAGAACGCTGTTGGACGCGAATCAGGAACATGCAACATTGAAACTCAGCGCTTTTGTAAAAAATTACACGGAACAGGCCGTTCACGCACACCAGGTTTTATTTACTTTATACGATGCAAACAAATCAGTAGTCGTAACGCCGGTCAGCCAAATGGTGGGCACGCTCGATCCCGCAAAAGAAGGCGCGGTGCGGGTTGATATTCCTATTCCAAATCCTGTAAAATGGACCGCCGAAACGCCTTATTTGTACACATTGTCGGTTCAGCTGATGAATTCTGACGGAAAAGTGATTGAAGCCACAAGCCAGCCTGTGGGTTTCAGGGAAGTGAAAATTAAGAATGGGCAGTTGGTTGTAAATGGGAAAGTGATTACGGTGAAGGGCGTCAACAGGCAGGAATTTGATGCAGAAAGCGGCCAGGCAATCACGCGCGAAACGATGATCAAGGACATTACCTTAATGAAACAACACAACATCAATGCAGTAAGGACTTCACATTATCCCAATGCTTCCCAGTGGTACGAACTCTGCGACCAATACGGGCTTTATGTCATTGACGAAGCCAACCTGGATGGCCAAGGCATTTCGGGTGCAAACATGATCCTGGCCGATATGCCGCAATGGCGTTCGGCATTTCTGGCGCGGGGGAAAGCAATGATCGAGCGGGATAAAAACCATCCTTCGGTAATCGTATGGTCGCTGGGAAATGAATCTGAAAAGGGCAAGAATTTCAAGGATATGGCCGACTACATTCATCTCGCCGACCCTACGCGGCCCATCGACAAGCATCCTGTGAAGCAAATCCACTTCGCTTCCAATTGGGTCAGCAAAGCCTTAGCGCTCAAAAAACCTGACGGAACGTCCTACTGGGAATTTGCCATTGGGAGCGACAGCACCCAAGCAGGCGACGGCCTCATCAACCCGGACCGTGTGCCGCAACCTAAGTTGAATGAGATCAAAAAGGTTTATCAATACGTAAAATTTGAGTCGCCCGACAGCATGCGCGCGGGCGAAAAAACGGTCAGTCTTCTTAATAACTACGATTTTCTGCCATTAAATGTCTTGGAACTGGCCTGGTCTGTTCAGGAAAATGGTAAGATCATCGGAAAGCCCGGCGTGATCAGCAATCTTAATGCAGCTTCAAAACAGCGCCAGCAGGTTTCAATCCCTTACGAGTTGCCGGCAGTGCAAAAACCCGGCGCCGAGTATTTTCTTAACATTAGCATACGCCTCAAAGATGGCACTTCCTGGGCACCAAAAGGACACGAAGTTGCGTGGCATCAGATCGCGCTCATCAAATCCCAGGAGGCTGCACCTGTTCTAAGTCTTTACAATGAAAGTCCTTTGCGCATAGCACAGATCAGCTCGGCGCGCGTTGCGATTACGGGACAAGATTTTGCTGTGACTTTTGATAAAAAAGAAGGAATTATTTCTTTCAAAAATAAGCGGGAAGAAATGCTGCAAGCTGGCCCAAATGCCAGTTTCTGGCGTGTCCCCACGCATCAGGACGAAGCGGGTGGCGCAAAAAGTTACGCTGCACAATGGCGCGAAGCCGGGCTCGATACGCTGGAAGTTTCCGACTCTGAAATCAAAACACAGCGCCTGACTTCAACAGTTTACAGGGTAACCATTACAAGAACATTCAAAAGCAAAACGGGCGACGTGGATGTGACCAACGAGTTTATCGTTTATGCAACGGGTGATATTTATGTCAAAAATACATTCAGCCCAACCGGCCAGTGGCCGTCCCTGGCGAAAGTAGGAACGCAGTTGCGGATGCCAGCCACATTTAACAAAACGCAATGGTATGGCAATGGCCCGCACGCAACATATGCAGACCAGAAAACGAGCGGCAGGATCGGGATTTATGGCGGGAGCGTTGCTGATCAGCATTTCGCGCATTTAAGGCCTCAGGAGAATGGAAACAAAACCAATGTTCGCTGGGCCGCGGTTACCAATGCGGAGGGAATCGGCTTACTGGCGGTAAGTGATTCTGTTTTTAATTTTAACGTACATGACTATACGGATCAGCAGTTACTGGCATCGAAAAAGCGAAGCGCAACACTTACACGCGGTTTGGAAACAGTCGTAAACATTGACCTTGCACAAATGGGCCTTGGCGGAGGGGACAGCGCTTCACAAATGCATTCACCCTATCTACTTCCTGTGAAAAGTTACAGTTATGCTTTTCGGTTAAAGCCCATTGACAACACGTCCAACATTGAGCAGATCGCTTCTTACACATTACCTTATACAGGTCAGGAATCCGGTTCAAATCTCGCCACTAACACGGTAAGTGATTCCGATGTGGAAGAAGAAGTTGCAGAGGAGGAAGCCACTGAGCCTGTTGCCAAGCCCGTTGTACGAAAAGCTCCGGTCAGGAAAAAGCCTGCTTATAAGCGTAAATCTTCGCGAAGGCGCCGTAGGTAAATCCTCATTTCGCAGTCAGCACATATTGCGCCTTTACACTGATTACCTGGGCTATTTTCACAAAAACGACCTGTGGGACTTCAATGTTGTGTTCAGTTAGCGGCACTTCAAAATCAGAACTGATCGTAATCTTCCCGCTTTCGATCTTCATCCTCCCTTTAATGGTGCGCTCTTTGGTGACGCCATGTACGGTGAATTTGCCTGTCGCCGAAACATCGTACTGGCCGTCTTTGGTGTAATCAGGCGCATTATCCACCTTTCCGCTGAATGTTGCCGTCGGATATTTTTCCGATTCGATGTAATTCTCGTTGAAATGTTCCTGCATGAGTTTATTGGGAAAAACAAATTCCCGCATGTTCATGCGTATCGCAATTTCATTGTTGGCCGTGTTGAAGATAACCTGGCTTTTCTTGTTCTCTGCATTCACATTTTCGAGCGGGGTTACCGAAGAGAATTTTGTATTTCCGGTCGAGGTTCCAAACTTCCCTTGCGCCAGAAGCGCCCGGGAAGGCAAAGCAGAGGCGAGCACGGTTACGAAAACCATGGCTGATAGATGCATTTTCATAGGTTGTTTTCGGTCAGTTGGCTACCTTCTTGTTCTTCTTGTCAAAACTGAATGTGCGGGAAATGTTGAACCCGTAATGAATGTCGCCCTTGCCCCAGGTGCCGGTCGTTTCTCCGATAAACTGCTTCTCGATCATACCCAGCGAATTGGTAAAATGCAATTGAAAAACGTGCCCGCCGGTCTCAATGTCAACCCCGAACGACATGGAATCATAATAGGGAGCAGTAACAGTGTTTTTCTCCCGTGCTGTGTAAAAATACTCGCCGTTCAATGAAACGCGTTTGGACAGCTTGAACCTTCCTCCGATGCCAAGCGCCAGCAGCACTTTTTCATCACCAAAAACCTCTGGCTTGTTACGGTGCAGGAATGTGGGCGAAAGCTGCAGGGAAAGCCTGTCTCCAAATTTACGCGCTATAAGCACCTGGGCTGAATAATATAGTTTGTCCTGAAATTCAAGTTCCTTGTTAACCGTAGCAACTCCGGTTCCACCGAAAAGCGTTACAGAAACCGGAATATTGCGGGCACCATCGCTTTGTTTCAGCACTTTTAGTTTACCAAAAAAATCATACACTTTCTGCGAAGTGCTCCTCCCTACCCCGATCATGAAATCGTCCGTCACGCCGTATTCAAAACCCATCCGCATCGTCGCCTGGTCCAGTCCGAAAAACTGGTAAGCACCCGAATTGAGCCGCCCGAAACGGTGCGAAATACGAAAGTCCAGATGCTTCTTTTTCATCGTTTCAATGGAATGTCCATTGACGACGCGCGTGGATTTGAATGTGGCAGAAACGGGCACGGTAACCATGCTATCCTGCTTGGATAGTTCACTGAGCAGGTCATCCTGGGCATAGAGAACCGTTGTTGAACAAGTCAACATCATCATTAGGCGGAGTAATTTCATTGTTTTGGGGCAGTTAGGCTGTAACTGTTAATGTGTTTCCGTCAGAGGAAAGAGAAGTTTTGTAAGCTTGCAACGGAGTTGTGGCCGGGCCTTGTTCCACTGCACCTGTAAGCGAGAATTCTGATAGGTGCGTAGGACATCTGATGTCGTTCTGCTCTTTTCGGTAGCCTACTGTGCTTCCCTCATGCGTGCAGATCCTGGACAAGGCTACATACTGATTCGCAGTGGTAAAGGCAACCAAGACATCACCAAAAACCTTTCCTGTTCCTGCCGTTTTCAGGTCTTTTGCATTACTATGGGTAAGATCCACTGTAAAGTTGATCGCATTGCCGGTTGTGGTTCCGGTTACGCCATTTACCGAGCCGCCGCCGCCTGGATTTGGTTCCGGCTCATCATCGCTGGATCCGCAGGCCGTCATGGTTGTTCCTATGCAATAAAATGCCATGAGTGTAGAAGTGCTTAGTCCGAGACTTCTCAGGAATTCACCTCTTTTCATTTTGTCTGCTTTAACATTTTCCATAGTGAAGAATTAAATTAGTAGATACAATTTGGGTATGCGGGTTATTTGAAAGCGGGTGTATAGCGCAGTGATATCCACATTCCCACTGTCGTGAGATTTACTTTTCCGTAACCTACCCCTTTTACCGGGATTCGGATGTAGGGCTCTGCTACAAGAGAAAATTTGTTTGTGATCGTGCGTTCGTAGCCTACGGATGCATTGATATGACTCAGTAAGAACCATCCTGTTTTTCCATCCCAACCTTCTTTCTGCTTAGGGACATATTTGGCATAATGATACTTGTACTGCTCTTTTTGAGCATAATAAGATGAAACGCCAGTTCCTATGAACAACTTCGACTGTGCTTTATGGATGAAATTATAACGGAGCCCGAGCGGGACTTCAATCATAGTACATTCTCCATCAACTCCATATGGCGTATTATAATAAGTCACATAATCTTTCAGCTCATAGTCCTTTGCGTAAGCGTAATAATCTTTTCGGCTCCATATCACTCCGCTCTGCAGATAAAGCCTTGACGATAAGCCGTATTCAATTAAAAGAGAAAAAGCGGTCCCCGGCTTTGTATAATTTTTGAAACCAACTGTTGTCAAATCCGGCGAATAACCAAGCCGGACGGCCCATTTGGCATAATCTTCCACCACTTTTTCAGGTTCTGCCGGTTCAACAACATCTTCGGGTGCATCGAATGTTACAGCCGGGATTTCCGGCTGATTTTCCCAGTTCAATGTCCTGCTCGCTAACCTCGTGGCGGAAATCAATGTTCTTACTTGCTCCTCCGATATAGGTTGCTCCTTAACTTGTTCATTTGGAGCATTGTTCGTTACAATTCGCTCCGGTAATCCGTCGTTGGCAATGCCGTTAACGAAAAAAGCCCCGTCGCCTTCCTCCTGCTTTGAGCGGTTAGGCTCTAAGTACACTCCGCCTGTCTTAGACTGGCTCCGGGGCAATTTTTTCCTGCGTTGGTAATCGGTAATATTCAAATTTGCGACAGAGGAAGATTTCGCAATGTCTGCTTCCTTATTACGTAAAGGTTTGGTTGACAGAATGGCCCTTTCCGGCAGCTTTTCGGGCGATTTCGGATTTTTTTCACCAGTCCGTACTTCGTTTTTGTTTAAATCAGTTTTATCAAAATTGCTTGTTGCTACATCGTCACTTGCCTTATTATCAGCCGCAATTTCGCTCTTCGACTGGCGGTCCGTAATGGGCAGGGTCGCTGATTCCTGCGTTTTGTTCGTGAAATACAGTGCGAAGCCGATCGGGATCAGCAGCGCAAGTAAGCCCAAAGGCCACCATTTCCTCAACCAGCCGCCCGGAACTTTGCCGTCGTTGGCATCCAGCCGCTTTCTTAACCTATTCCAATCCTCCGGATCAAATTGTGGATCAAGCTCTTCTGATGACTTTCTGAAGAGCTTATCCAGTTCGTCATCTGGTAACTCTGTCATAATCGCCAATATTTATCTTTGATAACATTTCTCTCAATTTTTCTCTTGCACGCGACAAATTTGACTTCGACGCCCCTACTGAAATATTCAGCTGGTCTGCAATCTCTTCGTGTGTATAGCCGTCTATAACTGATAAACTAAATACAAGTCTGTAAGAAGGGGTCAGTTTCTGGATCAGCTCCATCAATTCTTCGTGTGCAAGTTTGCTGATGACCGTTTCATCAATGGCCACATTGTCCGCAACTTCCACATCATCAAAAACATCCCGGCGTATTTCCTGTCTGTAATGATCGAGGGCTGTATTAATCATAATTCTGCTCAACCAGGTTTTAAATGAACGGCTGGAATCGAATGTATCCAGCTTGGTAAAAACCTTAAAAAATCCATCGTTGAGTATCTCTTTCGCTTCTTCCCTGCTGCGTGTATAGCGCAAACAAATGCTCATAGCATAGCCGTAAAACTGTTTATACAACAGCTCCTGACTGCGGCGGTTTTTCTTTAAACAGCCGTCGAGTAGTTCAAGAAGAACTGCGGAGGTATACTCGGGCATGCTATTTGCTCTTTTAACACTAGTACGGCAAACCGAAAGTCAGGGTTGCGTACAAGTTTGCAATTTTTTGGTGATTTTTTATAACCATTTGAGAATCTTACCATTAAGTCACCGTTTGACGAGAATTTTTGCCTTGTCAAATGTGAGAACTGTGGATTTTTCTCCAAATTTGGCAGCATAGTATTATTACTCAACGTTAATTTTTCCTGCCCGGTCAGGAGCCATTGAATGACTGAAAAACGTCCTCATCTTAACATTATCGATTCCCGCTTTCTTGAACTGGACGCATTACGCGGTCTGGCGGCAGTGCTGGTTGTCCTTTTTCATTTCACGATCAATTCCAACAGCTTATTGCTGGGATGGGAATTCCGATATGGCGTCACGGGCGTTGATATATTTTTCATTATCAGCGGATTTGTCATTTTCCTTACCATTTCAAGAGTAAAAAAATGGCCTGATTTCGTCGTTTTCAGGTTCGCAAGGCTGTATCCCGCATTCTGGTGTTGCCTGTTAATAACAACAATGGCCATGATGCTTATTGAACCAGAGGCAGTTACCCTTCAAAAGCTTCTGGCAAATACGACGATGATGCCGATCTTTTTCAATCAGGAGAATATGGACCAGTCTTACTGGACATTATTGGTTGAGCTTATATTCTATTTCTGGATCCTGGTGCTACTGGTTACCGGGAATATCAAAAACATTGTGAGTGCGGGCTTTATTTTTACCGTTTTCATTATCCTTTTTCATGCTTTTTCGCCGCTATATACAGGTTTTCATGAGTTTGCAACCCGGAAGATCGAACTGCTCAACCACTTCCCGCTATTCTTTTCCGGCATTCTTTTTTACCTCATCAGAAATGGAAACCATGTAAAGAAAAACTCGCTGTTAATTGGGTTTTGTCTCTTCGCCGCGTGCTATCTGCACAATCAGGGCGGCCGTTCACAGTATCATGTGACTCCTTATGAACATTATGCGATCCTGACTTTTTTCCACATTGTTTTTGCGCTGGCGATATTTGGCAAGCTGAAATTTCTAAACACAGCGCCCCTTCTCTTTTTGGGTAAAATCTCCTATTGCCTGTATCTGATCCATCAGTATGTGGGTTTGCGTTTGCTGGCAATACTTACCGATGTCTGGCAGGTGAACATTTACCCAGCCCTGCTCATAGCCATGGCCCTGGTTACCTTAGCCGCCTGGCTGATCAACAAATTCGTTGAAATTCCGGCCAATCATTTAATACGCAACTGGTACAAAAACCGGAATCAGAAAGATTCACATGCCCGCTCCCGGGAAATTGCCATACAATAGTTTCCCGTTCTTACTTACTTTTGCAGCCTAACCACGCATATTTGAATATTATTTTCAAATCATGTGTTATCATGTGCACTATACTGATTTTTAATGGCCAAAAGTGAACCCACTCCTGAACAACCATCGCCATTCGCGGTGCGAAAAATAAGCTGGCAAGGGCTTAAAACGACGCTTGACCTGCTCAAATATTTAAGGCCGTACCGGCTCACATTCTTTATCGGGCTCATTTTTCTTGTGCTGTCCACCGCCACTTCACTGGCTTTCCCGAAGCTGGTAGGAAGCATTATTGAAGTGATTGAGGGCAAATCGCCCTACACCATTAACCAGATCACGCTTTTCCTGTTCTTTATATTGATATGCCAGGCGGTTTTTTCATTCTTCCGGGTGTATTTGTTTACAAAAGTGAGCGAACTGGCGATGACCAATATCCGGTCGGATGTTTTTACCAAAATTATCACATTACCCATCGCTTTTCTCGAACAGCGTCGCGTTGGCGAGCTTACGAGCCGCATTACTTCCGACGTTTCGCAGTTACAGGGTTTACTTTCCTTCACGTTAGCAGAGATTTTCAGACAGGTCGCCACGTTAATCGTGGGTGTTTCCATTCTTTTTTATACTTCATGGAAACTCACGCTTTTCATGCTGGCAACATTTCCGGTTTTGGTTATCGCTTCGGTGTTTTTCGGCAGGCATCAGCGCCGGCTTGCGAGGAAAGTGCAGGACGAGCTTGCGGCGGCCAATGTGGTTGTAGAGGAAACATTGCAGTCTGTGAATGTGGTCAAAGCATTTACTAATGAACCGCTAGAAGTAAACCGTTACCAGCTGATTTTGAAGCGGGTGGTGGATTTATCGCTTTATGCGGCAGCATTCCGGGGTGGATTTGTTTCGTTTATTATTTTCGCCCTTTTTGGTGGCATTGTCGGGGTGATCTGGTATGGCGCAGGACTGGTGCAGGCAGGTGAGTTCGGGCTTTCGGATTTGTTTACATTCATTCTTTATACCACATTCATAGGCGCTTCCATCAGCGGAATGGGCGATTTGTATGCGCAGATAAACCGGGTCATCGGCGCTTCCGAAAGGATATTTGAAATACTGGAAGAAGAACCCGAGCTGGATCTGGAAAATGCAAAAAATGCGCTTGCCAGCCCTATTGAAGGCCACATTGTGTATCAGGATGTGCATTTCTCTTATCCTTCACGGGCGGATCTGCCGGTTTTAAAAGGAATTTCATTTGAGATAAAAGCAGGAGAAAAAATTGCTCTGGTCGGTTACAGCGGCGCTGGAAAGTCAACGATCGTGCAGTTGCTCATGCGATTCTACGATCACCAGACGGGCAACATTCTTATTGACGGCCAGCCTGTTGAATCTTACGGATTAACCGAGCTGCGCAAGAACATTGCCATCGTGCCGCAGGAGGTAATGCTCTTTGGTGGAACAATTTACGAGAACATCGCCTACGGAAAACCCAATGCAACCCGGGAAGAAATCTACGATGCTGCCCGACGCGCACACGCCAGGGAGTTCATTGATACATTCCCTGAAAAATTTGACACAGTCGTTGGCGAACGCGGTATCAAGCTCTCCGGCGGTCAGCGCCAGCGCATAGCCATTGCCCGCGCGATTTTGAAAGATCCTAAAATTCTGATCCTAGACGAAGCAACAAGTTCGCTTGATGCGGAATCGGAAAAGCTGGTGCAGATTGCATTGGATGAATTGATGAAAAACCGCACTACGATCGTTATAGCGCACCGTTTGGCGACTATCAGGAAGGTGGATATGATTTACGTTATCCGGGAAGGCCGCATTGCGGAATCGGGAACGCACCAGCAATTAACACTTATGGACAATGGTTTGTACGCAAATCTGATCAAATTGCAATTTGAAACCGCAGATAGCAATTGATGGAAACAAGCAGCACAACCCAGAAATCCTCCAAAGCATTTTTTGAAACAGAAAAAAACAAAGCAGCTATTGCCGAAGCAGCCGCATTGCAGAACTTTAATCAGCTAGCCATTGCCAGGTTGCTCGTGTTTTTTGCCATGATCTTCTTCCTATGGCTGTGGAGTAACCAAAACCAGCCTGTCTGGGGATTAGTAGCATTCGGATTGCTCGTGATTTTCTTGATTTCGATGCGCCGCCAGCAAGCCGCCCGGAGATTACGCGATTTTCAGCGCAACCTTGTTACGATCAACACCGACGAGCTTAACCGGCTTTCATTCCGTTTCAACAGAGCAGATTCCGGCGTGCAGTTTCAGGAAAAAGAACATGCGTTTGGAAGTGATCTGGACATTTTTGGAGAATATTCACTGTATAAGCTCCTCAACCGTACCCGCACCGCGGAAGGCAGCCAGCGTTTCGCAAACTGGCTCAAAAACCATGCGGATGTCAAGGAGATCAGGCTTCGGCAGGAAGCTGCGGCGGAATTCAGCAACCATCCCGAAATGATCCAGGCGCTGGAAGCAACTGCCTTACTGCATGAACATGCCGCACAGCAACTCGGCGATTTCAGAAAATGGTCGACGGAATTTATGGACAAAGACATGGCACGCCTGCTGAATTTCCGCTGGTTCAGTGTCATTACCGTGATTGTTGCCGTTTTGTTTTTATTTTCGATCCTGCCTGCGTGGCCATTATTGTTATGCATTGCCGTGAATGCCGTATTAATTGCGCGGTTCAAAGCATATGTTGATGCTGTCACAAACCGCACCACTGAGCTGGGGAAAACACTGGTTTCTTATGGAGAAATCCTCGAAGTCGCCCAATCGTTTCCCTACCAGGCACAGTGGTGGCTTACCCGCAAAGACCGCATTGCAGGTTCAGGGCAATCATTGAAACAAGTCGGAGCACTCTTCGAAAAACTGGATTACCGCAACAATATATTTTTCTCACTATTTGTGGGGATTCCAACGCTTTGGGACCTCTTTTGCATTGCAGGACTTGAAAATTGGAAACGGGACAATCACGACAAATTAGCCGACTGGCTGGAAGTCCTGGCCGACGCCGAAGCAATGAACAGTTTGGCTGGTCACGCATTTGCCAATCCCACGTACATTACTCCCGAAATTGTCGATTCTCCTGAATTCCAGATTGATACCAAGGAAATGGGCCATCCGCTCATTCCGCTGGAACGCCGGATCAGCAATGATTTCAGTGTGTCGGGAACAGGGCATACTGTTCTGGTAACAGGCTCGAATATGTCAGGCAAAAGTACGTTTCTCCGAACAATCGGGTTAAATTTCGTATTGGCTCAAATGGGCGCAGTAGTAAGTGCAAAAACATTCAAATGCGCACCTGTACGCGTTTTCAGCAGCATGCGCACGCAAGATTCGCTTGAAGAAAGCACTTCATCTTTTTATGCTGAACTAAAAAGGCTGAAAAAGCTGCTGGAACTGTCCGACCAGAACAATGTTGCCCCGGTATTTTATTTACTGGACGAAATCCTGAAAGGCACCAACTCTTCCGACCGCCACCGCGGAGCCGAAGCGTTGATCAGACAGTTGCATATGAAAAAAGCTTCCGGGCTGGTTTCGACCCACGATCTTGAACTTGGGGAATGGGGCGCTACGGAAAGTTACGTTCACAATTTCCATTTCAGGTCCGATGTCGAAAACGGTGAATTACTATTCGACTACAAGCTGCACGATGGAATTTGTAAGAGCTTCAATGCTTCGGAATTGATGCGAATGATGGGTATTCAGATAGAAAAATAATGTTGTGCCCGGATTTGCGTAACTTTACAGGGCACAATTACGTTTCTTAATTCTGAGCGTGGATTGAGGATTTTAAGCATTAGATTTAGTACATTAATTAATAACAAATAACGATTACCGAAACCTGAATGGAAGTATTAATAATGGCAGGGCAGCTCATTCTGGGCTTATCAATTTTGGTAGGGCTGCATGAATGGGGGCATATGTTTGCTGCGAAAATGTTTGGAATGCGAGTTGAAAAATACTTCATTGGTTTTCCTCCGAAGATATTCAGCTTTAAAAAAGGAGAAACAGAATATGGCATTGGCGCAATCCCGTTGGGAGGTTTCGTCAAAATATCGGGAATGATCGACGAGTCCATGGATACTGAGACGATGAACAAGGAGCCTCAGCCCTATGAATTCCGTTCGAAACCAGCCTGGCAGCGTTTGATCGTTATGCTTGGCGGAATTATCGTCAATGTGATCGTCGGGATTTTCATATTCATCGTCATTGCGTATAATAATGGGGATAAATATCTTTCCAGCACCGAGGTCAATAAATACGGCATTGTAGCCGGCGACCTGGCCAAGGAAATCGGCCTGCAAACGCGCGACAAAATTGTAAAGGTGAATGGTAAGCCGTTCACTAGTTTTGATGAACTGGGAAGTTCGGAAGTGCTGCTCGGAAGCAATAGTTCTTACACGGTGAACCGTGCCGGAAAAGAGGTTGAGATCGACATTCCGAATGATTTTATTGAAAAATTATCTGATCCGGAAGAAAAAAGAAGCTTTATCCGTCCTTTGGAACCATTCAAGATCGGTGAAGTTGTACCGGCGTCTCCTGCACAAAAAGCAGGTCTGTTAACGGGGGATAAGGTCATTTCTATCAATGGTCAGCCTATCCAGTTCTTCCATGAGCTGCAAGGGCAGCTGCAAAATCTGAAAGGCAAAAAAGCTGAACTGCTCGTTCAACGCGGTGCGGAAAGCAAAACGCTTAATGCTACTGTGGACGAAGACGGAACGCTGGGTTTCTATCCCGAAAGTCTGTTGAACTACACGGCTGTAAAATATACATTGGCACAAGCCATTTCGGTGGGCACAAATGATGCTTTTGCCGTCGTTTATAACAACATTAAAGGTTTTGGTAAAATATTCAGAGGTGAAGTTTCAGCTTCCAAAGCACTAAGCGGACCGATCGGCATTGCCCGTATGTTCGGTGGCGTTTGGGACTGGAGCCGTTTCTGGTATTTAACCGGTTTGCTTTCAATGGTGCTTGCGTTCATGAATGCATTACCAATTCCGGCATTGGATGGCGGCCACGCGGTGATCCTTTCTTACGAGATCATTTCGGGACGTAAACCATCCGATCGCTTTTTGGAAAATGCACAGAAAGTCGGCATGGTGCTTTTACTTGGCCTGATGGCTTTTGCAATATTCAATGATGTCTGGAAAGCAGTATTTTAAAATATTTTTGGTTGAAAATAAGGAAAGGACAAAGCGCTTAATCCGCTTTCCTTTCCTTATTTTTTTCGTTTTGACCCTGTCGTCGTCAGTGCATGATTATCATGTTAGCGTCACACAGATGCAGTATAACCCTGCGCTCAGAACATTCGAAGTGAGTATACGTATGTTCACGGACGATCTTGAACGTGCGCTGTCACAGCCAGGGCTGACCCAGGGAAATGATAAGCAGCGCGTTGTGATAAAGAACAATGACAAAAATGATCCCTTGGTCGAGCGATATGTTTTGAAATCGTTTGTACTGATGGACAGTCAGAAAAAACCGGTTGCTGCAAAGTATGTGGGGAAGGAACAGGAGGAGGATGCAACATGGGTTTATCTCGAAATTCCATTCAATGGTCCTCTGAATGGCTTCAAGCTACAAAACAGCACGCTGATGGAGGTTTTTGATGATCAGGTCAATATGACGAACATTAAAAGCGCTTCCGAAAAACGCACATTCTTGTTTAAAAAGGGACAATCTGTACACATTCTTTAACCGCATTCCGGTTACTAAAAAGCCTGACACAGCCGTTGGTGGCATGGCTATTTTGTTTTATTATTCCCTTTCTTTTGAAAGTCATTATTTATATATTGGGAAAAGATTATCTGTCATTTTGACAGAATGCCTATGAAATTTGAACCTTCTGACTTATATAGTCGGCTGCTAATGTCCGATTCGGATATGGATAGCCTTGAAATTGTTCCTCTTGGTGGCCCTGATGGCTCCGATGAGCCTTTTGAACTCCCCGAAGAACTTGCGATACTGCCGATCAGGCAAACAGTACTTTTCCCAGGAATGGTTATTCCCGTGACCGTAGTGCGCCAGAAGGCCATTCGTTTAGTCAAAAAAATATACAGGAATTCGGATATAAATCAACGCATACTCGGAGCAGTAACGCAAGCCATTCCCAACAAGGAAGACCCTACTGCTGAGGACCTTTACAATGTCGGAACGGTTGCCCAGATCCTGAAAATGATCACGTTACCAGATGGGAATGTGACGATTATTGTGCAGGGAAGACAGCGTTTTGAGATTAAAACCATTCTGCACGAAGAACCATATCTGACTGCACAGGTTAAGGCGATTGACGATTCATTTGTTGGCCCGACCAAAAAGGAATCCAAAGCACTTTTGCAGTCCCTGCGTGACGGCGCGCATAAGATCATGCGCCTGAACCCTGAAATCCCTCAGGAAGCCAGGATCGCGCTGGATAACATTGAAAGCCCTATTTTCCTGATCCATTTTCTTTCCTCCAACATTAATGTAGAGGTTGCGGATAAGCAAAAGCTGCTTGAAGAGAGAAATGGACACAAGCAGGCCACATTGCTGCTTCAGTATATGATGCGGGAAATAGAAATGCTGGAATTGAAACGGGAAATCCAAACCAAAGCCAGCTCCGACATTGACCAGCAGCAACGCGATTATTTCCTTAGACAACAAATAAAAGTCCTGCACGACGAGCTCGGTATGGACAGCCCGGAGCGCGATCTGGATGAGATCCGTTTGAAAGCAAGCCAGAAAAAATGGTCGGACGCGGTGCGCCTGCATTTCGAAAAAGAACTGGCGAAGCTGCAACGCATTAACCCAATGGCACCCGAATATCCGGTGACGATGAATTACCTGGAAATGCTTGTTGACCTGCCGTGGGGACAATATACCAAAGACAATTTCGACCTGGTCCGTGCGCAGAAAGTGCTGGACGCAGACCATTTTGGTTTGGAGAAAGTAAAAGAGCGTATCATTGAATATCTGGCTGTTTTAAAGTTGAAAGGCAATCTGAAAGCGCCTATCCTTTGTTTATACGGACCTCCGGGAGTTGGTAAAACTTCGCTGGGAAGATCCATTGCAAAAGCACTGAACCGTGAATACATCAGAATGGCGCTGGGCGGCGTGCATGATGAGGCTGAAATCCGTGGCCACAGAAAGACATATATCGGCGCAATGCCAGGAAAAATCATTCAGAACATTAAAAAAGCAGGTTATGCCAATCCTGTGTTCATTCTGGATGAAATTGATAAAGTTAGCTCCGATTACCGCGGCGATCCTTCTTCCGCATTATTGGAAGTGCTTGACCCTGAGCAAAACTCTTCATTTACAGACAATTACCTGGAAGTTGAATACGATCTTTCCAAGGTTCTGTTCGTAGCGACCGCCAATGCACTGGACACCATCCACCCTGCCCTGCGCGACCGGATGGAGATCATTGAAATGACGGGTTATACGATCGAAGAGAAATTGCAGATCGCGAAACGTTACCTCGTTCCCAAACAACGCAAAGATCACGGCTTGAAATCGACTGATATCAAGATCGACGATGTTGCATTGACTAAAATTATAGAAGGTTATACAAGGGAATCCGGTGTCCGGAACCTGGAACAGAAAATAGGATCGGTTGTCCGTAAAATCGCGAAATCGGTTGCAATGGAGCAGGAATATCCTAAAACCATTAAGGCTGAGCAGATTGAAAAATACCTTGGCTCAGAGATTTTTGACAAGGATCTGTATCAGGATAATGATTTTGCAGGCGTAGTAACAGGCCTGGCCTGGACTTCTGTCGGTGGTGAAATTCTTTTCATTGAAACCAGCCTGAGCCGCGGAAAAGGAAACCTTACATTGTCTGGCCAGCTGGGCGATGTGATGAAAGAATCGGCAGTGGCCGCATTATCTTATCTGAAAGCCAATGCAGACCGGTTAGGCATCGATTACAGGATCTTTAACCATTATGACCTTCACGTACACGTGCCTGCGGGTGCCGTGCCCAAGGACGGGCCTTCTGCGGGCGTGACCATGGTAACTTCTATGGCTTCGATCTTTACGCAGCGCCGGGTGAAACCGTTCATCGCGATGACGGGCGAGATAACATTAAGGGGAAAAGTATTGCCTGTGGGCGGTGTGAAGGAAAAAATCCTTGCTGCGCGCCGTGCCGGTGTGAAGGAAATTATTCTTTGTGTAAAAAACCGCAAGGATGTGGAGGAGGTGCCAGCGAATTATATCAAAGATCTGTCGTTCCATTATGTGGATCAGATTGATGAGGTGCTGGAATATGCATTGCTGCCTGAGAAGGTAAAAAATGCCACCAATTTTATTTTCCCGGAAGAGAAGAAAGAAAAAGAAGAAAGCGGATACGCGACTCTGGACGTTTAAAGGCCGTTTTCAAAAAAATAATTTATTTTGAGTTCAAAAAAGACGCTTCCGGGCGTCTTTTTTGCTTAGGGGTTTGTAATTCGAAAACACGTCCTGATATCAACAACTATTCATTATTAAAATGTCCCTACCGCAGCTTTCCCCCGAATTGCTGGACCAGCGTCCAGACTTGTTGCCAAACCATCAAAACCTGCTTGCACTGCCTGAAAAGATCATTCAGTTTGGTACAGGCGTGCTGCTGCGCGGCTTGCCCGATTATTTTGTAAACAAGGCCAATCAGCAAGGGATTTTCAATGGCAGGATCGTGGTTGTGAAGTCTACAAACAGCGGCGGGACCGATGCATTTGCTACGCAGCAAAACGTATTCTCACACAGCATCCGCGGCATTGAGGATGGAAATCAGGTTGATAAGCTGGTAATTAATAGCGCCATTAGCCGGACCATTTCAGCAAACAGTCATTGGGCTGAGATCCTGGAATGTGCTCACAACCCGGAATTAAAAATTGTTATTTCAAATACGACAGAAGTTGGGATACAACTGACTGAAGATGATATTTTTGCCACTCCCCCAGCTTCCTACCCCGGAAAACTGACGGCTTACTTGTATGAGCGCTTTAAAGCATTTAACGGAAGTGCAGCGTCCGGAATGGTGATCGTTCCTACTGAGCTGATCGTTAACAGCGGGCAAAAATTACGCGACATTGTTCTCGAACAAGCCAAACGTCACAACCTGGACGAAACATTCAATCAATGGCTGGAAGAACATAATCATTTTTGCAGCTCGCTCGTGGATCGCATTGTTCCCGGCAAACCGGACGCTGAAACCGTGGCGCTTATTTCGGGTCAACAAGGTTATAAGGATGACTTACTGATCGTTTCGGAGGTTTACAGATTGTGGGCCATTGAAGGGAGCGAACATGTGAAATCCGTTTTAAGCTTTGCTGAGGCGGACAAAGGCGTTGTGATAGAACCCAACATTGATCTGTACAGAGAGCTGAAATTACGCCTCCTTAACGGCACGCATACGCTTGCTTGCGGCCTTTGCTTCCTGAATGGCCTGGATACGGTCCGGGAAAGCATGGAAAACACCGAAACCGCATCTTTTATTGCGGATTTAATGTTGACAGAACTCGCTCCGGCCATTCCTTATGATGTGGATGCGGCGCGTGCGCAGGAATTTGGCAACCAAGTTCTGGACCGTTTTCGCAATCCGTTCATCCGCCACCAGCTGGTCGACATTACTGTGCAATACACAGCCAAAATGAGAATGCGGAATATCCCCACATTGCTGAGCCATTACAAAAAGTCCGATCAGGCACCAGCGCTTTTTGCAGAGGGTTTCGCTGCATTCCTGAAATTTATGAAGCCGGTCGTCCACAAAGACGGCGCTTACTACGGCGATCGCGATGGCCAGCCTTATTCGATCCGCTGCGATGCCGCCCCGTATTTTGATGAAATGTGGAAAACGGCCGCTTCACCGCTTGATCTTGCAGAGAAAGTTTTAGCCGATGTATCACTTTGGGATACGGATCTGACGCAGCTTCCCGGATTTCTGGACGCTGTGAAGTCGCATATGGCCGAGGCAGCAGCGATGGATACATTGCGCATTGTCCCCGGTGCCGATGCGCCCAAAATTGATGTTGATTAATGTGGTATAGCACTATTTTCTAATAAAAATAGGATAAGGCGACTTTACCGGAAGCCTTCATACATACGGTCCGCTTTTTGTTGAAACAGACAAAAGCGGACTTTTTATTTCCAAGCACTTCAATTCTCCATTGCCTGTTCGATATCAAAAATCCCTTTGGCATCATTTTTGACTTTATGACACCCTGAAACGCAAAGAATGATCATCACGATTTTTGACTTATAACTGTGAAAAAATCTATAAAAATACTGATAGGAATAGTGGTTATCGTTATAATCGCACGCTTGCTGCTTCCCTATTTCGTCGTTAAATATGTGAACAAGGTGCTGGCTGATATGGATGGCTATACCGGGCACATTGACGACGTTGACATTCATCTCATCCGCGGCGCTTACCAGATAGACGGCATGAATATCCGCAAGGTGAATGGCAAAATAAAGGAGCCTTTTATTCTTATCCCTAAGATGGACCTCTCGGTGCAGTGGGAGTCGTTGTTGAAAGGAAAGTTGGTGAGCGAGGTGGAATGTCATAATCCTGAGATCAACTTCGCATTCAGCAGCAGCGAGGAAGCCAGCCAGACTGGTGCGGAAAACGATTGGACCAAAGTGATCAAAGACCTTTTGCCCATTGAAATAAACCGTTTCCAGATCATTAATGGCAAAGTAGACCTTACCAGCATTGTAAGCCAGCCCAAAACCGACTTGACGCTGAAAAACTTCAACCTCGAAATCGAGAACATCCGGAACGTTGAAGAAAAAGGTAAAAGTTTTCCTTCGCCAGTAAAAGCGACTGGTGATATGCCTGGTTTTGGCGGGACCATGCTCTTTACGGCCAATATGATGCTGTTAAAGAAAATTCCGGACTTTGATTACAATCTTAGTTTAAAAGACCTTCAATTGGTGAAGCTCAACAGTCTGGCGAGGCAGTATGGCAACCTGGACTTTGAGCAGGGCACAATGAGTCTTCTGAGCGAGATGAAAATGGTCGACGGGAAGCTGGAAGGCTATTTAAAGCCGCTTACCAAAGACATGAAAATATTTAAAATGAAGGAAGAAAACCGCAATGCGAGCCAGTTCTTTCGCGAACTCCTGGCAGAAGGCGGTGCTTTCATTTTGGAAAATAAAAAGAAAGATCAGGTGGCCACACGCATTCCATTAAAAGGGACTGTGGGCGAAATTTCAACTGACTTCTGGCCCATCATTATCAATGTGCTCCGGAACGCTTATGTAGAAGCCTTTAAGGCTGAGTACGACTCTTCTATGAGCGTAAAAGACACCATTAAGGAAGTGCGGAAGGAGAGAAAAGAGAAGCGTAAAGAGCGACGTGCGGAAAGAAAGGCGAAGCGTGAACGCAAAAAAGCGGAACGTAAAAAAGATTAAGTTCCGCTTTCAGTAATATTGAAAATTGAATGATCAGCTCGCTTTTCGGAACTGGGTGACCAGTGCTATGCTTTCAGCAACTTTCTGCTCGATCCAGGAATAATTACCGGCTTCGATAATGTCTTTTGGAAATAAATTGGATCCCAAGCCAACCGCATAGGCGCCTGCTCCAAACCATTCGTTAATGCTTTCAGCAGTTGGCTGTACGCCGCCGGTTACCATGATTTTAACATTCGGCATAGGCCCGCGGATCGCTTTAATAAATTTGGATCCTACAACATCACCCGGAAAAAGTTTAACCACTTCGGCTCCTGCCTGCTGTGCGTTGTAAATCTCCGTTAATGTAGAAACGCCCGGAATCCAGGGAATGTTGGCTTTTGCACAAGCATATCCAACGGCAGGGTTAAGGCAAGGTGTTACAATGAAATCGGTCCCTGCATCGATGAATTTCTGTGCAGTTTCGGCATCATAAATGGTCCCTATGCCCATGGATAAGCCTGGCAAGCTCTCTTTTGTATAGGCAACCAGCTCAGTAAATACAGTAAATGCGTTTTCGCCGCGGTTTGTAAACTCAAACGCACGGGCACCGCCCCTGTAACTGGCATTAATAACCTCTTTCGCAATTTCTATATCACCATGATAAAACAGCGGCAGCACGCCGACCTGATTCAATAGTGTTAATGTTGTTTCTTTGTCCATATCATTCTTTTTTTGGAACGTAATCAGCGTTTGATCCTACCTGAAGTTTCCCCCTGCCGGATCGCCTCAACCTCCTGAATTGTGGAAATCAATGCGTCACCTTCGATCGTATGTTTCAACGCAGAGGCCGCAACGCCAAATTCAAGTGCTTTTTGCTGATCACTAAATGTAATCAATCCGTGTATCAAACCGGCAATGAATGCGTCTCCGCCGCCCACTCTGTCGATAATGGGGTTGATTTCAATATCAGCCGTTTCCAACAATTCTTTTCCGTTCCATAGATAAGCCCGCAAAAGGTTATGGGAAGCACTGATAGAAGTCCGTTTTGTATCAACAACCGTCTTCACTTGCGGATAAGCCTTCTGTAAATTGACACAGGACTCTACAAAATCGTTTCCGCCGATGCCAAAAATCTCCTTTATATTTTCGCTGTTTGCAATCACAATGTCCGTTCCGGCAGTCAGTTCGGGGAGAATGTCGGATGGCTTTTTACCATATTTCCACAGATTTGCCCTGTAAAAAATATCACCTGAGACCGTTATTCCGTATTTCCGTGCTGTTTTAATTCCATCCAGGAGCGCGTCTGCTGCTCCCTGGGAAAGTGCCGGCGTAATGCCTGCCCAGTGAAACCATTTGGCATCTTTCAAAATGCTGTCCCAATCAATTTCCTTTGGGTCTATCTCGGCCAATGATGAGTTAGCACGATCATAAACGATCTGGCTGCCGCGCAGGGCCGCACCCATTTCAAGAAAATAAACGGCCATTCTGGGGCCTCCGTAAATGATGTGGGAGATGTCAACCCCGTGAAATTGAAGATATTGCGCTGCTGCCCGACCTATTGCCGAGTCAGGAAAACGCGTTACATGTGCCGTATGATGTCCCCAATATGCCAAAGCCGTAGAAACATTCGCTTCTCCGCCGGCATAGGTAACATTCAGTTGACGTGCTTGTTCAAAACGGGAAAAACCTGGTGTAGAAAGTCGCATGAGGACTTCTCCAAAAGAAACTATTTGAGCCATAGTTGCAAACCTACCTAAAATCCGAAATAATTACTTGCATTGCGATAAGAAATGTCCTGAACCACTTTTCCAAGCCATTGCATATCATCAGGAAGCTCACCATTTTCTACATCGCTGCCAATCATGTTGCAAAGGATCCTGCGGAAATATTCATGACGCGGGTAAGACAGAAAGCTCCTTGAATCGGTCAGCATTCCTACGAAACGGCTCAATAGCCCCATGTTGGAAAGTGCATTCATCTGGCGCTCCATTCCGTCTTTCTGATCAAGATACCACCAGCCGGAGCCAAACTGCATTTTGCCTGCAATGGTGCCGTCATTATAATTACCGGTCATCGTCGCCAATACTTCATTATCGGCCGGATTGAGGTTATAGAGGATGGTTTTGGTCAGCTGATTTGTGGAATCCAGTTTATTAAAAAACTTAGACATTGCAGAGGCCTGGCTGTAATCGCCAATAGAATCCCAGCCTGTATCCGGGCCGAGCTCCCGCAGCATACGCGCATTGTTGTTACGCAATGCTCCTAAGTGAAATTGTTGTGTCCAGGATTTTGCATGATCCATTTTTGCCGTTTCAAAAAGCACCATAGATTTGAATGCTTCACGTTGTGCATCGCCTGGAAGCTGTCCGTTGCGCGCCGCCGCAAACGCCGCTTTCGCAGCTTCTTCATCAAATGAGGCATAAATATGCTCTAAACCATGATCCGAAAGCTTGCCGCCCATGGATGCAAAAAAGTCGTGTCGGTTCTGCAAAGCTGCCAGGAGTTCTTCGTAAGAATTAATTTCTCCCGCCCCCGAAGCCGTTGCCAGCTTGGTAAGATATTGATTGAATTCTTCCGGCGAATCGATCAGCAACATTGCTTTATCAGGACGGAAAGTAGGCAGCACTTTAAGGTCAAAACCACTGTCTTTGATCGCCTGATGGTCAGAAAGAGAATCCGTAGGATCATCTGTTGTACAAACGATCTTCACATTCATGCGTTTCAAAAGATTTCTAACCGAAAAATCCGGCTGCTTTAATTTCGCCGAACATTCGTCATAGATCTCTCTTGCAGAATCTTTGTTTAGTAAGATATCAATGTCAAAATAACGCAGCAATTCCAAATGCGTCCAGTGATACAGCGGGTTACGCATGGTGTAAGGCACCGTGATCGCCCATTGTTCAAACTTTTCCCAGTCGCTCGCATCACCCGTACAATAGCGCTCATTAATGCCATTCGCACGCATCGCCCGCCACTTATAATGGTCCCCATATAACCAGATCTGCGTGATATTCTCAAACTGCTTATCCGCCGCGATCTGATCGGGAGGAAGGTGGCAGTGATAGTCGATAATGGGCATCTCTTTGGCATAATCATGATAAAGAATGCGCGCAGTCTCCGAACGAAGCAGAAAATCGTCGGATATGAATGTTTTTTGTGCAGTAGCGAATGTTGTCATACCCCCAACCCCCTAAGAGGGGGCTATTTTTTTAGTTATTTAAGATCAATACAAAGCAAAACGCAAGTCCCCTTTAGGGGATTTAGGGGCTAACCCCCAGCAGAAACGCAAAGTCCCCTTCAGGGGATTTAGGGGCCAATCCGCTCAATAGCATACTCCAACCCCCGTAACTCTGCCAAACCACGTAACCTTCCGATGGCAGTGTAACCCGGATTTGTCCTTTTAGTCCCTGAAAGATCGTCGAGCATTCTGTGACCGTGGTCCGGGCGGAACGGCATTCTTAAATCTGTCCTTCCGGCTTCGGTCCGGCGTCTTTGCTCTGATAGCAATGCTTTCATAACGCTATACATGTCCACATCGCCATCGAGGTGGTCTGCTTCGTAGAAACTGCCGTCGTGTTCTCTTTTTGTGGCCCGCAAATGGATAAAATGGATCCGGTTACCCAACCTGTCGACCATTCCGCTGAGGTCATTATCAGGTCTTACACCATATGAACCTGTACAAAAGCAAATGCCATTTGCCTCATGATCATATGCTTCCAATAATAACAATGCATCGTTTTCTGTGCTTACCACGCGTGGCAGTCCCAAAATTGGATACGGAGGATCATCCGGATGGATCGCAAGCCTTATCCCTGCCTCGGCTGCAACCGGCGCAATGGCCTGGATGAACTGATATAAATGGGTCCGTAATTCCAGGTCACCCACATGCGCATATGCACTCAATGCCGTCCGGAATTCCGCAATGGTAAAGCTTTCCTCGGAGCCCGGCAAGCCTGCTATAATGTTCCTTACGAGCTTGTTAACTTCTGCTTCCCCCGCATGATCCAGCCAGCTTTTTGCTTTTTGCTTTTGCTCGGCGGTGTAGTCGTCTTCCGCCTCAGGTCTTTTCAAAAGATAAAGATCAAAAGCGGCAAACTGGGCTGCGTCA
This sequence comes from Dyadobacter sp. CY351, assembly GCF_021502625.1. Taxonomy (NCBI): domain Bacteria; kingdom Pseudomonadati; phylum Bacteroidota; class Cytophagia; order Cytophagales; family Spirosomataceae; genus Dyadobacter; species Dyadobacter sp. CY351. The sequence continues at coordinate 212,125 of NZ_JAKFFU010000012.1, read as the reverse complement.
AACCGCAAACCTGTTGAACCATCCTTCATAGGGGCATCCAGATCGGTTCTTGTCCAGTCCAGAATAGGCATGAAGTTGTAGCAAACGGTGTCTATGCCGCATGCGCCCAGGTTCACCAATGTTTGCTGGTAATTTATAATGTATCGTTCGAAATCTCCGGTCCGGGTCTTGATCGCTTCGTGGACCGGGACACTTTCCACCACCGACCAGGTAAGGCCGGCTTGCTCGATCATTTCTTTGCGTGCTTGTATTTCAGCGACTTCCCACACTTCCCCGTTACGGATGTGGTGCAATGCGGTTACGATGCCTGTTGCCCCGGCTTGACGGACGTCCTGCAATGTGACAGGATCATTGGGGCCAAACCAACGCCATGTTTGTTCTAATGCCATATCTGAATTTATGCTACTAACCTATGTTCGGGAACGCGTTCGCGTAAGACTTTCAACGCCCGGCTCATCTGCGTTTCCACTGTTTTAACCGAAATTTCAAGCTTTTCAGCAATGTCACGGTAACGAAGGCCCTCTTCGCGGCTGAGCCGGAAAATCAGCTGACATTGCCTTGGCAAAGCCTTGATGCAACCTTCTACATGATCAAAAAACTCGTTGAATGTAAGTTCTTCGGCAGGCGAGAAATGATCCGCGTGTGTCAGGTTCCATTGTACGGAATCCAGTGATTCACGCTCATTCTGCCGGTGGATCCTCAGTTTAAGATAATCCAGCGCCTGATTTCTTACTGCTCTGTAAATGTAAGCCTGAAACGAAGTATGCACTTCAATCTGCTCGCGATTTTTCCAAAGTTTCACAAACACATCTGAAACCACTTCCTCCGCGATTTCCCGCGTAACCACCACACGCATTGCATAATTACAAAGCGACCGGTAATGATGCGTGAACAATTCACGGAAAGCATGATAATCTCCGGTTGCCACCACTTTGCCAAATAAACTTTCCAGCGCGCTTTTCTGGGAATGGGCGGATGACAGGGTGTTGGTAAATGATTTTGCTTCCATTAATGAGCTAGGTTAATTATAGAAAATTTCCTGGATTCGTAGTGGTAAAAGGCATACTTGCCTCGTCAACAGTGAACCTAGTTTAACGATTGGTTCGTTGATACACAAAATTTAATCTTGAAAAAAATCAATAAATCTACGCAACCGTTCCCGGAACCGTTCCCGTTTTCGTAATTTTTCCCGGAACTTGGTGCACTCTTTGTAATTTGTGCAACAAATGCCGGTTAGCGCATTTTTTATACAAATTGTTGCAATTGTATTATTCCCATACATTCCATGAAGAAGGTCTCTATCACCATTAAGGAAATTGCCAGGCAGCTTAACATTTCCAAATCGACGGTTTCGCGGGCTTTGCGGGACAGCAGTGAAATCAGTGAGGAGACAAAAAATAAAGTCATTGAGCTGGCTGAAAAGCTCAACTACTATCCCAACCCGATTGCCATCAGTTTACTCAAAAACCGCACGCAAACCATTGGCGTCATTGTGCCTGACATTGCCAATCGATTTTACTCGTCGGCCATCGGCGGCGTGGAGGACATTGCTTATAGCCGCGGTTACCACACCATGATTTACCAAAGCCATGAACAGCTCGAACGCGAGCGTTCCGCATCCCGGCACATTGCTTCACGGCGTGTCGATGGGCTTGTTGTGGCCATTTCAAGCCAGTCGGAGAACATTGATCATTTTGTTTCTTTGCAGGAACAAGGCATCCCGGTGGTATTTTTTGACCGCGTGAGTGACGCAATGCAAACGCATAAGGTGCGCGTGGATGACTATAAAGGCGCATTTGAAGCAACAGAACATTTGATTAAACGCGGTTGCAAGCGCATTGCACACATTGCGGGGCCAAAACCAGTTTCCATCACGCGGTTCCGTTTGGAAGGTTATAAGGACGCATTAAGGAAACACAACATTGATTTTAAGGAAGAATGGGTGTTGCATAGTGAAATCACCCAGGCAGGCGGGACGGAGCGCACGTATCAGTTGATGGCGCTTCGGGAACGTCCTGATGCCATTTTCGGAGCAAGCGACCGGATCACCATGGGCATCCATTGGGCACTGCGGCAGCTGGGTTACCGCATGCCGGACGACGTGGCGGTGGTTGGTTTTTGTGATCTGGCTATGTCGTCATTGCTCGATCCGCCGGTAAGCTCGGTTACGCAGCCGTCATTTGAAATGGGCCAGCAAGCCACATCATTGCTTCTGGACCTGATAGAAAGCAAAAATACCCCGGCCGAATATGAGACCAGGGTATTGCCTTCCAATCTTGTTATTAATCAGTCCTCAATGCGGGTTGCTAAATAAGCGCTAGCCCGTATTTGACTAACCCGTAATCGTTTTCAATTTTCTTTCGAATTCTGAAAGGATCTTTTCTTTCATCTGAACCTTCCGCTTCTGAATGTTGATGCGGCCGGCTGCCTGCTTGTCTTGCTCTGGATCGCCGGTGGCAGTCCTGTCAAATTCAAGTATGGCAAATTCCAGGTCACTTTTCTCGCGTTTGGCAAGCCATTCAAGTTCTCTGTATTTCGTTCTGAGCTGCTCTTCGGGGCTTTTCAGTTCAAATGCAGGATATTTACGGCTGATCACACGGGCCAGATAACTTAGCTCAAATATCTTATCGCAAACCATTCTGAAACGCTCTGCAAGTTCCTTATCTGCCATTTTGAAAGGGATTTTAATCTCCTTCCATTTGCTCAAAAGGACTTTTGCTTCCTGCGATGCCTCAATAATGTCCGGTGCACGAAGCAATGTTTCCGCTTGTTGCAGCAATTTCTGTTGTTCTACGATCCGCGGGTCAACGCGCACTTTGGGCTCGATGCCTTTGGCGAGATTATATTTATCATAGAACAATTTCAAAAAGTGCCTGTAAGCCTTATTCACTTTGAAAAAGCGCTTTGGCGGCACTTCACCAATGTTGTTCCAGGCATTCCGCACTTCCCTGGCTTTCTGATAAGCGTCGTCCAGATCGCGTGAGTAACTCAGCGTTTTCGTGATCTTGATCAGCTTTTCATACTCTTCGATACGGAACTGGTTAATTTTATTCTGCTCGTCGAAATAATCCCTCCGGCGTTGGAAGAAATCGTCCAGGATTTGCTGAAAAGTTGTTTCCACTTCTTCCTGATATTCCTTCTCCACAGGTCCGGTGCGAATCCACTTGGCTTTGATTTCCTGAATCTGGTCCGTTGCCGCCGTATAATCTTCGATAGCCGCCGCAACCTTCACATCTTCGATCAAAGCACGTTTGATTTCCAGGTTTTTAAGCTGGTTAACCTCGATCAAACCTTTCAGATATTCCTCTTTCTCTTCCAGTCTCTGCAACAATGGAACAAAGTCCCCGAGTGCATCAAAACCTTTAAGCTTACGTTGAAGCTGGATCAGCTTGGTAAGATAAGAACCCTTGTTAAGTGCCTCATCTATTTCTTGTTCCAACTGCTCCACTTTGTTCAGAACGATATTAAAACGATTTTTAAAGTAATCAATCGCTTCCTGCTCAGTTCTCTTTACTTCTCCAATTTGCCGGTCGGGGAATTCCAAATACCCCTTTAAAAATACTTTGCTGTCTTTAACATAGCCGTATTCATCATTCAATGTGGCATTTTCCATTCTTTCAATTTTTTATCTGCTAAGTGTAGGGATAATAACGATATTTGTTATCGCACAAATTAAACAAAAAATGAGTAACGAAACCATTATTTTCTCAATGTCGGGGGTTAACAAAATCATTCCTCCAAACCGGCATATCATTAAAAACATCTATTTATCCTTTTTTTATGGTGCTAAAATTGGGGTTTTAGGTTTAAACGGATCAGGTAAATCAACGCTTTTGCGCGTTATAGCAGGAATTGATAAGGACATACAGGGAGACGTGGTTTTCTCTCCCGGTTACTCCGTTGGAATGCTTGAACAAGAGCCCAAACTGGATCCCACAAAGACTGTAAGAGAAGTTGTAGAAGAAGGTGTTCAGGAAATAGTTGACCTGTTAAAGGAATTTGAGCAGATCAATGAGGCATTCGGAGAAGAAGATGCGGACTTCGATAAGCTGCTGGAACGCCAGGGCGAAGTGCAGGAAAAGCTGGATTCAACAGACGCCTGGAACCTGGATAACCGACTGGAAATAGCGATGGACGCCCTGCGCTGCCCGCCGTCAGATACATTGGTTGCAACGCTCTCGGGTGGTGAAAAACGCCGGGTTGCATTATGCCGCCTGCTCCTTCGCCAGCCTGATGTATTGCTGCTGGATGAGCCTACCAACCACTTGGATGCGGAGTCGGTTTTATGGCTGGAAGAGCATTTGAGACAATATAAAGGAACGGTTATCGCCGTAACCCACGATCGTTACTTCCTGGATAATGTGGCTGGCTGGATCCTGGAACTGGACCGCGGCGAAGGCATTCCATGGAAAGGAAATTACACTTCCTGGCTTGAACAAAAGCAGGAACGTTTGAAGAAAGAAGAGAAAACAGAGTCAAAGCGTCAGAAAACATTGCAGCGCGAGCTTGAATGGGTGCGCATGGGCGCGAAAGGTCGTCAGGCCAAATCCAAAGCCCGTTTGGGTGCTTACGAGCGCTTATTGGGTGAGGAAGGGCGCGAGAAAGAAGAAAAATTGGAGATCTTTATCCCGGCGGGACCCCGTCTCGGGAACAAGGTTATCGAAGCGCACAATGTCTCAATGGGTTTTGGAGACAGGCTTTTGTATGAAAACCTAAGTTTCGCATTGCCTCCCAACGGGATCGTTGGCATTATCGGGCCGAATGGTGCGGGTAAAACCACACTTTTCAAACTCATAACAGGGCAATTGAAACCATTGAGCGGACATTTCGATGTGGGCGACACGGTGGAACTGGCCTATGTGGACCAGGAACATGATAATCTGGATCCTGCCAAAACGGTTTACCAAAGCATTGCAGACGGCAACGACTGGATCATGATCGCAGGCAAGCAATCGAATGCACGGGCCTACGTAAGCCGTTTTAATTTTGGCGGCGGCGATCAGGAAAAGAAAGTCGGTAACCTGTCCGGCGGAGAAAGGAACCGCGTGCACTTAGCCATGACATTGAAGGAAGGCGGCAATTTACTTTTGCTCGATGAGCCTACCAATGACTTGGATATCAATACATTGCGCGCACTGGAAGAAGGTCTGGAAAACTTTGCAGGCTGCGCAGTAATCATCTCCCACGACCGGTGGTTCCTGGATCGCGTAGCAACGCATATCCTTGCTTTTGAAGGTGATTCGCAGGTGTATTGGTTTGAAGGTAATTTCTCTGAATATGAGGAAAACCGTAAGAAGCGACTGGGCTCCGACCTGACGCCGAAGCGGATTAAATATAAAAAACTAGCTTAATTAGAAACAGTTAATCATTATCAATGAGTCAGATTTCATCTCTGGATAAAATACATTTTATATCGATCGGCGGCAGCGTAATGCATAATCTTGCGATTGCCCTGCATTTAAAAGGTTTTGTAGTAACGGGGTCCGATGACGAAATATATGAACCCTCGGCAAGCCGCCTTTCTAAACATGAATTGCTTCCGGCGGTTACTGGCTGGTTTCCTGAAAAAATAACAGCCGATCTTTCGGCTGTTATTTTGGGTATGCATGCCAGGCAGGACAATCCGGAGCTGGCAAAAGCAAAGGAACTGGGCATTAAGGTGTATTCATATCCCGAATATATTTTTGAACAAAGCGTAAACAAACAACGCGTGGTGATCGCAGGAAGCCATGGTAAAACGACCATTACTTCCATGATTTTACACGTTTTGAATCATAATAAGCGTGTTTTCAATTATTTGGTAGGTGCCCAGATCGAAGGGTTTGACAACATGGTGAAGCTTTCGGAAGAAGCACCGCTGATCGTGATCGAAGGCGACGAATATTTCACTTCGCCCCTCGATCCTACCCCGAAATTCATGCATTACCAGCCGCACATTGCCTTGATCAGTGGCATTGCCTGGGATCATTTCAACGTTTTCCCAACCTGGGAATCCTACGTGAAGCAATTTGAACTACTGGCCGACTCGTTGCCAAAAGCAGGCGGAATTATCTTCGATGAAACCGACGATATGCTGAATGTTATCGGGCAAAAAGAGCGTGCAGATGTTGTGAGCACACCCTATCATGCCCATCCCTACAAGATTGAAGATGGCAAAACAATCCTCATCACGCCTGATAATAAGGAAGTTCCTGTGCTGGTTTTTGGTAATCACAACATGAAAAATATCAGCGGAGCTTATGCAGTTTGTGAACGCCTGGGCATTACCGACGACGAGTTTTATGAAGCCATTCAAATTTTCAAAGGTGCTTCCAAACGCCTGGAACTGTTGGGTAAAAGCGAAACCGTCAACATTTACCGCGATTTCGCACATGCGCCGTCAAAAGTAGAGGCTACGACAGCTGCATTGAAAGAACAATATCCGGAGCGCACATTGGTTGCCTGCGCAGAGCTGCACACATTCAGCAGCCTTAACAAAGCGTTTTTGAGCCAATATCGCAGAAAATTGAAGGCAGCAGACATTGCAGTGGTTTATTACAATCCGCAAACAGTTGAACACAAGCGCCTTGAACCGATCTCGGAAGAAGACATTCGCACAGCTTTCAAGCGCGACGATCTGAAAGTTTTTACCGATTCCGCGGAAATGGTGGCGTTCTTGAAAACATTAACGTGGGAAAATGCCAATCTCCTTTTGATGAGCTCAGGCACTTACGGCGACCTCGACTTAAAAGCGTTGGCAACAGAATTGCTTGATTAACAGAACCATACATTAACACTATATATTAAACTATGCAATCAATCGTAGTCTATTGCGGTTCCAATCCCGGTAAAAAAACGATCTATGCGGAAACTGCGTACACGTTAGGCGCGGAGTTGGCAAAACGAAACATCAGACTCATTTACGGCGGCGGCAACATGGGCCTAATGGGCCGTGTGGCGGACGGAGCCATGGAAAACAATGGTTCTGTGACCGGGATCATTCCCAACTTTCTTGCCAAACTTGAAGTAGCGCACAAAACGCTGACTGAAATCCACTTTACCGAAACCATGCATGAGCGCAAGGCTAAAATGGTTTCCCTTACGGACGGCGTTATTGCGCTTCCGGGTGGTTATGGCACATTTGATGAGCTTTTTGAAATACTAACCTGGTCGCAGCTTAAAATTTTCAAAGGGCCAGTCGGGCTCTTGAATGTTAGCGGATTTTACGATCTGTTGCTTTTGCAACTTGATAAAATGGTGGAGGAAGGATTTTTACACCCTGATAATCAAAAGCTTTTGGTGGTAGCTGACAATGCTGCTGACCTTTTGGAAAAAATGGAGGCATTTCGTGTACAAAACATAGAAAATAAGCCTCTGGATAAGTCGTTATATGTAGATAATAACTAAGTCACCCTTCCAAAAAACGATGCGCATTTCGACACTGACCGTGCTGTTTCTTTCCGTTTCCCTTTGCGCCCATGCGCAGCTGGAAAATCTCGGAAAAACGGTAAACACCGAATACAATGAAATTAACCCCATTATCTCGCCTGATGGCAAGACCATCTACTTTTCAAGGGTAAGCCATCCGCAAAATACGCATGGCGCCAAAGGCAGTCAGGACATCTGGTTTTCGGAATTAAAAAACGACAAGTGGACGCAAGCCCGCCGCCTTCCCCAGCCGCTAAACAAGGAAGATTACAACAGTCTTTACAGCATTACACCCGACGGTAACACATTACTGATCAAGGGTTCATACAAAAACGGCGTGTACGAAACGCGGGGATTTTCAACCAGCAAAAAAACGGCACGCGGGTGGGCTGCTCCCAATAAGATTGATATTCCGGGTTATGCCAAAATCAGCAAAGGACAGTTTGACTGCGGCTATCTTTCAACGGATGGTAAAACACTGGTGATGTCATTCAGCGAGAAAAAGAACAGCAAGGTAGACGACATTTATGTGAGCTTCAAGGCCAAAGATGGTTCCTGGTCCAAACCTATGAACCTGGGCAATGAGATCAATTCAGAAGAATTCACCGAAACAACACCTTTTCTCGCTCCCGACGGGGTAACATTGTATTTTTCGAGCGACCGCAAAGGCGGCCAGGGAAGCAACGACATTTATTACAGCAAGCGCATTGACAAAACTTGGAAACGGTGGAGCCGGCCCGTAAACCTGGGCCCGGCCATTAATTCCGACGGTTATGACGCATACTACACCATTTCGGCTGTGGGCGATTACTCCTATATGGTCTCGTTCAAAGACACGGAGGGCAAAGGGGATGTGGTTCGTTATAACCTGAAACCAAAAGAGGTTCCCGGCGACACGGCCGAAGCCCCGATTGCCAGCGTTCCTGTCTCCGACCCTGTTGTCATGATCAGTGGTAAGGTAATCGACTCCAAAACGGGGAAACCTGTGGAGGCGACGATCATTTATGAAAGCCTGGCCGACGGTGAGGAAGTCGGAACCGCGACGACCAATCCAACCACCGGTGAATACAAAATCGTCCTTCCGTATGGTCAGAAATACAGCATGCGTGCCGTAGCGCCGGACTTTATTGCCGAAGGCGAGAACATTGACCTGAGTGATTCCACCGCTACCAAGGGTTTTAAAGAAATCACCAACAAATCTTTGAAGCTGATCCCGATCGAAGAAGGCCAGATTGTGCGGCTTAACAACATTTTCTTCGCCACAGGCAAGTCAGCATTAAGTCCGGAGTCCTTTCCCGAACTGAACAGGATCGCCATTTCAATGACTGAAAATAAGACCTTGGCCATTGAATTGGGTGGGCACACAGACAACACCGGCAGCGCGGAATTCAACATTAAGCTATCCCAGGACCGGGCCGATTCTGTCCGGGAATATCTGATCGGAAAAGGAATCGAGCCGGACCGGGTAGGCAGCAAAGGTTATGGTGAGACGGTTCCGGTTGCCAAAAACGACACGCCCGAGGGCCAGCAGCAAAACCGCCGTGTTGAGTTCAAGATCTTGAAGAAATAACATCTCTCACATGAATGACAAACGTTCTCCCGCACTTGGTTTTATTTTTGTCACTCTGTTAATAGATGTAATCGGCCTCGGCATTATCATTCCGGTAATGCCCAAACTGATCAGCGAGCTCACCGGCGACAGCATTAGTGCTGCGTCCCGTGATGGCGGCTGGCTTTTATTTGCTTACGCATCCATGCAATTTCTTTGCGCCCCCATTATTGGCGGGATCAGTGACCGGTTTGGCCGCCGGCCTGTGTTGCTTGCCTCGTTGTTTGGTTTCGGCATTGACTACATTTTTCTTGCTTTTGCCCCTACACTCGCATGGTTGTATGTCGGGCGCATCATTGCGGGTATCATGGGCGCGAGCTTCACAACGGGCGCCGCGTACATTGCTGACATCAGCACACCCGAAAAACGGGCGCAAAACTTCGGCTTGCTTGGCGCTGCGTTTGGCCTGGGCTTCATTATTGGCCCGGTTGTCGGCGGTTTGCTCGGTCAATATGGAACCCGCGTTCCGTTCATCGCTGCTGCTGCATTCTCCTTGTTAAACTGCCTTTATGGCTATTTTATCTTACCTGAATCACTTTCTGTAGAGCATCGCAGGAAATTTGAATGGTCACGGGCAAACCCGATTGGCTCTTTAAAAAACCTGAAACGTTACCCGGTCATTTACGGATTGATATTCTCACTGGGGCTGCTTTATGTAGCATTGCATGCGGTGCAAAGCAACTGGTCGTTTTATGTTATTGAAAAATTTGGCTGGGACGAAGCGCATATTGGCTATTCATTGGGCGCTGTGGGTGTGCTGAGTGCATTTGTACAAGGTTATTTAATACGGCTAATTTTACCGAAACTTGGGCAGAAGCGAGGTGTTTACATTGGTTTACTCTTGTATGCCGTTGGATTTATATTATATGCATTTGCCACGCAGGGCTGGATGATGTACGCCTTTATGGTTCCTTACATTATGGGCAGCATTGCCGGGCCGGCGTTACAAGGCATCATTTCTACGCAGGTGCAACCCAATGAGCAAGGCGAAATTCAGGGCGCATTAACCAGCCTGCAAAGTCTGACATCCATTATTGGCCCACCATTAATGACTAATCTATTTTCCTTTTTCACGCAGCCTGCCGCGCCTGTCTACTTGCCGGGCGCACCCATGATCATGGCGGCTGTTCTCACATTACTGAGCACATTCCTTGCCAGAAGGAGCCTCAAACGTAATTTCTCAGGAAGCGTTAATAAAGAAGGATCGAACTAGTAAAGAACGATAAGGAAGAGAAATACAACGAGCCAGAGCGCACCGGTAAAGTGCCAGTATCTTGTCAACAACTTAATCTTTAACTTATTAGGTGCATTCACACTGTAAATGAAAGAATCTATATAAGTCCGATTTTTAATCGCTTTCTGGAAAAGAATGCTTAGATAAATCACACCGGCAACGATATGCACCAGGTGTAATCCGGTGAGGAGATAAACTAGCCCGCTGGAAGTTGTTACTCCTTCAAATACGCCTGCATTAAGCATTTCAGCCCATCCGCCAACTTGTAGTAAGATAAATGTGATTCCCAGAACTAGCGTTGCGCCAAGGAATACGCGGTAATGCAAAAAACGCTCACTCGCAAAAGCCAGGTTGGCTTCGTGTAATGTAATACTACTGAACAGGATCACCAATGTGCTGAGCCAGAACATATCTGGCAGAACCATCATATGCCCGGTTTCCCTTTGCACCCTCACCAGGAAAATAATGAAGATGGAAGTAAACAGCAACGAGCTTCCGACCACGCCCAGCCAAAGCATAAACCCGAGAGGTTCCCGCCGTTTGGTGAAAGGGTTTTCCTTTAATTTGGTCGTTGGTTTGGCGCTCATTTACAACTCTTTCTCTAATGGTTTGCAAGCGGGAGGTGAATATAACTACTATTTCCCGCGTTTTGTAGCCTGCTAATATTTTTTAATCCAATGGCCCCTGCCAGACTTTGTAATCGGCAAAATGCTTCTGCAAATCCTTTTTCAGCTCAAATATTCCAAACAAGGTTGACCCCGAACCGCTCATAGCAGCATACAAGGCTCCTTGCTGATACAATGCTTCTTTTATTTCTCCTAAGAGAGGATATTTAGGGAAAAGCGTTGCTTCAAAATCATTTTTTACTTTATACTTCCAATTTTCAATCGGCTCTTTCAACACATTACGCAGATCATGCTCATTCCGTTTCGGGACAATGCCTGAATATGCGTCAACAGTTGAAATATGCAAACCAGGATTTACCAGAACAATCCACTTTCCCTTCAAATTCAGGTCGATATCCTCAAATTCATCCCCTTTCTGAAAACAATAAGCAGGCTTGTTCGAAATGAAAAAAGCGCAATCACTCCCTAATCTACGTGCGTAATCAAGCTGTTTTTCAAAAGATATTTTAAGGTCAAACTGCTCATTCAATGCCTTGATCGCAAATGCAGCATCCGCCGAACCACCACCAAGCCCCGCTCCGATCGGAATGCTTTTTAATAAATGTATTTTCACTGCCGGCAAAGCATAATCTGCTGCGATCATTTGATAAGCCTTTGTACAAAGGTTATCAGATGAATTTCCCGGGATCACTATTCCGTCACTCCGGAAGGAAAATTCGCCTGCCAATGTTATTTCCAGCGCGTCAGACCAGCCAACGGGATAGAAACAAGATTCAATATTATGGTAACCGTCAGCACGTTTTTCGACGATATTGAGGCCTATGTTAATTTTTGCGTTCGGAAATACAAGCATTACTAGGTTTTATTGTTCCCACCGCCACTCCTGCCCAATGACCAATTCTTCCTTCAACCCCTGTGAAATCAGAAAATCCCGTGTTTTGGTATCAGAAAGCTTGGAAACGGCTATGGTTTCGGTGTTTGCCAGCGCATACAAATACATGGACGCAATGCGCACGGTATTTTCAAACTGATCTTTGTTTACAAGACTAAAATCATCACAATCAGCGTGGTAACATTGCAAAACATTCGGATCCAGATGACCGGATAATCCTGCTATGGGAACGCCTTCAAGCATAAATGGCTGATGGTCGCTGTGCAAGCCAGCACGGTTAGACGATTCGTTCTTAAAGCTTTGGTCTACATGCTGAATGGCACTGCCTACACCTGCAAAAAACTCGTTCATTTCGTCCCTTCCAAAAGCATTAACGCCTTTCGGATCGTTTGTCATATCCAGGTTCATCATATAACTCACCTTATTAATCTCTCCCGATTTCTTTAATTCGCCCACGAAGTGCTTTGATCCCAAAAGGCCCTGCTCTTCGCCCATGAATAATACAAACTGAATCGTGCGCTCGGGCTTCACTTTCAACGCTTTGAAGGTTCTCGCAATATCCATTACTGCAAATGATCCTATGCCATTGTCGATTGCGCCGGTGGCCAGGTCCCACGAATCCAGGTGGCCGCCGATGATCACTTTCTCATCTGTTTTTCCCCTTAATGTTGCAATCACATTCCTTGCCTTAATCGGTTTCGAAATGTTGTGCATATCAATGTGCGCTTCGAGCGGGCCTTCTTCTTTCAGCCATTTGCGCAGCTCACCGCCGCTTTCGTTTGAAATACAAACCGCCGGAATCGAAATGATAGCACCAGTTACAGAAGCTGTTCCCGTAAGCAAGATCTTGCCCGGCGCTCCATTAACCATGATCACGCCAGTTGCGCCATATTTGATTGCCAAAGCCGTTTTCTCCGAACGGTGCAGGTTTTTCTTACCAGGAGATCCTACTAAGTTAATGTTCGCAAGGGCTACTTTGCCTTTTACACGCTCCTTAATTGCCTCAAAGTCCTCTTCAAGACCATTGCCTACATCTACGATTTCACCCTGAAGTTTGGATTCTACAGGTGAGTGGGCCAGTGAAACAACCGGAACTTCTCTGAAATTATCGCTGCTGCTTGGTGCAATAGACAATGTTACCGTATCGCGCATCCACGCTTCAACCTCAAACGGCTGAAAGGCAACATCTGTAAACCCGTAACTTTTCAGGAGCTGAAATGCATATTCTTCGGCTTTTTCTCCATTCACACTGCCGGTAAGCCTATGCCCGATCGTCTTTGTTGCTTCACCAAGCGTCTGGTACGCTTTGCTGTTCTTTCTTACCTCACTATCCAGCCGGGAGAAGGGTTTTTCCCACTTTTTTTCGATGGGACGGAATCCGGCGAACATCACAATAAAGCCACCAATCAAAACCACTTGTACAATTTTTTTCATAATACCCATTGACGGATGCTCCGTTTTCTTAAAATTTACACCTTGAAATCAACAATCAGCTATTTGGTGCTTTGCTTCGATAACACAAATAAGACTACAAATAGATTCAAATTGTTTCAATATCTTCATTAAAATAGTGAATTTTTCCGGCACTGGATATCTTTTTCGTTTTTCGTGGTAAAAGCGGTTAGACAGTAAGAAAATAAATAAGTGTAATATTTACACTTAACAGTTTGCTTTTTCAAAACCGAGGGAACATTTTTGTATTTTTTTCGGCTTATATTTAAATATTACAGCAATTTTAATCATAATAGCACAATGTATTTCTTGGGATTCGATTTAGGCAGTTCGTCCGTAAAAGCATGTTTGATCCACGCAGACTCGGGAGCAGTGGCTGCCGCTGCATTTTATCCTGAACGGGAAATGACGATCGCCGCACCCAAGCCGGGCTTTGCGGAGCAACAGCCTGAAATGTGGTGGCAGAATGCCTGCCTGGCTTCAAAGGCAGTAATCCAGAAAGCTGGCATTTCACCGGAGGAGGTTGGCGCGATCGGGATCTCATATCAAATGCACGGTTTGGTGGTTGTAGACAAGGACATGAATGTCTTGCGTCCATCCATCATCTGGTGCGACAGTCGCGCAGTTGAGGTTGGAAATAAGGCAATGGAAGCATTGGGCGAAGAATACGTGCTTCCGCACCTGCTTAATTCTCCTGGCAATTTCACGGCATCCAAATTGGGTTGGGTTAAGGAAAATGAACCTGACGTTTATGCAAAGGTTTATAAATTCATGCTTCCGGGCGATTACCTGGCGGCACGTATGACCGGCGACATTGTTACCACGCCATCGGGCTTATCCGAAGGTATTTTTTGGGATTTTGTCAATGACCGGCCGGCAGATTTCCTTTTCGATTATTTCGGTTTCAATCACGAGATTATGCCGGAGGTTTTACCCACATTCTCGGAACAAGGAAAAGTTACGGCATCCGCAGCCGAAGCATTGGGACTTCGCGCTGGCATTCCTGTCACCTATCGCGCTGGCGACCAGCCCAACAATGCATTCTCGCTGAATGTCCTCGAACCGGGCGAAGTTGCGGCAACTGCCGGAACATCCGGCGTGGTTTATGGCGTGAGCGATCAGGTGAAATTTGACGCAAAATCCCGTGTAAATACATTCCTGCACGTTAACCCCATATCAAAAGCATCCCGTTATGGCGTATTGCTTTGCGTGAACGGCACCGGAAGTCTGAACGGCTGGCTGCGCAATTCGTTGTTCCAAGGCAATGTTTCCTATCCCGAAATGAATGCACTTGCTTCACAGGCCCCTGTCGGCGCTGATGGGCTGTTCTGTCTTCCTTTCGGAAATGGTGCAGAACGGATGCTTGAAAACCAGGATCCCGGAAGCACATTCAAAGGCTTACAATTCAGCCGCCACGGTCTGAACCACTATACACGCGCTGCACAGGAAGGCATTGTTTTCGCCTTGTACTACGGCATGGAAATCATGGAAACCGTAGGCGTATCTCTGAAAAATATCCGTGCAGGTGAGGCAAACATGTTCCTGAGCCCTGTTTTCCGAGAAACATTTGCCAATGTATCCGGGGCAACCGTGGAACTTTACAACACAGACGGCGCCCAGGGCGCTGCCCGTGCAGCAGGATTCGGACTCGGTTATTACAAAAACCGGTCTGAGGCATTTGTAGGCCTGTCTGCATTAAGCACGATTGAACCTGATCAAGCATTAACAGAAGCCACCAAAGAAGCTTACGGCAACTGGAAAGCAGCTTTGGAAAACAGCTTGTAACATCATTCCTGGTCTTAATAACTTCACTGTTGTTAAGACCAGGCTTTTTCTGTCTCATCCCTGCTAGATCATTGCAGCCAGCATTTATTTAAGCATTCGCCTCCTGCGGCTCTTTTCTGACAATCTCCTCCACTTTAAAAGCCACAATTTCCACCGCCCGCACCGGTTGATTATCCTTATTTATGTACTGGCGATGACTTAGTTTTCCTTCCACAGACACCATTTTTCCTTTTTCAAGCATAGCTTCGCAACGCTGCGCAAGCGGTCCCCACGCAATAATTGAATGCCATGAAGTCGATTTGACCTCCTCTTTGTTCTTATTGATATAATTTTCATCCGTTGCCAGCGAAAAAGTTACCGCTCTTCCGCCTTCAAACTCCTTCACATTAATTTCCCGCCCTACATTTCCGATTAGCTTTACTGAATTCATGATTTCTGTTTGTTTAAAATGAATACTTAACCTTACAAATCGATCGTGATCAATCGACAATGCAAATGTGCTGGATCGGTGGGATACGATTCGGTTATTAACTATTTACAGTCAGGTACAAGCATTTGCAGCCGTTTGCAAACGGGTAAATCCGTTAGTTTATCGCTGAAAAAGTAATTTTGCTATATTGCACTAAGAGATCACATATGCACACTTACCGGATTCCGTAAAGCGGATCTGAATAAACGTTGACAAAATGAAGAATTGCCTGGAATGCGGGAAACCACTAATGGGGAGGGTAGATAAAAAATTCTGCTTGGATATGTGCCGGAACAGCTACAATAACCGGTTAAATTCAGATTCTTATAACATCGTCAGGACCATGAACAACCAGCTCCGGAAAAATCGCCGGATACTGGAAGAAATCTGCCCCGAAGACAAAATCAAAACAACAAAAAGCCTGCTGACAGGCAAAGGATTCGACTTTAATCTCATCACCAGCATTCGCCCAACACTCAAAGGGAACATTTACCACTTTGTGTATGATTACGGTTATCTCGAACTGGAAAACGATATTTATCTGATCGTAAAAGATAAACGTTTGGATAAATAGATATTTTTGCACCAGCATTCAAACATCCGCCTTATGAAAAAAGTTAGTTTAAGCGACTCTGGCCCCAAAGTTTCCGAAGCAATTTACGGCTTCTGGAGGTGGACAGACGAAGGTGCCCAAACCACGTCTCAAATTGAAAAAACTGTCAATCTCTGTCTGGAACTGGGTATCAACACTTTTGATCATGCCGATGTTTATGGAGACACTGCGATTGAAGAGCATTTCGGGAAAGTAGTTCAAAATAAATCTTTTAAAAGAGACGAAATTGTCTTGTTTGGCAAATGCGGGATCAGAAAATCTGCTGATAAAAACCTGACTTATTACGACACATCCCGTGACCACATTGTCAACAGCATTAACGGATCGCTGAAACGCCTCAAGACGGATTATCTCGACATTTTTTTACTGCATCAAAGTGATTTTCTGGCCGATCCGGAAGAAACAGCGACAGCGCTTGCAGAAATTGTAAAGTCAGGAAAAACGAAACATATCGGCGTTGCCAACTTTACAGTTTTCCAGCACCAATTACTGGCTTCCTATTTAAGGATCCCGATCGTTACCAATCACATCGAATTGAATTTGATGAATACGACGGCTATTGAAGATGGTCGTATCGATTTTATTAAGCAAAATTTCAGTAAACCGCTCGCATGGGCACCGCTCGCGGGTGGGAAAATTCTGAACGGAACAGAAGAAAAAGCTGTGCGCCTTAGAGCCAAACTTGATGAGATCGGTAAAAAATACGATGCAAATATCGAGCAAACTGCCGTTGCCTGGCTGATGAGACTGGGGACTCTGCCCATTATCGGCTCACTTTCGGAAACACGTATCAGAAATGGCGCAAGCGCATCGGATATAAAACTCAGCCACGAAGACTGGTACGAAATTTACCATGTTGTAAGCAAATAATGATTTTGGTCAATTAAAAGCACAACTAAGCATGGCGGTAATCGGAGAACTGATAAAAAAGGCGATTGATTTTACAGGAATGATTACCAGTGATCCTGATCCTTTCAAAGCTCAGGAAAAAGTTTTACGAAACCTGCTTGAAACTGCACGATTGACCGCTTTTGGTAAAGCTTATGACTTTTCGGAGCTTCTGAAAGCTGACGATATTATTGCTGCTTTTCAGGACAAAGTGCCCGTTCACGATTATGACAAAATGTTCGGTGAATGGTGGCACTATTTGCTTGAAGGCCACCAGAATGTGACCTGGCCCGGCGGACAGCAGTATTTTGCGCTAAGCAGCGGGACCACAAGTGCCAGCAAATACATTCCTGTTACTGATGATATGTTAACCGCGATCAGGAAAGCAGGCATTTCAGAAATTACGAACATTCATGCATTCAATTTGCCCGGTGATTTTTTTACCAAACAAATTTTAATGCTGGGCAGCAGCACTTCCTTAATCCAGAAAGACGACCACCAGGAAGGTGAGATCAGCGGGATCAGTGCCAGTAACCTGCCGACCTGGTTTGGCGGATTTTACAAGCCGGGGAGAGAAATTGCAGATATTGCCGACTGGGACGAGCGCGTGAAAAGAATTGCAGAAGAAGCCCCAAAATGGGATATAGGATGCATTTCAGGAATTCCGGCGTGGGTTGAGTTAATGCTGAAAGAGATTATCAGCCATAATAAGTTGAACAACATTCATGAAATATGGCCGAATCTGATGGTTTATACAACCGGTGGAGTCGCATTTGAGCCTTATCGGAAGAGCCTTGAACAATTATTCGCTCATCCGCTTGTTTACATTGACACCTATCTGGCTTCCGAAGGGTTTATCGCTATTCAAAAACGCCCTGATACAAACTCCATGGCGCTTTTTCCTGATAACGGCATCTTTTATGAATTTGTGCCCTTCAATGGCGACCATGTGGATGAAAACGGTTTGGTGAAACCCGGTGCGCCTGTTTTGTCTCTGGAAAAGGCGGGGGAAAATGTCGAATATGTATTGTTATTGTCCACAGTATCAGGCGCATGGCGCTATATGATCGGTGATACGGTGCAAATTACAGACAAGGCAAAAGCCGAAATAAAAATCACCGGTCGCACCAAGCATTTTCTGAATGTAGTAGGTTCGCAACTTTCAGTGAATCAGATGAATGATGCATTGCGGGTTCTCGAACAAGAATATGATGTGGTGATCAAAGAATTTATCGTTGCAGCTGTACACAGAGGCGAGGATTATATTCACAAATGGATTTTAAGTTGCGATAAATCGCCGGATCCAATTAAAGTTGCTGAATCACTGGATAAAACGCTTCGGGAAAATAATAAGAACTATAATGTAGCGCGTGGACGTGCTTTGAAGGGGATCGAAACGGAACTGATCCCGGAAGAGATTTTCTATAAATGGAGCGAAGAGACTAAAAAACTCGGTGGGCAGGTAAAAATCCCACGCGTGATGAAGGAAGAAGATTTTCTTGAATTTGAGTCCTTTGTCAGGAATTACTCTTGATCTTCCTTTTTTCGTGCATCGAGCTGAGCGGCTTCCAGCTTTTTGACTTGCTCCATAATGTCGTCCGGTGAAAGATATAGCCGGGCGATTTTGCTTTTATATTTCTCCGACAAACTCGCGTGATTGAGTATAAAATGCTTTGTCTTAACGATATAGCTTCCTAGCCCATGATTCACTGCATAGGTGTCGGCGACTCTTTCGGCTTGCTGGATATATTTGGTTGAAAATAAATAACCGATCCCAAACCGCATCATTCCTATAACATCCCTGTTTTCATAATCCATCACATGACCCAGTTCGTGGCCTATCCAGCCAACCATAATGTCCGGCGGGATCTGGTGAATCGGGATCGCGGAAGTAGTTAACCGGAAAAGGGCACTAATGTTAATGTTATAGCCCCGTTTTGTCCCAAACATCGTCCCAATTTTGGGTTGCGCCTGCATGACGGATCGCTTAATGTTGCGCTTGAAAACAAAATCAATCCGCGTCTCCCGTAACTCAGGATAAAAAGACAAAGCCTTTAAAACCTCATTCTCAATAACTTTCGGAATCGTCTTATTAATAGGAGCTTGCATTGGGAAAAGGAACAGCAATTTTTACTTTAATTCTTAAAAAAAGCATTCCGGACACAGAATCAATCCTTCAACTGTTTCGCATCCAGCTTTCTGATGATGTCTTTTTTGTTGAACAACAGTCGCCATACTGCGAATGGTGTTTCGTCTTTTGGGAGGCATGATTTGCAGATGATGCTTTCTACGGGGACGGGCACATTGTAGACCAGTAATGTGTCGCTGAGTTGCTGGAGATTATCGCTGGCGACGGATTTGCTTTTGGCGCTGTAAAGATATGCGTCCAGCAATTCCCGCTCTTTCAGCGCGAGGTCGGGATTTTTAAGGTCAGTCATATCCAGAAGCTCAACCTTAACACCATATTCTTTCTGCAATGCGGCAACCACCGGAATTTCGGCTAATTTCTGGCAGATTTCTCCGGCTTTTTCCGGATGCTTTTCCAATTCGTTGGCTAGCGCCTTTTCAGCGATCTTAGCGATTTTTTTACCCCAGGCATCAGCCGAATAAACAAGCTGCGTGTTGGTCACACGTTTTATTTTTGACGCATTTATTTCGTTAGACAGCTCCTTCGTATTCTCAACGCGGTTTCCCGTATCGCAGCTCGTCATAAACATGATCAGCGCCGCAACAACCAGTATTTTTTTCATTTCCATGCACATTATAAATGGGTAACAGTATTCCAAAGCATCTAATTCACGAGCCCGCGGATATCTCAGAAAACCTTCATTTATCTAAAATGCGTATCTTTGTGCCCCGAATGCGTGGTGCCAAAGATATTCAATAAAGATGATCGATAAATTAGAAGCCATAAAAGAACGTTTCGAAGAAGTTTCGCAACAAATTATACAACCGGAAATCGTTTCGGACTCTGCCCGTTATTCCAAAATAAGCAAAGAATATAAGGATCTGGGAAAGATCGTGGAGCAGTATGCCCTTTATTTGAAATTGCAAAAAGACATAGCCGGAACCAAAGAACTCATCTCGACCGAAAAGGATGAAGAGCTTCGGGAAATGGCAAAAGAAGAACTGGACGACCTGACCCCAAAATTGGAGCAGCTCGAACAGGCGATCAAAGAGCTGCTTATTCCAAAAGATCCTAATGATAGCCGCAACATTATACTCGAAGTCCGCGGCGGAACCGGTGGTGATGAAGCTGCGATATTTGCGGGCGATATGTTCAGAATGTATCAGCGATTTTTTGAAAAAATGGGCTGGCGTTCTTCTATCATGGATTTTACCGAAGGCACCAACGGCGGATATAAAGAGATTATCTGTAAAGTTGAAGGAGAGGACGTTTACGGGAAAATGAAGTTTGAATCGGGCGTACACCGCGTTCAGCGCGTTCCGCAAACTGAATCGCAGGGTCGCATCCATACATCAGCGGCCTCCGTGGCTGTGCTGCCAGAAGCAGAGGAAGTGGATGTTCAGATAAATATGAATGATGTCCGCGTAGATACATTTCAATCGTCAGGTGCTGGTGGACAGTCGGTTAACACCACTTATTCCGCGGTTCGTCTGACACACATTCCATCCGGATTGGTGGTAAGCTGCCAGGATGAGCGTTCACAGTTGAAAAACAAGGACCGCGCATTGAGTGTTTTGCGTTCGAGGCTGTACGAGATCAAATTAAAAGAGCATAACGACGCCATCAGCTCGCAAAGAAAATCAATGGTAGGAAGCGGCGACCGCTCCGATAAGATCCGCACCTACAACTACCCGCAAAGCCGCATTACCGATCACCGCATTGGCTACACAGTTTACAATCTTCCGGCAGTTATGGAAGGTGACATCGGAGAATTTATCGAAAGACTACGCATCGCAGAGAACGCAGAGCGCATGCAGGAGGGAGAGACGGTTTAGAATTTCTACCAATATGGCATCGCTCCGCGATTTTGGTCCTGCGGAAATAGAAACCTACTTACCCGCGAACAACTCATTATAAGTCTTTGATTTATAAGTATCGAAGGCTTCTTTTTTGTGGTAATCTTCTCCTATGAATGTGATTACCTGGTGGAATTCTTTGGGTTTCATGTAGCCGGGTAAGGGCTGGATCATGTTGAATTCATCGTCCAGGAAAACGGTGGTTGGGTAACTGGGTTGGTTGTTGGTAAGAGCTAATGCGAGTTGATGTACACCGCGCCCGCCTTCGGAGAGAAATTCGAATTTTTTGTCTCCTAATGTGATGGCTTTTTTCTGTTCTGCATCGAGCTTGACGGCGTAGTATTTGCGGTTGACGTATTCGACAACTGCTTTATTTTTGAATGTTTCGCGGTCCATCACTTTGCACCATCCGCACCAATCAGTATATACATCGATCAAAACCTTGCGGGGCTCTTGCTGAATTTTAGCGTAGGCTTCTTCAATTGTTAACCATTGAATGCCTTCCGCAGGCCTGTTCTTGTCGGATCTGAAACCCGAGGCCACTGTTAGAATGGCCAAAAACAGAAAAAATGATGCAGCTGATCTTTTCATAACTTCATTTGATTTCAATAACTGAACAAATTTCACTGTGGAATAATTGTGCTTAACGGCTGACTTTATTATTTCGGTCGGCTGCCATAGCGGGCTTTCTTTTTGCCAGCGAAACCATAATCCCTCCCGCCACGATCAGCAACATGCCTGCGAACATAGAGAATGAAGGAATGGCCTCTCCCATGAAAAAACCGATCAGAACTGAGAACAGAATATTGGAATATCCAATGGCAGCAACGCGCCCGGCTTTGTCAAATGTGAAGGATTGCGTCAGCATTCTCTGACCCATGAGCGCCGTCAGTCCGAGCGCCAGAAAGCCAAGCCATTGCGCAATGTGAGTTGGCCAGGTGAATGTGCCAATCAGGAAATCCAGATTTTCCATAGGATAGTAAGTCCCGACGAGCATGGAAATAATGGGCATCACAATGCCGCTCAACATAAAAGAAAGAATGATCGCGCGTGAGTCATAAACAACACCTAACTGCCTGATTGACAAATAAGAAATTGCTGTTAACAATGCATTGCCAAGCCCTAAGGCATTGTCCCGCAGCGAAATGGAAAGGTCGGGCCGGAAAACGAACAGGATGCCGGTAAAGCCAACAAAAATAGCTGCCCACTCACGGGAATTGAGCGTTTCGCCGATCAGCAGCCAGGATAGCAATGCGAGGAAAATGGGATAAGTGTATTGGTATGTGGAGGCGCGGCCAAGCCCCAACGTTTGTATCGCATAAAAAAGCATATACAACGACAATGTGCCCACAACGCCGCGGAAAATAAGCAGCCCCAGCTTGCCTCCCTGCTGCCTTACAGGACGTCGCCAAATGCTGGTGACTACAAACACAACCCCAACAATGTTCCGGAAAAATACAAGCTGTACAATGTGGAAATCACGGCCGAGCCACTTGGAAATTGCGGAGGTGAGGGAAAAGAAAAATGCAGCACCGAGCATCAGATAAATGCCTTTTTGCGAAGAAGTTGCAGTCGGATTTTGAGCAGGAGCAGCCAACAATGATCAGGATTTTGGTCAAAGATAAAGCATATCATACAGAAGATAAAGGATATGTTACCGCGTCGGAAATCCCGCCAATTCACTACCTTTGCACCTTTGGCGCCGAAAGCTGCTTCAATGCGGCATGAAGGCTTAATAGGGAATTCCGTTGAACCGGAAGCTGTCCCCGCAACTGTGAGTCTGTTTATATTGATCCAATCCCCTATGCCACTGTTCCTCGAACGGGAAGGCCACGGACCAAAAAGACGAGCCAGGAGACCTGCCAGAAGTTGATCTATCAAATTTTGTTTTCGGAGGAAAAACAAAGCTGATAACGCTACATATTTGACACCAGGTGATTATTGACCGGAAGTTTTTTTTGGCTTTGACCATTGCCACATGGCTTTTCCGTCCGGAAATGCTCGTTGCACAGTCGGATAGCATTCGTTTGGAACCTGTTATCGTAAAGGGTTTTGTTCCTGAAAAATTCATGAGCGGGCTCAAAATCCAAAAGTTCGATTCGGCGTCTCTGAATCTTTTCCGCTTCCAGAATATCAGCGAGCTGCTTTCACTTTACACGCCGATTGCATTTAAAAATTACGGCCCCGGTCAGCTTAATACGGCCTCTTTCCGCGGAACGTCGGCTAACCATACCGCTGTGTTATGGAATGGTTTGAACATTAATTCTCCTATCCTTGGCCAGACAGATTATTCAACCATCCCAGTTACCGGTTTTGATCAGCTTTCTGTCCAATATGGCTCTGCTGCCAGCATTGTCGGCAGTGATGCCGTGGGTGGAAGTATTTTGCTGGGAAGCGCTCCATCGACCCAGCCTTTGCAGCTTTCAATCGGCCGGCAGCAGGAAAGTTTCAACAACCACCAGACCCAGGTTACAGCCCGCTATGCGGCGGTGATCAGTGATCAGTGGAGCTTTTCAGGCAAGACAAATGTGTATGACGGCCGTATGAACAACGATTTTCCATACACCGAGCGAAATCAATACACTGTTTTGCCATCCACTTCTTTCCAGCGTGGTCTGGTGCAGGATTTGTTTTTCAACTCAAAAAATGATCATCAGATTTCGGCGCATGTGTGGCTAACCCGTAACCGGCTCACGTTAACACCGGAAGACAAAGCTGGCCGCGAACTGACCTTAACGGAGGCTTACAGGACCATGTTACGTTATCAATTTAAAGACTTCACAATCCGCACTTCGTGGGTGAGAGACATTATTGATTATGCCAAAGGTGATTATAGTCAGCTGGACCATGCGGTAACAGACAAGTTTTCAAACCGTGTCGAACGCGATTTTCAATTCAATGCAATTCAAATTAAAGCAGGAGGCGAATGGGCACATTACCGCGCCCAGGTCGCTGGCTATGATAAAGCATTGGTGACAGAAAACAGAGGTGACATTTTTCTGTTAACGCGCTGGCAGGCCACCGCCCGACTGGTCATTTCCGGGAATTTAAGGCAGGCATTTGTAACTAAATTTGATCCGCCATTCACGCCTTCATTAGGAGCAGACTATTTTTTAGTCCAAAAAGAAGCCCATAATCTGAAATTAAGAGGCTCAATAGGAAGAAGTTATCGCGTGCCTACATTGAATGAACGCTTCTGGAAAGAACTCGGAAACCCGGATATCAGGCCGGAAAACGGGTGGAACAAAGAAGTTGGCCTCGAACAAAACTTTGTTATCGATGCTAACCAAACATTTTCGGCTTCCCTGACGGCATATCACAACCGCATTAAGGACTGGACTTATTGGAATCCTACGCAAAGTTACCGTGTAGAAAACTTGCAGCAAGTGCTCGCGCGTGGAATTGAAGCGCAGGCTGGGTGGCGGCATCAGATAAATGACTGGAAATCAGGCATCAACCTAGGGTAT
This sequence comes from Dyadobacter sp. CY351, assembly GCF_021502625.1. Lineage (NCBI taxonomy): Bacteria > Pseudomonadati > Bacteroidota > Cytophagia > Cytophagales > Spirosomataceae > Dyadobacter > Dyadobacter sp. CY351. The sequence goes on along the minus strand of NZ_JAKFFU010000012.1, from coordinate 187,699 downwards.
GCGCTAAATAAAAGTGCTCAGGAAAAAGCTTATGATGCCTATTCCTCGGATATTATCGGCAAGCAGCTTGTATTTGTGCCGATGCATTCAGGAAATTTGAATGCATTTATCCAATATAAAAATACGAGGCTCACAGGTCAGGCGCAGACGATCAGCAAGCGTTTTAGCACATTTGATAATACGCAATTTTTAGAAGGATATACGCTCACAAATTTGCTGGCAGAACATACTTTTGTCTGGGATAAAATAAAAATGCGGTTGCAGGGACAGATCAATAATCTGGCAAACACGTTTTATCTAAATGTAAGAAACAATGCAATGCCTGGCAGAAGCTTTGCATTAAGTTTAATTTTAATTTATGACCCGCCGCATTCCGCAAAGTAATGTCTTACAAGAGGTTATGTGGCAAAAACTTTACAACTAATAAAGCAAAAAATGAAAAAACAGTTATTCAGATTAGCATCTCTTACCTCTTTGTCTCTTTTCGCATGGTCGTGTAACCAAAGCGACCCAGCTCCGAAGGGTGATTATATCCAGGGTGTATTTGTGGTGAATGAAGGGAATTTCTCTCAAAATAACGGAGCGATCTCGTTCTTTACGAGAGAACAAACCACTGCGGAGATTGACATTTTCAACACGGCAAACGGGACTACATTGAAAGGCGGCGTGCAGGATTATGTGGCCCTGGACGCAACCGGGATCATCCTTGTGGACAATATGTCTGCCGGCCAGGATAAGGTTGAGATTGTCAACAGCAACACGTTCCAGAGAATTGCGACCATTGGCGCGCCGGAAATCGAGAATCCACGGGAAGTGGTTTTTGGGACCAACAACAAAGCATATGTGTCTTGCTGGGGGACCAATGCCGATTTCAAATTCACGACCGGTTATGTAGCTGTCGTTGATTTGGTTACCAATAAAGTGGTTGACCAAATCGAGATCACATCAGGCGGGCCGGAAAATCTGGTTTTGAATAACGGCAAGTTGTTTGTGGGAACGGTTTCCTATGGCGGCGGCACAACGTTGACGGTGATCAATACGACCACAAACGCAATTGATAAATCAATTTCATTTGAAAACGCACCAAACCCGATCGGGATTGATGCGGATGGAAAACTTTGGGTAAATGATGGCATTAAGGTCATTAAAATGAACCCTGATTCTTACAATGCAGACGCTACGTTATCATTGGGAAGCGATGCGACCAAATCTGCATCCAACTTTGCTTTCAGCCCGGATAAGAGAACGGTTTTCTTTGTTCTGTCATACTTTGATGCTGCCGGCGAACATGGAGGAACTTATAAATTCGGCATCAGCGACGCGCAGGTGAATGTTACGACGCCATTAATCAAAAGAATTTTCACAGGTTTGGCAGTTGATCCTACGCAGGGACTTTTGTATGCAGGTGTAACGCCTTCGTTCGCGCAGGCAGGTTATGCGCTCCGTTACCGCGCAGACGGATCACTTGTTGATTCAGTAAAAGTGAATGTTGCGCCAACAGGCTTCTTCTTCAAATAACAGAAGGCATATTCATCACAAACGAAAAAAGTCTCCTTCGCGGGAGACTTTTTTTATGTATATCAAATTGAAAACCTATTTGAAGAAACCTTGCGGATCTGGCTTCCTGGCTTTTAAAAGCTCCACAAAATCAAGGTTCATCTGGTTAAAATCGAGCGATCTTCCTTTATGCAAATGCTCCCACGATTTATCAAGATCATTGAGATTATAGTGTAACAAAGCCAGGTTGTATTGGCCTAATGCATAAGTAGAATCTATTGCAGTGGCCCTGTTAAGCAGTTCGGCCGCTTCATCCAGTTCTTCCTTTCGGCTTGTTATCGCGTATAATTTCAGATCAACGGTTGACAAATCGACAAGCAGCGGCACATTTTCACCCTGCAAACCAATTCCCCGGCTTAGCATTCTTTTGGCCTCCACCCAGTTTTCGCGCTGGTAGGAAATAACGCCCAGGCCCCAATATGCTTCCACATTTTTATCATTGAGTAAATGCGCGAGATTGAAGCGATAGCAAGCGGTATCCAATGCTCCTTCCTGCAAATATTCCCAGGCACGTGCGGTAAAAAAGCTGCTCGCCTCAGCGCGACTTGTAAATGACTTGTCGCATTCACTCAAAAAACGGATTTCCTCGTCAATCTGATCAGAAGTTTTGCTTACTTCCCCAAAAAGCGGGAGCACGCGTCTTTCTTTTAAATCTAAGGGCTTTTTTTGGGCAAGGTTCGTATCTGTATTCGGTCCGGCACTCGCGAGATGGGTGTTTTGTGCAAGGCCAAATACTGGGATAAGAATAGCAAGCCAAATAACAACGGACTCTTTCATAGGTGACTTTAATAGAGAAACAGGTTTTCTATTGTCCAAGTTAAACGGTTTTATCTAAATAGTATTGCATTATTTCCGTTTACTTCTTCCGGACGAATTACGACGGTTTGACCCTCCTTTATTGGGTTGTTTCTGCGCCGGGCGATACGTTTTTTTCTTCTCGTGAAAGGCTCCCAAAAACGTCGGATCTTCCTTTCTTTTTTGGTTATCTATCTCCCTCAGCATGTCCTGGCGTTCTGTAACGGGCGTTGAAGCGACTTCCAGATCCTCAGGCAACTCCATCCGCGGGATTTCCATGCGGATCATTTTTTCGATTTTCCGGATGTGATATTCGTCGGCCATGGTCATGAATGTGATGGCCTGTCCAATGCGGTTTGCACGGCCCGTTCTGCCGATCCGGTGCACGTAATCTTCGTAAATCAGCGGAACGTCGAAATTGATGACGTGGCTTACTTCCGTGATATCAATGCCCCGGGCTACCACGTCCGTTGCCACCATTACGCGCACGGAACCTTCTTTAAATGCTTCCATTGCATTGGTCCGCGTGTTCTGTCCTTTGTTGGCATGGATTACTTTCAATTCATCCTCGCGCACCACCCTATCGAGCAGATTCTGATGGACCAATCCGGCAACTTCCCGGCTCCTCGTAAAAATCAAGACACGGTTGAATGCTTCCCGATCTTTCAGTAAATGGGTCAAAAGATTGATTTTCGTGCGAAAATTGGGCAATTCGTAAATGGATTGGGAAACCATTTCGGCCGTTGTGGCCTGAGGTGTTACTTCAATGCGCGTTGGGAATTCGAGAAATTCGAAGGACAGCCTTTCCACTTTATCCGAGAATGTGGCTGAAAAAAGCATATTCTGCCTTTTTGTGGGAATGATTTCGAGCAATTTCCGGATCTGCGGCATGAAGCCCATGTCCATCATTTTGTCGGCTTCGTCCAGGATCATCACATTCAGATGCTTGACAATGACCTCTTCCTGAAAATAAAGATCCATGAACCTGCCGGGCGTGGCCACAATGATGTCAACGCCCTTCCGTATCGCCTCGATCTGTGCCTTGGCTCCTACTCCACCGAAAAGCACAACTGTACGAATGTCGGTGTACTTGCTCAGCTGCGCGATGGCTTCTGAAATTTGCATGGCCAGCTCGCGCGTAGGAGCCATAATTAATGCCCGGGCGTGCTCGCCCTGGGCATATTTAATCCGCATTAAGAGCGGCAATGTATAAGCGGCGGTTTTGCCTGTGCCTGTTTGGGCTATGCCCAGAATGTCCTGTCCCGATAAAGCGAGCGGGATGGCCTGCTCCTGGATGGGCGTTGGCTCGGTGTATCCCGCTTCTTCAATGGCATTGAGTAATTGACGGTTAAGCTTGAATTGCTCAAATTTGTTTTGCGTAGTCTGCATCGCGCAAAGGTACGAAAACTACCACTAACCCAACCTTGCAAGCGCTTCTTTCAATGTTTCCAGCTTGGCTTCGGCATCCGCCTGCTTCTGGCGCTCCTTCTCCACAATGTCGCCTTTTGCATTTTGGACAAAGCGTTCGTTGGATAATTTCTTGATCACCGAATCCAGAAACCCTTGCGTGTATTCCAGTTCACGTTGCAGGTTTTCACGCTCCGTTTCCACATCCAGCTCATCCGCCAGGTTGACAAAAAACTCATCTGATTTCACCCGGAAGGCAGTTCCTTCACCTTCGTCAGTCACATAGCCAATGTTCTCAACATTCGCCAGTTTTAGTATTAATGGCTCTAATCCCGAGTAACGCGCCTGGTTATCCGTCCTTATAGCAAGTGGAAGCGCAATTTTTGGACTGATATTCTTTGCATTTCTCAAATTCCGGATCGAAGATATCACTTCAAAAAGCACTTCAAAATCATTCAGCAGTGACTGATCCATGTTGCCGGCTTGCGGGAATGGAGCAATGCAAATGGAATCCTTTTCTTTTCTTTCAATAATATTCTGCCAGATTTCTTCTGAAATAAATGGCATGAACGGATGCAAAAGGCGCATTAATCGGTCGAAGAATTCCAATGTTGCATCGTAAGTCTGCCTATCGATCGGCTGCTCGAAGCCAGGCTTGATCATTTCCAGATATTGCGCGCAGAAATCATCCCAGATCAGTTTATAAACCGAGTTAAGGGCATCCGAAATGCGGAATTTGGAGAAATGATCCTGCACTTCCAGAATGGTCTGGTTCAGTTTACTTTCAAACCATTGGATCGCCAGTTGCGAACCCGCGGGCGCTGATATGCTGTCGGAAACCTGGAAACCTTCAACCAAACGGAACGCATTCCATATTTTATTACCAAAATTTCTTCCTTGCTCAACCAACTTATCATCATAAGGAAGGTCATTGCCTGCCTGTGAGCTGAAAAGCATGCCCGTACGAATACTATCGGCACCATACTGGTTGATGAGATCGATCGGATCGGGCGAGTTACCGAGTGATTTCGACATTTTCCGGCCTTGCTTATCCCGTACAATTCCCGTGAGATAAACATTCTTAAACGGATACTGTCCTTTGTATTCATAACCTGCAATGATCATCCGCGCCACCCAGAAAAACAGAATTTCGGGTGCAGTAACGAGGTCATTGGTAGGATAATAATAGTTAATGTCCGCATTATCCGGCTCCTTAATGCCGTTGAAAACAGTAATCGGCCACAGCCAGGCCGAAAACCAGGTGTCCAGAACATCCGGGTCCTGCTCAATGTCCTCTTCTGTCAATGCGAATAACTGATATTCATGCTGCGCCTTATGCAATGCATCGCGCTTGGATTTTGCTATAATGGTCGTTCCGTCTTTCAAATAATAAGCCGGAATGCGGTGGCCCCACCAAAGCTGACGGCTGATATTCCAATCATGAACATTCTCCATCCAGTGCCGATACGTATTCTTGAACTTGGCAGGAATCAGCTGCACCGTGTCATTCATGACATTTTCCAGTGCAGGCTTGCTGATTTTATCCATTTTTAAAAACCACTGCTCCGAAAGACGCGGCTCGATCACCGAATTGGTCCGCTCGGAATGGCCTACATTGGATTTGTATTCTTCTGTCTTCACCAGGGCACCCGATTCTTCGAGCAGCTTAATGATCTTTTTACGCGCTACGAAGCGATCTTCACCAACCAAAATCTGCGCCTTCTCATTCAATGTGCCATCTTCATTGAGCAGATCGATAACCGGCAGATCGTGTCTTTTGCCCAACACATAATCGTTCGCATCGTGCGCAGGCGTCACTTTCAAACAGCCAGTTCCGAATTCCATCTCCACATATTCGTCGGCAATGATCGGAATGGTGCGGTTGATCAGCGGGATAGCAACTTGTTTCCCTATTAAATGCTTGTAACGCTCGTCGTGCGGGTTTACGCAAATGGCGACATCAGCCATAATGGTTTCCGGACGCGTGGTGGCAATAATGATCGCTTCGTCCGTAAGCGCTTCGCCGATTTCATCTACAAGGGGATATTTCAGGTAAACCAATTTTTGATTCACCTCCTTCATGATCACTTCTTCATCCGAGACCGTCGTTCGTGCCTGCGGGTCCCAGTTCACCATGCGGTGCCCGCGGTAAATGTCTCCTTTATTATAGAGGTCAATAAAAACGTCGATAACCGAATCGTACAAATCAGGCTCCATCGTGAAGCGCGTGCGGTCCCAGTCGCAGGAAGCGCCCAGCTTGCGCAATTGTTGGAGGATGATGCCGCCATATTTGTGCGTCCATTCCCAGCAATATTCTAAAAACTCGTCGCGGGTAAGGTCACGTTTGTTGATGCCGCGTTCTTTGAGCATCGCAACCACTTTGGCTTCCGTTGCAATGGAAGCATGGTCGGTTCCAGGCACCCAGCAGGCTTCTTTGCCTTCCATACGGGCTTTCCGGATCAGAATATCCTGTATCGTATTATTGAGCATATGCCCCATATGCAGCACGCCCGTGACATTTGGGGGAGGAATTACGATTGAGTAAGGTTCCTTATCAGGATTTGGTTTTGAATTGAAGAACTTGTTTTCAATCCAGTAGGAGTACCATTTATCCTCTATTTCCTGGGGGGCATATGTTTTGGAAATCATTGTATAATCTGAAATTTCCCGCAAACCGCGGTTGGTCATCTAAAAAGATGGCAAGTTAGGCGTTGCCGACGAAATTTCTAAACTAATTGTTCCTCTTTGCTAATGGGCAGCCAGACTGTAAATGTGCTGCCTTCGCCTGGTTTGCTTTGCACGTGAACGGTTCCATCATGCGCTTCTACCATCTTTTTAACATAGCTCAATCCGAGCCCGAAACCTTTCACGTCATGCACATTACCCGTAGGAATGCGGTAGAATGTATCAAAAATGCGGTGCTGCTGTTCCCGGCCCATGCCAATTCCGCTGTCGGAAATGGCAATGTTAATGCCATCATTCTCATTCCAGGTCCTGATGCGGATATGCAGTTTCTCAGGCGAGTATTTGATAGCATTGTCAATCAGGTTATTAAGGATATTTGAAATGTGAATTTCATCGCCTGAAACCACTTCATGAGTCGCTTCGAAATCAAGATCGATCTCACCATCCCGCTGCTCGATCTGGACGCTCTGGGCATTTAAAGCTTTACCGATCAGGTCATGCACATCCGCCTGGCTGAGCTTTAATTTAACATGCCCTTTATCCAGAAGCGCCATTTGCAACACTTTTTCGACATGCGTTCCCAGTCTTTTATTTTCTTCCTTAATGATGCCCAGATACCGGTCGAGCCTCGAACCGATTGCGGCCTGCTGGATCGCCGACGAGTTTTCCTGCGCCATTTCCGCTGCCAATGCAATGGTTGAAATCGGCGTTTTGAACTCGTGGGTCATGTTATTGATAAAGTCATTTTTAATGTCCGAAAGCTTTTTCTGGCGCAAGATCGTAGTAACCGCCATGTAAAAGCAGGCCATAATGACGATTATCAAGATCCCAGAACCACCGAACATTACTCCCATATTGCTCAAAATGTACTTTTGCTGATCAGGGAAGTATACATACAAAGAATTAGGTGCATTAATGGTCTCACTGGGAAAAAGATCCGCTTTGTAAGACTTTTCTTCCCATTCCCTCGGCCTGAGGCTTGCCGTGGAAAAGATCAGGCTGTTGTCTGACCGGCCCCTCACGGCAAATTCGTAGGGTAGCGTGATGCCGCTTTCAACAAATTCCTTTTTTAATAATGTATCCAGCAAGAAACGGTTAACGCGCTGCTCAATAGGTCTTTTAGTATAAATAAAATCCTTCATCACCTCTTTCAGCAATGATGCCCGATCAGGTTCTGCGTCGCTGATCACAGCATTTGTGCTTTTGCCATTTTTTCTTGACTCGGGAATAGCCACCTGGCGGTTTGCGATCCTTCTCTGAGATGAATCTGGATACATTCCGTTGCCTGTCTGATATTTCTTGGCATCGCTATCCTGCATTCCTCTGAATGCATTGCCCAGGCGCCTTTCGTCGTCTAATCTTCTGCGCATGAATTCGTCAATCCCGGCAGCACCATATTGCTGAGCCTGGAAAAACTCTTCCATAATCTGCTGCTGGTGCTCCACCATCACCCGGAAATTGGGGCTGAGCACATCCGTCGGAACGGCTTCGGTAATGATCTGATAATGAATTTCCTCGCCATTGGGTCCAATTGCGATCTCCATGCGGGGCTGCGTTCGCTGCGCAAGCTCACGGGCAGGTTTGGTTTTGGCAGCCGGCGTCTTTTTGATGGGCGTATGCCGCAGCTGGGTAATGCGGTTCAGCTTGCTTTTCTGTTGTTCGGTTTCAATCCTGCGTTGAAGCAGATACATCATTTCCTGCTTTTCGAGGCGATGCACCACTTGCTGTACAGATTCCGAAACCTTTTGGTTGAACTGCTCATTGCGGATTGCAATCGCCTCACGGATCCAATACCATTGAAATCCAATAAGGCCAATGAGCGCAATGCACATTAAGCCGACTATTATCTGAATTTTCCTCTTCGTCATAAATTTAAATTCTCCGGTGCAACGCGCACGCCGTATCCACCGACATTCTTGCTGAAAACAAATTTAACGCATCCGCCCGGGTCAATCTTGTTTTTAACAAAATTTAACACCCACTGAAAATAGCTTCTGATAATTTTGTAATTCATTCATACACATAACCTAATCTTACTTATGAGGACTTCTTTTTTAAACAAAATCATGTTGTCATTGCTGCTTACCGGCGCAACTGCAATGTTAGCACAGGCACAGGAAGATAAACCGGAAAAACCCGGAAAGGAGGAAAAAGCAACCATTCGCATCAAGGTTACCGGGGAAAAGGATGGTAAAACGGAGAGCAAGGAGCGGAGTTATCGCGTGGGCGCTATGACGGACGACGAACGGGATAAGTTTGTGGACAAAGTCCTGGACTCACTGGGTGTTGATAAAAAGAAAAATAACCAGATGGTATCGGTGACCATTGATGACGGCGATGAGGATATGGCCGCAAAAAAAAGGCGCAAAGTGATCATTGACCACCGCGATGATCGGGAGCCACTGGCTTATCATTGGAAAGGCGATTTTTCCAATGATTTTGAATTCAATACCGAGAATCTCAAAAAGCATATGCGGACTTTTGAAAACGAATGGAAACCAAAGACCAAAATGCTTATGCGTGATATGGAGCATTTTGGAAATGAAATGGGTGAATTCTGGAATAAGGAAGTCGTGAAACCGGCAAGTGTGCGTTCGCTGACTGCTTATACAAATAATCCTGATAATGGTGTCCTGAACCTTAAATTCGGCGTTCCGCAAAAAGGCGATGTGAGTGTAATTGTTACGGATACAAAAGGAAAAGAAGTCGGAAAGAAAGAAATCAAGGACTTTGAGGGTGAGTTTGTAGGGCAGATTGAATTAAAGAAAAATACAAAAGGAACCGTTTTCGTAACCGTTGTGCAAAATGAAGACGGAGCCATCAAACGGGTCGTTATTCCCTGATTTATTCTAAAAAATATTCCATGTCCTCCTGATTTTAAGCCATCAGGAGGATTTTTTATTGTAAAAATACTACTAACTATTAGGCTGGCATTTATTTAGAATTGTAAATTTGCCGAAAAACACCATTCCACCGCGACATCAATTTTTTTGCAACTATGCTGAATCTTATACTGTTTGGCCCTCCGGGTGCAGGTAAAGGCACTCAAAGTGAAAATATTATTGCTAAATACAAACTGATACACCTTTCGACAGGTGATCTGCTGCGTTCAGAAATCCAGGCAGGATCAGAATTGGGCCTTCAAGCAAAAACATTGATGGATCAGGGGATTTTGGTTCCTGACGAGGTGGTGATCGGCATGATCGACAATAAGCTGAAAGAGCACCGGGATGCTGCCGGTTTTATCTTCGACGGATTCCCGCGGACTGTAAAGCAATCGGAGGCGCTAGACCAGCTTCTGGCCAGCTACAATGAAAGTATTTCTGTAATGATTGCACTGGTTGTAGACGATAATGAGCTGCTTGCTCGTTTGCTTAACCGTGGAAAGACTTCCGGCCGTCCTGATGACCAGAATGAAGAACTGATCAGCAAACGCATTCAGGAATATAACAGCAAAACCAAACCGGTTGCTGACTATTACCAGGAACAAGGCAAATTTGTCGCGATCGACGGAATTGGTGAGATTGATTTCATTTTTGGAGAAATTACCAAAGCAATTTCGACGGTTACCATTAAATAATTTACTCATTCACTATACACATGGCTTCCTCCAACTTTATTGATTACGTCAAAATTAATGTGCGCTCCGGTTCTGGTGGTGCGGGTTCACTGCATTTCAGAAGGGAAAAACACGTTGAAAAAGGCGGGCCGGACGGCGGTGACGGCGGACGTGGCGGCCACGTAATCCTGAAAGGGAACAGCCAGCTATGGACATTGCTCCACCTGAAATACACCAAGCACATCAAAGCCTTTGACGGAAAAGGCGGCGAAGGCGGAAGACGTTCAGGCTCGATCGGTAAGGACATTACCCTCGAAGTGCCACTAGGCACCATCGCCAAAAATGCCGAAACCGGTGAACAACTTTTTGAAATTACCGAAGACGGTCAGGAAGTGATCTTGCTGAAAGGCGGTCGCGGTGGAATGGGTAACGACCATTTCAAATCAGCCACGAACCAGACTCCGCAACATGCGCAGACAGGAGAGGCTGGCCTCGAAGCCTGGATTATCCTGGAATTGAAGGTGTTAGCAGATGTTGGCCTGGTTGGTTTCCCAAATGCAGGCAAGTCCACATTGCTTTCCGTTGTTTCGGCTGCACGGCCGGAAATCGCTGATTATCCTTTCACTACATTGGTGCCCAACCTGGGCGTAGTTTCTTACCGGGACTACAAATCCTTCGTGATGGCCGACATTCCCGGCATTATCGAAGGCGCATCACAAGGAAAAGGCCTTGGCTTGCGTTTTTTACGACACATAGAAAGAAATTCCATCTTACTGTTCATGGTTCCGGCTGACAGTGAAGACATTAACGCCGAATACGAAACATTGCTCCAAGAGTTAAGAATATACAATCCTTCCCTTCTCGATAAGAGTCGCATTCTCGCGATCTCAAAAACTGACGTTCTTTCCGAAGAGGAACGTGCCGATTTAAAATCACAAATTCCAGCATCCATACCCAGTATTTTCATTTCTGCAATTACCCAAGAAGGAATTGAACAATTGAAAGATCAGATATGGAACCTCATCAATTTGCCGTTGTCCGTAAAATAATATTTTATTGAAACAGGCAACCAATTGATGCAATTTGTGTGTCCAAGGAGTTATTCTAATGAATTATATTACTCATGAAGCACTATCTACCATACTTGTTCTGGGTAGGATTAATCTTTCTTTCGTTCACCTCTTCTGCACAAGTAAACATTGACTTTCCAACAGATCGAGCTGTTTTTCAACGGGATAAGGGCAATCGCGCCAACATTTACATTTCAGGCACATACACAAAAATCACTACACGCATTGACGCGCGGCTAGAAGCCATCAACGGGCAAGGGATCTCCACCGACTGGAAAGAAATTTCGAACAATCCGCAGGGTGGCTTGTACACAGGCGCCATCGAAGGGACAGGAGGCTGGTATACACTTTATGTACGCGCTTTCAATGGCGACCAGCAGCTCGGTGAACCTGCCCGGATAGACCATGTAGGCATAGGCGAAGTGTTTATTATTGCCGGCCAGTCCAATGCAGAAGGTTTCGAACATTTCGGTTCACAAGGTGCGCAGGACGACCGTGTAAGCACCGTAAACAGACTCTATAATCAGCCTTTTCCTGAGACTTATGACCGTCATCCACAATTTTCTCACCTAGATGCGGAGACAAAGATCAGCCCTCGTGGACAGTCTGCATGGAGCTGGGGACGGCTTGGCGATCAGCTTGTTAACAAACTCCAGGTGCCCGTTTTATTTTTCAATGTAGCCTGGACAGGAACTGCTGTCCGGAACTGGAAAGAGAGTATAGATGGGCCGACGCAATCGGTGTATGCGGCAGTCAATTATGAACCATTCGGAATGCCATATGGAAATCTTCGGAATGTTATTCAGCGCCTGACGCCCATTACCGGGTTGAGAGGGATTCTCTGGCAACAAGGCGAGTCTGATAACTATGCACCATCAACAAGCACCGATTCCTATTTCAACGATCTAAAAAAAGTGATTGAAACCAGCAGAAACGATGCTGGTGAAAACATTTCGTGGGTTGTCTCAATTACTTCTTATGATAACCGGCTCGGGGCAACTTCCCGTGTTACGGACGGACAGCAACGGGTTATCAATAATGTCCCTAACGTATTCCAGGGACCGAACACAGATTTGCTCCAAATCCCACGTCCGGCAGAAGGTGAAGGCGTTCACTTCAAGGATGACGGGCTGAGGCAGCTGGGCGATGCCTGGGCGCAGCAACTGAACGATAACTTTTTTGCAAATTCAAACCCTTACCAGGGCGTTAGGCCGTTAAGGGTAAGCGCATCCTGCGCTGGCAATGGTAACCTCAACCTGGAGGCCGACAATGTTGGTCTTTCCCAATTCAGCTGGAGCAATGGTTCGAATTCAAGCAATACCCAGGTTGGAAACGGCACGCATAGCGTGAGCGCCCGCGATGGAAAAGGACGTTATATCTTCTCTCCGAATATCAGGATCAATGACAACATTCAACCTAATAAGCCGATTATACAGCTTGAAGGAAGCAATCCGGTTTGCCTTGGGAATACGGCAACATTGATATCCAACACTTCTGAAAACATCAGATGGAGCAACGGCTCCACCAGCGATCGCGTGCCTGTGACCACAGGTGGAGAATATTTTGTTACAACCAGGAATTTTTATGGCTGCGAATCGACGTCCGACAAGATTACAATGACGGTCTCCACTTCGCCCCTGCCACCAAAACCAAAGATCGCGGCCTCGGGCGTGCTCGAATTCTGTGACGGCGGCGAAGTAAGCCTTACTTCCGACTCAAAGTTGAAAAATGCCTGGTCAAACGGCGGAAACACATCGACCATTGTCGTAAAATCTTCCGGTGAATATCGGGTAAGAGCATTGGATGAAGTTGGGTGCTACTCACCTGATTCTGATCCTGTTAATGTTAAGGTTAATGCATTACCGCAAAAGCCTGTGGTTGCTTTGAGCGGCAACACTACTTTTTGCCAGGGTGAAAATTTGATCATGACTTCCAACTATGATAGCGGGAACATATGGAGCACAGCCGCAACTTCAAAAGCGATTACGGTAACTGCCTCAGGCACATTCTCTTTGAAACAGCGTGATTCCAATGGCTGTGAATCGACTTCGGACGAGATAGCTGTGAAAGTAAATGCTCTTCCTGCAACACCAGCCATCACTGCTCTTCGTCCAACCACATTCTGCCTCCGGGACTATACGACATTAAGAAGCAGCGAAGCGTTCTCTTATTTGTGGAGCAACGGCGAAACCGGCAGGGAAATCGAGATCCGCAATTCCGGTAATTTTACAATTGCGGCGAAAGATGAAAACGGTTGTGTTTCTCCGGTGTCACCCGTGGTAAGGGTTGTGGCGAATGTTCTTCCTGAAACGCCAACAATCCGCGCCGACGGCCCTACGGTTTTCTGCGCAGACCTTAGCGTTAATTTGCAATCGTCACCGGCCGCGGCGTTCCTATGGAGCAATGGCGCTTCGACACAATCATTGAAAGTGACCACGCCCGGAACATTCTCCGTGCAAACGATCAACGAGTTCCAATGCTTTTCTGATCCCAGTAACCAGATCACAACAGAAACACTTGCCCTGCCGCCAGCTCCGAATATTGCTGCGGAAGGAGCCACCACTTTCTGCGACGGTGACTTTGTGGTGCTGAAGGCAACATTAGGAAATACATTCTTTTGGAACACCCTGGAAGAAGGCGAAAGCATTCAGGCAGATACAACGGGCAGCTATGCCGCCAGGGTCCGGGATGAAAAAGGCTGTTACTCACCATTCTCAAGATCAATCCAGGTGGATGTAAAGCCTACGCCTACGCGGCCGACCATTAAGCAGATCGGTGTGTTTACGTTGCTGGCAGAAAACAATTTAAATTCAGGAGATCACGTCTGGAAGCTTAACGGACAGGAACTGACCGAAAACGGAACAACATTGAAAGCGATCCAGTCGGGAAGTTATGTAGTTAATAATACGGTAATTTACAGCCCCACGTTAACCTGTTTTTCAGATTTTTCTGATCCCTTCAGTTTTATTGCAGATACCCGGAATCCAGGTTTCGTTACTTATCCAAACCCGGTTGTCGACGGCAAGATCACTATTGAAACATTACAAAACCTGAATAACGCCGAAGTTCAGATCATCGACAGCCGCGGGGTTATTCACAGAACCTTCACCGTAAAGAAATTTGACAGTCAGCAATTCTTTAATATCCAGGGCTTATCAAGTGGTTTGTACGTGGTGCGGATTGTTTCGGTGGCGTTTACTGCATCCCAAAAGCTGATTATCGTTCAGTAAACGGTCGTAGCGCTAGTGATGTGATCAAAAAAACGGAATAGTGATATTTTAGCAAAAATAATCATTTACATTTGTGACCGTTTTGTAATGGCGCACACGCCGAAGTTGAAAAAATCCAACATCCATCAGATATACAAATTTTTACCCTGTTTAAGAATTCCAATGCGTTATAGAATTATTCTCCCGGTTGTGGCAAAGGCATTGCTGTTAATCAGTATTATATCTTCAACAGCTTTCTCGCAAATCCGAATCACTTCACCGGCTTTCCAGGCTGTATATCAGCAAAGTGTTAGGGGGCAGAGAGAGATAACCGTTACAGGAACATTTACTGTCCCTATGGACAAAGTTGAAGCCCGCGCCGTGCCCGTAGTGGAAGGTCAGGGCTTTCCGACACCTTGGGAAACTTTGCAGCAAGCTCCGAAGGGTGGCGTTTTTAAAGGAAATATTACATTAATGGGTGGCTGGTATTCGCTCGAAGTCCGTGGACTTTCTGATGGAAAAGTTGTTGGCCGCGACATTCTTTCCAGGTTAGGCGTGGGCGAAGTTTTTATCATCGCAGGACAGTCTAATGCACAAGGATTAAAGAAATATCCGGGACCATCCGCTCAGGATGACCGCGTTATGTATATTTCAAACTATAACAATGACGATGTCGATCGTTTGACCGATCCTGTCCCACCCGCTTTTTCTAAAATTTCAAGAGACCTTGGAATAATGTCTCCGAGAGGCCAGTCGGCATGGTGCTGGGGCGTATTGGGTGATTTGCTGGTTGCGAAACTGAATGTTCCGATATTGTTCATCAATGCAGCCTGGGAAGGAACTTCCATCGAGAACTGGGCGAGCAGCGCAAAGGGTTTAACTACAAAAAATAAATACGGCGGTTTCGTTTATCCTCCCCAAATGCCATTTGCCAACCTGAGAATTGCTGCAAGAAATTATGGCAATCAATATGGTGTGAGAGCGGTGTTGTGGATGCAGGGAGAAACGGATGCTTTGTTTAAAACTCCTGCGGCGTCTTACCGTGAAGATCTTCAATTCATTATGAACAGGTTGGGTGCTGAAACAGGGGACAAGCGCATTACCTGGGTTATTGCCCGGACTTCCAGAACGTCGGCGGGTGACAGGATCCCTTCTACAATAAATCCTGAGATCATTGCTGCTCAGAATGCTGTTTTGGATACACGTTTTAATCCTACCTATCCTGGACCTGAAACGGACCCACTAGTTCCCAACCGCGGTGATAACACGCACTTTGTTGGAGAAAGCCCATCGGATTTTGAGGGCACGAACCGGGCACTTACGATCCTTGCAAATGCCTGGAATGAAAGCCTTGATGCCAACTTTTTCTCAACGGCTACGCCTACCAACCCTGCTCCAATTCCTGATATCGAAGCAGCTTGTGTAACTGAAAATAATGCTGTTACCATTACTTTACCAACCGGTTTCGCTTCGTACCAATGGACGAACGGTGCCACCGGGAACAGCATTACGGTTTCTGATGCAGGAACTTACCGCGCAACCGTAAAAGACAATGCTGGCAATTCGATTTTAACTTCTGTTGTAGTGCTGGACAATGGTGCAAAACCGGTTCAGCCAACGATTCAGCAACAGGGCGATCAGCAGGCTTGCTTTGACTCTGCCTTCCAATTCTCCGTGGCCGATGGAACGGACATTTACAGCTGGTACAAACAAGGATCAAACACAGTGGTGGCAACCGGCGCAACTGCACAGATTGCGGAAAGCGGTAATTACTATGTGAAGGGAAGAAATATTTTCGGATGTGTTTCTGAGAATTCAGCTGCTTCCTCACTCATCATCAGACCTGAAATTCCTAAACCGGTTATTGAACCATCAGGCCCTTTCAGCATTATGGCTTCCATACCGGCAGATCTGGATGCGAAATTTCTGTGGCGCAGGCCGGGAACAGACTCGGATACGACTGCTAACCTGGTCAAAATTTTGAAAACAGGCGAGTACTCGGCAAGAGCACAAGTGGTTTTCCAGCTTGGCGATGATTTGCTGACTTGCTATTCAGACACGGCTTCCCGCGAGTTTAAAACGAATGAGCAAAACGAAGTTGTGATCTACCCGAATCCAAGCGAAGGCAATTATGTTTATATCGAGTCAAGAGACAACATCCGCAATGCAGCCGTAACGATCTTTGACATTTATGGAAGGGTGATCAGAACAACGACACCAAGACTTCTGGACAGCCGCATTGAAATTGATACAAGATATCTGCCAACAGGTAAATACATTCTGAGAGTAACGGGCGAGGGTCAAAGCCTTACCAAGCAGATTGTGATCCGATAAGGTTCAAACTTCCTATTTTTTGTTCATAAGCCCCGGCCATCCGGGGCTTATTTAGTATCATACTAATTAGGCAAAAGATAAAGTAAAGAATTTGATTGATAAATTTGCAAAGGCTAATTTTGAGAAACCAGAAAGAAAGTAACCGCAGACAACATTTTCGCGTTGATTTCGTAGATAGTAACTGAATAACTGACTCAATGAACAATTCATATTTCCCTTCCGATTACCTGCCGATATTGGTACAATTCATCCTCGCTGCCGGCTTTATTGGTGGCACAATGATTGTAACGCACTTAATTGGCCCAAGCAGGAAAAGCAAGCTAAAAGACGATCCGTTCGAATGTGGTATTGAATCCGTGGGCGATGCGCGCACGCCGATATCCGTAAAATATTTTCTTGTTGCCATCCTATTCGTTCTTTTTGATGTTGAGGTGATATTTATGTATCCCTGGGCGGTAAATTTTAAGGGTTTAGGAATGTTTGGGTTTGTAGAAATGTTATTGTTCATGGCATTGCTGCTTTCCGGATTCTATTATGTGATCCGCAAAGGAGTTTTGAACTGGGAAGAGTAATCAACAAACTTGAATAACTGGAAATTATGAAAGAAGTAACGATTGTGGAGGCTCCGCAAGGACATAGCGGATCTGGTTTTTTTGCAACTTCATTTGATGAAGCCATAGGTTTGGCAAGAAGTTATTCCCTCTGGCCACTTCCTTTTGCAACTTCTTGCTGCGGAATTGAATTCATGGCAACGATGGGTGCACATTACGATATATCCCGGTTTGGATCGGAAAGACCTAGTTTTTCACCCCGCCAGGCAGACTTGCTGATGGTTATGGGAACGATCGCCAAGAAAATGGCACCCGTGGTGAAGCAGGTTTATTTACAAATGTCTGAACCCCGCTGGGTAATGGCCGTTGGTGCGTGTGCTTCAAGTGGCGGTATCTTCGACACTTACAGCGTTTTGCAGGGAATCGACCGGATCATCCCGGTTGACGTGTATGTTCCCGGCTGCCCGCCCCGTCCTGAGCAAATCATTGATGGCTTGATGCACATTCAGCATTTGGCACAAAATGAAAAGCTTCGCCGCAGAAATACAGACGAGTATTCTGAATTATTAGCATCATATAATATTCAATAATCCCCTATGCTAAGTAACCAGGAGGTAGCCGAAGCGCTTTTGGAAAAATTTGGTGATCAGGTTTTTGACTTTGAAGAGCCTTACGGATTGCTGACGCTTTCAACCTCTCGTGAGGAAATAATCCCGCTATTAGAATTTTTGCACAAGCATAAAACCTACCAGTTTATCTTTTTAACAGATATTACCGGAATTCACTATCCTGACAATGCAGGGCAGGAGTTTATGGTTGTGTATCATATGCACAGTTTTGTGCACAACTTCCGTGTTCGCATCAAGGTTAGCCTTGCCGAAGCGGACATTCACATTCCAACGGCAACAGGCTTGTTTGCTTCCGCCAACTGGATGGAGCGGGAGACGTACGATTTCTTTGGGATCATGTTCGACGGACACCCCAATTTAAAGCGCATTCTGAACATTGAGGAGATGGATTACTTCCCGATGAGACGGGAGTTTCCGATGGAAGACGCGACGCGCGAAGACAAAACAGATGCCCTTTTTGGCCGATGACCCTATACTGAGTAAGATATGGCAGATATTGAATTATTACCACATAATGTTCCCGCAAACGCCGATCTACCTGAGCTGGTTGAAGAACTGACCACGCTTAACCTCGGTCCTACTCACCCTGCAACCCACGGTATTTTCCAAAATATCCTGAAAATGGATGGTGAAAAGATCGTTTCCGGCGAACAAACCATTGGATATATACACCGTGCATTTGAGAAAATAGCCGAAAGAAGGCCATTTTACCAAATCACAACCCTTACCGACCGCATGAATTACTGCTCCTCCCCGATCAACAATCTGGGATGGCATATGACGGTTGAAAAGTTGCTGAGCGTGGAAGTGCCGAAAAGAGCCCAATACATCCGGGTGATTATGATGGAGCTTGCTCGGATTACGGACCACCTGATCTGCAATAGTATTTTGGGTGTGGATACGGGCGCTTTTACCGGGTTCCTGTATGTAATGCAGAAGCGTGAGGAAGTTTACGAAATATACGAGGAAGTTTGCGGTGCGCGTCTTACGACCAATATGGGCCGTGTAGGCGGAATGGAAAGAGATCTTTCTACCACAGCGATCCGCAAGATCCATGAGTTTATTAAATCATTCCCGCCTGTTCTGAAAGAGTTTGAAAAATTGCTCAACCGTAACAGGATTTTCATGGACAGGACCATAAATGTAGGTGGTATCTCCCTGGAACGGGCATTATCTTACGGTTTCACAGGTCCTAATCTTCGTGCAGCCGGTTTGGATTATGATGTAAGGGTAATGAATCCTTACTCTTCTTATCAGGATTTTGAGTTTGATATTCCTGTTGGCCAGCATGGCGATACGTATGACCGCTATATGGTCCGGAATGAGGAAATGTGGCAGAGTCTTAAAATTATAGAGCAAGCCATTAATAACCTTCCGGAAGGCCCTTATTATGCCGATGCGCCCGAATATTATCTACCTCCCAAAAATGAGGTTTACAGGAGCATGGAAGCCCTTATTTATCATTTTAAAATTGTAATGGGAGAAATTGACGCTCCTATCGGCGAAGTTTACCATGCAGTGGAAGGCGGCAATGGCGAATTAGGGTTTTACCTGATCAGCGATGGCGGCCGGACTCCTTACAGACTGCATTTCCGTAGACCAAGCTTTATTTATTACCAGGCATATCCCGAAATGTGCAAAGGAAGCACGCTTTCCGATGCAATCCTGACCATGAGTAGCCTGAATGTAATTGCAGGTGAGCTGGACGCCTAAAAATATTCAAGAAATGACTGAATCATTAAATCCGGTTGCATTTACACCGGAAAGACAGGAAAAAGTAAAAGAGATCATAGCGCGTTATCCTGAGGGCCGTCAAAAATCGGCTCTTTTGCCTGTTTTACACGTAGCCCAGGAACAGTGGGGCTGGTTGAGCAGCGAAGTAATGGATCATGTGGCCAGCTTATTAAGCCTGGAACCCGTTGAAGTCTATGAAGTTGCGACTTTTTACACCATGTATCACCTGGATCCTGTCGGGAAGCATGTAATTGAATATTGCCGCACAGGTCCTTGCTGCTTAATGGGCGGTGAAGACGTATATGGACATTTGAAACAAAAACTGGGCATCGAGGCCGGACAAACAACTGCGGACGGCAACTTCACATTGAAAGAAGTGGAATGTCTGGCAGCATGTGGCTGGGGACCTGTTTTTCAAATTCGTGAGAAATATTACATGAATTTGACGAATGAAAAAGTGGACGGAATTATTGAAGAGTTGAGTAAATAGCGTAAGCTGAAATTGATCCTCAAATGGCTATAAAGATCTTAACGGAACATATTAATACACCGGGTATCGAAACTTTCGACGTTTATCGTCAAAAGGGAGGATATACGGCCGTTGAAAAAGCAATAAAATCCATGACTCCGGAAGAAGTTGTGGAAGAAGCAAAGAAGTCGGGTGTGCGTGGAAGAGGCGGTGCAGGTTTTCCAATGGGCATGAAATGGGGCTTTTTGGCTAAACCAGAAGGCGTTCCGCGTTATCTGGTGTGCAATGCGGATGAATCCGAGCCGGGAACATTCAAAGATCACCATTTGATGAAATGCATTCCGCATTTGCTGATTGAAGGAATGATCATATCCAGCTTTGCATTGGGCGCCAACAAATCGTTTATATACGTGCGTGGCGAGCTGATGTATGTGATCCGTATTTTGGAGAAGGCCATTGAAGAAGCAAAAGCACAGGGTTTTCTTGGCAAAAATATATTAGGAAGCGGTTACGATCTCGAACTGATCGTTCAGCCGGGAGGAGGCGCATACATTTGCGGTGAAGAAACGGCGCTTTTGGAATCATTAGAAGGTAAAAGAGGAAACCCAAGAAACAAGCCGCCATTCCCGGCAGTAAAAGGTTTATATCAAAGCCCTACTGTGGTGAATAATGTGGAGTCTATCTCCAATATGCCTTGGATCATTAACAATGGCGGAGATGCTTATGCAGCCATTGGTGTAGGCCGCAGCACAGGAACGAAGCTGATTTCTGCTTCGGGACACATTAATAAGCCCGGGGTTTACGAAATTGAATTGGGTGTCAGTGTTGAAGAATTCCTGAATTCCGACGAATACTGCGGTGGTGTCAGAAAAGGACATCATTTGAAAGCACTAGTTGCGGGAGGATCGTCTGTCCCCATTTTGCCAGCCCATCTGATCATGAAAACGGCTAATGGCGAAGATCGCCTGATGAGCTATGAATCATTGTCGGATGGTGGATTTGCGACGGGAACCATGTTAGGTTCGGGTGGATTCATTGTTTTTGATGAAACAGCTTGTATCGTTCGCAACACCTGGAATTTCTCCCGTTTTTATCACCACGAATCCTGCGGACAATGCAGCCCTTGCCGCGAAGGAACTGGCTGGATGGAAAAAGTGCTTCACCGCATTGAGCA
This sequence comes from Dyadobacter sp. CY351, assembly GCF_021502625.1. Classification (NCBI taxonomy): domain Bacteria; kingdom Pseudomonadati; phylum Bacteroidota; class Cytophagia; order Cytophagales; family Spirosomataceae; genus Dyadobacter; species Dyadobacter sp. CY351. The sequence continues at coordinate 166,526 of NZ_JAKFFU010000012.1, read as the reverse complement.
TGGCCACGGAAGCATGCATGACATTGATTTGTTGGTTGATATATCTAAAAAAATAGAAGGTAACACCATTTGTCCATTGGGAGACGCCGCTGCCTGGCCGGTTGCCAGCGCGATCCGGCATTTCAGGGATGAGTTCATGTGGCACATTACCCATCCACACGAAGCATCGCAGCCCGGCGCAGTATACCAGGGCGAAATGGCATTAGTATAATGGAAATCAATAAATCGCTGATTTGGGTCCGGGATAAGTCCTTCATGATCGCTTTGTTCTTCGGGCTCATCAGCGCATTGATATTATTGATAATCAAATTCCAGGCATCCATCAGCTATCACCCCGATATTTCAGGAAGCGAGGGCAGCACGATTGTCCCTATCCAACTTGTCGTATCGGGCAGCCCGATTTACCTGGATCCGGAGGATGCACCATTCAGGTTATCCCAATACGCACCGATTTACTCGACCATTGTCGCCACCTTTTGCAAGGTCGTGGGTTGGTCGGCGCTTGAAGTGCATAAGATTTACCTTGCAAGCAGGTTATGGTCAAATATTTTTGTTTTGGCTACGGTTGGACTGGCTGGAATATTTCTGAACCGGGTTACCAAAAAGCCCTTCATTGCCATCATTGCAGCTTTATACATTTTTCACGTCCTGAGCTTCTGGCTTTTAACCACTTCACGACCTGACAGTTTACTGATCCTGCTAACCACTGTCTTTATATTTTTCTGCTACAATGCATTGAAGGAAGATGGCAACCAATTTTGGTTCTATGCCGCCATTTTCATTGCAGTAACGGCATTTTTTGTAAAGCAAAGCGGAGCGATCCTGGCTATTTCAGCGGGGGTTTACTGGATATTAAAGCGGGAGTGGAAAACGCTGGTGAGCCTGACTGCGTTTGGTATTTTGATAATGGGCTTTTACCTCGCGATCCTTCCTATCAACACGATTGAGCTGTTTTTTACCAACATTATCGGAGGTGTTGCCAATTCAGCAAGCTGGGAATGGTTTTACGACTGGACGTTTCAACACTGGCTTTTGCAATTTGCTCCCCTGATTATTGCCAACATTATTGTAAGCGGTTATATCGTTTATCACAAGTATTCCAATTTCCTTTTGTTTCTGACACTTTGCTGCTTTTTGTCTTTTATTTTCTCGACTTCAACAGCATTCAAAATTGGTGCGGGCGTTGGCTATTATCAGGATTATCTGTTGCTGGCAGTGATCCAGGTTACACTTTTCATTACGCATCCGGCTAATGCATATCGTTTTGATCAGAGTCTTTTGAAAATGGGAGCGTCGTTCTATATGGTGCTCGCGTTTTTGCATTGTACACTGTTTGTTTTTATGAAATACAAATCGGTGATCCATTCAAACTTTGAGCGCCATTATATAGATGAGCGTAATGTCTCGGAATATTTATATAAAGAGAAAAACTTGAAACCGAAGGAGTGGGTTTATATTTGCGGCGGGAATCAAATGGAAGGTTATTTCCTGAATCATTTTTTAGTCAATAATGCGTTAATACCATTTCCTGACCTTGTTTATCTGGCAGATCTGAACGGAACCTTTAGCTTTGACAAATTTAAGAGCATGGTTAGGAGAAAGGATATTAAATATGTAATTTCATTGAAAGGGATTGTGCCTGTTAACATTCTCAATGTTGATTTTACAAACACTTTAAAATATAGCTCAACCGTGGGCCCATACGATATTTACGAGGCCGACAAATAGCATAATGATATAATTTTTGGCATGGAAGAGACCAAACCTCAGTTAGTAAAAATTACATTCGACGGCATTGAAGTCGAGGTGGAACCGGGAACAACGATCATGCAGGCTGCGCGGAAGATTGCGGAAGCGGACGAAAGTCAGGCAGCGCTTGTGCCTCCTGCAATGTGTTTCTATAAGCCATTGACTGCCTCCGGTGGCAAGTGCCGGGCGTGCCTTGTGCGCGTAGCGCAAGGTTCAGCAAAAGATCCGAGGCCAATGCCGAAGCTGGTCCCATCTTGTATTACCCAAGTTCAGGAAGGAATGGTTGTTGAAAACACAACAAATCCGGCCGTACTTGACACGCGAAAAAGCATTGTTGAATTCCTGCTGATCAACCACCCGCTCGACTGCCCTATTTGCGATCAGGCGGGAGAATGTCATTTGCAGGATTTTGCATTCGAGCATGGCTCTGTAAAAACGCGTTACGAGGAAGATAGGAGGACTTTTGATAAAATCGACATTGGTCCGTATGTGCAGCTGCACATGACGCGCTGCATTCTTTGCTATCGCTGCGTTTACACGGCCGACCAGATCACAAACAAGCGTGTACACGGTGTAATGAACCGCGGAGATGCTTCTGAAATCAGCACTTACATTGAAAAAGCGATCGATAATGATTTCTCCGGGAATGTGATCGACGTTTGTCCCGTAGGCGCTTTGACCGACAAAACTTTCCGTTTCAAAAACCGCGTTTGGTTTACCAAACCCGAGGATGCGCACCGCGATTGCGACAAATGCTGCGGTAAAACGACAGTTTGGTACAGAGGAGACGAAATTATCAGGGTTACTGCCCGCAAAAATACCTGGGGAGAAGTCAACGATTTCATTTGCAACACCTGCCGTTTTGAAAAGAAAAAAACCAGCGACTGGGTGCTTGAAGGTCCTACCAAAGTAAAACGCAGTTCTGTTATTTCAGCCAACAAATACCGCGCTGATCTTGTGAAGAAACCTGATTTCGCTATAAAACTGGCGGACAGTTCTTACAAAAAAATTGACGATACACGTCCTTTCGTTACGGATGAAGAAACGATTCGTCACCAAAGCATCGAAAACAACGACAAAGCAAATCACCGCTCATTGTTGGCAAAAAATAACTAGTTCAACGGCCTGACAGCCTGTTTTTAACCTTGTTTACAAAAAAATGGATTTAACGGAGTTTCTCATTAAAACCGCAACAATATTCGTTGTTTTTGTTCTTACCCTGGTCATTGCCATGTATTCAACCTGGGGCGAACGCAAAGTTGCCGGCTTTATCCAGGACAGGATGGGCCCGAACCGGGCAGGACCGGGTGGCTTGCTGCAGCCGCTTGCTGATGCGGGTAAAATGTTTTTTAAAGAAGATTTTATTCCTGCCCTGGCTAACAAATGGCTTTTTATCGCAGGACCAAGTTTGGCGATGCTTACGGCTTTGCTTGCCAGCGCTGTAATTCCTTTTGGAAGCACTTTCCGGATCAATGGTCATGAAGTTGCTTTGCAAGGCGTGGAATCCAACATTGGTATTCTTTACGTTTTTGGTGTTGTGGCGTTAGGCGTTTACGGCATTATGGTCGGCGGCTGGGCTTCCAACAACAAATTTTCGCTGCTTGGTGCCATCCGCGCAGCTTCGCAGAACATTAGTTATGAAGTGGCTATGGGCCTTTCGCTGATTGCAATCCTGATGATGAGCAGCTCGCTTTCATTGGGTGAAATCGTGGCGCAGCAGCACGGCGGCAACTGGAATATTTTTTACCAGCCATTGGGCTTCATTATTTTCATCACCTGCTCATTTGCTGAATGTAACCGTGTGCCTTTTGACCTTCCAGAGTGCGAAACAGAGCTTGTAGGCGGTTACCACACAGAGTATGGAAGTATGAAACTTGGCTTTTATCTCTTTGCCGAATACATTAATATGTTCATTTCATCGGCCATTATCTCGGTTCTTTATTTTGGCGGATACAACTATCCCGGAATGGACTGGGTTTATACGCAACTGACGCAAGCATTCGGTCCGGAAACGGGACATAATGCTGCTACATTGATCGGAACCGCTGTATTTTTCGGAAAAGCGTTGTTTTTCATCTTCTTCTACATGTGGGTGCGCTGGACTATTCCACGTTTCCGCTACGATCAGCTGATGAATTTGGGCTGGAAGAAACTGATCCCGCTTGCTATTTTTAATATTATTATCACCGGTGCTGCCGTGCTTTTTCTTAAGCCGCTGGTAACTGCGTGGTTGAATTAATAAAAACACATTGCCATGCAACTGACAAATCGCTCTAAGCAAGTAAGCAATAAAGAAATGACGCTGATGGAACGCGCCTACTTGCCTGCTATTGCAACAGGACTAGCGATCACCATTAAGCACTTTTTTGCGAAAAAAGTAACCATTCAATATCCTGAAGTGAAGCGTTACCTGGGCCCGGTTTTCCGGGGAAGGCACATTTTGAAAAGGGATGAAGATGGCCGGGAACGTTGCACAGCCTGCGGGTTATGCGCCGTTGCTTGTCCGGCAGAAGCCATTCAAATTGTGGCTGCTGAGCGTGAAAAAGGAGAAGAAAAGCTGTATCGCGAAGAAAAATATGCGGCGGTTTACGAGGTGAATATGCTGAGATGCATTTTCTGCGGACTTTGCGAAGAAGCTTGTCCGAAACAAGCCGTTTATTTACGCCACGATGAGTTCGTGCCAGTATTCGCGGAGCGCGACCAGGTGATCTGGGGAAAAGACCTGTTGGTTGAAGACATGAACAACAGATATACCCGCGAGGCCTGGACCAAAGAAGAAGCCCGCGCATTGGACTTGAGAAAAGCCAGCGGTGAAGTTACCAATGTTGTTCCGAGAGCCATTCCCTGAACACATTCATTGAGCATATCAGCTATTTAATTTTATGAATTCAGTTATTTCGTTTTTCTATTTCCTGTCATTCCTGACTGTACTCAGCGCAGTAATGGTGGTTGTTTCGCGCAACCCGATCCACAGCGTCCTGTATCTGATCCTGACGTTCTTTACGCTCTCAGGACATTACATCCTGCTTAATGCGCAGTTTCTGGCGGCTGTTAACATAATCGTCTACGCGGGAGCAATCATGGTTCTCTTCCTCTTCGTGATCATGTTCTTGAATATGAAACAGGACAATGAAGAGTCTAAAACCAACTTAACCAAAATTGCGGCCACAATTGTCGGCGGAACTGTATTTGTGATCCTTTTCGGGGCATATCGCAAAAGCATTATCCCAGGATTTGATCCGCAGCAGTTTGATTCACAAATCGGGATGATCGAAAACCTTGGACATTTACTTTTCAGGGATTATCTGCTTCCATTTGAGTTGGTTTCCATTCTCCTTTTAGTAGCGATGGTGGGTGCGGTGATGTTGGGTAAAAGAGAAATTGGCGAAAGACATTTCTAAGCAATATCTGCTTCATTAATAAAAGAAAAAAGGAAATGCTCGACCGAGCATTTCCTTTTTTCTTTTATGATCAAAAATAAATCTTTTGATCTCCAGGATAGATTTTTATAATCCCATTATAAATCTTTTGTTATCCCTGAATAGATCTTTTGTTATCCCCAGGATAAATCCTGGGGCAAAGTATAGAATGCCGCTATGCGGCTTGTAAGATGCCAGCCGGGTCACCGGCGACCCATATTTCACCCAGGATTTTAATCCTGGGAAAAAGGGCTAGCTATTAATATTTATCGCTTCTCAATTGGCTTCAACTTCTGCATAAGCTTCAACAGGGATGCAAGAGCAGATCAAGTTTCTATCGCCGTAAGCGCTGTCAACGCGGCTTACACTTGGCCAGAACTTATTAAAACGCAAATGCGGCAATGGGAATGCTGCTTTTTCGCGGCTGTAAGATCTGTTCCAATTTTCACTTAACAGGATCCGGGAAGTATGCGGCGCATTTTTAAGCACATTATCCGTGCGATCTGCGACACCATCCTGAATTTCCCGAATTTCATTTCTGATCGCAATCATTGTGTCACAAAAACGATCGAGTTCAGCCTTCGATTCAGATTCCGTCGGCTCGATCATCAATGTTCCTGCAACAGGGAATGACAATGTTGGCGCGTGGAACCCATAATCCATCAACCGTTTCGCCAGATCTTCCGCTTCCACACCAGCCGCTTTGAACGACCGGCAATCCAGGATCATTTCATGTGCGCAGCGACCGTTTGTGCCTGTATAAAGCACATCGTAATGTCCGCTCAGGCGCTCTTTGATATAATTGGCATTCAGAATGGCATATTTGGTTGCATTCGTTAGTCCCGCCTCTCCCATCATGGCAATGTATGCGTAGGAAATGGTCAGAATGCTTGCGCTTCCGTAAGGTGCGGCAGAAACGGCTCCTGCTTCGCCTGCTGGCAAATGCTCAGGCTGCGTGCTGAAATTAACGTGGCTTGGAAGGAAAGGCATCAAATGCTCAGCGACACCAATCGGGCCAACGCCGGGTCCGCCACCACCGTGAGGGATACAGAATGTTTTATGCAGATTCAGATGGCAAACGTCAGCGCCAATGGTTGCCGGACTGGTAAGTCCAACCTGCGCATTCATATTGGCACCATCCATATAAACCTGACCGCCAAATGAATGGATCATTTCGCAAATTTCAATGATACTCTCCTCATATACACCGTGTGTTGAAGGATAAGTGACCATTAAGCAAGAAAGCTCGTCTTTATATTGCTCCGCTTTCGCTCTTAAATCCGCTACATCAATATTTCCTCTTTCGTCACATTTGGTAACCACCACTTTCATTCCCGCCATTACAGCCGATGCAGGGTTGGTGCCGTGTGCCGAAGAAGGGATTAATGCAACATTCCGGTGCACGTCGCTACGACTTTCATGATAAGCACGAATCGCCATTAAGCCGGCATACTCGCCTTGTGCGCCCGAATTAGGCTGGAATGACATTGCTGCAAATCCGGTGATTTCGCAAAGCCAGATATTCAGCTCGCTTACCAGCTGCGCATAACCGCCAACCTGATTGGTAGGAGCGAACGGGTGGATCGCACCAAATTCCGGCCAGGTCAACGGGATCATTTCAGCCGTTGCATTCAGTTTCATGGTACAGCTGCCCAACGAAATCATGGAATGCACCAGTGATAAATCTTTATTTTCAAGTGATTTCAAGTAACGCAGCATTTCGTGCTCAGTATGGTGCGTATTGAAAACGGGATGTGTCAGATATTCGGATGTGCGGGCAAGATTTGCAGGCAGATCCAGTTCAAGTTCTTCATCAATTACCATTTCACCCTGGAAGCCAGAAACTTCGGCAAACACATTCAATAGCGAAATGACATCGTCGAAGGTTTTGGCCTCATCAAATGAAACCGAAACGCTTTCCTCACCATTGTATTTGAGGTTAATGCCCCACTTCACCGCCGTTTCACGCAGTTTTCTGGTCAAACCAGTCTTAACCGTGACAGTATCAAAGTAATGTTCGGTTACGACTTCGTAATGGAACTGTTTGATGGTGTCTACAAAAAGCTTCGTGAGTCCGTGAACGCGGGCGGCAATGTTCTTGATGCCTTCCGGTCCGTGATAAACGGAGTAAGCACCTGCAATCACTGCCAAAAGAACTTGTGCAGTACAAATGTTGGAAGTTGCCTTTTCCCGACGGATATGTTGTTCCCGGGTCTGCAAGGCCATGCGCAACGCACGATTCCCTTCCGTATCCACAGAAACACCGATAATCCGGCCTGGTATATGTCTTTTGAATGAATCTTTCGTTGCGAAATAAGCCGCGTGCGGACCGCCATAACCCATAGGAACGCCAAACCGCTGTGAGGAACCCACAACCACATCCGCTCCCATTTCGCCTGGCGATTTCAGCAATGTTAATGCGAGCAAGTCAGCAGCCACAGCAACGGAAAGTCCTTGCTCGTGCGCAGAGGCTATAAAGTCTGTGTAGTCAATGACTTCACCATTGGTTGCCGGATATTGAACCAGCACACCGTATAAATTCTCGTCTGTAAGATCCACGGTTGCGTGGTTTCCTACGATAACGTCAATGCCAATGGGCTTCGCTCTCGTATGAATCAGGTCAATGGTTTGCGGATGGCAAAGTTCCGACACGAAAAATGTGTTTGCTTTTTTACGTGATGCCGGACGCAGGCTGTGCAGCATGGTCATTGCCTCCGCAGCCGCCGTCGCTTCATCCAGAAGTGAAGCATTTGCTATTTCCATTCCTGTCAAATCCGTAATCACGGTCTGGAAATTCAATAGCATTTCGAGCCTGCCTTGTGCGATTTCGGCTTGGTAAGGCGTGTAAGCCGTGTACCAGGCTGGATTTTCCAGAATGTTCCGCAGAATTACATTAGGCGTAATGGTGTCGTAATAACCTGTTCCGATGTATGATTTCAAAACAGCATTTTTACTTGCGATCTTCCGGATACCCTGCAAAAACTCCTGCTCGGTTTTCGGTCTTGGCAAGTTCAACGGCTTTTGCAATCTGATGGCCGGAGGAAGTGTCTGGTCAATCAATTCATCCAGAGATGCGGCTCCAATCGTGCTCAGCATTTCCTGCAACTCCTGCGCATCTTTACCGTGGTGACGGTTTTCAAATTTATCCTGGTTCCGAAGATTAATTTTCATTCAACTTGGGCTGACAACGTCAATATTAGATGGTTTTTAAAAGACAAAAGTAAGCAAATCCAATCGAATCTTTTAGAGAATGATGGCCCTGCTTACTCTTGATTATATGCAATTTTTGATGCAATTGGAATGTCAATGATTGGGACAGCCGCAATCCGTTTTCCGCTTGAATATTCCCAGGAATTTCTTGGATTTCGGCTTTTTGTAACCCTTATACTTTTTCTTTTTGACTAAAAGCTCTGTCTTCGCGCTGGCTGGCTTTGCATTAACTGTGCTGACACCAGATATTCCGCAGATCAATGCGAGCACGAGAAATAAGGAAGCAAATTTTGTCATCATATTCATTTTTAGGATTACAGAACCTCATATACTCAACGCATTTAGGCTGTTATCCTATATAACTGATCCAACCCAATTACAAGTTCCCTAAATGTTACGCCCTAACCAACTCAATGATAGCGATTTCAGGCAAAATACCCACACGGCCCGGATAACCCAAATAGCCAAAACCACGATTTACATACAAATGCTGGTCGTTTTCGGTGTATAGCCCTGCCCATTGTTTGTACCTGTATTGTACCGGGCTCCATTTTAATCCAGCGATCTCTACCCCAAACTGCATTCCATGCGTATGACCTGCCAGTGCAAGGTCGATATTTTTATATTTGGGCAAAACCTGCGCTTGCCAATGGCTCGGATCATGTGAAAGCAATATTTTGACAGGAAAATCCTCCGTATGCTGATACGCCTTTTGCAGGTTACCGTATTTGGCAAAATTCCCCGCACCCCAGTTTTGAATGCCTATCAAGCCGATTTCCTCTCCATCGACGCGGATAGCACGGTTTTCGTCCAGCATTAAATTCCAGCCCAGCAACTGATGGGCTTTTCTCAGATCCGCCAGATTGCTCGTTTTGGCTTCCACGCTCGGCCATTGGAAATAATCACCATAGTCGTGGTTGCCCAAAACCGAATGCACACCCAGCGGAGCCTTTATCTTATTAAAAATATCAATGTATTCCCGCACTTCCAGCGCGCGGTCATTCACAAGATCGCCGGTGAAAAATGCGATATCCGGCTTCTCCTTCATCAACATTTCCACGCCTCCTTTCACAGCTGTTCTATTGAAAAAGCTTCCTGAATGAATGTCCGATAATTGGGCGATCTTAATGCCGTCAAATGCTTTGGGAAGATTTTTAAGCGGGATACGGACTCGGCGAATGCGGTAATCATGCGCCCCGGAGATGATCCCGTAAGCAAATGTGCCCATCAGGCCAGCTCCCGCCACCATCGCCGTAGTCGTCAAAAATTGGGAACGCGGAATGGCCGGCTCACCGGTTGCAGGGGGAACAGGTGCCGCCGATGGAAAGAAAAAGCTGGCTATCCATTGTAAAAAACGACGAATGTCGTCCAGGAACAAAAGGAGAACGGCCAGCAGTTTGGATAAATAAGGAATGGCAATAAATGCGACAACAAATGTTCGCGTCGTGCTTTTGAAATAGTCCGGCGGAAGAAGCTGCATCGAAATGTAGGCTCCCAATGTGGCTGCGGTGAAAATCCAGTAAGTTCCTCCTATCCAGCGTTGTGTAAGCGGCGTTAGATTCCGGATCGCAAAGCGCAATCCCTGCCAAACGTACCAATCAATTGCAAAAAGAATGAATGTTAAAAATATAAAAAAGAATGTCCGGTTCATTTGGGGTGATTATTGTCATATTTCTCGTAACACCGCGCAGGATTTTCTCGTTCGGCGACATTTCGTAATTTTGAAACAACCAAATGAAACAAAATATGCCGGAATTCGATTTTAAGCGATTTCACATCCGTTCGATGAATGCAAGCTCGGACGAGGAGCGCGCGCAGATCAACCAGGAACTAAAAGATCTTTACGCTTCTCTGAATGAAGAAGATAAGACGGATTTTAATGAGCAATTACAAAAATTCCTGACTAGGGAAGTGAGCAGGATCAAATCCGACTACGAATCTGTCAACGGGCTGGACCGGCCTAACTAACCGGATTTCGGCTTAATTGAGCCGCGGATCGATGGGATAATGGGCAATAGACCGGTATTCGCCGCCCATATTACGCAGGATTTCCCGCCAGAAATTTTCTGGTGGAGTTGTAAAAAGAAATTCAGAATCGGTGCTTGAAACAATCCAGGAATCCTGCTTCAATTCCTCATCCAGCTGGCCGCCGCTCCATCCGGAGTAGCCGATAAAGAAACGGATATCGTCAGCGTGAAAGGTGTTCAGGTTCAAGAGCATTTTTACCTTATCAAAGTCTCCTCCCCAAAAAACATTCGGCATAATTTCCGCCCCACCGGCAACCAGGTCGGGACGTCTGTGAATGAAATGCAGTGTGTTTTTCTCTACGGGTCCGCCCAGATGCAAAGCAATGTCCTGATAAATGGTTTCGTCCAAAACATCCCCCAGGAAAAGGTCGGTAATCTGGTTCAGTACAAAGCCGAAGCTGCCTTGCTCGTTGTGTTCGCACATCAGAATAACGCCTCTTTCAAAATTGGGATCTCCCAGAAACGGTTTGGCAATTAACAGACTTCCTTTTGAAATTTTCATGATTGATGGCATAGTGGGCATGACTTAAAGATCAAAAACGTAATATATTTAATTTTTGGCAACAATTTTGTCCCGATTCAACAAAAGGAGCATTCGTTTACCTATTTTACACAAATCGAAAAAAGAAAAATATGCCGTATATAAAATCTGTGCGAGGCTTTAATCCCACTTTCGGGGAAGCGTGCTGGCTTGCTGAAAACGCAACTGTTGTAGGTGATGTGGTGATGGGCAGCCATTGCACGGTTTGGTTTAATGCTGTGGTGCGCGGCGATGTGAACAGCATTCGCATTGGTGACTATTCCAATATTCAGGATGGCGCTGTGATTCACTGTACTTATCAGCGTTTTGCGACCACTATTGGCAGTTATGTGTCGGTTGCGCACAATGCAATTGTACACGGTTGCACGATTGAGGACCACGTGCTGATCGGGATGGGCGCCATTGTAATGGACGGGGCGGTGATCGGCACCGGATCCATTGTTGCTGCCGGCGCCATTGTCACACAGGGAACAAAAGTCCCACCGGGGACAATTTACGCGGGCAATCCGGCAAAATATCTGAAAGATGTATCCACGGAGCTGAATGCTGCGATCGACCGGACGGCCAATAATTACATTACCTATTCAGGCTGGTTTCGCGAAGAAGAAGAAGGGAAGTGAGCATTAACCCATTTCCTTTCTTGCATTCAGATATCCTTTGATCACGGTGAATGTAGTGATCGCGAGGAAGAAAATGATAATGTACTGCACATAATCAACGATCCACGGAAAGCGCTCGCCGAAAAGGTAACCGCCACCCGTTAATGTCCCGATCCAGATTGCGCCGCCAGCAACATTGTTGATCATAAACGCAGGAACCGTCATTTTTACCAGGCCTGCCAAAATCGGTGCAAAAGTGCGGACGATTGGAAGAAAACGGCTGATAATCAATGTTCTGCTTCCATATTTATCAAAATATTTCCGCGTTGTTTCAATGTGTTTTTTCTTAAAAAAGAAAGAATCCGGCCGGTTTTCGAACATATCACCGAAGTATTTTCCGAAAATATATCCAACCAGCGAACCTATTACCGCGGCTCCAAACAAACACAGCAGCAAAATTCCAATCGGAACACTCAGTATGCCCGTCCCACAAAAAACGCCAGCCAGAAAAACAAGGTAGTCACCAGGCAGGAAGAAGGCGAAGAACAATCCGTTTTCGGCAAAAACGATGAAAGTTATGACCAGCAGGCCGCCTGTGCGGATTAACTCTTCGGAATTAAGGATATATTGAAAAAATTCGGTGATTGAATTCATAATGCGGATTTAAACGGCTAATCGGAACAGAGGATCACAATGCTGCCAAATTTAAGCATTTTCAGATAGTTCAAGCCAGCGCATCTCCTTATCAGCCTGACTTTCGGTTAATTCCTCGATTTGCTTAGACCATTGTGCTAATTCTGCGTGTGATCCACCAGCGTGCAATTTGGCAACTAAACCCGTTTTCTGCTCTTCCATTTTGGCTATATCAGCTTCCAGCTGCTCCATTTCCTTCTGTTCTTTGTAGCTTAGCTTGCGCTTTGGCGTTGCAGCTGCAACGGGTGTTGGCGCTACGGGCGCTGCCGTTTCCTTCACAGGTTGAATTACGTGGGTTGTATTGCTTTTGCCTGCATTTGCATTGCCTCCCGAAGCCTTTTTCTCCGCTTCCTGTTCGTCCTGATATTCACGCAGCTCCGTATAATTTCCAGGAAAATCACTAATCTTCCCTTCTCCTTCAAAAACAAAAATGTGCTGTACAAGCCTGTCGAGGAAATATCTGTCGTGGGAAACGATTACCAGGCAGCCTGGGAAATTCAATAAGAACTCTTCCAAAACATTCAAACTCGCAATGTCCAGATCGTTCGTAGGCTCATCCAGGATCAGGAAGTTGGGCTGTTTGATCAATATTAAAAGCAGCTGCAACCTGCGTTTCTCGCCACCGCTGAGTTTTGAGATAAAATCATATTGTTTGGAAGGCGAAAAGAGGAAAGCCTGTAACAAATGTCCGACCGTAACCGTCTCACCGGTTCCCAGCTGCACCACCTCTGCAACATCTTTTACAATGTCGATCACCCGCTGATTTTCATTAAAAACAAGATCAGACTGCTTGTAGTAACCAAATTGAACCGTTTCCCCTTTAACAATCTGACCTTTATCCGGCATTAATTCGCCCGTGATCATGTTCAGGAGCGTCGACTTGCCCATCCCGTTCTGGCCTACAATACCAATTCGGTCGCCTTTCCTGAATGTGTATTCGAAGTTTTTGATCAATTGTCTTTCACCAAATCCTTTGCTCACATTTTCGAGCTCGATGATCTTGCTGCCCAGCCTCGAAGTGCGGACATTCAGCTCCATTTGTGTATCAAACTTCTTCTGGCTTGCCTTCTCCTTTAATTCCTCAAATGCATCCACACGATATTTTGCCTTTGTCCCGCGTGCTTTGGGCTGACGGCGGATCCAGTCGAGTTCCTTCCGCATTAAGTTGCGCGCCTTATCGATGCCAGCAGCCTCCATTTCTTCTCTTTCCGCCTTTTTTTCGAGAAAGTAAGTGTAGTTCCCTTTATATGGATATGCCGATCCGTGATCCAGTTCAAGCATTTGATTACAAACTGTGTCCAGGAAATACCGGTCGTGGGTTACCACCAAAAGCGTTGTATTGGACGTATTAAGATAATTTTCCAACCATTCCACCGTATCCAGGTCCAAATGGTTGGTAGGCTCATCCAGGATAAGTAAATCAGGATCTTCCAGCAAGACTTTCGCCATAGCCACACGCTTGCGCTGCCCGCCGGATAATGTTCCGAAAAGATTCTCCGTGTGGTGAATGCCAAGACGACCCAGGATTTCCTTGGTCCGGTATTCAAAATCCCATGCATTAAACTTGTCCATATCCTCCATCACTTCGGCAAGTTCGTCGTGGTTGTCGGTTTCAATGGCATGCTCGTAGCGCTTAACAACTTGCGCCACAGGATTGTTTGAAGAAAAAATCACATCAATCACCGAAAGGCTCTCATCAAAAGCCGGACTTTGATCCAGGTAGCCAACCCGAATATCTTTCCTAATGCTCACTTCTCCCTCATCCGCCGGGATTTTGCCCGTCAGAATGTTCAGGAAAGTGGTCTTGCCCGTTCCGTTCGTTCCGATGAGCGCAACCTTGTCGCCCCTGCTGATTCCAAAATTGATGTTTTTAAAAAGCCACTGATCGCCAAATGACTTTGCTATATTTTCTGCTGAAAGGTAATTCATGATCCAAAGTAAAATTCAATTCCTACAAAGGTAGGACAGATCTCAAACAACAAAGAAAAAATTCGTTTTGAAAGGGTAAATAGCATAATATTGCTCTTTATATTTAGTTATATGGTTCCATAGAACACATTTTAAATCATGTCCAAGCAATTTTTATTCCTATTCTCAACCGTTTTCATTTGTTTCACCGCAGCAGCACAAGACCCCAATTTTAAGAATTATACGCAAAAAATAGGAGGTAGCCCGCAAGTCTACGATATGGTCGCGATTCCCGGCGGCGAGTTTATGATGGGAAGTCCTGATTCCGAAAAAGGTCGCAGACCGGACGAAGGCCCGCAGCACAAAGTAAAGATCGAGCCCTTCTGGATGGGCAAAACCGAAGTGAACTGGGACATATATGACCTTTACGCTTTCAAAAACATGGAAAAGGAAATGGCAGCACGTCACCCTGATCCCGACAAAAGTGTTCAGAAGACCGATGCCAGCACTCGCCCAAGTCCTCCCTATGTAGATATGTCGTTCGGTATGGGAAGATCCGGATATCCGGCGATTAACATGACCCAATATGCAGCCATTCATTTTTGCAAATGGCTATATGAAAAAACAGGTGTTTTTTACAGATTACCGACTGAGGCTGAATGGGAATACGCGTGCCGCGCAGGTTCAAAAACAGCTTACTCATTTGGAGCCGACGAATCTAAATTAGACGAATATGCATGGCATCGTAAAAACAGTGATGCCGCTTACAAGAAAATCGGGTTAAAGAAACCCAATGCTTTCGGCTTGCATGATATGCATGGCAATGTGATGGAGTGGACATTGGATCAGTACATTCCTGATTATTATGCAAAACAACCTGCGGGAGAAAAATACGCTCCGGTTACCGAGCTTTATCCAACGGCCGTTCGCGGTGGTTCGTGGGACGATGAGCCTGCCGACTTGCGCAGCGCGGCCCGCACGGCTTCAAAACCGGAATGGAAGATCCTGGATCCGCAGCTTCCAAAAAGCGAATGGTGGATGACAAGTGCATCATTTGTTGGTTTCAGGGTGGTTAGGCCACTGAAACAACCGTCTCAGGAAGAGATAAATGCTTATTACAGCCCAAAATTGATTGAAGATTATTGAGATCATATTAAACTCTTAACATAATGGAACAAAATAGACGTGATTTTCTAAAAGCAACCGGCCTGTTTGCAGCGGGCGGTGCAATGTTGAATCCGGTTCGCGGATATGGCTTTAACAGTGCGGTGGATGAGACGATCAAAGTTGCTTTGATCGGTTGCGGAGGAAGAGGAACAGGTGCGGCTGCGCAGGCATTAAGCACAACGCAAAATGTGCAGATCGTTGCCATGGCAGATGCTTTTAAGGACCGTCTGGACGAATCATATAAAAACCTGACTGCTAAAAAATACAAAAATGCAGCAGGAACGGTTGTGGATACGAAATTGAAAGTTGATGTTCCTGACGACCGTAAGTTTGTAGGTTTCGATGCATTCAAGAAAGCCATTGCTTTAAAAGACGTGGATGTTGTCATCCTGGCGACTCCTCCTGGCTTCCGTCCTTCGCATTTTGAAGAAGCGGTGAAGAACAACAAGCACATTTTCATGGAAAAGCCGGTTGCTACGGATGCTCCCGGAATTCGTAAAGTGCTTGAAATTGCCGAAGAAGCGAAGAAAAAGAAGTTGAATGTGGTTGTGGGTCTGCAACGCCATTACCAGGCTAATTATCTGGCTGCGATCAAACGCATTCATGACGGTGCAATTGGTGATATCGTAGGCGGGCAGGTTTACTGGGTTGGCAGCAGCCCGTGGATGAAAGAACGCCAGCCAAACCAAACTGAAATGGAATACCAAATGAGAAACTGGTATTATTTCAACTGGCTTTGCGGTGACCACATTTCGGAGCAGCACGTGCACAACATTGACGTCGCTAACTGGGTGAAAAAGGGTTATCCAGTATCAATCCAGGGAACTGGCGGTCGTGAAGTGCGTACCGGAAAGGCGTACGGAGAGATTTTCGATCACCATACACTTGACCTTGTTTACGCCGACGGAACCGTTATTTCCAGCCAATGCCGTCAGTTTGAAGGCACATGGAACAAGGTTGATGAGGCTTTTGTAGGAACAAAAGGCCGCATTGACAGCTTTGACGGTAAAAAAACCATTTTGAAAGATTACAAAGGCGGCGTGATTTATCAGCACGACGATAAAGGTGATAAAAACCCATATCAGGTTGAACACGACGAATTGTTTGCTGCCATTGCAAAAGGTGAATACAAATTTGCTGACGCAGAAAATGGCGCAAAAAGCACAATGACAGCCATTATGGGCCGTATGGCAACTTATTCGGGCAAGATGATCAAATGGGATGAGGCATTCAACTCAGACATTAATCTATTCCCGGACAAACTGGCCTGGGATGCTTCGCCAAAAATCCTTCCGGGTCCTGACGGACTTTATCCGGTTGCGGTTCCTGGTAAGACGCAGGTTATTTAAGTTAATATGCAGTAAAAAAGGGCTCCAAGGAGCCCTTTTTTGTTTGTAAGTTGTGATAGAATTTCTAAATTGGAGTAGGAATGTCCATATGATGGAATTCTAATGTTGTACCAACGATATCATCAGTGAAACTTAGCCTGAGAAACGCTGTGCTCATTCTGCTAACCGGCATGCTTTTGCTTGCGGTTGGTGCCTCACTAAGATCGGATCAAAACAAATTCAGCAATCCCATTATCCTCACCGCCCTGGCCATTGAATTCCTGGGAACAATCTGGCTCGTTCTGAGCCTGAACCAAAGGCGCAAACGCAACAAGATTTAAACTTTGCTGGACCGGTTACGAAGGTAAAAATCGGCTAGTACCAATGCTGCCATCGCCTCTACAATCGGAACGGCGCGCGGCACCACACAAGGGTCATGACGTCCCTTTCCCTGCACAATAGCCACATCCCCATGCTGATCAATGCTTTCCTGATCCTGCATAATGGTTGCCACCGGCTTAAACGCTACGCGGAAATAAATGTCTTCACCATTTGAAATCCCACCTTGCACACCTCCTGAATGATTGGTGCGGGTGTGGACTTTGTCTTCATCATCAATAAAAAACGCATCGTTATGCTGAGAACCCAGCAATGTTACGCCTTCAAAGCCGCTGCCGTACTCAAATCCCTTTACTGCATTAATGCTTAGCATGGCCTTTCCCATTTCCGCATGAAGCTTGTCAAACACAGGCTCTCCCCAGCCAGCCGGAACACCCGTAATCACGCAATTCACAACGCCCCCCACAGAATCTCCCTGCTTTCTTATAGAGTCAATGTAATCGAACATTTGCTGCGCCATTTCAGGATCAGGACAACGGACGGCATTTGTTTCTGTTATTGAAAGATCGAGATCCTGATACGATTTTTCGAGTTTTAATGCCCCGACCTGTGACACGTAGGATTGAATATTTACGCCCAGATCAGCCAGGAGCAGCTTTGCCAGTGCGCCAGCCGCAACTCTTGCAGCAGTCTCCCTCGCAGAGCTCCTGCCGCCGCCTCTGTAATCGCGGACGCCATACTTCACCTGATACGTGTAATCCGCATGTGACGGACGGAACTGGGCAGCAATGTGCGAATAGTCTTTGCTGCGCTGATCTTCATTCCGGATGATCAAAGCAATGGGTGTGCCGGTTGTTTTGCCCTCAAACACTCCCGATAACACTTCAAATTCATCCGCTTCTTTGCGTTGCGTGGTAATTCTCGACTGGCCTGGCTTACGCCTGGTCAGCTCGTTTTGAATGAAATCCGAGTCGAAATTGACGCCTGCCGGGCATCCTTCTATGATGACACCAATACCCGCTCCGTGCGACTCGCCGAATGTGGCTATTTTGAATATCTTACCGTACGTACTTCCCATTAAAAATTTACTTTCTGAATACCCAAACCATTGCGATCAATAGCAGAATCACTATGCCGTTGGTGGTGTCTTTTAAAATCTTTTTATAATCTATTGAATCTTTGCTGCTATCAAGGCTTTCCAGGTTGTCGTACAGCCCGGAAGAGCCGCTCAGTGATAAGTTGGCAAGCTTATAGTCCTCGCCCTTTACAGAAAGCATTTTTGCGGACCGCAATGTATCATACTTTGCTTTTGACGAATTGAAATATACCCATTGAAAATACCGTCCTAACGGAAATTCCCCGTCCTTTCTGGGAACAACAAAGTAATCGAAAGTTTTCTCCCCTACCACACTTTGGTAGCTTCTTTTAATGATTTGACTTACTTCCGGCGGATAAATGTCAAATGTAGAGTTGGATTGGATCGTCGGTGCCGGAATAGCGGCAATGTTCCCAACGCCTTCCACCTTGAACATGTAACGCACGCTCTCGCCGGGATAAACGAGGGTGCTAGACAGATTTTCCTTTAATGCATACTGCCCCACCGCAACCTGATCCCTTAACGGATGATCCGGCAACTGGCGCACGACAATAGCCGCCTTGTTGGACCTGAACGACCTTACCACTTTCCGCTCCACATTTACTGCCTTGCTGTTATCGATAACAAGCATTTGCAGCGCGATGGAAGGAAAAACAATGTCTTCGGTCGTGATGGGGAAAAGCCGGGCCTGGTACATGTTATATTCCGTATACCGGCGACCTCTGATTGTTATGCGACGTTTAACAATTTCCTCAATGCCCACGTTCTCTTCCCAGCAATTTGCCGGCCGTAATTGTTTGAGGATAGATTGCAATTGTTCATTGAAGCGGTAAAATTCCATTTGTACCGGCGCATTCTCAGCAATGTATAGGGAAATGCGCAACGCAAATCCTTCCCTAATAAAAACCGCCTTTTTATCCGTCTGGACGGACAGGAAGATCCCGTCGCCTGTATCTTCCACATCCGCCTCAAAAGTAGGGCTTACGCCTACGGAAACAGCGTCTCCCGGGCTTGCTTGCTGAGAAAAGACAACCATTGTCTCTTCTGATTTTAATTTGAGGCTGTTGATCGTGATTACGAACGCGGGAATGAGGTAGTTCCCTGGCTTAGCTGCGAAGTATTCCTGTGTGATGGTTTGTATCACCACTTTCTTGCCATCCACCGTGCTGATGGCACTGGTTGCTGACTTGCTTCTTTTTTCCAACCCGTTTATTTCCGGAAAAATAACCGCCGGCCGCGTTTCTGCATCACGCAGAACAACCGATATTAGGAAAGGCTGATCCAATGATAAGTTTTTGGATCCTAATTCAATGGTAGAGGCGTCATTAATAGTCTGGGCCAGAAGCGTACCAGAAAAACACAAAATAATATTTAATAACGCATATAATTTCATTAAATATTTTCGTTAGCTTTATTAGGAATTGCCGCTCTCAGACGTTTTTAATTTAATTCTGATGCATATTATTCACTTCCCTAAACCACAAAATTACATAATACTATGGCCTCCATGCTTGAATACATAAAAATTATTCTGCAGAAAGTTAGTTTCGACCGCAGATTGTTTGAAAAAGAACTTAGAAAAGCAATCCGTATGTTGATGCCAGCCGAGGTGAAAAGATTAAGACAATGGTGTTACGATAATTACGGAACGGTACATTTACCAGTACTCAATACTTGTTTTGCGCGCCTGTCTTCATTAGGCTAGCATTTTTTAAATTTTTTATAATGAAAGAAGCCGCTTGGATATCCAAGCGGCTTCTTTCATTATAACCTAACCGAATTATTTTTTCTTCGGTGTTGCTGCTGCTTTTGTTTTCGCACCAGCTTTTGCGCCTGCTGCTGGCTGCGTTTCAGCTGTTGGCGTAGCTAATCCTAGTGCTTCTTTTGCAGATATGTTATCCGGATCCACTTTTAGAAGTTTCTCCCAATATTCCTTCGCCTTTGCTTCATCTTTCAATGTAGTTTGAGCGTGGAATGCAAGATAGCCATATGCCAATTTCAAATAAGACTTGTATTTGCTTGGATCTGGATCTTTTTCAGCCAGTTCAGTCAATTTCAAATAGTAAGGCTGAGAAATTCCTTTGTCAACGTTTTCTTGTCTGTCATACGCATTGTAAAGAGTACTTGCTCTCCAATAGTATCCATATGGCCAGTCAGGAAGTTTCTGAGTAACAGTCGCGAAGATCGAATCTGCTTTCAGGAATAATGTACGTCTTTCCATTGAAATCTTCGCACTGTCTGCATAGTTTGAATCCGCTGCAGTTGGAAGCACTTTTGCAGTTGCCATCTGGAAGTTAGACAAACCAGTGTAGTAATAGTCATTCGCGCTTGCTTTTGCAGTATCCAATGCGATACCTTTTTCAAATGTTGCAGCGGCGTTAGGGAAATCTTTTGCAGCATAGTACAGGGCAGCAACTTCTTTGTATGCAGTTGCAGCTTCTGCTTTGCTCGTATCCATATCAGCACCTTTCAAAATGTAAGCAACACCGGTCGAGTCATATCCTTTTCCGTCTGTTACTTTCTGGTTATATGCACGACCCAGATATTTATAGTCATCACCAATTACTTTATCAGGAGCGATTTTGATGAATTCTGTCAAGTTCTGGATAGCTTCGTCAGGCTTGTTAGTCTTGAAGTTAGACCAGCCATACATACGCAATGTGATCGGATTGTTGATTTTCCCTTTAATCTCTTCAAGTAGTTGCAATGATTTCGCGTAATCGTCAGCTGTAAATGCAAACTGCGCAGCACGCAATTTCATTTCAGGATCAGTAGTTCCGCTTTTCTGGATATACAAATCGAAGTTTTCAGCAGCTTGTTTGTATTTCTGAGCCAGGAAGTACAACTCCGCAAGATCTTTGTATGCCGGTGCAAAGTTAGGATCTGCTTCAATTGCCTTTTTGTAGTTTTCAAGCGCCAGGTTGTAGTTTTTACCACGAAGGTAAATCTGACCAATCGCGTTGTGAGCAGTTGCGTAGTTTGGTTTTGCTGTCAAAGCATATTCGTAAGCCGTTACAGCAGCACCACCTTCGTTACGTAACATTAATGCATCACCTTTTGCAAGATAGGCATCAGCAAGATTTTTATCTCTCTTAACAGCTTCATCCAGCAATCTGATTGCCTCAGCAGGATCGTTGTTTTTCTCGAAAAGCGTGTAAGCCTCGCCTATTCTGAAAAGAACCTCAGCATCTTTTTTCTTTTTCTTCTCTGCTTCGTCGAAAAGCTCTTTCGCTTTTGCTTTTTCTCCTTTTGCAAGAGCAACTGTTCCCTGACCTACTTTATTCAAATAGGATTTATCATCAAGCGTAAGACCTTTATCAAAGGCTTTTTGCGCTTCGTCCAGTTGATTGGTTTTTATATAATAATAACCAAGGTAATATTGGTTATCAGCAGAAGGCGTTGTTTCTGCGAGTTTTTTGAATAAATCGCCTGCTTCATTGTAACGTTCTCCGTTGATCAATGCTAAGCCGTCCTGCGTCGTTTGTGCGTGTAAATTAACAAACGCTAATAAACCAATTACCAGTGCTACTAATTTCATTCTCATGTTTCTGTTCATTTTTTACCCGGTTAAAATAATGATAAAAAATTTGGCTTTCCAATAACAAGTCCCAAATCTTAAATTGTATTACACTTCTTAAAAATTCTTCCCCGTGGTTATTTCAAGCTCCCTGGGGTAAGGTACAGTTGGCAATAAGCCCATTTTTTGAATTATTAAACCTCCTACATCCCGTGCGATATAGGTCATTAGTCCGCCTCCCAATCCCGAATATCCTTCACGGCTGATGATATATAAATCCCGGTGGAGGGGATATCTTTTAAATTCAAGTCCGCTTTGAAAGGGCTGAATATAGTTCGACAAAGAATCTGGATTAGCCTTTTGAGCAACACCCAATACGTTGATTCCTTTTGACAATTCCCTTGTTGCTAATGAATGCCCTTCGCTGATCCAGCTTACGCCTATAAAACCCAAATGAAGCGGGTTAGACCTGATATCTTTGATTACATTCTCGTTAGAACCAGCTGATGTAATACGCAAACGTTGAATGTCCTTGATCCCAAATTTATTAAGAATGAAGTTCAGGTTACTTGCATTGGCATTGTCAAACACCAATGTTATAGGCCCTTTTTGATTTCCATCCTTCAACTGAGACCAGTCCGTAATTTTCCCTTCCAGTATTGCCTTGATCTCGGGCATTGTTATTAAGCTGTCCGTATTGGATTTGCTAACTACCAACGCCAGCCCATCAGTTGCAATGTGCTGAAACTTATGGGATCCTTTCTGCTTCTTAATGAGCTCTGTCTCCTTCTCGCTTAACTGCCTGGTCGAGAAAATGATCCGGGCACTATCGTTAAGCAATTGACGAATCGCTTCTTGCTCTGGCTTATACTCTAACTCAAAATGCGTATTCGGGTAAATTCCCTCGTATGCATTGGTTAGCGCATTAACAATCGGCTTGAATGATTCGTCTGAGGCAACGGTAATTGTTCCCTGCCTCGGGTTATCAAGATCACCATTAGAACCACCGCAACCTTGCAAGCTCAGAAACGCTACTGATGTGCCGAGCAATATTCCGGCTGACCAAAATTTCATAGTTCTTTTTGATTTCTTCTTCTCCAAACCCTGTAACCTCTGTAAGCTCCGTACAAAATAAGTGTGCCAGCGAAAGCATTCCTTGCCAGACTGCCAACAGGTAACAACCTAAATGACAAGGAGGAGAGGACTAAAAAGACCCCTCCTCCTATGTATGTCAGAGCCATTAACACAGAGGTTAGATCACCGATCTTCTCATGCAATGGTTTTTCCCTCATGAGTTACTCCAGCTGGAAATTGATTGGCAAGTTGTACTTAACACGAACCGCACGTCCTGATTGCTTACCTGGTTTCCACTTCGGCATTGCTTTCACAACACGGATAGCTTCTTCGTCGCAACCAAAACCAAGTCCTTTCAATACAGCCACATCTTGGATACTACCATCCGTATTTACTACGAATGACATAAACACCCTTCCTGAAACGTTGGCACGTGAAGCTGCACTTGGGTATTTGATATTTTTACCTAAATACTTGTACATTTCAGCCGTACCACCTGGAAACTCCGGCTGCTGCTCAACAACGGTAAAAACCTTTTCCGGTTCTGGCGCTGCTTCTACAACTGTTCCTTTGCTTGGTGCCGCAACTGCTTCGGGAGCAACAATGATCTCGTTCGCGTTGGGGTCTCCTTCAACTGTTTTATCCGCAACAACAGCTTCCTTAATTTCTTCTACTGTTGGTGGTGGCACCTCTTCAGGCACTTCTTCATCCTTTTTAACCTCAGGAGGCAAGAACTTCACCGTATTCACCTTAGGTTGTTCAACCGGCGGTGGTGGCGGTGGTGGCGGTTCTGCCGGATCAATTGGCGGCGGTGGTATTTTCATTAAATCCACCTCAACCATTGCTACTTCTTCTTCCTCGCCAGCCGACAGTTTATTAATAATTGACGGTGTAAACATTGCAAGAACAAAGAGAGCCGCTCCGATTATGGTAGCCTTCGTCACATCGGCACGATAGCCCTGACGAAGTGAAAATGCTCCGTACGCCTTATTTCGATCAGCAAACACTATATCATCCAGTGTAGCATTCGGGCCTATTTCTGCCATGGCGCTTTGAATTTGATTTGATTAAATTGTTATTTTTCTACGATTTTGTCACCCAAGAGCTTTTTCTCCGAATCTGTCAGAGTCTCTACAAGTGCATATCTCTTTGATTTGGTAATCGCCATTTCGTCCAATACGTCAACCATGTTTTTATAGGTTGAAACCGGCGTCGGCTTGATTACCACAACAAAAGGATCGTTTCCTTTTTCATCCTTAGGATTTGCAGCATTGATACGCTTAGCAGAGTTGAAAATCACACTTCTCAAATCGAACCCGTAGCGGGTTGTTTTCAAAGATGCTTCTGCTTTGTCGTCATCCGCAGCTACTCCATCCAGATAATATACATCGTCGTTGGCTCCCATGAACAGGGTCAACACTTTTGACGCTTTTAGCGGTTCGGTTTTTTCCTGGTCTTTTTCATCCGTCTTATCAGGCACAGCCAGCGTCATAGATGTCGGTTTCGACATAGTTGTTGCTAGCATGAAAAACGTGATAAGCAAGAATCCCAAGTCCACCATTGGCGTCATGTCTACACGGGTAGACATCTTTTTGCCCCGAACCTTACCGTCACCTTTGCCATGCCCACCACCACCGGATTCTTCAATTGCTGCCATTTTCTCTTCTTATTAAAATGATCTCTTTAATTAAAATTAATCGTTCGTGTAGCCGGCAGGCGCTTGTTCGCTACCTGTGATCAGGTTGAACTTGTTAATGTTCTGCGACTGTAAGTTAGACAACACGTCTTTGAAAACCGGGAACTTGGAAAGATTGTCACCTTTCAAAGCGATCCTCAATTGACTGTTAGCCTTACGAGCTGCATAAACCCAGTCAGCCAGTTCACTTGCCCCAGTAGAGTCAACCGGGATACCTGGTTGCTTCACATTCGGCATTTGCTCCTTCGACATATTCAACCAAGGTTTCAATTGGTTCAATGGAAATCCAAAGCTTGATTGCAATGCAAATTTTGCTTTCTCAGTCTCAGTGAACGTGATCCCTTTTGATTGACCAATGTTTTCAAGCATTGCTGCTCTTACCGGTTTTGCATCCACTCCAAAGAACACCTTGCCCGCTTTGTCAATACTAATGACCATAATGTCATCATCAGGAACTTTAATCTGCGAAATGGAAGAGGGTGTTGTAATCTCCGCTTCATTCGACTTAAAAGTTGCCGTCATGATAAAGAACGTCAGTAGTAAGAACGCTACGTCAGTCATCGCTGTCATATCTGTATGCGGCGCATGCTTCTTAGGTCTTACCTTTCCCATAGCAAATATATAAGTTTTTTGTATATTAACGAAACTTTCATATTAATAGTTCAAAAAACTATTAATAATGTGTAGCAAAGTTTGATTGAAGGCTTAGGCCGATTTCATCAATGCTATAAGTAAGGTCGTCAACACGGCTGTTCAGGTAAGCGTATGAGATCGTTGCGATCGCAGAAGTACCGATACCAAGTGCCGTATTAATAAGGGCCTCAGAGATACCTGTTGCAAGAGCAGCGGAGTCAGGAGAACCTGATGTACCAAGAGCCGCGAAGGCTTTGATCATACCGATTACCGTTCCAAGAAGTGCCAAAAGTGTAGATGCACCTGCAAGTGTTGCGATAATCGTAAGGTTTTTCTGAAGCATTGGAAGTTCAAGCGTAGTTGCTTCTTCGATTTCTTTCTGAAGCGCTGCCAGTTTCTGCTCTTTGTCAAGTGCAGTCTCCGTAGTCAATTGCTTATATTTCAAAAGACCTGCTTTGATAACGTTACCAACAGAACCTTTTTGTCTGTCACATTCTTTAATTGCTTCTTCGATTTGGTTTTTGTCAAGAAGACCTCTCAGCTTCACAACGAATGCATCGATGCTTCCAGAACCTTGAGCTTTGTTCAAAGTGATCAAACGCTCGATTGTAAATGTTAACACGATCAGGAAACAAGTCATCAAAATTGGTACGATAGGACCTCCTTTGTAAACGATTCCGTAGTAATCACCATCGATTGGGCCTTTTGCGTGATCGCCATCTTTAAAGTGTTCGGGAGCTCCCAGAACAAAAATGTAAACTGCCAATGCAATCGCAAATAGTAGAGGGATTACCAATGCCGGGTTCAAACCGCCTTTGCCTTTTGTTGCTGCCGCAGCAGGCTTTGGAGCTGGTGCCGGACTTGTAGCTTTCTTTTCCATCAGACTTACTTTTAAAGGTTAAATTGAGATTTTGGTTGTGAATTAAATAAAACTTTTGGTTAAAACTGGATTTGGTAAAATAAAATTTTGATTGCGTTTTAGATATTAGCCTTCTACAAAAGTATGAGTTTTCCTTTTAAAAAAAAGCAAGCATTTCGTCAGTTTTTTTCCCGAAATTTTTGACATAGCACGTACAAATTGCATAATTTAAAGAAACCCGCACGTTTAATTTTCTTAGTTATTCTCGATTTTGTACTGATTCAGAACTAAATGCAATCTAAATTCAAACTTATACATAATTGTACTCTTTACAATGATCGCTGCGAACATGTTTTTCAAAGCTGCCGATTGTATTTCAAAATATTTCAACATTCTCGTAGAAAAGCAAATATTATTTTTCTCCTACTATTAGTTAAACAACAATTTTAAATTTCGGATAACCCCTATTTTATGTGCTAGGGCAAATTTTACTAAAACAACAGAAGCAAGACACCGGTTTCCATCGTCAATGCTTACAGTTCCCGAATAATTTGTCACCACGGAAAACAGAATCGCAAAAATCAGGTAATTTTGACATCCGTTTCAGTCCCCGACGGTAACTTAACAAATTCATAACATCATGAAAGTTGACAAGGAGTCTCTTAAAAAAATAGCCCACCTGGCCCGTTTGGAGATAAAACCAGAGGAAGAAGAAGGCATTTTAAAGAGTATGGACTCGGTATTGACGTGGATGGAGCAGCTGGATGAGGTAGATACTGATGGCGTTGAACCTCTGACTCATATCCTTAGCGAAGTGAACAACTGGCGTGAAGATGTGGGCGTGAACACAATGACGAGGGAAGATGCACTGGCAAATGCACCGGCAAAAAATGCTTCCTATATAATGGTCCCGAAGGTGATTGAGTAACTTATAGGACACTTTGTCCGTGTGCTCACCAATTTATCTGAAAATCGTCGGCATCATTCAATGCTGGGAAAGCGACCCGGTACGCATCAAGATCACCTTTATGGAAAGTGACGATCTTTTCCGTTTCTGCATTGGCCAGCATACTCAGCGGCTCCCCAAGATAATCGAGCGCAACAGAATCTCCCTGGTAAGTTAGCCCATTCGCATCCGAGCCAACGCGGTTAACGCCTACCACATAGCTTTGGTTTTCAATAGCGCGAGCTTTTAACAAAGTATTCCAGGCATGCGCACGCCTGGCCGGCCAATTCGCTACATATATAAGGATGTCATAAGGATCGGAAGCACTGTTACGGCTCCAAACGGGAAACCGGAGATCGTAGCAAACCAATGGGCAAACCTTCCAGCCCTTGTAATTAATGATCAGCCTGGATTTCCCGGGTGTATAGGTAAGGTGCTCATTTCCAAAACTGAAAAGATGCTTCTTATCATTAAATACATAGGAACCATCGGGAGCAACGCACATTAACCGATTGTAGAACCTCCCTTCTTCCTTTACAGCAAAGCTCCCGATGACCAGCGCGTTCGCTTGTGCAGCCATTTGCTTCATCCAGCGCGTGGTGGTGAAATTCATGGGTTCGGCAGCTGCGGTGTTCATCGTGAAACCCGAGTTGAACATTTCCGGAAGCACAATAATATCCACCGGACCCGACAGCGTCGCTATTTTTTCTTCAAGCGTTGCCAGGTTAGCAGTCGTGTTTTCCCAAAACAGGTCGGTTTGAATTAAAGCGACCGACAATGTTTCCGTAGACTGTTCTGCTATCATGGTGGATGCTTCAATGAGTGAATGAGTGAATGAGTGAATGAGTAAGTGAGTGGCAATGACTTCATTGCTATTGTTTTATTCAGTCATCGCCCGGCGACCCGGTCACTCATTCACTCATTAAAAATTATCTCCTTCCCGGAAACCGCATGCGGTAATCTGAGTCTACATTTCCTTTTGTAATGTCGGCGAGTTTCCTTTTGATCAATTGCTTTTTTAATGTTGGCAGGTAATCGACGAAAAGTTTACCTAACAAATGGTCATATTCGTGCTGAATGATCCTGGCGGCCATTCCGGTATATTCTTCGGTATACTCATTCCAATCCGTATCGCGGTAACGGATTTTCACGCGCTCGGGGCGGTATACATCGCCCCGGATGCCCGGAATGCTCAGACAGCCTTCTTCAAATGCCCATTCTTTACCATCTTCTTCCAGGATTTCGGGGTTGATGAATGTTTTTTTGAAATCAGCCAATGAAAGATCCGGTTCATCGTCGTCGTCATCGTCCTTTTCACTGAACGGCGTTGCGTCCACCACAAAAACGCGGATATTCATGCCGATCTGCGGCGCTGCCAGCCCTACCCCATTTGCACCATGCATGGTCTCAAACATATCTTCTGAAAGCTTTTTCAGATCAAGCTGGTCTTTTTCAATGAATTGGGTTGGTTTTCTCAGGATCGGATCTCCGTATGCTACGATGGGATAAATCATTGTAATGCGACTTTATTCGTTGTAATATAATGTAACCTGTAAATGCCCGCTCACCTTTTACTTTCCATATAAGACTGGAGAATGATCGTGGCGCTTATTTTATCAATGTTGCCCTTTTCCCGTCGGTCGCTCTTTTTCGAGCCCGACGCGATCATGGATTGCAGGGCCATCGACGACGTGAACCTTTCGTCGTGTGTGTGTACAGCAATGTCCGGAAACGTTTTTTTCAGGATCTTGATAAATGCGTTTACTCTTGCCGCATTCTCACTTTCCGTATTATCAAGCCTTTTCGGCATTCCTACTATAAATGCTTCGATTGGCTCACTGGCTGCGTATTTCTTTAAAAACTCCGTTAAGTCATGCGTCCTGACCGTATCAAGGGCAGTGGCAATGATCTGCAAAGGATCTGTAACAGCAATACCGGTGCGTTTGGCACCATAATCAATCGCCAGAAGACGCGGCATTTATCTTAAAGAATGTTAATTGCTTGCAAAGATAAGACCTTTCAATTAGCTTTTCCTGATAGTGCGGGCTCAATATAGATTTTGATACACGCATCACAGAATCCGATTATCTTTGTTTCATGATTGAAAAGCGCTGGATACACAACCCTGAATTTACTTCTGAACAAACACACATTGTCCTGGAACTGGCCGAATCGTTAAAAGTAAGCCCGTCGCTGGCTACTCTTTTGGTACAACGCGGCATCCTTGATTTTGAGCAATCCCGAAACTTTTTCCGCCCCGACCTTGCGCATTTGCATGATCCGTTTTTAATGCAGGACATGTACGCGGCCGTCAGCAGACTGAATGATGCGATCAGAAATGGGGAAAAAATATTGGTTTACGGAGATTATGATGTCGACGGCACCACTTCCGTCGCATTGTTCTACGGTTTTTTAAAGAAAATTTACCCAAATCTCGACTATTACATTCCCGACCGTTACGAAGAAGGCTACGGCGTTTCCTGGCAAAGCATTGACTGGGCGCACGAAAACGGCTTTTCACTCATTGTAACACTGGATTGCGGTGTAAAATCGGTTGATAAAGTTACTGCTGCCAAAGAAAGAGGGATCGACTTCATTATATGTGATCACCACCGGCCCGGTTCTGAGCTGCCGCCGGCAGTTGCTGTCCTCGACCCAAAAAGAGATGATTGCGCATATCCTTATAAAGAACTCACAGGCTGCGGCGTTGGATTTAAACTGCTGCAAGCCTTTTGTGTAGACAATGAAATAGACCCGGCTGGCTTGTTCGATCATCTGGACCTGCTGGTGATCAGCATTGCTTCGGACATTGTGCCTATTACGGGTGAAAACCGGATTTTGGCATATTATGGTTTGCAAAGATTAAATGCTGCACCAAGATGTGGCGTGAAAGCATTGATCCAGATCGCCGGATTGAATGGTGTGCTGGACATTACCAATGTGGTTTTTGGTCTCGGGCCCAGAATTAATGCGGCTGGACGGATCAAGCATGCGAAAGAGGCAGTAAGACTTTTACTATGCGAAGAACACGAAGAAGCCGCTGATTTTGCACACGAGATTAACAAGCACAACAGCGAGCGACGAACCTTTGACACCAGCATCACGGAACAGGCGCTTTTCATGATTGAAAACGACGACTGGTTTACGACTGCAAAAAGTACCGTATTATATAAGGAAGACTGGCACAAAGGCGTGATCGGAATTGTGGCGAGCCGGTGCATTGAAAAATACCATCGTCCGACCATTATATTAACGCAATCACATGGAAAAGCCGCAGGTTCCGCACGGTCGGTTCCGGGATTTGATGTGTATGAAGCCATTGAGGAATGTGCGGACCTTTTGGAACAATATGGCGGGCATACTTTCGCAGCCGGGCTTACATTGCCTTTACAAAATGTGGAAGCATTCAAAACGCGGTTTAATGACATTGTAAGCAGCCGTATCTTACCAGATCAGCTCATCCCAATGATCAATATCGATATGTTGCTCGAACTGGATGTGATCACGCCGAAATTTTATAACATTCTCCGTCAAATGGGCCCCTTTGGTCCCGGAAACATGACGCCGATCTTTGAATCCCGCAATGTTTCACTGGCGGGAAGGCCAACGATCATGAAGGAAAAGCATCTTAAATTCGATGTAAAGCAGAATGATTCAGGAATATTCACGGCGATCGGCTTCGGCATGGCGCACTTT
The DNA here is from genome assembly GCF_021502625.1 of Dyadobacter sp. CY351. Lineage (NCBI taxonomy): Bacteria > Pseudomonadati > Bacteroidota > Cytophagia > Cytophagales > Spirosomataceae > Dyadobacter > Dyadobacter sp. CY351. The sequence goes on along the minus strand of NZ_JAKFFU010000012.1, from coordinate 136,029 downwards.
TATCCGGATTTAATTAACGGAAGGCCGTTTTCGATCGCCTATTGCCTGGAAGAGAATAACTTTCGGGACAAAAAAACGTTACAACTGTCTTTAAAAGACATCAAGTTTCTTTAAGCCCTCAGCATGCGCTTTGGGCCAGCAAACAGATAAAAAACAATGATATTAAGAACCGAAAACCTTGTAAAAAAATACGGGGTTCGTCTTGTCAACAATAATGTAAGCTATCAGGTTGAACAGGGCGAAATTGTAGGTTTGCTTGGGCCGAATGGTGCTGGTAAAACAACCTCTTTTTACATGGCCGTAGGATTGGTTAAACCCAACAGCGGAAAAGTTTACCTGGACGATAAGGACATTACGAGCCTTCCTATGTACAAGCGTGCGCGCCTCGGCCTGGGCTATCTGGCGCAGGAAGCGTCTGTTTTCAGGTCATTAACGGTTGAGGAAAACATTCGTGCTGTGCTGGAAATGACAGATCTCTCCCGCGCTGATCAAAGACAGAAAGTGGAAGAACTGCTGGAAGAGTTTCACCTGACGCACGTGCGGAAAAGTAAGGGAATGGTGCTTTCGGGAGGAGAACGCCGCCGGACCGAAATCGCCCGCGCGCTGGCAGTAGACCCTAAATTTATCCTGCTCGACGAACCGTTCGCAGGCGTTGACCCCATTGCGGTGGAGGATATCCAAAGCATTGTGGCCAAACTGAAACACAAAAACATCGGCATCCTTATCACCGATCACAATGTAAATGAGACGCTGTCGATCACGGACCGGGCTTATTTATTATTTGAGGGAAAAATATTGAAGCAAGGAAGTGCCGAGGAACTGGCAGAGGACGAAGTGGTAAGACGCGTTTACCTGGGACAGAACTTCGAGTTGAAGCGCAAAATTTAGCAAGCATTACACATAGAAAAGGGAACGCTTCGCGGCATTCCCTCTCTTATAATTATTCACCATGAACTGTTTGGGCTCTTTTCAGATCCCGCAGTTATTATTTTTTAGGACACTTTTTACAGTGCTTCCCTTTCTTTTTATATTTCTCGCAGCACTTCTTAAATACACATTCCGTATTCTCGCCGAATGATTTCATCCAGGTCACCTCTCCAACTGCACATTCCGCAGGATCATTCAATGTAAAAGCGCTCATCGTTTGCTATTAATGTGTAGCAAATGTAGTCGCTATTTAGAATCATTCAAACAAAAGCCGAAAATTATTTTGAACAGATCTAAATTATAGCTTTTTGGAGTGGCTTACTGGATCTTTTCCCAAATCTCATGAATAGGCTTCCCTTCGCTGCTTTTGCCGCTATGATCCCAGCGGCCGTTTTCAAGTTTGTGATCAAATGTCAGAGAAGAGCCGACCCGATTGTTGTCTTTGGAGAAAAACTGGATTTTTTCAGTGTATTTACCATTCTTAACCGTATAAGTGCCTCCGCCTGTTGCGTAAAAGCCTTTCACACCCGGATCAATGGCGAACCATTGAAAACGGGTTGCCGACAATAATTTCAATGTTTTTCGTGTGCCTTCCTGATGAATTTTCACCAATGCACCCTGATCGCCTGCCTTCTCTGTAATGTGCCATGCGCCAGCCATCGGTGCAGATGTTGCATCATCCACGCGCATCCAAACCATGGCCTCTTCATATTTCAAAGTGAGGATATCGTCTTTTACAGTCACCGTAAAAACAATAGGAATGCCAATTTTCAGGGAATCCGCAGAATTGAACTCAGGTGTATAAGTCATCTGGTCGCCACTCATTGTGAACGGGCCGCCTTCTGTTCTTTCAAAGTATTTATTACCAATACTATAGGAAGCAATCGCGAGGTAATTATCAGCGACAATGAGCGTAGATGCGCTCCCGGTCGGTTCCTGGGACTTCCATGCGCCTTTCGGAATTTGTGGCAGGCGCTCCTGGGCAAATCCGATGAGGGAAGCTAGAACAAATGTGGCTGTCAGTAAATGTTTCATGGGTTGTTTAGATTTTTGATATGCAATATACGTTATCAAAATTATGCCACCCGGCCCGGCGCCCTGCCCTACTTCAAAACCTCCCGCAAAACTTCCAGCGATTTGATTTCCCCCAATGCTTCCATATGTATTTTGAAGAAAAAGATAAGCTTTTCCAATATCATGATCCGCCGCTTCCGGTCTAATGGGACATTTGCGCCGTACGCACCGCTTACTAAACGCAATGTTGCATCTCGCTCGACGGCGTCGGGCATGTGTGGGAAATGGTTGTTTTTCAACTCACTTTCGAGATCTTCCACGGTTTCTATCCCAAATCCCAGAAATGAAGCAAACTGGATCAAAAACTGTATGTGGAAATTTTCAAATGTATTTTCGGCTTCGTCCAGAAACAGGACAGATTCCTCAATAAAGTGAAAAAGCATGGGGTTGCTTTCCTCCTCTTTCAATGTTTTGCCCAACATTTCCGTGACAAAAAGCGCAAGGCTTGACTTCACAACATCATAAGGCAGCGTCTGAAACGGCATGTAACATTTCATCTCCGAAATGCGATGCATGGTATCCTCCTTATTCTTATGATAAACCACCATATCCAGCAATGTCAGCGGCTGAAACAGGGCAATACGGTTGTTACGCGATTTACTGCTTCTGACCCCGTTCACTATATATGTCTGAATGCCAAAGCCTTCCGTATAAATCTTCGCAATGATAGAAGATTCGCGGTAACGGATATAACTCAGGGCGACACCTCGCGTTTTATGTAACATATAAATTAGCTGGCCTTTTGGTCAAAAATAGTTATCTTTCCATTAAAGAATTGCACACAAAAACCGGCTTGTAAAATTCGGAGAAATTTGAAGTTTTTTAAGCCAAAGGATTTGTACCTTTGCGACGCATAACGAACTATTTTAGATTATTAATTCGTTAAGTTATTATTCAGGGAATACAATTTGCATACAGCAAATAATAATATTTCTAACGCATAACTCTTCATATGAGCGACGCCATTAAGCATGAGTGCGGCATAGCACTTATCCGTCTTAGAAAGCCTTATCAATACTACATCGACAAGTACGAGACACCGCTATACGCAGTCCACAAGCTTTCGGTAATGATGGAAAAACAGGTAAACCGGGGACAGGATGGAGCCGGAGTAGCCAATATCAAGATAGATGTCCCGCCAGGGAAACGATACATCAGCAGATACAGATCCGTAGAGCCTCAACCACTTACGGATATTTTTTCCAAAATCCACAAGAAATTCCGCAAGGGTTTAAAGAACCATAGAGACCGCGCCAATGATGGCAAATGGTTGCAGGAAAACCTGGCTTTTACAGGCGAGGTTTGGCTGGGTCATTTGCGTTACGGAACGCACGGGTCCAATGAAGTTGAGAACTGCCACCCTATGCTGCGCCAGAGCAACTGGAGAAGCCGCAACCTGGTCATGGCGGGGAATTTCAACATGACTAATGTGGACGAGCTCTTTGGAAAACTTGTCTCACTCGGCCAGCACCCAAAAGAAAAAGTGGATACTGTGACGGTGATGGAGAAAATAGGACATTTCCTGGATGAAGAGAATCAAAGAGTGTTCGAACGCTTCAAAGGAATTTACGAAAATCCGACACTTTCCGACGTTATAGAAGAGAATATCGACTTGCCGCGTCTGCTTTACAGATCGTGCAGGGACTTTGACGGAGGTTATGCCATGTGCGGATTAACTGGTTACGGTGCTTCATTTGTGATCCGTGATCCAGCCGGAATTCGTCCTGCATTCTACTATGCCGATGATGAAGTAGTTGTCGTTGCCTCTGAAAAACAAGCAATTAAGGCTGCTTTCAATGTTGATTATAATCAGATTCAGGAAATTACACCGGGCTCAGCTTTAATCGTTGACAAAAACGGTGAATACAATGAATTCCCAATCTTGCCACAGCTTGAAAAACGGTCTTGCAGCTTTGAAAGGATTTATTTCTCACGCGGAACTGACCCGGATATTTACAACGAGCGCAAGCAATTGGGCAAGCTTTTAATCCCGCAAATACTGAAAGAGGTCAATTACGACCTTGAAAATACAATCTTCTCTTACATCCCGAACACGGCTGAAACGGCGTTTTTGGGAATGATAGAAGGTTTGGAAGAATATCTTTCCAAAAAGCGTAAGCAAGCCATTATGGAAGGCATTCTTTTCGAAGCCGACCTTGAAAAACTGCTTTCTTTCAGACCGAGAATTGAGAAGCTGGTAACCAAAGATGTAAAGTCGCGGACGTTTATTACAGCCGACGCTTTGCGTGACGATATGGTTTCCAGCGTTTACGACACCACATTTGAAGTGGTTCGTAAGAATGTGGATACGGTTGTGATTATCGACGACTCCATTGTTCGCGGAACAACGCTTGAAAAGAGCATTCTGACAATGCTGGACCGGTTAAGTCCTAAGAAAATTGTTGTGGCATCATCCGCTCCGCAAATCCGTTTCCCGGATTGCTACGGAATAGATATGTCGAAAATGAAGGATTTCGTTGCTTTCAGGGCGGTGCTCAAATTGCTCGAAGAACGTGATCTGGAATATTTGCTGGAAGATACTTATATGCACAGTGTAACTTCTATCGCAACCAAAAATCCATATCATACCAATTTTGTAAAGGCACTTTACGAGCCTTTTACAGATCAGGAGATTTCAAACAAAATTGCTGAGATCATTCGTCCGAAAGATCTGAATGCTGAGCTTTCCGTTGTTTTCCAGACTGTTGAGAATTTACATAAGGCTTGTCCGCAACATTTGGGAGACTGGTATTTTACCGGAAATTATCCAACATTAGGCGGTAACAAAGTGGTTAACAAAGCATTTGCCAATTCACATGAAGGAAAATTGGAAAGAGCTTATTAAGTATAAAATATAGAAGTAGGAAGAGCAGCTGCACATTTGCAACGGCTCTTTTTTTGTATTTCAGCTATTTTTATAGAAATTGGAACCTCCGGAGAATGTCTGATCCGAAATTTATTTAAACCTAAATCCTAATGATGCAATCTACTAAAATGACATTGCTGAAAGCGTGTTCCCTACTTTTTGCCCTTTGCGTGCTTACAAATTTTGCAAACGCACAAACCACCACCGGCAGCCTTAATGACCTCAGTTTTCTGGAAGGACATTGGAAAGGCACTTACAACGGCGGCCCTATTGAAGCTGGCTGGACAGCGCCCGAGGGAAACAACATTATGGGTTACATTCGCATGATCAAGGATGATAAACCTGCTCTGTATGAAGTATTTGCATTCGAACCAGGCGAGAAAGGCCCGATCGCACGCGTGAAACATTTCAAGCCAGGGCTCATTGCATTGGAAGAAAAAAACGTTTCGGACACTTACAATTTCATCGAAGCCAAGAAGAATCAGGCATTATTTGAGAAAGATGACGTTTCTGTGCGGATTATTTACGAAAGACGCTCGCAGAACCAGCTGGTTATTCAGCGCGGGAAAATGGAGGATAACAAATGGGTTTTTATGGATCTTTTCGTGTTTACAAGGGTTCCTTAACTAGCTGATTTACAACATTTCTCAAAGCGATTCGGAAACGGATCGCTTTTTTAGTTTTTCAGAATCAGGTAAACGCCAGCAACTAACAAAATAGCCCCGGCAATGCGCGGTAATGTGATCGGATGCACGGCAAATCCTTGCAAACCGTAATGATCAATAGCAATGGCGGCGATCATCTGGCCGGCCACAACCAGGCAGATCATATTAGCGGGACCAATATTTCTCACTATAAAAATCACAGTAAGCACATAAAAAGCGCCCAAAACGCCTCCCATAAACCTTGTCCAGGAAACCTGCTTAATATCTGAAATGCTGGGAATGGGGTTTTGATTAAAACAGGCGAATGCAATCAACAGCACTACGAAACCCACGAAAAAGGATGTCAATGCCGCTAAAATCGGATTGTTGAATGACTCACGCAATTGCACATTCACGCCGGACTGAACCGCGTTGCTGATGCCAATCAAGAAAGCTAAAAAGAGGAAAATCCAGTGCATGCAACAAATGTTTCAATACAAATTTACTTCTTCAGTTCATCCACTTCGTCCGGGTCAACCGTTTGATAATGACCATAAACGCGTAAGATTATCGCCAGCGCAATAGCCACTTCGGCCGCAGCCACCACAATGACAAAAAGCGAAAAAAGCTGCCCGCTCAACCGTTCCGGATCATACTGACTGAATGCTACCAGATTGATATTCACTGCATTCAGCATTAATTCGATCCCCAGCAATATGCCGATAAAATGTCGTTTTGTGACAGCAATGGCAAGACCAATGCAAAAAAGTGCAGCAGCAACGATAAGAAAATGATGTAACGGAATGGAGGTCATGGCGCAGGATTACGGTTCATAGCGAGATAGGCAGCGCCAACCAAGGCAACCAGTAATAAAATAGCAGCGATTTCGAACGGGAGCAGATGGCTGGTCATGAGTTCCACGCCAATCGTCTTAATGGTGGACCGGCTGCTGATCAGATCGCCAGTCATCTTGAAATTTGCGGACGAAATGATTTTCACGAGCATCACGAAAACGCCTGCACCGAGCAAAAACCCCCAAACTTCACGACTGAGCAGGATTTCAACACGATTATGATGCTGCGAATCGTCGCTTTTCTTTTTCTGCGTAAGCATGATCCCGAAGATCAATAAAACCAGGATCCCGCCAACGTAAATCATGATCTGCGTTACGCCAAGAAAGTCCGCGCCGGCCAGAATGTATAATGCTGCAACGCCTAAAAAAGCCAGGAACAGTGCAAATGCACCATAAATGAGGCTTTTGGAAAATAATATGAAAAGCGCAGCAATGATTGCGAGAAGTGAAAACCCATAAAATGCTGCAATTTCCATGTAGATCAATGCTATTCTTTAGACTTCGGTTTCATCGTTGGCTTGAAAACTGGCCGTGCTGCTGGTTTGGGAGCTTCCGCTGGGCTAACTTCCTCACTAGGAACAACATCCGCAGGAACTACATCGGCCTTTTCTTGTGAGGCAACCTTCGGTTTCATGGATGGCCTGAAAGGCAGTTTCGGTGCCGGCTTTGGCGCCTCCTCAACTTTCGCTTCGAACGTTTCTTCCTTAATTACCGGATCGGCATTAATTACCAGATCGGCATTAACCGGATTAACATTAACCGGCTCTGCATTGACCGGCTCTGCATTAACCGGATCAACATTAACAGGCTCCGTCTTTTCCGCAGCAGGCGCTGGTTTCTTTGGTAAGAAAGCCGGGCGTGGTGGTTTTGCAACCGGCGCTTCCTCTTTTGCCTCGGGTTCAGTATCCTGCACTTTCGGCTTAATACCCGGCTTAAACACAGGCCTTGCCGGACTTGCCGCTGGTTTTTCAGCCGTCACAGCCGGTTTCGGAGCTGCTTTTAATGCTTCTTTTTCTTTCTGGAATTGTTCAAGCAGGCGGCGTTTCTCATCTGCTTCTTCGGGCGTCAGATTGGTATAATTGTAAACCATATCCCGAACGTCCAACTCACTGTAATCGAACGTTTTGGTCATGGTAAGACATTCCGTCGGGCAAACTGTCGTGCAGAGTCCGCAGTAACAGCATTTCGCCATATCAATGTCGAACTTCGCGGCATACAATCGGATCGACGATCCATCAGATGCTTTTCCAATTTCCTCTATTGCCTTAATCGGCTCAATGTCAATACAATCGACCGGGCAAACTTTCACACATTTATCGCAGACAATGCAATCGTCGATTTCATTGTGCAAACGATAGCGGCCATTGTCGGGGATCGGAATGGTTTCCTGCGGATACTGGATCGTAACCATCCCCTCCTGCCCTCCAAAAAAATCGTCTGAACGGATATCCACCATTTTACGGCGCTTCCGTGCATTCCACAAATGCCTCAGCGTCAGCCGCATTCCGGTCACTGTGGTGCTGATTCCTTCCGATATGTTTTTAAAATACGTCGACAAACCCCTTTGTATAATTTTACTAAGCTTATTCTGCCTATCGCAAATATAGACTAAACTGATTTTTAAAACTCATTTTTCAACCAAACACCTTCCAATAGCACCCGTAATTCCCGCTGCAAGCTCAGCGACTTGTCTGCGATATACCAGCGCTGCATTTCTTCCGAAAATTCCTGATAACTTTTTACCGGATTGGCCTTATAAGCCCTCATCATTTCCTGTCCTTCTTCCGGCCGCGGTCCCCATGTGAAAAGCTCATTAAAATCCTCGTCTACAGCAATCAATTTAGGAATCGATTTTCCGCCGTTGGTCAGATAAGCGTCCATGATCGTCGGATTTTCATCACGCAATAAAATTTTGACTGTGATCAGCGGATTAGTTAATGTCGCCGCAACAATGGGCGGGATATTTTGTGAAGCATCACCACACCACGCTTCCGTCAGAATATACCAGGTCTGCGGGATCGTAACGTTGTTAATGGTTTCTTTCAACTCTTCCGTCACCACCACTGTCTTGTTCAGGCGCTGCATCCGGGCCAGGTTCAGCCTGGTATAATGGTTAAGATCTTCGGATTGTTTTTCGCCGGTTGTCCTTTTTTCCAAGACAACTTTTTCCATTAAGCGCATATAATCTGCGTAGGAATATGCATTTTCAGTGACGGCCAATGGAAAGAGATCTGCTACGTTTTTCATTTGATTTCTTTATTAAAAAACCCTTTGAAAGCGCTTTCGGTTCCTGTTATGGCGCGGTTTGAGACTGCGTTCCCTGCATATTTTCAATGTATTGCAAGTATTTCTGAGCCAAATGCGCACGGTCAAAAAATTGGCGTGCATACACATAGCCATTGCGACCGTGAAGCTCCGCGAGAGCGGGATCTTCGAGATATAGTAAAACCTTTTTTGCAAAATCACCCGGATTCTCGGGTTCAATGTAAAGTCCCGCTTGCGCATCCTCAATCAGCTGTCTCGATATCCCATCGATAGCAAGCAAAACGGGTTTTTGGCAGGCGAAATAATCGAAAGTCTTGTTGCTGTAAATGGTTTTAAAAATTTCGGTTCGTTTCAAAACAGAAGTGCCTGCGTCGGCCGCGAGGATGTATTTGAAAATGTCCGACTTTGAAACTGTATTGATAAATGTAACATTGCCCAGTTTTTTGTGCCTTGCCTGGGCCACCAGCTTCTTTTTATCCGGACCGTCGCCAATGAGCAGAAAATGCGTGGCAGTCTCCTTCAAAATTTCAGCCGCGTCGATGAGTTGCATCAAATGATTGGCTATGCCGTGCGCACCAACGTAAATAATGATGAAACAATGGTCCAACCCAAGCGACTTTCGGAATGCAACCCTGTCAAAATCTGTATCCAGATTATCTGAAAAGGTAAAATCAGCCGCATTGGGAATGAGCCAGATTTTTTCGGGCTGAACATTCTTTTGATGTATCAGAATGGTTTTGAATGCCGGCGTCACCCCAGTAACGGCTTCTGCATGGTGATACAGAAACTTTTCAAGCCTAAATGCTGCCTTTATCAATGGCTTACTTTGCAAAACACCCGTCTCCACGGCTGACTCTGGCCATAAGTCCCTGATTTCCAAAATGAACTTAGCTTTTTTAATCCAGGAAATCACCAAACCAGCAATGCCCACAAACAAAGGCGGCGACGTAGAAAGCACCACATCATATTCTCCCTTTAAATAAAAAGCTCCACCCCAAATTGCCGAAAAAACAAACGAAAACTGCGCCAAAAGCCTTGCTATGAAGCCATTACCAGTAGACGTAGGAACATAACAGCGAACAACTTTCACTCCATTTCGATTTGTCTGCATTACAAAACTTTTCTGACCCGGAGAGGACAAATTGCCTTTCATATAATGCGTTGTTCCAGCCAGAACTGTCACCCTATGTCCCGCTTCGACCCAAATCCGGCTCATCTCGTTCCACCGCGACCCGCCGCCATCATTGTCTTCAAGAAAATATTGGTGGATCAAAAGAATGTGCATTTGTCTCATAAAGTCCTTTTTCTGAAATCACCGTCCTGATGAATCCGCTAAACGTCGAAAACACCAATCTTCGACAAAACTCCTTACTTCCGTAAGTGCCGGAATACCAGCCTTCTGTTTCCTCAAATTCAATGATAGATCCCTCTTTATCAGAGGAAATCATATCATAATGTTCAAAGAAATCCGGGCAAGGATGCCAGATTTGATGCATAGGAAGGTGTCTTGGAGCATTTTCCATCCGGTCTTCAATGATCCATTGATGCCATTTTTTTGACTTTGTAACGCGGCGGTGATGTTTGATGCCTTTGCCCAAATGATAAAAGCCCTCAAATTCCGCCTCAATTTCGAATGCATTAACCCGTTCAGTTACAAACCCTGACGTTTTCTTGATCCAGCCAAACCAAATAAAACGCGGGCCTTTTTTCATCTGATCAAAATCTCCCAGCATGACCGTATTGTGCGAGGCGCTCCCATTGAAATATTTTGTCCATTTACCTTCTGTGTTGTAAGAAAATGAACCGGCGTCGCGCATGATGTTTTTACCATTTGCCCAAAGGTCCAAATGCAGGTGATCGGCCTGAAAAGGCCGGTTTGTGTACGTGCCGCAGCGTAGGAAGGTCAATGCGTTTTGATCGCGGACTATATAATATCCGCCGTTTTCAAAAGCTGTTATGGACGTAGGTTTGAAATCAGGATCATCTCCTATAACCTTGCTAAGCGCAGTTAATTGCGGGCGAAAATCCCGAAAATGGGTGTCTGCGAGCGGGAAAAACAATGCGCCATCGTTATTGCCATAATTAGGAAGCCATCCGCTCACATCATCCTGACAGGTCTGCAAAAACCGAAGCGATTTTCGCGCACGATCGTAAATCACATCATCGAATTTTTCCCCGTCCGACTCAGCCACTTGTATGGCCAAAGTCAGCAATTGCACGGCCACGCGGTGGTAGTTCATTGAGAATTGGAGAAATGTCCCGTCCGGGTAAATCTGGTAAGCGATTTCTTTTTCAAACCATTTTTTACCGTTGATTTTCCATTTCAAGCTTTCCGGAAACTGCGGAAAAGCGTATCCTATCACATACAAGGCCAACGTCTCGGTCAATGCGTGATTATTTCTGACCACATTCCTTGAAAAATGAATGTGGTCTGCCACATGCCTCATCTGGTCGTAAATGCTTTGCGTAATCTTTTTGAAAATCTCGGCCGAAAGTGTTTCTGAATTTTTATAATAATGTAAAGCAGCAGTCCAGTTGAAAACGCGTAATGAAATTTCCTGGCTGCAAATCCAGTTCGGGCCACGGTTGACAGGATTTTGATCGATCCAGTCTAAAATCAATGCAAAGACGAGTTCAGATTGATCTTTTTGAAAATGATAATCATAGCGCAAAAGATCAAAAAGGAAGCAGAAACGCGATTTTTCCCAGACATATTTAATGTCTCCTGCCTCTTTTGGAAGCGTTGGAATTGCGCTCCAATGGGTATTTTTATTGTATTTAAATCCATTTTCAGGATTTGTATGCCAATCGGGAACTGTGTACCACCGGTTGTGGAAAAAAAGAAAGCGGTTTCGCCGGATGTGCTCAACCCTTTCCTGCAAGCTGGACGACGCTGTGTTTTGTATTAAATCTGTTCTGGCGGGATCAAGTGGAAAGTGAATGTTTTGATCGAGCCAATCTTCCTTTGAAAAATGCGGCAAAGGCCTTCTGTGAACCGGAAAGCGAAGCATTAGCAATCCTGTGCCGCGCTGGAATTCGTGCCAAATGCGGCAAAGAACATATCGAAAGCCCATATTTTTGAAAATCTGGATCATATGTTAATCCAGGTTTTCAGTTTCAGACTTTCCAATGCTGCTAATGTGGCTTCCGTTGTATTTATGATATCTTCAAACGGAATCGGTGCGTTTCCTCCATTTCTGATAAAGTCCAGCAGCGTTTTGAATGCCTCCCTATGCCCCTTGTTCTGGCTGGTTTTCAACCTGGAAAAGTGCTTGAAACCGTAACCATGCAAGGTTTTGAAATTATCCAGGATCAAGGTGCGTCCGGATGCATGGACCTCAATGCGTTCTTTGGGATAATGGGAATGCCCGTTTGAAAAATAATTGACGACCCCTGTTGAGCCATTTTCGCATTTGAGCAAAATCGAAGCATTATCAGTCGTTGCAGCCGGGTTTGGCATCATCGCATTCGTGCAAACCGACTCAATTCTGCTTCCCGCCAGAAATGCAATCAAATCAATAAAATGGCAAGCTTCTCCCAGGATCCGGCCACCCCCGGTTTGTCGATCATGTATCCATGCATTTTGCGGGACAAAACCCGCATTAACATTGATAACAATATTCATCACAGCATCTCCCAGCAAGCTTTTCATCTGCTGTACATGTGGTGAGAAGCGTCGGTTAAACCCGACTGTAACCGATACATTCGCTGGGTTTTCGTGTTGAAAAACGTTGGTAAACGCACTTAGTTCGTCTTGGCAAATAGCCAGAGGCTTTTCGACAAAAACATGCTTTCCGGCCTTTACAGCATCACAAGCCATTTGCGCATGCAGGTTATGCCGCGTTGTAATCATCACCAGATCAACTTCCGGATCACCGAGCACATCCTGATAATCCGTTCCGCAAAATGCAATGTTGTATTTACGGGCCAGATTGGCCGCCGATAATCCGTTTGCGCTGACAATGTGCTTGATCGACGCATTTTTCAATAGCGGAAGCAACGTTGCCGAGGTGTAATGCCCGGCCCCTATGATGCCGATTACCCCATCATTTCCCGAAAAACTTTGCCTGAATAACTGAATTGATCTTTTTGACGAGCATGTTTCAGGATAATCCAGGATCACCGCGATGCTTTTTTGAGCATCTAGATTTGCATAGGCAGCCTTAAAATTGTTTAGCGGGAAATTTCCACCAATCAAATAGGAAGGATTGAACGAGCCGTTCGACATCAAATGAAGCACTGCCTGAAAGTTGCGGTTCTCTGTCCAACGGACATAACCGTGCGGATATTCATTACCATTTTGCTCATACTCCGCATCATAGCGACCCGGCCCGTAGGAGCAAGAAACCTGGAATGTCAATTCTTTTTCATAAAAATCCGAGCGGTTGATCCGAAGATCAGCCGTTCCGATCAATACAATTTTACCTCGTTTTCGCGTAAGCCGTGCTGCTTGCGATAAAATATGATCAGATTGAGAAGCAGTGGCAATGATGACGGCGTCGGCACCAAAGCCGTTTGTGAGGCTTTTGATGCAATGTTCAGGGCTTAGTGAATTTGGGTTAATAGCTGCAAAACCTCTCGAAACGGACACTTTGAGCCTTTCCTCGTTCGTCTCAATGCCAATTACATTACATCCGCTGATTTTCAGCATTTCGGCAGTCAGCAAGCCAATAAGTCCCATCCCGATCACAACAACAGTCTCTCCCAGGGAAGGAGACACGAGCCGGACCGCATTCAGTCCAATGGACGTCATTACAGTAAAAACTGCCTGATCATCAGCAACATTCGCAGGAATTTTTGCCAGTAGATTTCTTGGAATGCAAACCATTTCTGCATGCGGCCCGTTGCTCACAATCCGGTCTCCGACTTGAATGTCCTGCACGCCTTCGCCTATTTCTAAAACGTGTCCCACATTGCAGTAACCTAATGGAATGGGCTGAGCGAGCCTGTTAGATATGCTTTTGATTGCAGAGATCAAGCCATCGGATCTTATTTTCTGGATGGCAAGCAGGAATTTGTCAGGCTGTAATTTTGCCTTTTGAAATGGATTTGCTTTTGAGAAACGGATCAATGCGCGCTCGGTTCCTGCTGAGATCAGGCTTTTGTGCGTCTGGATCAGCACATAACCCGGCTGGACAATCGGAGGTGGGACTTCCTGCAACGAAGTTTCCCCCGTTCGCAGGTTTTGCGTAAGCTGCTTCATGAAATATAGTGTGTTATTGAGTGCCGGAAATTACAATGTTAAATGCAATAACAAAATTTTAATATTTTTGATAATTACAATTCAAGTAAAAAAAGCAAATCCAGCTTAATTAAAGCATGAAAAAACTGAATATTGGAATCGTAGGTTATAAGTTTATGGGCCGCGCGCACAGCAACGCCTGGAAGAAAGCACCGCAATTTTTTGACATGCCCGCAACGCCCGTGTTGAAAGCAGCATGTGGCAGACATGAAGGTTCACTGAAAGAATTTGCCGAAAAATGGGGCTGGGAAGAAACAGAAACCGACTGGAAAAAGCTCGTTTCCAGACCAGATATTGACATTATCGACGTTGCACTGCCTCAGCAACTGCATTACGAGGTCGCTCTCGCTGCTGCTAAGGAAGGCAAGCATATATTTTGTGAAAAACCGCTTTCCATGAACAGCAAGCAAGCAGAGGAAATGCTGAAAGCCTGTGAGGATAACAATGTCAGGCATTATCTCAACCATAATTACAGAAGAACACCGGCGGTTTCTTTTGCCAAAAAGATGATTGAAGATGGCAAAATCGGCCGCATTTTCCATTGGCGCTGTGCCTATCAGCAAGACTGGATCATCGACCCCAACTTCCCATTAACCTGGCAGTTACAAAAAGAATATGCACAGGCCGGCCCACAATGGGACTTGAATTCACATGCTGTTGACCTCGCACATTATCTTGTGGGCGACATTGCAAGCGTTTCCTCATTAACCACGAATTTCATTAAAAGTCGCCCGATTGTGGAAGGTGGCGGAACAACCGGAAACTTAACGGCAGGCGAAGTCGGCACCGAAATGGGTGAAGTAACCGTGGAAGACGCTGCATTGATGATGGTGATGTTTAAAAACGGTGCAATAGGCTCATTTGAAGCCACGCGTTTTGCCGCAGGCCGGAAAAACAGGCTGACTTTCGAGATCTACGGAAGCAAGGGCAGTCTCTGTTTCGATCTGGAAAGGATGAACGAGCTGCAATATTTTTCGCGGGAAGATGAAAGCGGGCAGCAAGGTTTCCGGACCATTCTGGCAACCGAGGCAGCGCATCCTTATGCCGGAAACTGGTGGCCAGCCGGGCACATTATAGGATATGAACATTCATTTGTGCACGCTGTCGTGGATTTTGTAGCAGCCATTGAAAACGATACGGCGATCAAGCCTGATTTTTCAGACGGCTTAAAGATCATCCAGGTTCTGGAAGCTGGCCTAGAATCCGCGGCATCCAAGCGCCAGGTTGATCTGTAAAATCCAGGAGCCACCTTTAACAAAATTAACAATAAAAGATTGCGATCACGTATATGTATATTCGTTTGTTAAAGGTGGCTTTGAAATGCTTACCTCAACACATTTGAGTTAACAACGGTTACAACTAGTTACCGTTAATTTACTGATCCTAACCGGAGAATCATCGCTTATTCCAAGCGATGCAATTATTTCTACCTTCCGTTCTATTAAATGCTAAATGATGGCATTCACCATGAAACGGAATTGCGTATGAAACAACACTACTTTTTATCTCATTTCAAATCTTCTCTTATACCAGTCTTGCTGCTGCTAGTAACATGCTCATTAAGCAGCTGCTTCCTCAAACAAGACCGCACAACCACGGTTTACGGGACGATTACGGATCAGAATGGGAAGCCGGTTGATAGTATTATGGTGATTGCGCAAGGCACACGTTACCTTACTTTTGAAACATTAAATCATACATATTCCGACCGGAATGGCTATTTCGAAATGGTTATGGATGTACCCAAGAAATTTGGCACTCTTGCTCTGGTCATACCGTTTTACCCAACTAAAAATCCCAAGTATCAGAATAATTATAAGGGAAAACACACTACAAAGAATGATGTTAGAACAAATAACTGCTGCACAGCATCAATAGGCGAAAAAACTAAATACGATTTTCAATTAATTCCTAAATAACACGCTATGAAACACATACAGCGAGATTTATCAATCTTATCTAAACGCGTACTATACATTTTCATGCATTTGATAGCCATTACTCACCTCCAAAGCTGCTTTCTCAAACAAGACCGCACGACGACGGTTTATGGGACGATTACGGATCAGAATGGAGAGCCGGTGGATAGTATTTTGGTGACTGCCCAAGGGTCTAAACATGTGAAGTACGAGATTTTTGATGAAGCTTTTACAGATGAGACCGGGCATTACGAAT
This sequence comes from Dyadobacter sp. CY351, assembly GCF_021502625.1. Lineage (NCBI taxonomy): Bacteria > Pseudomonadati > Bacteroidota > Cytophagia > Cytophagales > Spirosomataceae > Dyadobacter > Dyadobacter sp. CY351. The sequence continues at coordinate 119,983 of NZ_JAKFFU010000012.1, read as the reverse complement.
TAGTCGCTGACGTGCCCCGACAAGCTCATTCGGTAAATGTGGTAATCCCATTTTCACTGAATAAAAATCCAAAATTTGGAAAACACTTTAAAGACTACTTGGTCTTTAAAAATGAGATAAGAACACTGAACTGCTGCAACCTTGATATTGGCGGGAAAACAAGGTATGACTTTCAGTTAATCGCTAAATAACCAAATCACTCACTTAAACATACACTAAAATGTATCACTTTGCAGCTGCTGCAAGGAGAGGACGCTATTGTCTTCTTCCAGCCCTTCTTTTTGTCTTTTCTATCACTTTTGCTCAGGATTACGAGCAGCTACGGCAACAAAAAATCAACAGTCTCGACCTCTCCGGCCTTGGGCAAATGCTATTTCTTAATGCTGGCCTAACTAATCAAAATGAAATTAATTACTTCAAAAATTTAAACAGACAACAAGGAAAAACTCCTGAGCCGGTGTCTTCGGAGGAATGGCAGAATTTATATGAGAGACTGGTCGATACAGACCTGAGGCCCGCTCAGGATCGGCTTCCGGAACTTGCAAAACTTGTTGAAACGGATGCCGCAAAACTTACAAAAAGCAATATCATCCCGATTGCATTTATCAATCTCGAAGGCATTTATCTATCTGATGGTGCGCTTAATAAAAACGAAGCACTTAAAAAAGCCGGAAAATCGGTAGATTTTGCAAAATATGAAAAGGTAAGAATCGTATCTGCAGCAGTAATGCAAGAAGATTTGTACCAGTCCGATGTTTCTTTTCTACTGGACGAAGCTCTAAACATTGATAACCATGCTGACAAAATCGATTCTGTGGAGATTGATTTCATTGACGGGCGAGGCTTTACCGATTATCCGGTAACAAAGAAGTTAATTCCCCATCGTTTTAATTCGATCGGCGAGCATAGAGTAAGAATTCGTTTTGCCATTGGTAATACTAATTATCTTTTTGAAACGAAAGTGAATGTAAGGCAAATGGAACGCCTAAAACCTTACATGGAAATGGAAGTGACTGCAAAGCCGTTTCAATCTGTCGCTTCGGATTCATCTGCCAGAACAGCATTGGCAGGAGGCACCATTCGCATTATTAAAGGATGCGATCAAATATTTGACAAGCCCATCATTATTGCAGAAGGTTTTGACATGGGGCAGGATGTAAATCTCGATGCCATTGAAACAAATTATAAAGATCCGCTCAACCAGTTTTTGATTGAAGGTTACGATCTGGTACTGCTCGATTACAACGACGGACGAGCTGCTATTCAGGATAATGCACAGGTCTTAAAAGCGGTCATCGAACTTGTAAACGCGCAAAAGACCGGCAATTCAGAATCCATCATTATCGGTGAAAGCATGAGCGGGTTGGTTGCCAGGTGGGCATTGCGGGAAATGGAAAATGCAGGACAAGCACACCACGTAAAGCTGATGCTTTGTTACGATACGCCGCATCAGGGTGCGAATGTGCCAGTTGGGCTGACGCAGCTGGCATATGAGGCGCACCCAACCATGCTTACCAACTTCATTCTCAAATTTTTTGCCAAGCGCTGGCGAAATTATTACAAAGCATTGGGGACACCCGCTGCAAAGCAACTATTGATACATCAGGCAGCGCATCCAAATACGGGCATGAAGCACGCCGACTTTGATAGTTTCCGCACGCAACTCACCGCACTCGGAAATGGCGGTTATCCCCAGAGTTGCCGCAATATTGCCGTAATCCATGGCAGTATGGATGCGGGCGACCGTACATTGTTTAATAACTATAATTATGGCAGCAGATTACTACTAAGTTGGACACCATTAGGCCTGCAAAACACCAATATCGACATTCATACTAATGATATCAATAAAGCTAGCAGTGTGTTCAAATTCGCTTCGTGGGGACATCTATGGAATAGAAAAGCTGTTAACAGGACTTACCTAAGTGCTTTAAACGATGATTTTCTTCCTGGTGGACGCACACAATCCGGCGTTCCCAATAAGTTAATTGGAAAGAAAACCCATTTTGTATTTTGCTTTGTTCCAACATTTAGCTCTATTGATTATCAAGGACCGAGGGCGACTCAGGTTGAACGAGAGATGCTAAATCTTGAATCTATTGACCCCACACAAATGCCATTTGCTGCGATTTATGGCAATACTAATAATACGCCTCATGTTGACTCACGATTCGTTGATTGGAATGACATTGGTCTTGCCGAAGGCCTGCTATCCGGCAATGCAGCCTGCCCGGCGCTTCCCGTTCCGCCAATTCCTGTTATCGTCCCTTTCAACACATGCTATCCATTTGGCAAGAAGCGTACGACCGAGGACAACACAGCAAACATTACGGTCTCTTTGAAGAATGCTTCCAATGGGCAGTATGTGCATAACTGGACGGTTTTGCCATCCAATCAATATTTTACAACCACGGGCGACCAGATTAAATTTCAGGCTGAAAAAGCGGACCATTATGAAGTTACCTGTGTTCGTACTTATCCAAACCGCAGAGATTTGAGCGCGACATCAACAGCAACGATCTGGGTTTATGATTGCGATAATGTTCCTGCGAAGCCGGATGAAGACCAATTGGTGTTTGCAGATGCTTCTGATGTTTGGGAAGGTGATTTCTTACTGACCACGGCTGTGGATTCACTTGCCGTCTTTGCACATTATCACCAAGCGTCCAAGGTTTTATACGCGTCACTGCAAAACGGTACATTCATTCCAAGCAGCAAGCTCAAAGCCAGTGGCATGTTTGATGAATTTGCAGCACTTTTCGCAGAAGAAGATCCTGGCAATCCTCTTCCTGTACGGTTGGTTTCGTTTGAAGCTGCGGCCGAAGGCATGAGTGCATTACTGACATGGACGACAGCAGCAGAAATCAACAGCGATAAATTCATCATAGAGCGAAGTTCGTCCGTTAAAGACTGGATCGAAATTGGTCAGGTGACGGCGCGAAGTGTGGGTGTAGCGAAGGAAGCGTATGAATTTTATGATCGGGATATTGATCTTAAAGTGGGCTACTATCGCTTGAAAATGATTGATACGGATGGCACATTCGCTTACAGCAAGATCAAAACGCTGAGATTCGACGGTATGGAACCCTCCATATTTCCAAATCCGATCGGCAATGATGGATTAATACATTTGGCAGACGGTGCCAATGCTGCAAACATCGCCATTTTCGATATTTCCGGACTGAAAGTGTTTGAAAAGAGTGGTGCAGCAACGCAGATTAATGTTGAGAAACTTCCACCGGGAAATTATATCATCCGCATCCGATTGAAAGATGGAACTGAGACGAGCCGGTTGGTTGTGAAGAAATAGGTAATAATATTGAAAAACCCTGATCACGTATATCCAATTTCGTTCGTTAAAGGCATCTTTTCAAACTCCCGTAAATTGTTGACGTTTAGGACATAAGTAAAAAAGCATTGACTTATGCCTTAACTATCTGATAGCAAGTGATATTAGATCATTTTTAAATAAACACTTTTCGCACTATGAAAATAACATTACAAATACTCGGACTTATTTTAGCCAGTTTGACTGGATTTGCACAATGGAGTACAGATCCGACACAAGGAAATTTAATCCGCCAGGGGACAAACGCGATAGAGGACTTTACCCTTCACACAGATAATACTGGTGGAACATTCCTTGTCTGGGAAGATTGGCGGACATTCGGCCCGAATATCTATGCACAACGCATTACCACAGCTGGTTCGCCAAAGTGGGATGAAAATGAAGGACATATAGTCCGCCCGATGCAGGGTAACGGTGAAATGATCGCCAGCATTATGGAAATGGGATCGACAAGTGATGGAAATGGAAATGCTATCATCGCATGGTCAGATAACCGAGATGGATTACATGTCTATGTCCAGAAGATTAACGATAACGGTGAAATGCAGTGGCAAAACGATGGCCAAAATATTTGTAACCCATGCGCTTATGCTAATAAAGTAAAGATCATAAGTGATGGGAGCGGTGGATCGATCATTGCATGGAGTGGCGAAAGAGCTTTCGGTGAAGTTAGTGAAGTTTATATGCAACGGATCAATGAAAGCGGTGTAAGTCAGTGGCAAAGCAATGGTGCAAGGGTAACGAACAACGACGAGTATCACAAAATTTTACTAAACATTGTGAGCGACGGAAACAATGGTGCAATTGTAACATGGGAATATCAGCAGGATGGAATAAGTGAAATACGTGCCCAACGATTAGATAACAATGGTAACGCCCTCTGGGCGGCCGAAGGAACTATTTTAGGCAATTTCACTGACGGTAATGCAAGACAACTGGAATCTATAACTGATGGCAATGGCGGAATAATAACTGTTTGGTATGACGTGCGTAATTCTTCCGGAAACCTATATGCGCAAAAAATCAATTCGAATGGACAACCGCAATGGACTTTTGGAGGACTTCCCATTTGTACTGCAAATGGAGATCAGACTCGTGCTAATATTGTCAGTGATGCGCAAGGAGGGGCAATCATCGCTTGGGAAGATCCGAGAAATGGCCCTCCTAACATTTACGCGCAACGGATAAATGCCAGCGGCCAGGCTCAATGGCCAGCCGACGGCATACCAGTTTATCCGCAATCTTTTAATCAGGTTAATCCACAAATAACGCCTGACGGCGAGGGTGGTGCTGTTATATGTTGGACTGACGCCAGGAATGCCGGGGTTACAGATAACCACAGAGACGTGTATGCCCAGCGCGTGAATGGCTCCGGAACTTTACTATGGGAAAGTAACGGCATTCCGGTTGCCATTGGCGAGAGTGATCAGGGCGGTGTTGCAATCACCACTGATGATAATGGAGCCTTTGTGATCGTCTGGCTTGGTGACTACGACAGCATATTTGCATCTCGCCTTGGCAAGGACGGTGTGCTCCCCGTTACGCTGGTCACATTCGAGGCTCGTGCTGAAAATGACAATGCAGTTTTAACATGGACAACCAGTCAGGAAACCGTTAATAAGGGTTTTGAAATTCAACGCAGCGCCGATGCTAAGCATTTTGATAAGATTGCGTTCGTAAATCCTTATAGCAGCGGATCCGACACGACTCAAAACTATCAATATACCGACCGCGCCCCACTCCCGGGCACTAGCTATTACCGCCTCAAACAACTCGATCACGACGGAAAATTTGCTTACAGCAAGATGGTTCATGTCAACCTTCCCAAGACTTCCCATATATCCGTCTATCCCAATCCTACAATAGGTGATCTTTTCGTTGAAACAGAGCACGTTAGTGAGCGTCTACAAGTTATAGATATGCTTGGTCGAACTGTTCTTGACAAGCGCGTAGTTAAGCCCAGAACACACATTAATGTTAAGGATTTATCACCTGGAATGTATATCATCAAGGGAGGTGCTTTGAGTCAGGTTTTTGTGAAGCATTAAGTGTCATAGTTTTGCTAATCAAGCTATTAATTTGATATGAAACATTTATTCACTCTATTTTCTCTCCTTGTATTTCCGTGTTATGCCTTCGCGCAATGGAATGACAACCCGTCAATTAACACGAGGATTTGCGATTCTGAAGCCTTCCAAGATGATCACGAGCTTGCTACTGACAATGCAGGTGGAACATTTATAGCATGGAAAGATTTACGTTCGGGAGCTCTTCATTTATATGCTCAACACATTGATTCGGAAGGATTTAAGAAATGGCCAGGCGAAGGTGTGCCAATAGCCACTGCGACGGAAAGCGACGAATATTTGATGGATTTCAAGCTTGTTGCGGATGGAGATGGTGGTGTTATTATCGTTTGGGCAGACGCACGAAATCAAGCTCCTTATGAATTCGATGCGGATATTTACGCCCAAAGAATAAATGCTAATGGTGAGGTTCAATGGACTTTCAATGGGGAAACCATATGTGATGCGTTAGGACTACAACACAGCATAGATGTAATGGAAGATGGTTCTGGCGGCGTATTTATTGTATGGGAGGATAAGCGGGACATTAACCCAAATATTTACGCCCAACACATCAATCATTCCGGCAAGGCTGAATGGACAGCTAATGGTATGCCTGTTAGTAAAGACAATGTAAATCCCAATATCCGTCCGCAATTGGTCGCCGATGGGAATGAGGGGTTAATGGTATTTTGGCATCAAACTACATCGCCCTACGACCGCTATTATAAAGCCCAGCACCTTAGCAAAACGGGCGCTCAGCAATGGTCAAATGGCGGGCTCCAGGTTATCACGCTTGGCTACGCTGACCCTTTTATAAAGCCGGAAATTATAGCTGACGGTGAAGGCGGAGCGATTGTTTCTTGGTATGAGCACCTTGGAGATAGTCACCAAATCCTCGCCCAGCGCATTAATTCAACTGGTTTATCAATGTGGCCTGGCAGAGCCATTTATGTATGTGAAAGTATACTCGGCCGCGCGTTTCCAGAGATGGTGACTGATAATAGTGGAGGTGCAATAGTTATTTGGGCACACGGGCCAATTTTGCAACCCAATGCTATCCACGGCCAGCGAGTAAACGCTGCTGGTCAATTGCTATGGCCAACGATAGGATTACCTGTTATAAATAGAAATACCAGGGTATATGACTATCAACTTGTAACTGACGGAACGGACGGGGCTATTATTGCATGGACAGATGCTACATCCGATATCCGTGGACAACGAGTTACAGGCTTGGGTGTTCATTAGTGGCACATTAAGGGTGCCACAATCTGCAGTGCAGATAACAATCAAGCTAGAATCAGAATGGTTAGCAATGGAAATTATGAAGCTCTTGTCTTTTGGTTAGACCGGAGAATTGAACCACGCCAGATATACGGCACCTTAACAAACAATCAGATTCTTTTGCCAGTGACACTAATTGCATTTGACGCCTTTGCTGAGCATAGCCAGGTTCAGTTGTTATGGACGACGTCAATGGAAACAAATAATGAGCGTTTCGACATTGAAAGAAGCAGAGACGGCAAAAAATTTGAAAAGATCGGTGAGGTTTTAGCTTCGTCTGATTCAGCTGCCGAAAAACACTATCGATTTACTGACCCTGCCCCCATCTCAGGAATTAATTACTATCGCCTCAGGCAACTCGATCATGACAGGAAATTTGCTTACAGTAAAATGGCCGTGGTAGAATCCGTCGGGGATGAAGATTTCAGCATTTATCCAAATCCCTCCCATGACCGAGTAAATATCAAATCTTCAAAAACGCTGACAAAGCTGGAAATCGTAAATATGATCGGCATTACTGTAATAACCGTCCCTGTATCCAGTAATCATTTACCGGTTGACATCAGTTCGTTGCAGCCAGGTTTGTATGTTGTGAGAGCAGGTGTGACAAGCAAACTTTTTGTAAAGAACTGAACGGTCCCTGATCCGTTGCTTGCAGCAGACGCAGCGCGGACAGATGCTTATAACAAAAAAGAGCACCGATTTCTCGATGCTCTTTTAATCGTGGGAGTTGAGGGATTCGAACCGCGCGGCGGACCGTCCCCGACCCTCTGCTTGCAAGCGGACGCCGCACGGGCAGTTGTAAACGAAAAAAGAGCACCGATTTCTCGATGCTCTTTTAATCAGTGGGAGTTGAGGGATTCGAACCGCGCGGCGGACCGTCCCCGACCCTCTGCTTGCAAGCGGACGCCGCACGGGCAGTTATAAATGAGAAAAGAGCACCGATTTCTCGATGCTCTTTTAATCGTGGGAGTTGAGGGATTCGAACCCCCGACCCTCTGCTTGTAAGGCAGATGCTCTGAACCAACTGAGCTAAACTCCCTTTTTCCCCGTCGTTTGGGAGTGCAAATATGTAGGACGAAAATCTTCTCTGCAACTTTTTTGATAAAAAAAATTTAAAAAAATTGCAATTCATTGAAGATCAAGGCACATTTTATTCAAAATTTAAATACAATGTAACCGTGTGCGTGGACAATTTATTGATCCCGGTCCCTAAGGAATTTTTAGAAGGGTTGAAAACATTGGTTAACCCATGAGAAAAGCGCAGTTCTGGCGCGAATTTGAAAAATTCGAAAAACTGCTCGTAGCCAATGCCGTAGTCAAGCGAGAAATCACTCGATTTTGTGTCCAGCTGGCCGCCGCCCCGGTTTCGTTTTACATTGGTTTCCAAACCCAAAGTAAAACCGGCAAGCATATACATTCTGGAATTTACCCTGCGTAAGGATTTGTATTTCAACAACAAAGGAATCTCAATCCAGGTCGATTCACGCTTTTCAGTCTTTTCGACGCCATTAGGGTAGCTGTACTTGACATTCCGGTCGTACAGGGAGACGGAAGGCGTGGTGCGGATGTCGAAATGGTCCGTTAGAAATGCGTTGACGATAAAGCCCATGCGGAATGCCGCGTTGGTTGGGGACTGGATTACGAATGCGGAGTCTTTGGAGACAAAATCGTTGCTGTGCTTGATATTGAAGCGGGTGAATGGCACGCCGAAAAGGATACCATAATGGATAGGCTTGTCATCGTAAAATTCCAAATGACGGCGCCTATACCCTATTCCCTGTGATTTCACTTCCTGAGCCGCCATCAGCAGCAAAAGAATGCCTAATATTATTTTTGCCCTATGTAAATCGAACAAATCCCGAAGGTAAGTGTAATGCATTTGGTATTGATAAAACCTGCTTTTTTATAGATTTCAAGAAAAGCTTCCCCATCTGGAAACGCCTGAACAGACTCGGGAAGATATGTATACGCCGAACTGTCTTTGGAAACGCTTTTACCGATCAACGGCAATATATATTTGAAATAAAAATTATAAAACTGCTTGAAAGGAAAGGCGCGCGGCTTGGAAAATTCAACCACCACACAAGTTCCGTTTGGCTTCATCACGCGGTTCATCTCGCTCAGTCCGACCAGCAAATTCTGGAAATTGCGTACTCCAAACGAAACGATGATTGCATCGAAATAATTGCTCTCGAAAGACAAGTTTTCGGAATCGCCGCTTTGTAATGTAATGATGTCCTGCTTACCGAGTTTGGCGATTTTTTCCCGGCCAACAGCCAGCATTCCTTCCGAAATATCAACGCCTATGATCTTTTCGGGCTTTAATGCCAATGCTTCTATGGCGAAATCACCGGTGCCCGTTGCAATGTCCAAAATCACTTTCGGCGCCTGTTTTTTGAGCAGCTTAATGGCCCTTTTACGCCAATAAATGTCCACTCCCGCGCTAAGCAGATGGTTCAGCAGATCGTATTTTGGTGAAATATTGTCAAACATTTCGGCCACTTGCTCCCTCTTGCTGCCCTCTTTGTCCTTATATGGTACTACACTCATTTCGCTCTGCTGTTGATATAACAATTAAACAAAACTAACAGATAAATGTTGTTATTCTGACTGCCTGAATGAGGTTATTCAAATGCCATAGTGACCGAAACCAAAAACCTGCGTCTAAACGGAGAATCAACTCAGGACTAATGGTTAATCGGTTGTCAATCATGCATCAATATTTACTCGCTGCCCTGCTGGTAACGGCCACATTGGCGGCAGAAGCGCAAACGCGGCGCTTGGCTTCGTCCAATGGCATCAGCCAGAAAAAAACTTATGACAGGAATGATTATCAACCCTTTACACTAAGTTGTAATGCCGGATTAACACAGTTTTTTGGGGAAATGAATGAGCAGGATATGCGCAGCATTTTGGGATTTGGTATTGGCAGGGCTTATAACAAACAGCTTTCCCTGCATCTTGATTACCATTCAGGCAAGCTGGGCGGTCAGAATACCGATTTTTTTAATTCCTGGTTTGTCAATGCTTTTAATAGCGTGGAAGTGTTTGTAAAATGGAATTTGACGGAACAATTCAGCCATTTTGAGCCGGGTAATGCTGATTTCAGCGTTTATGGAGGGTTAGGTCTTATTCATTTTAATGCCAATGCTTTTGATCTGGAGAACAATCAATTGCTCCGTTTTACCAATAGCAAACTAAGCGCTCGCAATCCGAATTTCCTGAGATGGGGAAGGCCCAAAAGCCTTCGTAACATTAAAAAAACACGTGAAGGGATGCTGCCATTAGGCACTTCCCTCGATTACAAATTGTTTCAACATTGGAAGATCGGCATCGATTATCGTTTTTATTTTGTGAGGACAGATAAGCTCGATGCAACTTCCGGCATGCGGCTAATCAATGCGGAAGAAAGTGAATCATATAGTGATACACCCAATGACAAATTCAGTTTTATTGCCGTAACATTGGCCTATCGTTTTAAATTATCCCACTAGCAGAAGTCCATAATGTTCTCAAACGCCGTCAAATACAAACTTTATCCAACATTACTTAACCGTTTCGACCGATTCGAAAAAGGCTATATCACTGAAACGGAGCTTCTTAATAGTGTGAACCGCCTGCCAGTCCCGCAAACGGAAGCGCAGCGGAAAGGTGTTTCATTCGAGGAAGCGGTGATCAAAGGCATTGACGAAGAGGAATTTGACCCGGAAATCCTTTCGCGCGTACGCGCACTCCTGCCTCGGCCGATGCTGAAAACGCAGGTGTATTGCGAATATCAGGTTGAGGATGTGCTGCTTTATGGCTATGTGGATGTGCTTGGCAAGATGGTTGCTGTCGACATTAAAACAACTAGTAACTATCAGCAAGGATGTTATGCGGCAAGCCATCAGAATTTTTATCTTCCTGCATTACGCGGCAAAGGAATCCGCAGCCTGAAATATGTAATTACGGATTTTAAAGATGTTTATCAGGAAGAATATGACCATTCAATGGATTTTTCCGCTCAAATGATGCAAATCAAGTCCTTCTGCGAGTTTTTGGAAACTCACCGGGGTGAAATTACGGATTTGAGGATTTTTGGAAATTGAATTTTCTTATTCTTACAAGTTTTCCTGGTCACAGATGAGGCAATAGGCGCACTATGCGTTATCCTGGGAGAATGTAAGGGTAACCGTTGTTACCTGCTCCACGGATTCCATCAACAGTCTGATTTTCAGAAGCGACGTAATTTCCTTCACAAGAATCAGTCCGATTCCCAGTCTTTCGGCCATACCCAGCGGCGGGTATGCACCATCTGAACCTGCATTAGAATTCAGCCATTGCATAATGTTATCGGGGACAGTATTACCGGTGTTTTGAAGCATGACCAGGGCTTCGTCCCCTTTTACCGAAGCTGCAATTGTTATTTTCCCGTTTAGCGTGTGCTTGTTTGCATTGTCAATCAAATTATGCAAGACAATCCCCAAAAGATTCGGGTTACTGGAAACGTGAATGGATGGGTCAACATCTATTTCAAGCTCATTGCCATGTGTCCTTATAATTCCGTCAAACAAATCCGCCTTATCCTTTACAAGCTGTGCAAGATTTACCTGTTCGGTTATAGCCAGCTTCTGATGAACGGGAAGCTTGGTAAAGTCCAGCAGGTTTTCCACAAAACCCATCATCGTTTCCAGTGATTTGTGCAGTTCGGTGCTATATTCATGTATAGGCGCGTAATCTTTCGCGTCCGCCAACCGGGAAATTTCTCTGGAAACAACTATCAGAAAGCCAAATGGCCCGCGAATGTCATGGGTAATGGAGGCGACCAGGCGCGATTGGATATATAACTGATGTTCAAGAACTTCCTGCGATTTTTCCAACGAGATCAATGCTTGCTGAAGAGCCTGGGTGCGTTCCATAACGGCCTGCTCGAGAAGCCGGTTTTCAATTTTGACTTTTTCAATAGCGAGCCGCTCAATTTCCTTCCGCTGAAAGCGCGTTTCGGCGTCTCGTTTAAGAAAATAGGCTGCCGGGATCAGGATAACGCTCATAAGAATGCCACGGCTGCAAAGCATGAGGATCTTGATCCCTAATGGGTTTGGGGCTGTCCTGAATGGAAAATCTTTGAAAATGGGGTTGAATGTGAAATAAAACACATTCGAAAGCACACAGCAGCATAGCAATGAAAGAACTAACCCTGCCCAGCGCCCTTGTTTTTGTTGGATATAATTGATGCAATACCAGCAAGCGAGGCTCATAAAGAAGATGACAATTTCCGAGCCGATCAGGTTTACCGGGTCATTCCACTGTCCTTCTGACAGGCGGGCAGGCAAAATAAAAACAGGGATTGAAGCCGCAACGATTATGCCTGCCTTGTGAAGATTTTTATGCATTCAAAAATGACTAATTTACTTACGCCAACTTTGACCGTGTTCTACGCTCGGGACCAAAGTTAGCAATTACACCCAGTGGTTGTACGATTCCGGCTGGATGCGGAGCGGCTTACGTAAATCGGAGAGGGATTCCTTGTGGGCGGCTACCGTCTGGCGGCTGCTCATAAGGCGTCCCTCTCCGATAATTTAATGTTTAAAAAACAATCAGTTATAACCTGGATTCTGTTTGAACTCGTCTTTATTCGTAATCGCATCCAATTGCACTTGCGGAATCGGGCGGAGATTATGGGTTTCTTTAATGTTCGCTTTGGCGTCCATGTTGTATTTCTGCACGTAGCTTACCAGTTTTCCGGTCCGTTTCAAGTCGTACCAGCGGAGCAGTTCGCCTGCCAGCTCGCGGGCGCGTTCGTCGAGGATGAAATCAATGTTCAGGTCTTTGGCTGCGACCGTCATACTCGCTTCTTTGCCCGGAATCGCACGTTTTTTGCGCAGATCGTTAATGTAAGTCAGCGCTTCGGCAGGATTTGTCTTCATCAACGCTTCCGCGGCAATCAGATATAGTTCGGCGATCCGGATCACAAACCCGTCGCGTGCGCTCCATTCCTGGTTGGCCGTCAGGCGGGTTGGGTCCATTAATTTGCTCATTTGAATAAACTGAGACCTTAACAGCAGCGATCCGTCTTCCTTATACATGGTGTTGCGGTCGAAGATTTTGTAACGACCTGCCGCGTTTGCAATTTGTGCGGGCGTAGCCACCGTTTTCATGAAAACCATGGATGTGTCGCCAAAAGCCATCTTAGGATAACCATTCACCGTTCCGGCTTTTAAATTGGCCACATTAGCAAGCCAAACCGTCTGGAAAGTGCCTGCATAGCGCTGATCGACCTTTTCGTCAAACAAATCAAGCAAATGCAATGTGGGCACATAGCGCTGGTAAGGACGCCCGTAGGCGACCGAACGCTCCATGCCGGGCTGCTTATCGTACACCATAATGTAATGCAAATGGCTGTTATTGCCCTTGCCCGCGGCCGCATCGTAATCTCCGTTCATGGTGTCGTCATTGGTGTAATTCACGTAGTAAACGACCTCGGAATTAGTGCCGCCTTCGGAATTTTTCATATCCCAAAGCGATTTAAAATCAGAAAACAAGGCATAGCGACCCGATGCAATCACTTCCTTGGCTAATGTGGCCGCCAACGCATACATCTCAGCATTGTTGGTCGAACTCGCACGGGTAAGGGCCATTCTGGCTTTAAATGCTTTTGCCACGTCCTGCGTAATGCGGCCGTTTGTGGATTTTGCGGGCGCCAGGTTTGCGATTGCAATGTCCAGATCAGCAAAAATCACTTTATAAAAATCCTCTACACTCGACCTTTTTGCAGTAGTAACGGCACCGGCAGTTGGCTCTGTTTGCAGCACTACATCGCCCCAGGTTTCGGTGATGAGCCACAAGTAATGTGCCCGCAAAAAGCGCACTTCGCCTTCATATTGCTTGTTCATAGCTTCCGACAAAATCGGCGCCGGGAGCAGCTTCAATGCTGTGTTACAAGTGTTTAAGGCTTTATATAAATGTCCCCAGTAATCCTTCAAATTCGTTTGAGCACCATTCAGATCGACGGTATAATCCGAAATCTGATTGGCCTTGTTATCACCGCCGCGCAGGAAGAGATCGGTGCCAGTTTCGGCAAATGCAGATGGAAATTCTTTGCCATACCAGAGTCTTGTACCTGAATAAGAGGCATTTACGGCTGCTGTCATTCCCAGTTCGGTCTGGAAAAACGGGTCTTCGGTCAGGCCGCTTTTATTGGTTTCGGAAAGATAGTCTTCGCAGGAAGTGAGCCCCACGAGCGAAAAAGCCATGAGTAAGGCCGTTATTTTTATTTTCATTGGAATGTCTGTTTTTGTATTAAAAATCAATGTTTACACCAAAGATCATCTGCTTCACCAGCGGGAAATCCAAATTGCCGCCGCGCTCCGGATCGTAATCCTTGATCTTGCTGAAAGTGAAATAGTTTTGCAGCGTTCCATAAACCCGCACCCGGCCCACACCGATCTTTTTGGTTAAAGCCGAAGGAATGTTGTAGCCCAACGACACATCCCGGATCTTCACGAAGGAACCTTTGACATAACCCAAAGTAGACTGATATAAATAATTTGTGGTTGAGTATGAGCTGTTTGGCCTAGGAAAAGCATTGGTCGGATTTTCCGGCGTCCAATAATCTACATTCGAAGAGTTTTCAAGTGCACTCGGCTTGTAAGCGCCAGCATTATATTCGTAATTGATATAATGCCCAATGCGGCCGTAGACGAACACGCTCAGGTCAAAGTTTTTGTATTCAAAATGGTTATTGACCCCGAAAGAGAATTTTGGCACATTCGAGAATGTCGTGCGGTCACCCGGATCCACCACGCCGTTGCCGTTCATATCGGCCACTTTTACATCGCCCGGCTTATTTTGTCCAAAATCCAAAGCCGCTTCCTCCTCCCCTAACTGCCAGATGCCGATCTTTTTATAATCGAAAAACACCTTCGTAGGCTCGCCCACAAACCATTTATTGGCTTCATTGCGTGTTACGCCATTATTTAAGGCAATGATCTTTTCGCGGTTCAGCGTGAACGTCCAGTCCGTAGACCAGTTGAATGCTTTGCCGGCAATATTTTGCGTCGTTATCGCAAGCTCAATCCCCTTATTTTCAACCTGACCAATGTTTTCGAGGATTTCGCTGTAACCCGTGTGCGTCGGCAGCAAGCTGGGCAACAGCAGATCACGCGTCCGTGAGCGGTAAACGTCGACCGTTCCCGTAATCCTGTTTCCGGCCAACCCAAAGTCCAGACCGGCATTCCAGGTGCCCGTTGTTTCCCAGGTTAATGCTGGATTCGGGATCACGCTTGGCCAGTAACCAAATGCCGCACTCGTCCCGAAAGCATACGCAGAAAGTCCCAAGCCGCCTTTTGTAGCATAAGGATCAATGGTCGAATTCCCCGATCTTCCCCAGCTCACGCGCAATTTAAGGTCATTGAAAACCTTGCTATCCTGTAAAAACGGCTCCTCGATCACGCGCCAAGCTCCCGAAACGGAAGGAAAATAGCCCCATTTGTTCCCTGCGGCCAAAACCGAAGATCCATCCGCACGCAGCGACGCCTGGAAAATATATTTGTTGCTCAACTTGTAATTAACCCTTCCGAAAAACGATGCAATGGTCGTTTCCCGCAACCGGCTGCCGATGGCTTTGGAAATGGTGTTAGAATTGAGGTCGTGGTAAGAAGTGATCGGCGATGCCTGGTTGTTGCCGGAAGATGTGTATTCCTCATATTTAGTCCCCAGCGAACTCGTTCCCAACAGCCCCTGGATCTGGTGGTTACCAATGGTTTTGTTGTAATTTAATGTGTTCTCCCAGGTGTAGTTGAAGTAATTATTGATCTCAACCCCCGAGTTCGAGTTACGGCCCGCATTCGCAACCGTGTTATAACCTTTGTAATATCCGCGACGGAAGTCCCTGAAATCCAGACCGATCGTTGATTTCAAAAACAGATCATTCGTGATTTTCACATCCAGGTAAGCAGAAGAAAACAGGCGCTTATCCACAATGTTGTTTACAAAAACGCCAGGCTGCTCATCGGCCAGCGGCGTGAATTGCGCGCTGTAACCGGGTGCGGGGTTCAGGATCAATGTGCCATCGTCATTAAAAGCCTTTGCAATAGGAAGGATTTTGTTGGCCATATTCAGCGGATTATCGCGCTTATCCTGGTTTTTATAAGAATAAATGGCGCTTAACCCAACACGGAAACAGTCATTCAACCGATGATCCACGCTGATCTTACCATTCAATCTGCGATATACATCATTGAGCAGCAGTCCCTTATCTTTTTGATAACCAAATGACGTCGAGAAAGTCGTTTTTTCGCTGCCGCCAGTGAGGTTGATCTCATAATTCTGCATTAAGCCGTTGTGGAAAATGTAGCTTTGCCAATCTTCAAACTGCTTATCCTTAATGTATTGCAATTCCGTGACCTGGAAAATATCTTCATCCTTCCGGTAAACATCGCCGTTTGTGGTCCGATAAGCCTCACGTTTTTGCTGCGCATATTCCTCCCCGTTCATCATCCGCGGATACAGCGCCTTTTTGTTCATCGACACATAGGAATTAAACGACAGCGTCGACTTGCCCGATGAGCCCTTTTTCGTGGTAATAATGATCACCCCGTTCGCACCGCGCGTTCCATAAATCGCAGTTGACGCCACATCTTTCAAAACCTCAATCGACGCAATGTCCGTGGGATTAATGTCAATAAAAGAACCGTATGGAATCCCATCCACCAGCACAAGCGGCTTATTATCAGCCCGTAACGACCTATTTCCGCGTAAAACAATGTTAATATCCGCACCCGGCTGACCAGAGCTCTGCGTAATGTCGATTCCTGAAACCTTCCCCTGCAACGACCTCAGCGCATTTGTAGTCGGAATCGCCGTAATATCCTTCGCCTTCACCGACGTAATCGCCCCCGTCACGTCACTTTTCTTCATCGTTCCGTAACCCACCACCACAATTTCTTCCAGCGCCTTCGTATCAGCCAGCAGTTTCACATCGATAACCGAGCGGTTACTCACCTCAATTTCCTGACTGGTATAACCAACGTAAGAAAAAACGAGCGTCGCGTTTCCGGCCGGGATCGTGATTTTGTACAAACCATTTGCATCCGTCGTAGCGCCCGTCGTCGTTCCTTTCAGCAAAATACTGACGCCTGGAAGTTCCTCTCCATTATCGCCCGTCACTTTTCCTGAAATGTCCAAAACAGAATTCAACCCTTCCTTCCCAACTGTCAACACCACCGGATTTGCCGCGATATGGGCATGGCTTCCCGCATAAACCTGCTGACTACCAACCGGTAAGATTCCATACATGAGCACCAGCCCCAGGGCCGATACGCTTTGTAGTTTTCTAAACATACATCATAACAGTTTATATTATTCTATTTATTAATGCAAAAGTGACATTCAAAAACGGGTACAATCCTGCCGGAAAAAACGGTTCGGAGCTTGTGTCTGGAAATGAATGTTCAGGTGAATGCCGAAGCGGATCAGAATATTAATAATCAAAGAAATTATTGATTATCTTTTTCACGGACGCCGCCTTCGCTAAAAGGAAGGTTAGCGTTTAGCAAGAAATGCCAAAGGTTTTGGACAAATATATTTATGCAAACGATGTCGGGAACGATGCCAAAATAGAATCGAACCGTTTTTTTGTTGGACAATTCAGGATTTTTTAATCGATTTTTAATGAAGGCAGGCAGTTTGTGTCCGGAGGTAAATTGGATTTAATTGATAATAGCCGGGCAAAATGGAAATCCCGGATATCATATTGGTAACCCCGAACATGAAACGGGTCAAATCCCGGAGGGATGCAATATTGGTAGCAAAAATAATGGCGATGCAAAGGCAAATCCCGGAGGGATGCGACGGCTTACGCGATGTTGCATCCCTCCGGGATTTCTTTATTGATTATGAACACGTTGGCTACCGCCCTGCGGCTACCAATATGGCATCGCTCCGCGATTTGGTTTATACCAGATAACGACTCAGGCAATAATGTTCAACGAATAATTACGATTCCATCTTCATTCAGACATTCTTCCAAAAATATTCTCCCCGATTCTATCGAAAAATCAGACACAAATCGCCCTGCCGATCCCGCATCCGCAAATTGTGCTACCGTTTCCAACATTAACTCCTGACTCGCGGAGTCGACGACGAATGCAGTAATGCGAACGATTTCCTGGTTTTCTTCGCTGCGATCACGGTGGAGGCAGATTTGGATTTCTGGTTTGGGGAGGGTTATGATTTTGAAGTTCATGTGTGTAAGATTGGTTTAGATTTACTTTCAAAGCATTGGTTTGCAAAAATAAATTGGATGACCGAAGGGTTACACAACGTATATGTTGTATTAGGAAATAAATAAAATAATGTTGCGGTGAATAAGCGGCCTAATCACCGCATAAAATGCGGCGAATAATGTTGAAGGTTATAAGCAACAAAAAAGCCGCTGCGATTGCTCGTAGCGGCTTTAAGTTGTGGTGATGGACGGAATCGAACCGCCGACACAAGGATTTTCAGTCCTTTGCTCTACCGACTGAGCTACATCACCAGGCTCAATTGGTTCCCTTTGGGACTGCAAAACTAGAAGTTTGGTTTTGCTTTGCAAACAATTTGCTGAAATATTTCTCAATTTGTTTGTCGCAACAACCTACTGCCTTGATAATCTTTGTTTTACGAGCATAGCCGCATATTTTATCTTAAAAACATTTGCACCGACTTACATTTTTACCATATTTGTTAAGGTATGCTTGCATACTAATGATGCGTTTAAATGATTCGAAATGGCAATATTTCAGCAAATCTTATTTATAGCCGTCCTGGCAACAGTCACCTGGCTGGCTTATCGGCGGGTTACGCTGATCCGGT
This sequence comes from Dyadobacter sp. CY351, assembly GCF_021502625.1. Taxonomy (NCBI): domain Bacteria; kingdom Pseudomonadati; phylum Bacteroidota; class Cytophagia; order Cytophagales; family Spirosomataceae; genus Dyadobacter; species Dyadobacter sp. CY351. Next base: position 101,446 of record NZ_JAKFFU010000012.1, on the reverse strand, counting down.
CTACGATTCTGCTGGGCAAGCCGGAAAACCGCTCAGATAATCCCGGAGAAAGGCTTTCTACAATGCTGCGCATTGCTTTCGGGCAAAAGAAAATGTTTGATCGGCCGCTGATAGGCTTCCTGCATTTCGCGGTTTATATTGGTTTTATCCTGATTAATGTTGAAATCCTGGAAATTGTTCTGGATGGCGTTCTGGGGCAGCATCGCGTGTTTGCGCCGTTTCTGGGTGGGTTTTATCCGGTGCTGATTGGTTTTTTTGAGGTGCTTGCCGTGGGCGTGCTGGTTGCTTGTGTAATTTTCCTGCTCAGGCGCACGGCGGTTAAAGTGGAAAGATTACAGCCTGTCCGCCACCGCGAAATGAACGGCTGGCCTGCGCTGGATGGCAAACTGATTTTGGTATTTGAAATTGTGCTCATGATCGCGATCCTGACTATGAATGCTGCCGACCTGGCACTTCAGGACAGGGGAAATCCACACTATCCGCAAACAGGTGACTTTTTGTTCAGCCAGTTCCTCAAACCGCTTTTTGAAAATTGGAATGAAAATACGCTTGTGATTTACGAGCGGTTTGCCTGGTGGTTTCACATTATCGGCATTTTCGTTTTTGCTGTCTATCTGACTTATTCCAAGCATTTACACATTGTGCTGGCATTTCCCAACACGTATTTTGCAAAGTTGGCGCCGAAGGGAAAAATGGACAACATGCCGGAAATTACAGCTGAGGTGAGGACTATGCTGGGAATTGAAACCATCCAAACGGGCGAAGCAGCTGTGATTCCTGATCGGTTTGGAGCGAAGGATGTGCCGGATCTCTCCTGGAAAAACCTTATGGACGCGTATTCCTGCACGGAATGCGGACGCTGCACGGCAGCTTGTCCGGCTAACATGACGGGAAAAAAACTGTCTCCCCGCAAAATCATGATGGACACGCGCGACAGACTGGCAGATGTGGGCAGGAACATGCAGAAAAACGGCGGACAGTTTGTGGATGACGGCAAAAGCCTGATCGGGGATTATATTTTGGTCGAAGAAATAAATGCCTGCACTACTTGCAATGCGTGCGTGCAGGAATGCCCGGTGCTCATTAATCCGCTGGACATTATTTTGCAACTACGCCGACATAAGGTGATGGATGAATCGCAGGCGCCCGCAAGCTGGAATATGATGTTCCAAAACCTGGATACGAATCAGGCGCCATGGAAATTTTCACCGGGTGACCGTTTTAATTGGGCCGCAGCCCTTGAACCGAAAGAATAAATGAGCGATCTCGTATATAAAGTGCCTACAATGGCCGAAATGGCGGCAAATAATGAAGCTCCCGAGGTTCTGTTCTGGGTGGGGTGCGCCGGCTCGTTCGACGACCGCTATAAGAAAGTGACGGTCGCTTTTGTAAAAATATTGAATAAGGCTGGCGTAAAATTTGCTGTGTTAGGCACGGAGGAGAGCTGCACGGGTGATCCGGCGCGGCGGGCGGGTAATGAATTTACATTTCAGATGCTTGCTATGTCCAACATTCAGGTGCTGGATATGTATGGAATTAAGAAGATCGTGACGGCTTGCCCGCATTGTTTCAATACATTAAAAAACGAGTATCCGGAGCTGGGCGGCAATTATGAGGTGATCCATCATTCGACGTTTTTGCAGCAGCTTATCGATGAAGGCCGGGTGCGGATCGAAGGCGGGGAAACATTCAAAGGCAAGAAGATCACATTTCACGATTCCTGCTATCTGGGTCGTGCGAATAACATTTACGAAGCGCCAAGGCATGTTTTGGAAGCATTGGATGCCGATCTGGTCGAAATGAAAAGATGCCGGACCAAGGGACTTTGCTGCGGCGCGGGCGGCGGACAAATGTTCAAAGAACCGGAACCGGGCAAAAAGGACATTAACATTGAAAGAATTGAAGAGGCGCTGGCAACAGGTGCCGATACCATTGCGGTTGCATGCCCGTTTTGTATGGTTATGATGACGGATGGTGTTAAAAATAAAGAAAAGGAAAGCGCAGTTAAAGTTTATGACCTCGCGGAACTGATCGCTCAGGCCGAAGGGTTATAATGTTGCCCTGCGCACTATCAATTAGTTTTATTTAAAAATTTTGAATCATGTACATTCCATTTAGCGATATCCATTTTCAATCCCGTGTCTGGATCTATCAGGCTGACCGTCAGCTAACTGACATAGAAGTTGGCATTTTGACCGAAACTTTGAAAGCATCACTGGATGGCTGGGAAGCACACGGAAAACCGCTGACAGCCTCGGGGAAAGTGTTCGAACATCGTTTTGTGGTTATTGCGGTGGATGAAAACGATGAGCTTCCAAGCGGCTGCTCTATTGACAAGTCAGTACATTGGATGCAAGCTGTGGGCGGATCGATGAACATTAATTTCTTTGATCGCTCAATCGCTTACTTAGGGGCTGATGATCAGATTCATACCGTGCCGGTTCCGAGCATTAAGCAGGCTGTTACGGATGAAATCCTTTTGCCTTCGACCATTATTTTTGATAACCAGGTAACGACAAAAGCGCAGTGGATGAACCATTGGAAAACGCCAGCGTCAAACTCCTGGCTTAACCGCTACTTTTCCGCGCAATCCAGCGTTTAGTTTTAAATGATTAGTTTTGTCAACTAAACGATAACGGTCCGGAATGAAGTTTCTTTGGTTTGTCTCAATTTTTACGCTCTGCCTTACATTGTCGGGCTGTGATGAAAACGTGGTTTACAAAGCGCACGAGGACATTGATGACGGACTTTGGTATATCAAAAACAAGCCGACCTTTAAAGTTGAGATAACGGATACTACGGCGACTTATAATCTCTATTATCTGCTTCGTAACACGATGCAGTATCCTTATTATAACATGTATCTGACCAGGAATTTCACCGGTCCGGATCAAAAAGTGATTTCTAATACATTGGAAGAGGTTTATCTTTCCAACGAAACCACAGGAAAACCTTACGGCCACGGGTTAGGAGATCTTTTTGACCACAAAATCCCTTTCCTCAAAAATCATAAATTCCAAAGATCCGGAACTTATACATTCACGCTGACCCAATCCATGCGCCAAAACCCACTACCGTTTGTGATGAGCGTGGGCATTAGTGTCGAAAAAGTGGCGGTGAAATAAAGCTCAAATTTCTGGTTTGCTGGCAGGCGGCGTATTCTCGTCAGGGCGGTTGCGGGGTTTGTTGCGATATCTGCGATAAGGTTTTTTCTTAAATTCCTTTTCCACAGTCTGCTCTATAACCGCTTCTTTTTGATCTTCTTTCACTTCATGGACGGGTTCGCCGAGCAAAAATCCGTAAGGTTCCATACTTGGGATCGTATCAAAAATCACTTTCAGAATTGCAGTTACCGGCAAGGCCAGGATCAATCCGGACAAACCCCATAATTGCCCGCCTAAAAACAGCGCGACAATGGCAGCCAGCGGGTTGACACTCACTTTGGAACCCACAATGTTTGGCGTAATAAAATTCCCTTCCAAAAATTGAACAAAGCTCATAATCCCGATCACACCCACCGCATACCAGGGCGAATCCATGGTAACAACGGCTAACAGCGCAGGCAGTACGGACCCGATAAGGATCCCAATGTATGGAATTAGAATTAAGAACCCGGCCAGAAAACCGAAGAAAATCGCATGCGGAATGCCTAATAGCAGCAATCCAATGCTGTTTAAAACACCCACAATCAGAATCACCAGGAACAATCCCGACAGGTAACTTTGAATCACTTCATATATTTTTTTCAAAAGCGCATTCAGCGATTCGTTAGGCACATTGGTAATGGCTTTATGAACAAAACGCCTGAAAAAATCGCGGTAAAGCAGGAAGAAGAATATGTAAAGCGGGATTAAAATGAATGTGGAAATAGCGCCGGTGGTGGTAACCAGGGTATTTAACAAAACAGCCCTACCCTCACTCAATGCATTGATCAAATATTTTTTGCCTTCGCTGACCTGCTGGCTGCGGCTGATGTTGAGATAGCGCTCGCCCATTGTAAGTGTTTGATCCAAAATGGTTTCCGCTTTCTCTGTGATCCTGGGAAGTTCTTCTGCGAAACTGCCGATTTGCAAAGACACAACATACACAAGCACGATGATCACCAGAAAAAGGGCAAGAATACTTAGCAGGATGGACCCGATCCGCGGTACACGATGCCTTTCCAGCCAAGCGCAAACGGGATGCAGAAGGATAGCGAGCAAAATAGAAAACGCAATGGGAATGATCGTTTCCCGAAGAATAAAGAGGATATAGACAAACGCAATAAGTGCGACCAGTATGCTCGCCAGTTTCAGGTAAAGAGGTGTTTCTTTATCTTTGTTTGGAAGAGGACGTAACGATGAATTCATGAATAAATTAATGTATCTGTGGTTTGCTGTCAAAACTGTGTTCTGTACTTGCCAGCCTGATCATAAGATCAACGATTTCAAGAAAGTACGTTCTCAATACAAAATTAGCAAAATAGGCAAGCTTCCCGCTGTTGCCTCGGAAAGTTCGGGTTTGGCAAATGGCTCGGCGCCTGGCTTTTTCACTACGCATAATGATAGCGGCGGCAATGCGGAGCTTTACGAATTCGACCTTTCCGGCAAGCTTATTTCAACAAAAAAAGTCCCTGACTCAAAGAATGTCGACTGGGAAGATGTAACGAAAGACGGGGAAGGCAATTTCTATATTGGTGATTTCGGAAATAACGGGACGCCAAGGGACCAGTTCGATGTCTATAAATTTGACGAAAAACAGCATACTACCGAAAAGATTTCATTTCAATATGCGGATCAGAAATCGACCGGAAGGATCAACAACAGACCCGCATTCGATTGTGAATCTCTATTTTATTATCAAAAAAATCTTTATCTCTTTTCAAAAAATTGGGATAAAAACAAATATGTCAAACTTTACCGCCTTCCTGCAACGCCTGGAAATCACACCCTAACTGCGGTTGACAGCATTGCCATTGATTCGCAGGTTACAGCGGCCGATATCAGCCCCGACGGTAAGACTTTCGCTTTGCTGACTTATGGTAAGATCCTGCTGTTTGGCGTGGAAGGCAACCGTATTGATTTTAGTAAACCACGTGGCTGTTTTCGGTTGGTGAAAAAACAAAATGAGGCGCTCCTGTTTTTGAATAATACCGATATGCTCGTGACAAATGAGCAGGGCGATATTTACCGGATTACTTATAAATGATATTATGTTTCTGTTAACAATGTTGTAATGCATGTAATCTGAATATAACATCTGCTAATTTCGAACTGCGTTTTAATAGAAAAAACATGAGCATTGCTAAATCTGCCGCGTCAGCCCCAAAAGTCCTAGTTGTTGACGACGACTCCGATATCGTTGAACTTCTGGAATATAATTTAATTAAGGAAGGCTATTCGGTGGTTACCGCTTCCAACGGCAAGAAAGCGATCGAAATCGCCAAGACATTTATTCCTGATCTGATCCTTCTGGACATTATGATGCCGCAGCTCGACGGCATCGAAACCGGCCGCATTTTGCGCAGCAACCCGGAAATCAAAAATACTTACATTCTTTTTTTAACGGCCAGGTCGGAAGAGTATTCGGAGGTTGCAGCATTTGATGTGGGCGCTGATGATTACATTACCAAGCCTATCAAACCGCGGGCTCTGATGAGCCGCATTAATGCATTGTTCCGTAGGGAAGCTCAGAAAGCAGAATCCGGTGATCAGATCGACATTCTGGATTTGACCATTAACCGGAAAAATTATACGGTTACGCAAGGTTCCGAAAAGTCTGTTGTACTGCCTAAAAAGGAATTTGAATTGCTGTTTTTTCTCGCGCAGACGCCGAATAAAGTGTTTAACCGCGACGAATTATTGCAGAAAATCTGGGGTGCGGACATTTACGTTCTCGAAAGGACTGTGGACGTCCATATCAGAAAACTGCGTGAAAAATTGGGCGACCGTTACATTAAAACCCTGAAAGGTGTGGGTTATATGTTCAGCAATGAGCAGGAATAATCTTATTTTTCGATAAGATCGGGGTCAATCTCCGGTTCGTCCTTTTTGTCCTTTTCCTTGTCTTTTTTCTTCCTGAATGCGAGCTTAATATTTACTTCACCATTTTCGTCGATCGCCCTCAGGAAGATTTTCGAGCCCTGCTTTTTCTCTTCATTGTTCGGGTCGAGCACGTAGGTTGAATCGCGCTTTTTGAGATTGCTCAGCGGAATTTGAATGTTGATATCCGTTTTCTTACCAAAGCTGTAAATGCCATCAATGTAAAGCGTCACCACATTCGACTCAATTTCCATTGGCGCAATTTCGATCTCCTGGCCACTCAGCTTGAAATCGCTGCGGATGGGCGCGAACTTCACACGCTCAAAGTTTCTTCGTTTGAAAATGAGTTTTTTCATCTTCATAAAAGGCTCAAAATTGAGAATGTAGGCATTGGTAAGGTCGATGCGCAACAAACCTTTCATCGTGGAGGGAACCAGCCGGACATTGTTATTAAGCCTTGACTCAAAACTGAAATCGGTGTTCAAAATTCCCTTCAGATTTTCATGGGTAAAGGTCTTTTGTCCAAAATTATCAAACGAATAAAACACGGAATGTACATCCGCATTGGAAATTTTGCCGCGCATGGCCATATGAGGAAGCTGGCTTGCTCCTGAATTGTCCATTTCCCCGGAAACACGCACATTACCGCCTCCAAATGCTTTCATGACAAAGTACTCAATGCTGACAGCATTGTTTTTGATCGTAAACTGCCCTTTTACATCCTTGGCATTAAAATTCCTGTAATTCAGCTTCTTAGCATCCAGTTTGGCAACGATCTGCATCTGGTCGATAGCATCGTCGAGCAATTCCACCAGTTTCAGCTTCTTCTTTTTCTTCGTTACCACTTGCCGGGGCGCCAGCAGCGTTTCCAGCCAGTTCATTTTCCAGTTGGGAATGTTAATGTCCACATTAGCCCGTAACGGTTTAGGCGAGCCAAATAAATAAGGGATCAGATCGAGCACTTTCCCCCTGATATAGAGCATATTCTGGCCATCGGAAAAGCTTAGGTCCGGGAATACAAATGCCTGTTCGTTAAATGTTACGTCGCCCTTTATTTTTTTCAAATGCACCTGCCGGGGCAGATAATCCATCGAAATGTTGTTAATGGAAACCTTGCCGCTCAGTTTGCCATTGAACCGGTCGCGGTCAGGGTCGTAAAAGTTTTTCAGACTGCCGTCAAAATTGAAATCTATTTTCGCCGTACCGTTTTTGAATCGATAGCGCTTTGGATCCAAAAGCTGGTCCAGGTTCGTGGAATCAGCATCAACGTTTCCAGTGATCCTTGCAACTGGATTCCGGAAATTGGTAATGGCAATGGCCAGCCGGAACGGGATGCTTTCAAATTTTCCTTTGACATCCGGTGCTGTTACCCGTGAATTGAGCGGTCCGGGTATTTGTGTCGTATCGGCCTGGTTGGTGAAGGTGCCTTCTGCCTGCATATCCCTTAAGACGCCCACAGGCAGGCTGTATTGAAAGGTATCCGTCTTGAAATATACGTCAACGTGCGGCTGCACCGTACTCGCTATCCCACCATTCACATGCACCTTTGTATCCACCTCCGTTTGGATGCCGATGGAGTCAAGCTGCTCCTTAATCCTTCGATTCAATAACGGAAGCGCATTTTTGATCGCAATTTTCTTGGCTTCGAAATTGAGCGTAAATTGTTTCGAGGAATCGGCAAAATCAAATATCCCGTTAATCCCGATTTTATCATTGGTAGCACTTTCCAATACAGAAGGATAGATTTTAAGCAGCTTATTTTCGGCGTCGTAGGCCAGCGCAACGCCAATCCTCGTTTCCTGATTGATCAGAAAACCACCTTTCTTTGGTTTGAAAGTCAGTTGATTAAATAACACAGACCCGTTCAGGCTGGCATTTGTCGTGGAATCCGTTGTGGTTAAGATATTCGTTACATCATGAAGCAATGCTCCGTAATATTTTTGTTTTAAAGAGTCGGAATAGCTGACGGAAAAGTTAACAAAACGCATGTTGCCCAGCTTTTTCAAGAGCCCGTCGTTTCCGTCTGAGTCTTTTTTCTTCTTTTTCCCAGAATCGCTTTTAAAAATGCTCAAATTGGAATAGCCGTCCTTTTGGACAAATAATCTCATCTTCCCGTTTTCCAGGATCAGGTTCTTAATCTTGATATTCCCTTTATAAAACCCCGCAAGATCCAGCGCAATGTGCATTTGCTCCGCTTCTAAGAACGGCTTCTGGTGACGCTGGTAAAGGCTGTCGGTAAGCTTAATGTTGGTTAATGTGAAATTCAGACCGAAAGATCCGCTGAAAGGCCTGAACTTAAAGTCTTCAATTTCCAGATTTCCATTCAGGTTTTCGTTCGCAAATTCTTTGGTTTTCTGAAAGATATTATCCCTGTTTCTGTAAACCCATATCTCGACTGCACCGAAAAGGAAGAATGCACAGAGGGCAATTATTCCAAAGATTTTTAAAATTCTTGCAAACATGAAAAGAGGGATTTAACGCAATTAATGTCCGACTTGCCTGATAATAAAAGCGGCATTCGGCATTAAACAAATTATTAATAACGTGCCAGCACATATACGTTTACAACGAACGAATGCAGGTTAATGGTTTCATCCTCGTTATTCAAGCAAAATATAGTACTTTTGCGGACTCTTTTCGAACATTGAGGTTGTCGTTTTCAAACCATTACTGTCAAAAATGCTATTAAGCGAACAGGAAATATTGCGCAGACAAAAGCGCGAAGAATTAATGCGGATGGGCATAGAACCATATCCTGCCGAAGAATTTGTGGTGAATACATATGCCGCAGACATTGCCAAGAATTACGAAAACAATAAGATAGATTATAAGCACGTCACAATGGCAGGCAGGCTCATGGGTTTCCGGATTATGGGAAGCGCTGCATTTGCCGAGTTTCAGGACAGCACCGGACGTGTCCAATTATATTTCCGCCGGGACGATCTTTGCCCGGGAGAAGACAAAACACTTTACAACACCGTATTCAAAAAACTGCTGGACATCGGGGATATCATTGGTATTCAAGGGTTTGTATTTACTACGCAAACCGGAGAGATATCAGTCCATGTACAGGAATTTAAGCTGTTAAATAAATCATTGCGCCCGCTTCCCGTGGTAAAACGCGATGAAGAAGGCAACATTTACGACGGTTTTACCGATCCGGAATTGCGTTACCGCCAGCGTTACGTGGATTTGATCGTGAATCCGGAAGTACGTGATATTTTTATCAAAAGGGCTCGGATCATTACAACGATGCGCTCGTTTTTTGATTCAAAAAGCTGGCTTGAAGTGGAAACGCCTGTTTTGCAAAGCATTCATGGAGGCGCTGCGGCGAGGCCGTTTGAAACGCATCACAATTCGCTGGATATGGATCTCTTCCTTCGTATTGCGACGGAATTGCATTTAAAACGGCTTATAGTAGGCGGGTTTGAAGGTGTTTATGAATTTGGGAAACTGTTCCGGAACGAAGGAATGGACCGGACGCACAATCCTGAGTTTACGACGGTTGAACTATACGTTGCCTACAAGGATTACCTGTGGATGATGCAGATGACCGAGCAACTGCTCGAACAGGTTGCGCTGGCAGTGAACGGGAAAACAACCGTTGTATTCGGCGAAACAGAGCTGGATTTTGCCGGCCCTTACCTAAGATTGAGCATTACAGACGCTATCAAGCAATACACAGGCCTGGATGTTGAAGCGCTCGACGAGGACAGCATCCGCCAGCAATGCCGCGCATGGGGAATGGAAGTGACCGAAAGCATGGGTAAAGGAAAGCTGATTGACGAGATCTTCGGCGAAAAAGTAGAAGCGAACATTATCCAGCCTACATTCATTACCGACCATCCCGTTGAAATGTCCCCACTGACTAAAAAGCACCGCACAAAACCAGGCATGGTGGAGCGTTTTGAGCTTTTTGTCAATGGCAGGGAAATCGCCAATGCATATTCCGAGCTGAATGATCCTTTGGAACAGCGCGAGCGCTTTGAAGACCAGCTGAAACTGAAAGAACGTGGCGATGACGAGGCGATGGAAATGGATGATGATTTCCTAAGAGCCCTTGAATATGGGATGCCGCCAAGTTCAGGCATAGGCATCGGGATTGACAGGCTTACTATGCTGCTTACCAATAATTCCAGCATTCAGGAAGTGATTTTCTTCCCGCAAATGCGTCCGGAACGCAGGGTTGAAATGGCTAAGGAACTGGATTATATTAATGCCGGAGTGCCTGCTGCATGGGTCCCTGCATTACAGAAAATGAACATTCTTACCATCGAACAGCTGAAAGCAGCTAATCCGAACAAGATTTTCAATGATCTGGGCGGTATGCGGAAAAAGCTTAAAATAGATGAAAAAATGCCTTTACTGGATGATGTAAAGGCTTGGATAGCTTAAAGAACAAATGAAAAATGCCACTCTGACCGAGTGGCATTTTTCATTCCTGCAAAAAAAATACGATTATATCTTTTTTACCTGGACAGCGTTTAGTCCTTTTTTCCCTTCAACGACTTCGTATTCCACTTGGTCATTTTCACGGATAGTAAGTCCTCCCAATCCTGTCACATGGACAAAGATGTCTCTGTTTGTGTCGTCTTCAACGATGAAGCCGTATCCCTTAGCTTCATTGAAAAATTTTACAGTACCTGTTGGCATAATGGTTGAATAAAAAAAATTGAAATAAGGTGAAAATACAAGACAATTGTAATCGTTTCAATCAAAAACCCAAAACGCTTAACCAAATAATTGAGGGAGGCTCACTGCATTGGTAAAAGAAACTTTGGATTTTTTCATCAAGACATCTCGATTATAATGAACAAATTACAAAATCTTGAATCACAAAGAAACAAAAATTGTTTGGAAAACAATTTATTTGATTAAAGAATTTGAAAATTTACGACTTAGCGGTATTTTGCCAATTCGCCCTGTTTTTTTGGGTAATTTGAATACCGAATTGTATATGCGGGTAAAAATCCTTAATTATGATGTAATTATTGAAAAATGGGTATGAGCAGACTTCGGTATTACGTTGAGGATCAAATATTTGGTGTATGCGCAAAGTTGGGCGAAAAGCTCAATTTCCCGGCTAGCAGCGTCCGGTTATACTTTATTTATGCCACCTTCATGACCTTCGGTTCGCCGATTATCCTTTATCTGGTGCTTGCTTTCTGGATGGAGCTGCAAAAACACTGGCGCCGTCACAACAGTCCTACGATCTGGGAACTGTAATTTTATTGATAGCAATCCCCGTCAACTGACTAAAACGGTGCTTTCCCAGCACAAAATACTCCCAAACAATGCTTCTGTAATAAAGTGGTGCGCGATATGACGTTCTTTTCGTCGTTTTGATAAGCGCAGGAATCATCATATAAAATGCAATGTGCGCCCTCAAAATCGCAACAACGTCGGGCCAGGCACCGGTAGCCATAAACCGCACGCTTGAAATCCCGTCGAGTATCAGCCGGATAAAAACGGTTTTCCATCTCCTGCCTTTTGGCAAGTTCTTAAAAAGCATGATCAGGTTGTTCCGGTAATTAAGGAAGGTTTTGCGCGGGTTGGATTTGTGCAAAGTGCCGCCTCCCACATGGTAAACCACTGATTTACCGCAATAGGTAATGCGATATTGCATGTTCAGCAACCGCCAGCAAAGGTCAATTTCCTCCATATGCGCGAAAAACGACTCGTCAAAACCACCTGCGCGATGGAAAGCTGAGGCACGCACAAAAAGACAAGCACCCGTTGCCCAGAACACATCCTGCTCGTCGTCGAATTGACCCAGATCTTCTTCCCGGGTGTCAAAAATGCGCCCTCTGCAAAAGGGGTAACCCAGGTAATCCATGTATCCGCCGGCCGCACCTGCGTATTCAAAGTGCGTTGGAAGATCGTAGGCGCGTATTTTCGGTTGGCAGGCAGCAATCCTTTCGTCCGAATCCATGAAGGAGATCACCGGTTGTATCCAGTTTTCGGTAACCTCAATGTCGGAGTTCAGCAGGATGTAATAGTCAGCTTCAATGCGTCCTAATGCATCATTATATCCGCCCGCATAACCTTTGTTCTCGGAAATGGTGAGCGTATTTAATGCTGGATATGAGGCACTTAACCAGTCTAGCGAATGGTCCGTAGATGCATTATCAGCTATCCAGACTGAATAGCCTGCCGAATATTTTAAAATGTTGGGAAGGAATTGTTCGAGATGGTGTCTGCCGTTATAATTCAGGATGACAATCGCAACAGTGGGAGCCATTGATGAGGTGGTTATTTCATAAACCCTCCTAAATCAAGCCCGGGAATGTTGGGAAGTACACCATCCGTAGCTTTTTGCAAATGCTCCTTTATTTTTGGTTCAATGTTATCCAATGCTTTATTAACTGCGGCAACAATCAGATCCTGCAACATTTCCTTATCGTCCGGATTGACAAGGTCTTTATCAATATCCAGTCCTATTAATGCTTTTTGTCCGTTTACAGTCGCTTTCACCATTCCGCCGCCTGACTCAGCAACCTGGGTCAGCGTTACCAATGAATCCTGCGCGTCTTTCATGCGAGACTGAAGGTCTTTCATTTTGCCCATGAGCCCCATCATATCCGCCATATTACCAAACATAGTCGTACTAATTAAGTGATGCTTTTATAAAACCTTTTTACCGGAAATGGTTCCTATCGTAAAAGCATAAATGTACCACTTTTTTCAACAGTTTGATTGATATCGTCCACGAAAGTCATTTTGTAAACATACGATCCTTCCGGCGCATTTGCCCCGTTTATAGTCCCGTCCCAGCCGCTTGCAATGTCGTTGGAATGGAAAACAACCTGTCCCCAGCGGTTCATCACCGAGAAGTTAAAGGATTGAAGCTGATTGGATTTAGCTTCCAGAACGTCATTGTAGCCATCACCATTTGGACTGAAAGCCTGCGGCACAAAAACGCCTGCACTCCTTTTGTAATTGACTACATTGGACAAGCTCTCAAAACCACCCTGCGTGGAATTTGCCCGGACTTTGAAATTGTATTCAAGATCGCTTTGGGCATTCACCTTGACCGTGTAGCTTGAATTCATCTGAACCGGAATCGCCTCTTCCGGCGCGCTCGAACCGACACGGATAACATCATAACCGGAAACGCCTGCAAGAATTGGAGACTCAGTACTCCAGTTGAGCGTGGTTAAGTTCTTTTTGAGTAAAATCGTGCAAATGGGCTGCGAAGCGGGGACTTTCTGACCGCAGGAATTGGTATAACTGATGCGGTAGCAATAAGAAAGCTCGTCAGTCTTAACTTCCGGATCGGAATATTCACTTTGATTAAAAAGCGTAATGATTTTCTTGAACAATGTTGCGCCAGCCTCCGCTTTCTCGATGGTCAGGTCGTAAGTGCTGTTGGGACCGGCTCCCGGAACGCTTGCTTTAATCGTTACCAGATGATCTCCGTCAACCGTTACGGCTGCGTCCTTGATCGGTTTGGGAGAAGCAATTTCCGCTTTCACACCAACCGGCGCCGATGTGGAAGTTACATCATTGATCTTGGCAACAACCTGATATTCAGAATAACTGCCGCATTCCACGTCTTCATCCGTATAGGTAATGTCATTAATGGAAGTGAAAGTTTTCACAATGGTCCCGTCGCGTAAAAGATCATACGATGTAAAATCAGTCGCATCCGGATATTTGCTCCATGTCAGAATGTTTTTCCCGTCTTCCGACTTTCCTGAAAGCGTCATGCTGCTGTAAACACGGCTGTCATTTTTACCCGAACAAAGGTCCTCAGAAGAGAGCTTCACCTGATAGGCCTGTGTCGTAACCATATTTTTCACATCAAAAGGCTGTACGCCGCCGGATGACCGTCTTCCTGCTGATGTATAGGTTGAATTATTTGTACTATAATTGATATCTGTATAAACACCGCTCAAACCCTGATAAACGATCCGTAGCGTGCCGTCCCCCCGCATTTCAACCGATTTGATGGCGATATCATTAAGCTGCGCCTGCTGAAAAGTGATAGGAAGTGACGTCGCACGGCCGGCAGCGCATCCTTTCCCGACATATAGTCCTGTAATCAATGCTGTCGGATTACTGCTTACATCGGCATAACTGTGTTCTATCACGAGTGGGCTTCCTTTTTTCCAGATGTCCGTCTTTCCATCTCCCCATTCTATTTTCACCTCGTCATAGGCGCTCAGGATGACATCGTCGGTGAGGCTTAGAAATATCTTTCCACCACCGCACGAGGAATATTGCGGTGTGACAACGCGGGTCTCGAAGACTTTAACACTTTGACAAGCGTAGAACTGTCCGGAGGATACGGCCCCCTGCTGCAACATAGTGTAAGTGCCTGGAAGAGAATATGTAAAACTGGGGCCATTCTGTATTTTTGGAGATTTTCCGTCATAAGAAGCGTCATAACCAACCAAAATTGGGTTCGGGACCGTATTTGTCACCCTAACTACGAGCGGCGCACAGCCTTCCGACTTGTCCATTGTGAAACCGCCCCCTCCGCGGTCGCAAAGTCCCTGGGCCTGCAGTGTATTACCAACTAAAATGAAGAGGAAGAAAAGTGATAGTAGTATTAATCTCATAAGTGTGCAATGTTATAACATGACTTTTTTAGAGACTCCATATTAATAATGGAGTGTTATCAAGAAGCGATGGTTGTAAAGGGTCTGCAAAAATAATCTATTTCGGGCGAGAATGCCGCTTACTATTTTAACGGGATTGCATCCAAAGTATTATTCTGATTTACAAGCCAATAAAAAAATCCTATCGGATCAATAAAAAGCTCCCATTTCTGGAAATTTGATTTCCTAATGCGTCCGTCATCTCGATTTTGTACAAATAATAACCTCCCGGCGCTTTCCCGGTTTTAATGTTTCCGTCCCAACCGTCTGCAATGTCATCTGTTTGAAACACAACCTCACCCCAACGCGTAAAAACAGACATACTGAATTTGGATACAAAATAAGCCTTCACTTCAAACCGTTCGTTGTGGGCGTCACCATTCGGTGTGAATGCGTCCGGGATAAGCACAATAGGGTCTCTCCGCAGCGAGAGGACATTGGAGTAACTTTCCATATTTCCGTCTGCCGACCGGGCCTTTACCTGAAACGAAAATGCAGACTGGGAGCCGATATCAAGCATATGACTGGTTTCCAATTGCTTCGGAATCTCATCCTTAACAACCCCTGCATTGTCGGTTTGAATCAAATCATAAGATCCTAAGCTGGCAGTAAACGGAGCGTCAGCATTCCAATACACATCAGAAATGCGGTTTTGAAGTAAAATTGAGCAGATCGGCACGCTGGGTGCAGGCGATCTGAGGTTGCAGGCATTTTCGTAAGTAAACCGATAACAATATGAATTCTCATTTGGATTGACGTCGATGTCGTCAAACAACAGACTTTGGTTGCCCGGTTGGGACACTTGCTGAAAATCCTGGCTTCCTAATGCAGCACGTTCGATAATCAGGTTGTAGCTGCTGGTAAGGCCTTCACCGACCAGTGCGACCTGGGTGGAAATCGTATTTTCGTCCTTGACTGTTACACTGCCGGTCGTTATCGTCTCAGGTAGTGCACTTTTAGGGGCAATGCTGAATGGTGTGGAGTATGAACGGACGTCATTTTCAATGATGGCAACAATCTCATACTGATAATTAGTCCCGCATTTTACATCCGTATCGAGATAAGAAAGCTGTTCTGCTGATGAAAAAATCACAGAACCATCGCGTTTTAATTGATACTGAATTAAATTATCCGTGTTGGGATAATGCTCCCACGCCACAGAAATGATCTCATCCAATGACACTAAACCTTCCTTAACCACCATGCTGCTGACAATCGGGCTGTCTATCAGGTTATCACAAAAATTCTTGGACGATAATTTAAAACGGTAAATCTGCCTGGCGTTCAAACCCGAAATGGTTGCCGATTGCGCGCCGTCCGACTGACCGCCTTTGCCCGTTGATACGAATTGCCCGTCGCCCTTATCAATCCAGATCTCTGTCGCTATGCCTTCCATGCCATCATAAAGGATCTTTGCCTCGCCGGAAGCAAGCATTTCCACACTTCGGATCCTGATTTTAGCAAGCGCCTGCGGTGCGGTTTCTTTGGTTAATGTTGTTTTTAATGTCTGGCTGCAATTCCCCGAAGTATGTTTCCCTTGCACAGTGATAGCAGGAATGTTCCCGGCTGAAGCATATTGATGATCATAAAAAAGCCTCCCGCCATTCTTGATATTTACGGACTGACTTTTACCATCGCCCCAATTGATTTCGATGGCATCATAAGCCTGTGCAATTGCATCATCAACCAGCGTAAGCCGCACCCGTCCGCTGTTACAAGTCATCAGATCCGCCTTGGGAGCGCGATTTTCCTTGACTATAACTTCTTTGCAAAGACTGAATCCCGCCACATCTTTTATACTGCCGTATTGCAGAATGGTGTAAGTCCCGGGCAGATCATAAACATGCGAAAGCTCAAAGGACCGGTCCTTTTCTTCTGGCGGTGAAGTACTGTTTTTGTCGAAGTTATAGGCGTAGGTTACGTTTTCTGCATTAACCATCTGATTGGTAATGTTCACTGTCAGTGGCGCGCAACCTTCGGTAGGCGTGACGATAAATTTACCGCTTGAACCACAGAAGCTTTGTCCGGATACGTTTTTATTAATAAACAAACATGCGCTTAACAGGAACAATATCAGTAGATTAATCTTCATAGGTGAGTAAATTTATTTCAAAATGACGGACGGGACAGTTCCTGCGCATCATTGAAACGGATAAGCCAAAAGCTTTGTTAGCATGCAATGGAGGTTCAAAAATAGAACTTTTCAACATTAAGCATGTACCTTTGCTGAGTAAAAACGAGTTTTTGCCTAAAACTATTTTTCGTCAACCTGATTAATGAATAATAATAGCATTCCAATAGTTCTGGATTCAATAGATGAGGCCATAGAGGCTATAAGAAGAGGAGAAATGATCATTGTCGTTGATGATGAAGATCGTGAAAATGAAGGCGATTTTATCTGTGCCGCCGAACTCATAACCCCCGAAATTGTCAATTTTATGGCCCGTGAAGGCCGTGGGTTGATCTGCGTTCCTATCACCGAAGAGCGCTGCGCCGAGCTGAACCTCGAAATGATGGTCGGCACGAACACGGCGTTGCACGAAACAGCATTTACTGTGTCAGTGGATTTGCTTGGGCATGGATGCACCACAGGAATTTCGGCCAGCGACCGTTCCAAAACGATCAAAGCATTGGTTGATGCGGATACATTGCCCGAAGATCTGGGTCGTCCGGGACATATTTTTCCATTGAAGGCGAAACAAGGCGGTGTTTTGCGAAGAACAGGCCACACCGAAGCTGCGATTGACTTTCCAAGGCTTGCCGGTTTGGCACCAGCCGGGGTTTTGGTGGAGATATTGAATGAGGACGGATCCATGGCCCGTTTGCCTCAGCTCAGGGAAATTGCCAACCGTTTTAACCTTAAACTGGTTAGTATCAAGGACCTTATTGAATACAGACTTCAAAAAGAGTCTTTAATAAAAAGAGAAATCGGCGTGGATATGCCCACCAAATGGGGCCATTTCGATCTGATCGCTTACCGCCAGATCAACACCGGCGATTTGCATCTGGCATTGGTAAAAGGAACCTGGGAAAAAGATGAGCCCGTGCTTGTCCGCGTACATTCATCCTGTGTTACCGGCGATATTTTTGGCTCGTGCCGCTGCGATTGCGGTCCCCAGCTGCATGCTGCTATGGAAATGGTGGACAGAGAAGGCAAGGGTGTGATCGTATACATGAACCAGGAAGGACGCGGGATCGGGCTTTTGAATAAATTGAGGGCATATAAGCTGCAAGAAATGGGCAGAGATACGGTTGAGGCCAATCTGGAACTCGGTTTTCCGATGGACGACCGCGATTATGGCGTTGGAGCCCAAATCCTCCGCGACCTGGAAGTGACAAAATTGAAACTGATTACCAACAATCCTAAAAAACGCGCCGGCCTGATCGGTTACGGTCTTGAAATTGTGGATTCGGTGACCGTTGAAATTCCTTCTAACCCGCACAATGAAAAATATCTTTTGACAAAAAGAGATAAAATGGGTCACAATTTGAGCAACCTTACCATTCCGGTTAATAAGGGGTAAGGAATGATGTTTCAGTCAAGTCATATCTAATATTTGTACTAATAGCGGCAGAATTTTAAATGGATATCAATCAGGTTTTTGAAGCATTTAACACATTGCGTGTACTGGTTATCGGAGATGTAATGCTGGACTCTTATGTCTGGGGAAAAGTAGAAAGGATTTCCCCCGAAGCCCCGGTTCCGGTTGTTAATGTTCAAAAGCGCGAGTATCGCCTCGGCGGTGCCGGCAATGTCCTTTTAAATGTACAATCGCTTGGTGCGGAAGCTATTATATGCACGGTAATCGGCACGGACAGCTCAGGCGATCTGCTGAAAAACAGTTTGAAGGAAAAAGGCCTGAATTGTGAAGGCTTAATTCGCAGCGAAAGCCGGATCACGACCATTAAGGAGCGCATTATTGCAGGTTCTCAACAGGTTGTCCGCATTGATACGGAAACCGACAGACCCATTTCCGCCATTGAAACCGAAAAACTTATTGCCAAAGCCAAGGAGCTGATTCCGAGCAGTAATGTGATCATTTTTGAAGATTATGACAAAGGCGTGCTAACCCCTGAGTCCATTTCCGCGATCACTGCATTTGCCAACGAGCACAATGTTCCTACCGTTGTTGATCCCAAAAAACGAAACTTCCTGGCTTATAACAATACGACGCTGTTTAAGCCAAATCTCAAAGAACTGCGGGAAGGCCTGAAAATCGAATTTGACGTTGATAATCCTGAGGAACTTCGTGATGCCGTACGGCATTTGAAAGAAGCATTGCATGTGAAAGGTGCATTAATAACCCTTTCAGAGCGAGGCGTAATCATTGATTATCAGGATGAAGTCCACAAACTGCCCGCGCATATCCGACAAATTGCGGATGTTTCCGGGGCTGGCGACACGGTGATCAGCATTGCGGCATGCTGCGTTGCATTAGGACTGCCATCAAAAACCATTGCTGCGATTTCCAATCTGGGCGGAGGCTTGGTTTGCGAATTGGTGGGTGTGGTGCCCATTGACAAGGAATTGCTCAAAACAGAAGCAATGAACCTCATTATTCCACCCGCTTTTGCATAAGCAACAACCGGAGTTGATGAAGTTTTAAATTACCAGTTGATCCCGGACTGCCCTAAGCCCATTCTTCTCGTAAATTTAGAAGAAAGCTTCGACCGGCTCGTGATATAGCGAACACTTGCGCCAATGTAAGGAGTCGTTGCGGGTGTGTAAGAAGTAAGATTTTCCCGGGCACTATTGAATGTTTTGATCTGCCGGAAAGTGCTTACACCAGCTTCAACTGACACATTGATGGCCGTAAACAAGTGCGCATTGGCAGAAATCCCGGTTTTGATCTGACGATAATTCTCTCTCCTAAGCATCTTTTCCTCAGGCATCTGTATTTGGAACCCGCCGCTATAACCGCTTAATCCTGCGAGCAAATCCACATTAAACCATTTGGTGGCCTTATAATTGGCATTCGCCATAAAAGGCAGTAATGCGGAAACGCGCCAATGTCTACCCAAACCCTTATTAACCCCAAAAACAGGCACAAAACGCAGCTTTTGGTTATATGCTAAAACAGATCCATACATGATCTGAGTCCGCAAACCGAGAATGTGCATCCGCGCCGCGCCGCCCCAGAAAAAAGGCTGCGGACTGAAAAAAGTCTCATTGGTCTCCGTCATACCCAAGCCGCCCCCATACACCCAAAGCCGGTCCTTAATGCTGGCTTGCAGCCTTATTACACCCAGCGAGAGCGTTTTATACCCATGTTCAGGATTATTTTTTCCATCAACGGTTGGCTGGATCTGGTTGTATTGCGCCAGCATAACTGTGTGCACAGCGCGCAGATCAAACTTTTTTCTCAAACTATAACCCAACTGCACTTCGCTGTGGATGGGAATTATGCCTAAAAAACCGGTTCTCGTCACGCCGTAATCCTGCGTCCCGTTCATGCTGGAAGGCACTGCATAATCTGCTTTTAATGTCAAATTGGGATAAAAAAGGCGGCTTAGCGAGAAATGCTGCGCTTGCGCGGCGCCGAAAAGTAAAAGAAATGAGCAGGTTAGCAGACTTCGGGAATGGATCATGCGGAAAAGTCGGGGTGGCTGATTTTGGCAAATAACGTGAAAAACCGGGGGCTATTGTATTTGAAAGCAGATCCGGCTTGCACGGTGATAGTACAATCAGCGCCAAAGCGGGTAATAACTAGCGCAAATTGCCTTAACTTAAAAACAATGTGAATGAATCCTCATATGAAAACAACATTACTTTTCTTATTCATTCTGCTATCCAATGTTGCCATGGCGCAAACTGCTGAAACTTACGCTGAAAAACTGGGTTACCCGAAAGGGAAAAAAGTGCTGATCATTCATGTGGATGATGTTGGCATGTCTTATGAATCTAACCAGGGCGCGATCAAGGCGATCCGTAATGGTGTTGCCAATTCCCTGAGCGTAATGATGCCTTGCGGCTGGGTGCCGGGTTTTGTAAATTATTGGAAAGAAAACAAAGATCTCGATGCGGGACTTCACCTTACTATGACGTCTGAGTGGAAGGATTACCGCTGGGGACCGCTTGCCGGGAAGCCGAATGTGAAAGGGCTGGTCGATCCCGAAGGTGCAATGTGGCGGAGTGTGGCCGATGTTGTAAAAAATGCTTCCGCCGATGAAGTGGAAATGGAGATCCGGGCGCAGCTGGACCGCGCGCGGGCGATGGGTTTCGAACCCACGCATATGGATTCACACATGGGCACACTGTTCGCAAAGAATGAATTTCTGGAGCGTTACCTGAAAGTAGGCATGCAGGAAAAAATCCCGGTCATGTTCCCGGGCGGGCATAACACGTCTATCCAGGCCGACGAAAGAATGAGTGCGGAGCGTTTTCAAATGACACAAGCCATTGGAAAGCAACTCTGGGATGCCGGACTTCCTGTGCTGGACGATCTGGAAAACACCAGTTACGGCTGGAAAGGGCCTGAAAACGGCGACAAATCTGAAAAAGCGCTGCAAAAATACAAGACCGACAAATACATCAATGCCATCAAAGCGCTCAAACCAGGCCTGACGATGGTCATTATGCACTGCACAATCCACTCCGACATCTTTCCGCACATTTCGGATTCATGGCCTACGCGTGAGGGCGATTACCTGGCGATGGTTGATCCCGAATTGAAAAAATACATTGAAAAAGAAGGCATCATTCTCACCACCTGGCGGGAGGCGATGCAGCGGAGACAGAAAGTGAAGTGATGAGGGAATCAAATCATTGATTTTCAATCCCAATGTGTGCATACACGATCTTATAGAAATCGGGTGGCAGGAATGGTTTTACGAGATAATCGGTGAAACCATTCGCTAATGCACGTTCGCGCTCGTCTTCGAATGCAGATGCGGTAAGCGCCACAATGGGGATTTGCGGATCGCGTTCGCGGATCATACTTGTGGCTTCGAAACCATCCATGACAGGCATCCGCAGATCCATGAATATGAGGTCAAAGCGGTCGGAGAAATATTTATCGACCGCTTGCTTTCCGTCCGATGCGAGATCAAAGGGAATGTTCTTTCTTTTTAAAAGACTGGTGGCAAAAATCAAATTTGTGGCATTATCGTCCACAACCAGCACTTTCGAGCCTTTGTTTAATGCGGGTGTAGACACCTTTTCTGATTTTGCCGGATCTTCCACGGTAACGGAATAGGGAAGCGCAATTTGAAATGAAAATACAGAACCATCTCCAAGCTTACTCTTAAGCCTCAGCTCTCCGCCAAACAAACGGACCAACTCCCTGGAAATGGCCAATCCGAGCCCCGTCCCGCCATCCTGCCTTTTCACCAGGCTTCTTACCTGTGTAAATATTTCAAAAACATTGGATTGCTGATCTTCCGAAATACCAATTCCTGTATCGGAAACGGCAAATTCAAGCTTGATAATGCCATCGTTCGTACGCTCCAACTCCTTAACCGAGAACTTTACAAAGCCCGAATCCGTGAATTTAATGGCATTATGGATCAGGTTGTTTATCACCTGGCTCAACCGGACCTGGTCGCCGCGAAGTTGGGGAAGGTTAGGCGAAAGATCTGCTGACAATTCAAGGCCTTTTTCCCGTGCGCGAGGCAGAAAACTGTTATAAAGGTTTTTGAAAAGCTCTTCAATGTCGAACGTAACGGGATGAAGCTTGACGTGATTGGAATTGATTTTATTAAAGTCTAAAATATCATTCACAACCGCCATTAAGTGAATAGAGGAGAATTTCAGCGTTTCTATCAGCTCCATTTCCTCCTCGCTCCGCGATTTATTCTCTTCCAAAAGATGCACTATGCCCACAATGCCATTCAGCGGCGTGCGGATCTCATGGCTCATCGTGGACAGGAACTCCGACTTGGCCAATGTTGCATCTTCCGCAATCTGCTTTTGCTTTTCCAGCAGGTCATTTTGCTCGGCCAGCGAAAAAAGATAGAAAAATTCATGTTTGTTACGGCTCTCATGAAAATACATCATGAAGGGAAACAGCATTTGCCCAAGAAAGAAAAACAACCCGCCCTGACTGAAAAAATTATACAGATAGCCCGGGTGGCGGTAATACAATGCCGGTGGGAAGATCGTCATAACACACACGGTCAGGATAATGCTGTAATGCACAGGCCACCGGAGTACAAAGAACGAGAACATTAAGCCAAGCGTCATGTTCAGGCTGGCACGGTCGTAGGAGGCATGCGGCACTTCGGCCAGTATATACGCATGCACCGGCACCAATGCGAGATTTGTATAGAAAGATGCTTTCTGAGCGCTTAGCCTGCCCGTAAAATGAAGTGTGAGCAAAAAGATGATAACGCCGCTCAGGACCAGTTCTGCCGCCAAAACCTCCGGGAACGCAGGATCTTTTCGCAAAAAATAGAGGATGGATGTAGCAGGATAACCAACCAGATAAGCAACACAAAAGATAATGTTGCCCCACCGCGACTTCAACTCACTTTCTTTTTTCCACAGTTCGTTGAACTCGTTCGTATATGTAGATTTATTCAAGAAAGAGCAATTTAAATGCGCTGATAATAAGGTTGAGACTGTCGGTCGGACAATGATCCAAATTTACATAAATAGCAAAAAATAAGGGCATCCAAATGAATGAATACCCTTATTTCAAGCAATAACTTATTTAATGTTACAAATCAATCGCTTCACCGTAAGCCGCTTCCGTTGCTCCTTTCAGTGCTTCGGACATTGTTGGGTGCGGATGGATTGCACGCATAATCTCATGAGAAGTAGTTTCCAATTTACGGGCTACAACCACCTCAGCGATCATTTCCGTAACATTGGCACCAATCATGTGAGCACCAAGGAACTCACCATATTTTGCGTCAAAGATCACTTTCACAAAACCGTCGGTAACACCTGCTCCAACCGCCTTACCCGACGCCTTGAATGGGAATTTACCTACTTTAATGTCGTAACCAGCTTCTTTTGCTTTTTTCTCTGTAAATCCAACAGACGCAATTTCAGGCTGGCAGTAAGTACATCCCGGAATATTTCCGTAGTCCAATGCTTCCGTTTTGTGTCCTGCGATTTTTTCAGCACAGATAATTCCCTCAGCCGTAGCAACGTGTGCCAAAGCAGGGCCAGGCGTGCAGTCACCAATCGCGTAAAATCCTGGAACGCTGGTTTCATACCATTCGTTTACCGTGATTTTGCCTTTATCCGTTTTAATGCCTGTTTCTTCCAGACCAATATTTTCAAGATTAGCAACGATCCCGGCAGCCGAAAGCACGATATCTACTTCAAATGATTTCTGTCCGTCCGGCGTCTTTACAGAAACTTTACAACCGTTTCCGGATGTATCCACGGTCTCAACCGTTGAGTTTACGTAAGTTTCGATGCCCAGCTTTTTGTATTGCTTTGCAATTTCTTTTGATATGTCCTCGTCCTCAACCGGAACCAGGTTTGGCAGGAATTCAACCACAGTCACTTTCGTGCCCATAGAAGCGTATACATAAGCGAATTCCATTCCAATCGCACCTGATCCAACTACCAGCATAGAAGCAGGTTGTTTTTCAAGACTCATTGCTTTGCGGTATTCGATAACTTTCTGACCGTCGATTTTGATATTCGGCAACTCACGAGCACGTGCGCCGGTGGCGATAATAACGCCTTTACCAGCTGTGTAGTCCGTTGTTTTACCGTCTTTGTCTGTAACTGCAACTGTTTTCTGGCCCTTAACTTTGCCCGTTCCCATGAGGACGTCGATCTTGTTCTTTTTCATCAAGAAAGAAACGCCTTTGCTCATGGTATCCGCAACGCCACGGCTACGCTGGATCACTGCACCGAAATCAGCAGCATATTCACCAACATTGATCCCGTAATCTTTTGCATGCTTAATGTATTCAAAAACCTGCGCACTTTTCAGAAGTGCTTTGGTAGGAATGCAGCCCCAGTTAAGGCATATTCCACCTAAACTTTCTTTTTCAACAATTGCTACTTTAAGTCCTAATTGGGAAGCGCGAATGGCTGCGGGATAACCTCCCGGGCCGCTGCCAATTACTATCACATCATATGCTTGAGCCATTTTCCGGTATTTTTATTGTACGAAATGGGTTGACAAAAATTTCCTGCAAAGTTAAGACGATTTGCCGGAAAGACTACATCTACAACGCCTCGTATTTGCCGTGAAACTGAGGGTTATTGCTATTTGTTGTAGCTTTGTTGCTTGCGGCCGGGCCTTGTCAGTCTGAGCGGAGCCGAAGACGCGTTACCAAGGAGTAGCGTGCCTTCGTCTCCGCTCAGGCTGACAGAGAGACTCATAGGCGACGGCCAACAAGACTATTTTCAAACTTAAATTCAAAAAATTCAATGACTGCAGAGCAATTGAAAGACTTGAAGGCCCGTGTAGAGGCTTTGGGGAGGTATCTTTGACTACGATAACCGAAAAAAACAACTAGAAGATCTTGAACAGCAGACCGTTCAACCGGAGTTCTGGAATGATTCAGAACGTGCCGAGAAAACAATGCGGGAAATCCGTGGATTGAAATTCTGGACCAATGGATACGAAGAACTTTCGCGCTTGCGGGACGATCTGGACACCATTTGGGAATTTTATGAAGCCGACGAAGCAACAGAGGAAGAAGTGGATGAAGAAGGCCTGAAACTTTCCAACAAGCTGGAAGAAGTGGAATTCCGGAAAATGATGGGGGAAGAAGGCGACGAACTGCCGGCTGTAATTGAGATTAATGCAGGCGCAGGCGGAACGGAGTCGCAGGACTGGGCATCCATGCTCATGCGCATGTACATTATGTGGGCTGAGAAAAATGGTTACAAGGTCCGGGAAGTGGATTTGCAGGATGGCGATGTGGCTGGTGTTAAGTCCGTTACATTGGAAATTGATGGTGAATACGCTTACGGGAATTTGAAATCAGAAAACGGCGTGCACAGGCTTGTCCGCATTTCTCCCTTCGATTCCAACGCCAGAAGGCATACTTCGTTCACATCCGTTTACGTGTATCCGCTGGCCGATGACAACATTGAAATTGATGTTAACCTCGCCGACATTACCTGGGACACCTATCGTTCCGGTGGAGCAGGTGGCCAGAATGTGAACAAAGTGGAAACCGCGGTGCGTTTGCACCATAAGCCTTCCGGGATCATCATTGCCTGTCAGCAGGAACGTTCGCAGTTGATGAACAAAGAAGTGGCTATCAGGCTTTTGAAGTCAAGGCTTTATCAGATCGAGCTCGAAAAACGGAATTCTGCACGCGCAGAAGTGGAAGCATCCAAGCGAAAAATCGAATGGGGCTCCCAGATCCGCAGCTACGTTCTCGACGACCGCCGCGTAAAAGACCACCGAACCGATCACCAGACATCGAACACAGATGCTGTATTGAATGGCGAGATCAATGATTTTATCAAGGCATATCTGATGGAGTCGTAAGATTTCTGAAAACAAAACCTCCTTGCAAGTCCAGGTCGATGGATATGCTTGGAGGTTTTTTTAATCCGCAATCCAAATCTATGTATGGCCTCTGACGTCCCACTCCCCTTTCACAAACTAGGCCGCGGAAACCGCATTCTCCTTGCATTTCACGGCATCGGGCAGGATGGGGCGAGTTGCTTCCGACCTTTTGAGAAGATGCTAGGCGAACGTTATACCATTTATGCTTTTGATCTCTATTTTCATGGGCTGAGTTGGGGGAGCCAGTCAGGGGTTGTTACCAAGCAGTTTTGGGTGGAACAGGTGCGGCATTTTCTTGAAACAGAGAAGATTGACAGTTTCGACATTGCCGGTTTCAGCATGGGTGGACGGTTTGCTTTGGCTACTTTGGAGGGTTTTTCGGAGCGGGTTAATGATGTATTTCTGATTGCTCCGGATGGGGTTTCGGAGCATCCGCTTTATTCGCTGGCGAGCCGCTTTGCTCCTGCACGGGGGCTTTTTCGCTGGTCTATGAAGCGTCCGGATGCCTTTTTTAAGGTTGCTGATGTGCTTCAAAAAGCTGGCTTGGTGAATGCGAGTTTGTATCGTTTTACGCAGCAAGTGCTTAATACACCTGAAAAACGGCAAACCATTTACAATTCCTGGGTCCATTTTCGGGATTTGCGATTTGACATTTCTGCGCTTTACCAGAAGGCTTCAATCAATAATGTTTCGATTTATTTGTTCGTAGGGCAATTTGATAAACTATTGAAACCCACAGCCGTCAGGCGACTTGCCGATTTAATTCCTAAAAACCAATATATTCAACTCAAAAGCGGTCATACGCAGCTGGTTGAGCAGGCGGCCTCATGGATTTTTGCTTTATTTAAGTAAATTGAGGAAACTAAACCCGCCGCATGCAGCAAACTTTACAGAAGAATGATACAAACTGGCGCCTGAAAGCCATTATGGGCGGCTCCGCCGGAAACTTGGTTGAATGGTACGACTGGTACGCCTATTCCGCTTTTTCCCTCTATTTTGCCAACAGCTTTTTCCCCGATTCCAATCCCACTGTTCAGCTTCTCAACACCGCCGGAATCTTCGCCGTGGGCTTTCTCATGCGCCCGATCGGTGGCTATATTTTTGGTAAACTGGCTGATACGAAAGGGAGAAAAGAGGCTATGACATTGTCGGTGCTGCTAATGTCGTTTGGCTCATTGCTGATTGCATTTCTGCCGGGTTATAACAGCATTGGCATAGCAGCGCCTATTTTATTGCTGGTTGCCAGGCTTTTGCAAGGGTTAAGCGTGGGAGGTGAATATGGAACTTCCGCCACGTATCTGAGCGAAGTCGCTACCAAAGAGCGGCGTGGATTCTATTCCAGCTTTCAATATGTGACATTAATAGGTGGCCAGTTGCTGGCATTGGGCTTACAGCTTATTCTTCAAAATGTATTTCTGGATGATAAGCAAATGCACGAATGGGGCTGGCGCATCCCTTTTGTGGTTGGCGCTGCACTTTCGCTGGTCGCCCTTTACCTGCGGACGCATTTAAATGAAACTGAGGCATTCATTGCCAAAGAGGAAACGATCAAGAAAAAAGGGTCTCTGAAAGAGCTTTTGAAGCATCCTAAGGCCATTCTGGTTGTGGTTGGGTTAACATTAGGCGGCACACTTGCCTTTTATACATACACCACTTACATGCAGAAGTTTCTGGTTAACACCGTCGGCCTGACCAAATATCAATCGACGATCCTGACATTCTGCTCTTTGTTGATCTTTGCGCTTTTGCAGCCCGTTTTCGGAGCATTGAGCGATAAAATAGGCCGTCGTCCGCTGCTGATTTCATTTGGTGTGCTGGGGACGATCTTCACTTATCCGTTGCTAAGCACATTAAGCCACACGACGGATATGTGGTCGGCATTTGGCCTGCTTATGGCGGCGCTCATCATTGTGAGCGGCTATACTTCCATTAACGCAGTTGTAAAAGCAGAGCTTTTTCCCGTGGAAGTGCGGGCTTTGGGCGTGGGGCTCCCGTACTCGATTACGGTTGCAGTTTTCGGCGGGACGGCAGAATATTTGGCGCTCTGGGCGAAGAACTTGGGTCATGAAAGTTACTATTACTGGTATGTTACTGGGTGCATATTTATCTCGCTCATCATTTATTTCAAAATGAAGGATACCAAACACACTTCGCTCATCGATTAGAGCCTTGGAAAAGATAAATTATCTCTTGACATAATCCATTCGAATGTATAACTTTCTGAAAACCAAAACTTTTAGAAGTTATGAACATGATGAACCGAATCGAGCATTGGGGCGATACGCATCATCCGGCATGGCTGGATATAGTTCGTATTGCTTTGGGAGTATTTCTGTTTGTGAAAGGCATCAGCTTTATCAGCGACACCACGCGCTTATCGAAGCTGGTAACAGGACTTGATCTTCATTTGTATACGGTTGCATCTGTGCATTACGTAGCGTTCGCACATATTTTTGGTGGATTTCTGATCGCACTTGGTTGCCTTACACGCATTTCTGCGATCATTCAAATTCCAATCTTGCTCGTCGCGGTATTTTTCGTCAACTTTCGCTCAGGATTTTCTTACCTGAACTCCGAACTCTGGCTTTCCATGATCACATTGATTCTGGTAGTCACTTTCGCCGTTGTCGGTTCCGGCAAGCTTTCGATGGATGAATGGATGAAAATGCACGACCGGTAGCCGTTAGATCAGCTCGGGTGCGGTTTTATACAAATATTTTCTTTTGTATTCCAATGGCGTCATATCCGTCACTTTCTTGAAATGCCGGTAAAAGTTGGAAACATTATTAAAGCCGCACTCAAAGCAAATCACTTCTGTCGCCAATTTATCCTCAATCAAAAACCGGCAAGCCTGGCTGATGCGGATTTCCACCAGAAAATCATTGTAAGTCTTCTTGGTCATTAATTTGAAATAACGGCAAAAGGAAGTTATCCCAAGGTTCGCAATGGACGCGACGTCCTGCAAGGAAATGTCGTTTCGGTAGTTTGAGAGCGTATAGGCATATATTTTGTTAAGCCGCAACGTTTCCGAATCATTGGATTTGTAAAAGGCGTGTGCCGATGCGATGGTTTCTAAATCTGTTGCTTCCGCCAGAATCTTTAATATAGAAAGCAATGCAATCAGCCTGTCCAGGTTTTGCGCATTAACGGCCGCTTTCATCAATGGAATAATCCCCTCCTTTGCTTTGCCTTTAATCAAAAGTCCGCGCCGCGCTTTTTCGTAAAGTTTGGGGATTTGATACGCTTCCGGCAATTGTAGCAATTCACTTCCCAGACAATTAGGCAAAAAGTGAACAATGATCACCTCCACAGCTGTATTGCTCGAACCCTCTTCAACACGCCAGGTGTGCGGCAGGTTTTCGCCCAGCAGAATGAGCTCTCCGTCTGAAAAATTGCTGATATTATCTCCGATGAACCGCACGCCGGTTCCCTTAATCAGGTAATGAAGCTCCAATTCAGGATGGTAATGCCATACTGTGCCGAAGCCGGAATCTTTGTCGTGGCGGATGCTGAAAGAAGTCCGGGACGCAATCGGAACTTTATGAAAGTGCGGTTTCATTTTTAAAAATCTTCTTGACAACATTATGTTGCCAACATTCAATCTAAAAAGAAATTTTTTGGAATATCTATCTACGTTTATCGTAAAAAGTTTAAAATAGTTATATCAAATCCGGCAATTATTTTAATTTACTATGGTTACTTCTTATGGCTGGTCGAAAATGCCTGATTGCTGCTGAAAGAATGGATCTTGTTCAAAAATCTTTCCTTGGCCGCCGGATTGTTGTAGCGGTTCATCTGGCAAAAGATTTCACTTTTTAAATTTAAAAAAAGATAAGCCTGAAAATTTTCCTCTGCTTTAATGTCAACACGCTGGTCCCAAATTCTTGCAAAAACGCTTTCCGTAATCGTTTCAGCCTCTTTTTGATCTTTTAAAATCACTGTGCAGAATTTCACCGCAGGAAAGTAAAAGTATGAGCAAAGTTGCGTGAAAGCAGCCTCATCCCCCTGTTTGATCTGATAAAGAATGTGTTGATTTGGGAAATCCATAGCTTTAAGAATTAAGGGTAGAAATGGTTTTTTATTTAACCAGGTTCTTTTTAAAAATGCTGGTAATGCCTAATGATGCCTGTAAATGCTCCACTTCTTCCAGCAATTCGTCCATTTGTGACTGTAATGCGGGCGTTAATGCATCCACTTCCCTTCTTGTGTAAGTGGAGATCGGGAAGCCGCGGCGTTTCAGGCTGTACTTGGCAATCGTAGGATAAGCGGAGTGGACAACGTCCATGGAATCTTCCAGAAACTGCTGCACTTCGGCAAGCGCATCCGCTGCCGCCGGATCATTGTAATGCTCACATATCCAGACGACAAGCTCCGGAAAAATATTACCTTGAATGCACGATAGCCCCGCAGCGCCCGCCCGGAGCGATGCCACTGCATTCACCATATAGGCATCGTAAAGACCAAACTTATGTCCATCCGCGACGGCTATCCGCCGCTTCACTTCATCCAGATCCAGACTGGTATCTTTATGGTAAATGATGCGGCCCGTCAACATGAGCGTTTCCAGTATTTTACTGTTAATCAATCGTTTGTAAGGAACGGGACACTCATACAGTCCAAGAGGAATGCTATCTGTAAGCGAGATCAGTTCAAGAATGCGGCTGGTAAAAACCTCATCTGATTCTGTTTCTTCGGCCATAAGTCCCGTAATGACGATTACAGCCTGCACACCGGTTGCATATATACGTTTTGTAAATGCCGCCTGCTCGGCTACACTTCCAGGAAAAGTGCCCGTTGCAACCACCGGCACCCGGCCATCCACCTGATCCACAACAGTCTGAGTTACATCCAGGCGCTCCTGCTCCGACAATTCAAACATTTCACTTGACAAGCAATTGGCAAACAAGCCCGTTGCACCGGCTTCCAGATACAGCTCTGTTAATGCTCTTAATCCAACATAATCCACCGCTCCTGATTTAAGAAACGGGGTTAACATAACAGGGATGAATCCTTGGGGCAATGAGTCAGAGGAGGGTGTTGCGTAGTTCATGATATTGATGTCGAATGTATTGTGTTAGTGTTTGTCTGCAAAAACTTCTTCTTCCGGCTGCGTTTTGCCTTTCAGCCTCGTCAGCAACATGCCGGTTAAAAATATCGTAAGCGTGCCTACGACCATGATCATATTCTGATGCAGCGGGTTACGCAGATATTCATATTGGGCGGGAAGTTGTGTAGAAAATGTCATCCAGATAATAACCGCAATGCCTATTAATGTGGCAGTCAGCGCTTCCGTGTTTTTAGTTGATCTTGATACAATGCCCAGTAAGAATAGCCCCAGCATTCCACCGGCGAAAATTCCCGAAAGCATCCACCACACATCCAGCACACTTTTCACCCCGATCATGGCAATTCCGGTGATCATTCCCAGCAGTCCGAAAACCGTCGTAGCAATGTATAGCAGCCGCAACGACTCCTTTTGTGTGAGATCCGATTTGATATATTTTTGATAAATATCCACAGAGAATACGGTTGCCGATGCATTCATGCCAGAGCTGATCGTGCTCATTGCAGCAGACATAATGGCGGCAATAATGAGTCCTAGCAAGCCCACGGGCACTTTGTTAACCATAAAATGCGGCATTACCTTATCGCCATAATCGGCTGGGGTCAATGTGGAAGCCAATTGGGCAATGGCCTGGGAAGAGCCGTTCGGCAATCGTTCTGTTGCCACCTGCATGCGTACAATGTTGAGCAGCTCAGGATTGCTTTGGTAGTATGCGTAAAGACAAGATCCAAGTAAAAAAAATATCAGCGAAACGGGCAAATAAAGATAAACGCAAAGCCAAACCGAACTGGCTGCCTCTTTAATCGACGAGGTCGTATGATAGCGTTGGACGTAATTCTGGTCCATGCCGAAATTGTTCAGGTTCATGAAAAACCCATATAGCAGCACCACCCAAAACGATGCTTGCGTAAAATCAGGCGCAAAACTCCCCAGACTAAATTTGTCATTGGCCTTACCGATTTCCACGATCTTTGGAAAACCTCCTTCCATTCCTGACACCACCAGGTAAAGAATTACAAATGCGCCCACCGTTTTAATCACCCCTTGCACAACCTCCGTCCAGATCACCGCCTCCATTCCGCCCATTACCGTGTAAAGCACAATGCAAATGCCCACTACGATCATGATTGTAGACATGGGGTAACCCGTAAGCGCCTGAAGACTCAATGCAATTCCAAAAAAGATAGAACCCATTCTGGCCAGTTGAGTAAGCAAAAAGCAGACTACGGCATAAGTTCTTGCCCAGGGACCAAAACGCTCTTCCAGATGCGTATAAGCAGAAACTGCTCCTGTATTTCTGTAAAAAGGAATGAAAAACTTCGTTGCAACCCAGGCAGCAAATGGCATGGATAAGCTGAAAACAAACGAATTCCAGTTGCTCCCATAAGCTTTTCCGGGAACGCCTAAAAATGTGTTGCTGCTTAAAAAAGTAGCGTAAATGGAGATTCCTATTGCCCAGCCCGGAATTTTGCCCGAAGCTTTCGTAAACTGGTCGGTGCTGTTGTTGTTGCGCGAAAAATAAATGCCGACACCAACCATCCCAACCAGGTAGGCAATAACGATGACGAGATCGACGAATGGTAAGGATTTCATTAAACTTTTCGGACAATTATAACTTTATGACAAAGAAACAGGATCGAACCACTGGATTTATGTCGTTTTATGCCTATTTATTGTACGATATTACCAAAGGAGAGCCGCTTTGAAAAGCGTAATGTGATTATTCTGCTATCTTCTTGTCTTTGAAGAAATAACCGATGCCAATTGTCGAGACGACGATGAGGAGGATCAATATAATTTTTGTCGCTAAACCCTCATTAGGATGTTCCAGCAGATAACGAATGTCACGCGCTTCACGGCCCGCCCAAACTGCCAGGACCGTTCGCGGAATCATTCCCAGCGTCCCGCCAGCAATCACTTGTTTGAACCGCGCGCCTGCCATAGCGAAAAAAAGGTTGGTAATGGCGAAAGGCAGAACGGGTGAAAGTTTAGCGAAAAATATCAGCCTTAATTCATTTTGATAAAACCTGCGGAGCAGCGAGTTCACTTGCGGGTAAACCTGGATCAGATAACCGCGGATGGAAGATGCGTGCAGGAAATTAGCAGAAGCGTAAATGATAGCGATTGCGCCCAAATTCAAGCCAAAAAGCAAGGGTAATGCGGTCCATCCCAGGAAATATCCGTAAACCAATGCCAGAAACGTGGGCGGAGTAAGTGCGACGGAGGATGCCAATGTTAATATAAGCGTTGCGATAACCCACCATTCAAAAGGCCAGCTGCGCAGCTGACTCTCATGCCCAACGGCCCAGGCCGTTGCTATGGAGGTTGTAACAAGCGGAACCACCGTCAGCAGGATGCTTATGATGACGGGTAATGATAACTTTTTGGGGGAGGAAGTCTCCAATGCTTTTCTGTTTAACTTTTTAGTTCGTTCCGCGTATAATGATAACCACTTGTTTGGTTAAAAGGTTTTTCCTAATCTTGACTTTATGCCTTGTTCTTCTTGCCACGGTCCGCCGCGCGGTGCATCCGTGGCAAACAAAATCACAAACATGAAATTCGCAACAAAAGCCATACATGCCGGCGTGGAGCCGGACCCGACCACCGGCGCTATTATGACGCCCATTTACCAGACGTCCACCTACGTGCAGGAGAGTCCGGGCAAGCATAAGGGCTACGAATATTCCCGCACCCATAATCCCACGCGAACCGCATTGCAAAATGCACTTGCCGCATTGGAAAATGGCAAACACGGCATTTGCTACGCATCCGGGCTCGCTGCCACCGACGCGGTGCTGAAATTATACAAGCCCGGCGACGAAATTATCGCCACCAACGACATTTACGGGGGCACCTACCGCATTATGAAACGCATTTTTGAGCCATTCGGAATGGTTTTCAAATTTGTGGATATGAGCAATGTTACAAATGTGAGGAACGCAATTTCTGAGAAAACCAAAATGATATGGATCGAAACGCCCACCAATCCGCTGCTCAAAATCGTGAACATTAAAGCCATAACCAATCTCTGCCGGGAAAAAGGGTTTCACAGCGTTGTCGACAATACATTTGCCTCGCCCTATTTGCAGAATCCGCTGGATATGCACGCCGATATCGTCATGCATTCGGTGACAAAATATCTCGGCGGGCATTCAGACACGGTGATGGGCGCGTTGATTACCAATGATGACGAGCTGGCTAAGCAATTGGCATTCATTCAAAATGCCAGCGGCGCGGTTCCGGGTCCGCAGGATTGTTTTTTGGTTTTGAGAGGAATAAAAACACTGCATATCCGCATGCAGCGGCATTGTGAAAACGCATTGGAAGTGGCCCAATGGCTCGAAGCGCATCCAAAAGTTGGAAAGGTTTACTATCCCGGGCTGCCCTCGCACCCATCCTATGACCTGGCCAGCAGGCAAATGCGCGGTTATGGCGGCATGTTGTCATTTGAATTAAAAGGCGATGTGTATGAAGAAGCCGTGCGCGTGATGGAAAACCTGGAAGTTTTTTCCTTAGGCGAATCATTGGGAGGCGTGGAATCGCTTTGCACGCATCCGGCTAGTATGACGCACGCCAGCATTCCCAAAGAAGAGAGGCTCAAAACAGGCTTAAAAGACACATTAATCCGCCTCAGTGTCGGAATTGAAGACGTGGAAGACCTGATAGCCGATCTGGAACAGGCCATCGGATAGGTTGTTGTTTGCTTTGCAATCAAAGTTCAAAAACCTTACTTTTGGCATCACATTTTTTTCAGGCACTAAAAAATATAATCATAATGGAATTAACAGGAACGGTCATCGCTTTGCTTCCCGAAGTAACAGGACAGGGAAAAAACGGAGCTTGGCGCAAGCAGGAATTCATTCTGGAGATCCCTTCTCAATATCCTAAAAAAGTATGCATCGCGCTGTGGGGAGATAAAATCGACCAGGCCAACTTGCAGATCAACGACCAGGTAACGGCGTCGATCGACGTGGAAAGCCGCGAATACAATTCTCGCTGGTATACCGAGGTTAAGGCATGGAAAGTGGACAAAGCAGGAAGCGGCAACTCAGGCTCGAACGCAGGCGGTCAGCCATTACCACCCGTAACCACATTCAGCGAAGACGAATCGGACGATCTTCCTTTCTAAAATCAAGCATATAAAATCCCGGCTCCGCACATTGCTATGGACAGCAAATGGTGCAGAGCCGGGATTTTTATTTTTTTGATACTAATTGGATTGATAAGCCATTGACATCGTAAACTTATCGATCATTTCGTGCGGATGCACTTCCAGGATCCGCGCCAGCACCATCACGACCAAAGTGTTGGAAGCAATTTTTCTCGGAATTCCAGCGAAGGCAGCAAACAGATCCACCGTAACAGATTCCTTTTCGTCCAGAAGCTTCATCAGCTTTTCCTCCTTATCACCATACTGAAAACGGATATCCCGCTCGCCTCTTCCCCTGCGCATGATTTCTTTCATTTCCCGGCTAGCCTGGATTGATTTGTCTTCAACGCGGATATAAGCCTGCCGGTTTCCCGTGTTGTCCACCACATAATGCGGCTTATCAATACTTTTGGGAATGGTCAGCACGAGCACATCGCGGTCCGAACTTACCGGGATCCTTTCTTTTTTATAGCTGATTTTGGGATAAATAAGTTTGTCGATGGCCTTCGTGAGTGTGTACTCATCTTCCTCCGCATCTTTCAGGCCTTTTATCGTTTTGTCGTCTCCCACCCCGACGAAGAGTTTCCCACCACCGGAGTTAGCAAATGCCACAACCTCACGGACGATCTTTTCCGGGTGATTGGATTTCAACTTGAATTCCAAATGTTCACCCTCACCTTTCTTAACCAACTCTTTCAATAATCGAAGCTCCATCGGTTGGAATGGATAGATATCTGAACTATGATAACGCTAACAATTTACATTCCTTTTATCAGATAAAAAAAATAATGCGCAGCAGATTCTGTAAAAGTTTTCGGGCATTGGGACAAAAAAAACGGCACTGGTTAGTGCCGTCCTCTCTATCTAGTATTCATCTTCGTTGAAAAAGAAATCGTCTTTGGTGGGATAATCGGGCCAAATTTCTTCAATGCTTTCATAAGGCTGACCGTCATCTTCAAGCTCCTGTAGGTTTTCAACTACTTCTAACGGAGCGCCTGTTCTGATTGCAAAGTCAATTAGCTCGTCTTTGGTAGCTGGCCAGGGAGCATCTTCAAGATATGACGCGAGTTCGAGAGTCCAGTACATAATATTTTCGCCTATTAATAGTTACTTACTTTTCTGCAAAAGTAAAAAATTTGACATCTTTTAAAAGCTTAAAGCGAAAAAAAACAAAAATAATTGCTTCCCTCAAAATTTAATTTTCCCAATATTACTAATCCTCTATTTACCAACCAGTTACAATATTCAAGAAGCCAATAAAGTCGCAGCAGATATGCCTAAGCCTTTGCGTACAATTCCCAGCCACTGTCTTCAATCCTGAAAACCTTTTTGTAATTTTCCCAATCATTATAAAAGCAATATTATGACTATTGAAGTTTGCGCTTATTCTTTGGAATCTTGTATCAATGCACAGGCTGGCGGCGCAGGGAGGATTGAATTGTGCGGCGGACTGGGCGAAGGCGGGACAACGCCCAGCGCAGGCTTGATAGAACTCGTAAGACAACACATTGATATCGATATTTTTGTCATGATCAGGCCCCGTGGCGGCGATTTCGTTTACGATATTTTCGAGGAAGAAATCATGAGAAAGGATATTGATCTGGCTAAAAAATTAGGGGCAAATGGTGTAGTATTAGGCATTTTAACCAGTGACGGCCAGGTCGATGTCACTCGTACGAAGTCGCTCGTAGAGCATGCGAAACCTATGAAAGTGACATTCCACCGCGCATTTGACCTTACGCCTGACCCTGTTAAAGCATTGAAAGCAGTAATTGAAACAGGCGCTGAGCGCATTCTGACCTCCGGCCAGAAACCAACCGCAGTGGAAGGCATTGCGCTGCTGGAACAGCTTTCAAAGGAAGCAGGGGATTCAATCGAAATCATGGCGGGAGCTGGTGTAAACCATGATAATGCTGCCCAGTTAGCGGCGGCTGGTGTGCATTCGCTGCATCTGACGGCCAAGGCATTCCGTCCGGGTCGACAGAAATACTTCCCGGCAGACATTTCTATGGCAGGTGGCATTCCCGACGAACATTCGGTTATGTATGCCGATCTGGCTCTCGTTGAGGCTATTGTGCAAGTAGTTTCCTGATGCCGCGCGACTTTTAAAAGTGCGCCACCCAATTCTCCCTCTATGAAGTATTTGAAAGCTTTTGTTTCACTCGCTGCGACAATTTGCCTTGTTTATTTCCTGAACAAGCCCCTCGGCCCGGCTCCCGCATTAGGCCCGTTTTTGAGTCCGTTTACTGGGTTTGGGCAAAATGGCGACAAGGTCATTGATAAGGGAGGGGAAGAAATCCTGAAACTCAGCGGACTGAAAGAGGAAGTGACGATCCGTTACGACGACGCGGGTGTTGCCCATATTTTTGCCAAAAACAACTTTGACCTTTTCTACGCACAGGGCTTTGTAACGGCTAAGGACCGACTTTGGCAAATGGACTTGCAAATACGCGCTGCCTCGGGGAGACTTTCGGAAGTGCTGGGCAAGGCAACATTGGAAATGGACCAGCAAAGCAGGCGGCTGGGTATGCGTTATGGTGCCGAAGCCAACATTCAGGTGGCTATGAAAGACCCGCAATCAAGGGAAGCGCTGCTAGGGTATACCGCTGGCGTGAATGCGTATATTGACCAGCTCGCGCCGAAAGATTATCCCATTGAGTTTAAGCTGCTGGGTTACAAGCCGGAAGCATGGAAGCCGATCAATACGATGTATATGCTGGAACAGATGACATTAACATTGGCCGGGCGGTCCAATGAGCTCAATATGAGCAATGTCTTGAAGAAGTACGGCGAAAAAGTGGTCAATGATCTGTTCCCGGATTATCCAATGTTCCAGGAAAGCCCTATCATTCCGTCAGGGACGAAGTGGGATTTCGAGCCGCTTCCTATTCCTGGAAAGCCTAGTAATCATGCCAACAGCGACAGTCTGGCCCGATTCAAAAAAATTCCCGGTGCATTAACGCAACGGGAAGCGAAACCGGAGGGGATTGGCAGTAATAACTGGGCAGTGAGCGCGGAGAAATCGATCACCGGCTATCCTATCCTTGCCAATGATCCGCACCTGGAACTCACATTGCCGTCCATTTGGTATCAGGTTCAACTGCATTCGCCGTCGATGAATGTTTATGGCGTTTCGCTGCCAGGTATTCCGAGTGTGATTATCGGTTTCAATCAGCATGTGGCCTGGGGTGTTACCAATACGGATGCAGATGTTTTTGATTTATATAAAATAAAATTCAAAGACGAATCCAGGGCGCAATACTGGCATGATAACCAATGGAAACCGACCAGGAAACGCATGGAGCAAATTCATGTGAAGGGACAGGCGCAGCCTTACGAAGAGGAAGTTATATACACCCATCACGGACCGGTTACAGAAACAGACAACAGCTCGGGAAAACATCCGGAATTAGCCATCAAATGGATTGGACACGAGGCCGGAAATAGCTTTCTGACATTTTATGAGCTGAATAAGGCCAAAAATTATGACGATTACCGCAAGGCACTGACCTATTATGTGGGCCCCGCGCAAAATTTTATTTTTGCAGATAACAGCAAGAATATTGCGCTTACTGTAAATGGCAAGTTGCCATTGAAATACAAGGAACAAGGGAAATTTGTACTTGATGGCACGAATGCATCGGAAGACTGGCAGGGCTGGATCCCGGCAGCACAGAATCCATATGTGAAAAATCCGAAAAGAGGTTTCGTCAGCAGTGCAAACCAATCCTCCACTGATCCCTCCTATCCTTATTTTATCAACTGGGTTTTCGCTCCCACGGAACGCGGCGTGCGTATTAATGAGCGACTAATGTCCATGACAAGCGCCAATGCCGATAGTTTGAGAATGTTACAAAACGATAATTTCAGTGTTTTGGCAAGAAACATTTTACCGAAACTATTGGAAATATTAAAACCAAAAACATTAACTCCCTCTCAGAAAGCCGCAGCCATCACACTGGCTAACTGGAACTATCAAAACGCACCTGAATCGGTTGCTACCTCTATTTTTGAAGAATGGATGCCATTGCTGCACGCTGGCATATGGAATGACGAATTCGGTGAAAACCTGGAATATCCTACGCGTGACCGAACATTATATATGATCATCCACGAGCCTGATAAAAAATGGTTTGACAACATTGCAACCCCTGAAAAGGAAACGCTGGCCGATCTGACGGTAAGCAGCTTTAAAGCGGCACTCGACACCTTAACCAAGCACCACGGCCCGATGAGCCAATCGTGGCAGTGGGCGAAGGTGAAAGGGACGGAAATCAGGCATTTGAGCAGAAGCCTTAAACCATTTAATGCGCCGCCGTTGAAAGTGGGTGGTGGCCGCAGCATTGTAAATGCGATTACAAAACGGAACGGACCTTCCTGGCGGATGGTGGTGGAGCTGGGGCCTGTGCCACGGGCTTATGGCATTTATCCGGGCGGACAATCGGGGAACCCGGGAAGTCCTTATTATTTGAATTTGTTAAAAAAATGGGAAAACGGGGAGCTTAATGAGCTCATCTATCTACTTGAACCAGCTCAGAAGCATCCGCGTATGACATCCAGTGTAAAGCTTCAAAAACCTTAATCCTCATGAATTTCCTGATCATATTAGTGGTGACCGCATTGCTGCAAATTTTCGCCCCGTGGTGGGTGGTAGCCATCGTGCCATTTTTAGTTTTCCTACTAAGGCAAACCAATGCAGCCAATGCATTCTGGACAGGATTTGCGGCTGTTGGGCTATTATGGATGGCTTATGGCTTTTATTTACACTTCATTTCCGACGGTGCCATGTCCGACCGGATTGCAGGCATATTTTCTTTGCCCAATGGCATATTGCTCCTGCTGGTTTCAGCATTAATAGGCGGGTTGACGGGCGGATTGGCCGGATTATCGGGGCAGCTCGTGCGCCGGATGTTCATTTCTGCACCGCCTAAAAGCATATCTTTATAAAACGCCGCGTAATTGTTACACAGCCTCTGATATTCATTGTACTTAAACACAAATTATTATCTTTGCGGCTCGTTCAAAAAAACAAAACTCAAAAAACGTGAACAACAATACTTCATTGATTTGGAACATCGTGCTTTCCCTGGCTGTGGCGGTGTTATTCTTTTTACATTTTTCAGGTAAGCCTTCGGGAGATGCAGGTGCAACAGCAGATGGTGGTGTAGTAGCAGGTCGTAAAACCGTGTATGTTCAGGTTGATTCTTTGTTGAAAAACTACGAATTCTTTAAGGATACAAGAAAAGAACTGGAAAATAAGAACTTCCAGCTTGAAAACGAATTGAATACAAAAGGCCGTTCATTGCAGAATGAAGTTCAGTTTTTTCAGCAGAGAGCACAAACAATGACGCCTGAGCAAGCACGCTCGACAGAGGCGCAATTGATGAAAAAACAGCAGGACCTGGTTGCTTACCGTGACCAATCCGCACAAGCGCTTGGGCAGGAAGAGGCTAAGAAAAACGAGGAGCTTTACAAAAACATCCGTTCTTATATTGAGAAATACAACAAAGAGAATGGTTTCGAATACGTTTTGGGTTACTCGTTAGGCGGTGGGATTTTGTTTGCTAATCCATCATTGGACGTAACACAAAAGATCCTTGACGGCCTGAACAAAGAATACAAAGGAAGCAATGCTTCAAAAGCTGATTCTACTAAAAAGAAGTAAGCAACATAAAGTATAAAACGAAAGCAGGCCGCTAAATTGAATTAGCGGCCTGCTTTTTTATGTGCTATACTAAATAACTCGGTATATTAAACTGCCGAAGATGAAAGCTTAGCGCCAATATATTCGCGGTTCATACGGGCAATGTTTTCCTGTCCGATCTCCTTAGGACACTCCGCAGAGCATGCGCCTGTGTTCGTACAGTTCCCGAATCCTTCTGCATCCATTTGCGCTACCATTTTCTCTGCGCGAATGCTTCTTTCTGCCTGTCCTTGCGGAAGCAATGCCAGCTGAGAAATTTTTGCAGAAACAAAAAGCATGGCAGACGCATTCTTACAAGCTGCCACGCAAGCACCGCAAGCGATACAAGCTGCTGCTGCAAACGCTTCATCCGCAGCCACTTTTGGAATCGGAAGGCTGTTGGCATCCTGCGCATTACCGGTGTTTACCGAAACAAAGCCTCCCGCAGAAATCACTCTGTCGAACGCATCGCGGTCCACAACAAGATCCTTAATGACAGGGAATGCCTGTGCTCTCCAAGGCTCAACTACGATCGTATCTCCGTCATTGAACGAGCGCATGTGCAACTGGCAAGTTGTTACGCCTTTCAATGGTCCATGAGCCCTTCCGTTGATGTACATGGAACACATTCCACAAATTCCCTCGCGGCAATCGTGGTCAAATGCTACCGGCTCCTTGCCTTCCTCAATCAGTTGCTCGTTGAGGACGTCAAACATTTCCAGAAAAGACATATCCGGGGATACGTGGTCCAGACTGTAATTTTCAAAATCTCCTTTTGTATTGCTATTGCTTTGTCTCCAGACTTTAAGCTTAATATGCATGTTACCTGCACTCATTGTTGTAATAGTTAACGGTTAGTAATTAACCAATAATATTGAAACAAGCTGATAGCCGGCTGCAAACGACTCTGATCGAATGCCGACAGCCAAACGGCTCCTATTTATAACTCCTTTGGGCAATCTTAATATTCTCGTAAATCAACTCTTCTTTATGCAGCTCCCACTCCTCTTGCGCTTTATGCTCCCAGGCCGACACAAACATGAAGTTGTCATCATCACGCATCGCTTCTCCTTCTTCCGTCTGGTGCTCTTCGCGGAAGTGACCGCCGCAAGATTCTTCGCGCGTCAAGGCATCAATGCACATCAACTCACCCAGTTCAATAAAGTCAGCAACGCGGCCGGCCTTATCCAGTTCAGGATTGAATTCATTTTTGCCTCCCATTACTTTCACATCCTTCCAGAATTCTTTGCGAAGCTCCCGGATTTCAATGATCGCCTGCTTCAAACCCTGCTCATTACGCGCCATACCACATTTATCCCACATAATCTTGCCAAGACGGCGGTGGAATAACTCAGGAGAAGTTTTTCCCTGGATCGACAACAATGTGTCAATCCGATCTGTAACTTCTTTTTCAACCTTAATAAATTCCGGGTGGTCCGTTGGAATTTTACCAGTTCCAATTTCCTTCGCCAGATAAGCACCAATGGTATAAGGAATTACAAAATAACCATCCGCAAGTCCCTGCATCAGCGCCGAAGCACCCAAGCGGTTTGCACCGTGATCAGAGAAATTCGCTTCTCCCAATGCATACAAACCAGGCACTGTGGTCATCAGGTTATAATCTACCCAAAGTCCTCCCATTGTGTAATGCACCGCGGGATAGATACGCATAGGCACCTCATATGGATCTTCACCCGTAATTTGCTTGTACATATCGAACAGGTTGCCGTATTTTTCTTTTACAACAGCCTTACCCCATGTCAGAATATCTTCCTTGGATGCGTTTACAATGTTGTTTTTGTTCGCTTCTCCTCTTCCGTAACGCTCAACAGCAGCAGCAAAATCAAGAAAAACAGCCAGTTTGGATGTTCCTACACCATATCCGGCATCACATCTTTCTTTGGCAGCGCGGGAAGCGATATCACGCGGAACCAGGTTACCGAATGCAGGGTAACGACGTTCCAGGTAATAATCTCTTTCTTCTTCCGGAATCTCATTTCCGGGACGGGCATCTCCTTTTGCTTTTGGCACCCAAATCCTTCCGTCATTACGAAGGGATTCAGACATCAATGTAAGCTTAGACTGATGCTCTCCTGAAACCGGGATACAAGTCGGGTGAATTTGTGTAAAGCAAGGGTTACCGAAATAAGCCCCTTTTTTATGCGCCTTCCACGCAGCAGTAACATTACTGCCCATGGCGTTGGTCGATAAGTAAAATACGTTTCCGTAACCTCCTGTGCAAAGCAACACCGCGTGGCCGCCGTGACGCTCAATTTCACCCGTAATGAGGTTTCTTGCAATGATACCACGGCATTTGCCATCGATATTCACCACATCCAGCATTTCGTGGCGGTTGTACATTTTCACGGTTCCCATGCCCACCTGGCGCTGTAAACCTGAATATGCACCTAATAACAACTGCTGCCCGGTTTGTCCGGCAGCATAAAATGTCCGCTGAACCTGTGTTCCACCGAAAGAACGGTTGGAAAGCAAACCACCGTATTCGCGTGCAAAAGGAACCCCTGCTGCAACGCATTGGTCAATAATATTTCCCGAAACCTCGGCCAGGCGATGCACATTCCCTTCTCTCGAACGGTAGTCACCTCCTTTAATCGTATCGTAAAAAAGACGGTAAACCGAGTCACCATCGTTCTGGTAATTTTTTGCAGCATTAATCCCGCCTTGTGCAGCAATGGAGTGCGCGCGACGTGGGGAATCCTGAAAACAGAATGCTTTTACCTTATAGCCCATTTCCGCAAGCGTAGCAGCGGCCGAAGCTCCCGCTAAACCTGTTCCTACTACAATAATTTCGAGATTACGCTTATTGGCAGGGTTTACGAGAGGAACCGAAGACTTGTATTTACTCCATTTCGTTTCAATCGGCCCCTGTGGTATTTTGGCATCCAGACTAG
This sequence comes from Dyadobacter sp. CY351, assembly GCF_021502625.1. NCBI lineage: Bacteria > Pseudomonadati > Bacteroidota > Cytophagia > Cytophagales > Spirosomataceae > Dyadobacter > Dyadobacter sp. CY351. The sequence continues at coordinate 57,578 of NZ_JAKFFU010000012.1, read as the reverse complement.
ATGAAGTTGCCATATATTGAATGTTATTTAATCAAAAAGTTAATTGAAAACAGCTGCATCGTCGGCAGCCTATTAATAAACCCATCCCAGGTAAATGGAAATCGGCATCAAAGCAAACAGGATCGGGACAACAATAGAAAAAGCCGTTCCCAGAAAGTTGATCGCACCATTATACTTGATGTGGTTCAGTCCCAAAGTCTGAAATGCACTTTTAAAGCCGTGGAGCAAATGCCAGAACAGCGAAATGCAGCCCAGGACATAAATAAGTACAACAAGCGGATTTTGGAAGATATCCAGCATCATTTGGTAAAGATTCAGCTCCTCGCCTGTGGTGAACTGGTTGGTACGGTTAGGGATCCAGAAATGTGCAGTATGGATCACCAGAAATATCAACAGCAATGTGCCTAGCAAACCCATGCTTCTGGAATACCAGGTGCTGTTCGCAGATGGATTGTTTACAGCATACTTAACCGGACGGGCCGATGCATTGTTTTTCCAGAGAATAAGTCCATCCACAATGTGGATCAGGAACCCGGCAACCAGGCCGATCTCAAGCGTCCGTACGATGGGGTTTGTACCCATAAAATGCCCCCAATGCGTAAAGGTTTCCCCTCCGTCATTGTAAAAAATCATAGCATTTATTGTGGCATGAATCACCAGAAAGCTTATCAAAAATAATCCGGTAAGAGCCATCAGAAGTTTCTTACCAATAGAGCTCGTTAACGTTTGTGAAAACCACGACATATGAAAAACGAATCGTTTTAGTGCAAAAAAATTAGGTATATTTAGAACCTTTCAAAGGTATATCACAAACCTAAGCAAGGCAAAAAAACCTTTCCATTTTTGTATAGCAGCCGATTATTTATAATCATTATTAAGAATTACTTAGTATGCCAAAATCATACACATTTTTGACGATATTTTTCGTTCACCTTTCTATAACGGCGATCCATTAATTTACTCGTATGCGTCCTTCTCTACGATTCCTCCCGATACTTTGTTTATTACTCTTGCTATTTGCCACTTTCAATGCGCATGCGACGCACTTCCGGGCGGGAGAGATTACGGCCAGAAGGATCTCGTCACTCACTTACGAAATACGCCTGTCAGCTTATTTTGACGTTTCTGACCGTGGAAGGCAAGCCGCGGAATCAGCCAACGACATCAATTTCTATTTCGGAAGCGAAGGACCCAGAAAAGTGGACCGGATCAGGGCTACGATACGCAACATTGGAAATAACACCACTTTCAATGAGTATGTTACCATATTCACATTCCCCGCTGCCGGAACCTACGAGATCTCGGCGGAAATGGATAACAGAAACGCCAACACCCTTAATTTAAGAGATGGCGTGCAGACCGACGGAATTAATTTCTACGTGCATACAACACTGGAAATTAACACCGCCATCGGCACAAACCAAACACCGATTCTGTTAAATGCACCCATTGACCTTGCGGCAGTAGGGCAGCGATATATTCACAATCCCAATGCATTTGACGCTGATGGGGACAGCTTGTCTTTCAAATTATTCACTCCCCAAAGTGGCGACGGAAGAGGAAACGGCCTGAACATTCCTTACAAAGATCCCAATATGGTAACCCCTCCGGGCAGAACGGAAGCCGGGGGTTCTCCTGCCACATTCAGTATCGATGCCATAACGGGCGATCTGGTCTGGGATGCGCCTGTGACCAAAGGCCAGTATAATGTTGCTTTCGTGGTGGAGGAATGGCGCGATGGGGTGCGGATCGGCCAGATTGTGCGCGATATGCAGATCCTGGTGGAAGATGCCCGCAATGCAAGACCGACCATTGATCCCCTTCCTGTGATTTGCGTGGAGGCGGGAACACGAATTAATCAGCAGATAAAAGCAGTTGACAAAGACGGGAACCCGTTGATTCTGACCAGTACAGGAGGTGTATACCAGGGTTCTCTGATCAAACCGGCATTGGCTTCGTTTAATGTGCCGGGACAAAATACGGCTGGTCAGGTGACCGGGCAATTTGTGTGGCAGACCGGCTGCGATCACATTCGATTGGAGCCTTATGACGTGCTTTTCAAAGTGGAGGACGCGCCATCCCCCGGAACGAATCCGAGCCTTTTCCGCAAGCTGGTGGATATGACCACGCTCAGCATTAAAGTTTACGGACCGAAACCGCTCGGACTAAGAGCTGTAGCAGCCACAGACCCGGCCGGAACTGCTTACCGGCTCAACTGGACTTCCTATAAATGCCCGGTTCCAGGTGCAAGGATCGTTATTTACAGGCGGGAAGGATGTTCGGATATTCCTGTTCAACCTTGTTTGACCGGCATTCCGGCGGGATCGGGTTATGAAGAAGTGGGCAGGGTTGCGGTGGATCAGACGACATTCCTGGACAACAACAATGGTGAAGGACTTCGTGCCGGCATTTCTTACAGTTACAGGATCGTTGTTGAATTCCCCCGCCCCGGAACGAACATTAATGAGCCGGGCAGCTTGGTAGGCGGCGGCGAAAGCATTGCGTCTGATGAGTTCTGCTTGAATTTGCCTATGCTGGCTCCCGTTATTACAAATGTTACTGTTGACTCTACCAGTGAAACAAAAGGGGTTATTACAGTAAAATGGACAAAACCTGCGGCTTCATCCGGACTTCCTGCACAATATCGCCTGCTTAGGGCAGTAGGACAAAACGGAACGGCATTTACACAAATTGCTTCCATCAACACAAACCTTACCCCAGGTGCTGCCGACACAATCTTCGTGGACAGAAACCTGAACACATTGGCGAATGCCTATAACTACAAGCTCGAATATTACGCCACACAAGGCGGGCAGCTGGTTAAAATGGACGACATTAAAACAGCCAGTTCTGTAAGGTTGGAACAAGGCGCTGCCGAGCCCAACCGCATCCGTCTGAATTGGTCGGCTCTCGTTCCCTGGGAAAATGGCAACCAGACGCACCGCGTTTACCGCGAAGACAAAAGGCGGCCGGGAACATTCAACCGCATTGCCGATGTGACCGTGCAAGGTCCGCAAACGTTCAATTTTACAGACGATGGTTCGGATAAATATGCAGCAGATGGAACGGTTAACACCACCATTGTCAGTGATTCAACTTATTGTTACAAAGTGGAAACCGTTGGATCGTATAACAACAGGCAGATCAAACCTGCTTTGCTATACAACTTCTCACAGATCCTGTGTGTTTCTTCATCTGATACAACCAAGCCTTGTCCACCTGTTCTGGCCATAGATCTGCTGAATTGTGATTCGTTGCAAGCACATCCGGAAGCATTCTGCAGCCCAACCGGCCTGACCAATCACCTGTCCTGGACTTACCCGCAATCAGTGAATGGAAAAGACTGTGACCCGAACGTTTCGGCTTACCGCATTTACTATGCCCGCTACGAAGGCGATGCGCCCACATTGATCGCAACCGTTACCACGCCGCCATCGCCATTGGCAACCACATTTGCGCATGAGGGCCTTACTTCTTTTGCAGGATGTTACTATGTGACTGCCGTGAACCGGTTTGGTGCGGAAAGTGCCCCCAGCAACATTGTTTGCAAAGACAATTGCCCGATGTATGTGCTGCCCAATGTGTTTACGCCGAATGCAGACGGCAAAAATGACGTTTTTGAGCCCTACGAATGCCCGGCTTTTGTGCAGTCACTTGAATTCAAAGCATTCAACAGATGGGGTGCACAGGTGTTTACAACCAAGGACGTGAACATTAATTGGAATGGTAAAACCAATGGCGGAAAAGACCTCGCCGCAGGACAATATTATTATGAAGTAACCATCTTCTTTGAATCCTCAAAAAGAGAAAGCGCGCCCACAACACTCAAAGGCTGGGTGCAGATCATCAGATAGGCCGAAATCCTTACTTCTTCCCATTGTATTGCCATAGCGCTAGTTTATGGCAATACATATATGTTTTATAAACTTGTTTTGTAAGTTTACAATAACGCCTGTTTTATTAACTTCGGCTGCACACATTTTTATTTAAAATTTCGTTGAATCAATAGCTTGGCAGATGTATTTCTGCCTGGACCTCTATCTTAAAAAGTTCGACTCTGATATATTTATGCGATCTGCTTTACGGTTATTATTATTCTCTTTTTTTCTGATTTTGCTGGGAATTGGCTTTGAGGCCAATGCGACACACATTCGCGCGGGCGAGATTACGGCAAAACGGGTTTCTGCAACTTCCCTGACTTACGAAATCAAACTAACGGCATATTTCGATATGCAAAACGGAGAAGGCGCTGCCAATGCGCAGAACTTCGTGCAGTTTTATGTGGGCAGCAACGGTCCGATAGAAGCGCCGCGGATTTTGCCCATCATCAACATTGGAAACAACACAACCCAGAACGTCTACATTGTCCGGTACACCTTTCCTTCGGCGGGGAAATTCCGGATATCATTTGAAGAAGACAACCGGAACAACGGCATCCTGAACATTGGTCCGCCGCCTACGCAAAATCTTAACTTTTACGTGAGCACCATTCTGGAAATCAACGCAAGTTTCGGTTTAAACCAGACGCCCGTGCTCCTTAATGCGCCCATTGACCTGGCTGCCGTAGGACAGCGTTATATTCACAACCCGAATGCATTTGACGCGGATGGCGACAGTCTTGCATATCGCCTGTACACGCCGCAAAGAGGAACTTCCAATGGTGCAGGCGTTAATTTGCAATATGTTAACCCAAACCAGATCGGTGCTCCGGGACAAACTGAAAATGGTGCTTCCCCGGCAACCTTTGGCATTAACCGGCTTACGGGTGATTTAACCTGGGATGCCCCGGTTACAAAAGGATATTATAATGTTGCCTTTGTAGTGGAAGAATGGCGCGATGGCGTGCTCATAGGCGAGATCGTGCGCGATATGCAGATCATTGTGGAAGATGCACGAAACGACAGGCCGCGCGCAGAACCGCTCCCGGATATTTGTGTGGAAGCCGGAACGCTTATTAACCAGCAAATCAAGGCGACGGATAAAAACGGCGATAAACTGAACCTTACGTCTACCGGCGGTGTGTACGAAAGAACATTGGTAAGCCCGGAACTGGCCCGCTTTACAGTGCCGCAGCAATCGGGCATAGGCAACATTACCGGACAATTCACGTGGCAAACCTCGTGTAACCACATTCGTTTGGAGCCCTATGATGTATTATTTAAAGTAGAAGACGCGCCAGGGGCCAACACCAATCCGAATTTGTTCCGAAAACTCGTGGATATGACCACGCTTAGCATTAAAGTCTACGGCCCGAAACCGCTCGGACTGAGAGCCGTAGCAACAACAGACCCGGCCGGAACCGCTTATCGCCTCAACTGGACTTCCTATAAATGCCAGGTGGCAGGCGCCAGAATTGTTGTTTACAGGAGAGAAGGCTGCGCCGATATTCCGGAAGATGTTTGTATAACCGGCATTCCGGCGGGATCAGGCTATGAAGAAGTGGGCAGGGTTGCAGTGAACCAAACTACGTTCCTGGACAACAACAATGGTGAAGGACTTCGTGCAGGCATTTCTTACAGTTACAGGATCGTTGTTGAATTCCCCCGTCCGGGCACCAATGTGAATGAGCCCGGAAGCCTGATCGGCGGCGGCGAAAGTATTGCATCTGATGAGTTCTGCTTGAATTTGCCGATGCTGGCTCCTGTTATTACAAATGTTACGGTTGATTCTACGAGTGAAACAAAAGGGGTTATTACAGTAAAATGGACAAAACCTGCGGCTTCGTCCGGACTTCCTGCACAATATCGCCTGTTCAGGGCAGTAGGACAAAACGGAACGGCATTTACTCAGATCGCGACCATTAACACTAACCTTACCCCAGGCGCTGCTGACACCATTTTCGTGGACAGAAACCTGAACACATTGGCGAATGCCTATAACTACAAGCTCGAATATTACGCTACACAAGGCGGGCAGCTGGTTAAAATGGATGATATTAAAACAGCCAGTTCTGTCAGGTTGGAACAAGGTGCCGCTGAGCCTAACCGCATCCGTCTGAACTGGTCGGCGCTTGTTCCCTGGGAAAATGGCAACCAGACGCACCGGGTTTACCGCGAAGACAAAAGGCGGCCCGGAACATTCAACCGCATTGCTGATGTGACCGTGCAAGGTCCGCAAACGTTCACTTTTACAGACGATGGTTCGGATAAATATGCGGCAGATGGAACCGTTAACACCACCATCGTCAGTGATTCAACTTATTGTTACAAAGTGGAAACCGTTGGCTCGTATAACAACCGGCAGATCAAACCTGCTTTGCTATACAACTTCTCACAGATCCTGTGTGTTTCTTCATCCGATACAACCAAGCCTTGTCCGCCTGTTCTGGCCATAGATCTGCTGAATTGTGATTCGTTGCAGGCACATCCGGAAGCATTCTGCAGCCCAACCGGCCTGACCAATCACCTGTCCTGGACTTACCCGCAATCAGTGAATGGAAAAGACTGTGACCCGAATGTTTCAGCTTACCGCATTTATTATGCCCGCTACGAAGGCGAGACGCCCACATTGATCGCGACCGTTACCACGCCGCCATCTCCTCTGGCAACCACATTTGCGCATGAGGGCCTTACTTCCTTCGCAGGATGTTACTATGTGACTGCTGTAAACCGGTTTGGTGCCGAAAGCGCCCCCAGCAACATTGTATGCAAGGACAACTGCCCGATGTACGTGCTGCCCAATGTGTTTACCCCAAATGCAGATGGCAAAAATGACGTTTTTGAGCCTTACGAATGCCCGGCTTTTGTACAGTCCCTTGAATTCAAAGCATTCAACAGATGGGGTGCACAGGTGTTTACAACCAAGGACGTCAACATCAACTGGAATGGAAAAACCAATGGCGGAAAAGACCTGGCTGCCGGACAATATTATTATGAAGTAACCATCTTCTTTGAATCCTCAAAAAGAGAAAGCACGCCCACAACGCTTAAAGGCTGGGTGCAGATCATCAGATAGGCACGTCTTTTTTCTTTGCCATCGAAGTATTTCCTTTGTAGCCCGGTCTGAACGACCGGGCTTTTTTTATCAAATCCCCAAACGAAACGATCATTATGAAAAGTGCATACATTTTCCCGGGACAGGGTTCTCAGTTCAAAGGAATGGGACTCGATCTATATCAATCGTCAGATTCGGCTAAAACACTATTTGATCAGGCCAATAGCATTCTTGGTTTTGATATAACCAAAATCATGTTCGAAGGTTCTGACGAGGAGCTGAAACAGACAAATGTGACGCAGCCTGCCATCTTTATACATTCCGTGATCCTGGCGAAGATCAGCCCCGATTTTACTCCCAATATGGTGGCTGGCCATTCACTCGGCGAATTTTCCGCACTGGTTGCCGCAGGCGCACTGTCATTTGAAGATGGATTAAAACTGGTAGCAAAGCGGGCAGATGCCATGCAGAAAGCCTGTGAAATACGCCCTTCGACCATGGCGGCAATCCTGGGACTGGCAGATAACATTATTGAGGAGGTTTGTGCAGGCATTACTGACGAAATTGTAGTTCCGGCCAATTATAACTGTCCAGGACAAGTCGTGATTTCAGGCACGTTTGAAGGCGTTGAGAAAGCATGTGAGCTTTTGAAGGCGGCTGGGGCCAAAAGAGCATTGATTTTGCCAGTCGGCGGTGCATTTCACTCGCCTTTGATGGAGCCTGCGCGGGAAGAATTGGCCTCAGCCATCCATGCAGCAGAATTTGAAGCGCCTATTTGTGCGATTTATCAAAATGTAAATGCCATGCCGGCAACCGAAGTAAACGTCATTAAAGAAAACCTCATTTCACAGCTTACCGCACCCGTAAGATGGACGCAAACCATTGAGCAGATGGTAAATGACGGCGCAGAAACGTTTATCGAATGTGGCCCTGGAAAGGTGCTTCAAGGCCTTGTGAAGAAAATCGCATCGGGTGTTGAAATAAAAAGCATTTAATTTTTTTCCAGAAAAGCTTGACAACATGAATTAGCCGCATTACTTTTGCACCACTGTTTACGGTTTTGGCCGATGGTGTAATGGTAACACAGGACATTTTGGTTGTCTTATTCAGGGTTCGAGTCCTTGTCGGCCAACAGTAAAGTTAAAGAGCTCATTCCGGTGAGCTCTTTTTTTGTGCCTTTCTCTTTTCCTTCCTTTTTAAGAATCTGTACAAATTAGTCGACGAACTGGCCTTTATTATCTATGAATTGGGCGATTTTATCGATAAACACCCCTTTTATCAACAAATTTTCAATATTGGTGACTTCGCACATTTTGACCATATAATATTTCCATATGAAATATTAAATTTACTATGATTTAACCTAAATGGCACCCACATGAAAATTGAGAAAGTTAAAAAGCGCGACCGAGAGCGGACAAAAAGCAAGATCCTCAAAGCAGTAGGAGAAGTTATCGAACAACACGGAACAGAAAAGGTAGGCGTTAACCTCATTGCGCGCACAGCAGGCGTGAACAAGGTTTTGATCTATCGCTATTTTGAAAGTGTTGATGGATTGATGGAGCAATATGTCAGATCCGGTGAGTACACTTCCACCACGGCAACGGAATACATTGACAATATTCCTACGCTGGCCCCAGAGGAACGCAGCAAAGCGCTTACAAGCCTGATGCACACTTTTATGAATGACTTGCGGGAAAGAAAGGCTACGCGCGATCTGCTCCGCTGGGAAATCGGAACGGGCAAATCCATGCTTTCCGATGCCCGTAACCAAGTTGCAACGCGGATCCTGGACAAGATCGGCAACCTCCCTAATTACAGCGACACCAGCGCGCTTGTATCATTCCTTTCGGCCGGCATCTATTTCATGACCATTTCTACGGACTACCGTGAGAAAATGATCGACGTAGACCTCCATTCCGACGAAGGCTGGAAACGAATTGAAAAAGTGATTGAACGCATCATCACAGACATCAGAAATTAACCTGCTGATCAGAATTTAACCTGCTAAAAAAATTTGAAGGCTCAATCAGAAGCCTGCCAGGGAGTGTGCAGCTATTTCATTTGAAATATTGTACACTCCTTGTTCTATATTTGCGGTTCCCTGCAAAGACTTGCCGCAGGTTAACATGCAATGAGCGTTCTAAAAAAATTAGCTAGCGAAACCGCTATTTATGGTATCAGCACAATGCTGGGGCGGTTCTTAAATTACCTGCTGGTTGCCCTCCACACCAAGTTATTTGAACCCGAACAAATTGCCGCCCAAGGCCAGCTTTATGCCTATGCAGGCCTTGCGATGGTGCTTTACACCTTTGGAATGGAAACCGCTTTTTTCCGTTTCGCACGACAGGAAACCGACCGGAAGGCTTACTACAACCTGATTCTCAGCGCGGTTATCATTATCAGCGTATTTTTTTCCGGCCTGCTGTTTATCTTCGCCGACCACGCTGCAGAGTTTATTAAATACCCGGAAAGCGTTTCGCTCGTCAGAATGTTCGCTGTGATTATGGCGATTGACGGCATTGTTTCGATCCCGTTTGCAAGGCTGCGGCTGGAAGGGAAAGGGAAGAAATTCGTAATCCTGCGCGTGACCAATATTGCGATCAATATTTTTTTAAACCTCTTTTTCCTGATCCTTTGCCGCGATATTCATGCCGGAAAGTATCTGCTTTTCCTCCAACCGGCTGTTGATGCGATTTACGATCCATTACGTGCACCGGATTACATTGTTACCGCCAATTTAGTCGCTAACCTGCTGTTTTTCTGGATGTTGAGAAGAGAATTTGCCGATTTCAAATTTGTGTTCAACAAAACCCTGTTCCGCCCGGTATGGATTTATGCCTACCCGATCATGATCATGAATGCGGGCGGCGTGCTGAACATGCTGTTTGACAGGGCTTTTATCCAGTTTTTATTGCCCGAAAATTTCTATCCCGGACGAACCTCCAAGCAGGCAATCGGGATTTATGTGCAGTGTTACAAACTGTCAATCTTTATGAATCTGGCGATCCAATCGTTCAAATACGCTGCTGAGCCGTTTTTCTTTTCAAAAGGAGAAGACAAGAATGCGCCGCCGGTATTTGCCAAGGTCACCAAGTATTTCATCATTATTTGCGTGCTCATGTGGGTGGGCATATGCCTGAACCTGGATCTGCTGGCGGAGTTGTTTTTGAAACAAAAGATCTATCACGAAGGATTACCTGTGGTGCCCTGGTTACTGGCTGGCTATCTGTTCCTGGGCGTTTACTATAACCTCGCTACGTGGTTTAAACTTACAGATAAAACAGAATACGGAACCTGGCTCACATTAATGGGCGCGGCCATAACCATTGCAACCAGCTTCATTCTGGTGCCGCAGATCGGCTATCTGGGCTTTGCCATTGCATTTGCGACCTCGTCTTTTATCATGGTCGCATTGTGTTATTATTTTGGTCAAAAGTATTATCCTGTTCCTTATGACGTCCTTTCTGCCGTAGGTTACATTGGCGTGGGCGGGCTGGTAATCATCGCATCCACATTCGTCAAGATCCCGAATCTGTACATTGCAGTTCCGGTGCATATGCTTATCCTTGCGATTTTTGCTGTGGCTGTATTTTTAATTGAGCGGAAGAATATTCCCTTCTTAAATAAAAGGTAGGAAAGCTATTTTTCCATTTCGCGGAGCAGCTTATTAGAAAAAAGGAATTCCTTTAACTCCGGAACATCTGTTCTGATGATCTCAGAACTAACGCCTTCCCAAAGTTTGGAGCCTTCGTAGAGGAACATAATGTTCTGTCCGATCTCCATGACGGAATTCATATCGTGTGTAATGATGATCGTTGTGATCTGAAATTCTTCTGTGATTTCCTTGATCAACTCATCAATTTTGACGGAAGTAAGCGGGTCCAGTCCTGAATTGGGTTCATCGCAGAAAAGATACATCGGGTTCATTACAATGGCCCTGGCAATCCCAACACGCTTTTTCATCCCGCCACTGATTTCCGAAGGCATTCTTTTAGCCGCCGCTTCCAGTCCCACGCGCTGCAAACAAAACGCAACACGCTCCTGCTTTTCCTGAACAGACTGGTCTGTAAGCATATCCAACGGAAACCGCACATTTTCTTCCACTGTTTTGGAATCAAAAAGTGCCCCACCCTGGAATAGCACGCCCATTTCACGCCGGATCGACTGCTGCGTTTCCTTATCACAATGGTAAAAATCGCGGCCATTGTAAAGCACATTGCCCTGGTCGGGCTTCACCAGTCCGATCATACATTTCAGCAAAACACTTTTTCCGGTTCCGCTGCCGCCGATGATGAGATTGGTCTCCCCTTTTTTAAACGATGCACTAATGCCTGTTAAAACCTCCTTGCCATTAAATGCTTTGTAGATATTGCTTACTTCAATCATTTGCTGATTCAGTTATTCTTAATTCATGGCTAATGCGCTTTTACAATAAAAGCTGGGCTAAAAGATAATCGGCCACCAGGATCGAAATACAGCTGTTGGTCACGGCTTCTGTGCTCGACTTTCCTACTTCCAATGCGCCGCCTGTTGTGAAAAACCCCTTAAAAGAAGATATTGTTGCAATCAGGAAGCCAAAAACAAAAGGTTTTATACACATGAAGAAAATGTTGTACGGCACAAACGAATCCCTGATCCCGTATAAATAATCCCGCTCGGTAATAACGCCTGTTAATGTGCCGGCCAGGTAACCGCCCAAAATCCCCAAAAATGCAGAAAAAATAACCAGCATAGGGAAAGTCAGCATGGCTGCCACGACCTTGGGCAAAACGAGATAAGACGATGAATTGATCCCCATCACTTCCAGGGCGTCAATCTGCTCGGTAATGCGCATGGTGCCGAGCTCGCTGGCAATGTTGGAACCGACCTTACCGGCAAGCACAATGCAAGTGATCGTAGGCGCGAGTTCAAGAATTTCCATGTCCCGCACGATGAGCGCAACGGTTGAAATGGGAATGATAGGACTAACGAGGTTATAGGCCGTTTGAATGCAGGAAACGGCGCCAATGAACGTGGAAACAATGGCAACAATGAATATAGAGCTCACTCCTATCCCCACACATTCCTCCATGAGCCGCCGCCAGTACACCGATAGTTTTTCACCCTTTCCGAATAGTGTTCCTAAAAAAATGAAGTATTTCCCGATTACAGACATGATATCTTAATTGTATTCAATATTTTCGGGAAAATTAGGCAAAAAAAGAAGCAATCAGAAAAATGAATCCAATAGCGGTTATCACCGGAGGGACGAAAGGGATCGGAAAAGCGTGCGTTGAGCGGTTTTTGGAAGAGGGGTTTGATGTAATTACCTGTGCAAGAAACGCTAGCGACCTGCAAGCGCTGGAAAAGGAAATGAGCGACCGGTTCGGCAGCGCAAAATTATATTGCCAAACTTCGGACCTCTCCGTAAAAGATGACCTTCTTGCATTTATAGATTTTATTGTTTCAAAAACCAGATTTGTAACGGTCCTGATCAACAACACAGGCACATTTATTCCAGGCCAGATCCACAACGAAACGGAGGGGACATTGGAAAAAACAATGGAGACAAATCTTTACAGCGCCTATCACCTTACCCGCGGAATCCTTCCGGGAATGATTGAAAATCAGAAAGGACATATTTTCACCATGTGCTCCACAGCCAGCATTATGGCCTATCCCAATGGCGGCTCCTATTGTATTTCAAAATTTGCGCTTTACGGAATGACCAAAGTATTGCGGGAAGAGATGAAGCCGCATCAGATAAAAGTAACCGCCGTTTTGCCGGGAGCAACTTATACGGACAGCTGGAAAGGCTCAGGCCTGCCCGAAGAGCGGTTTATGGAGTCCAAAGACATTGCGGATACGATTTGGGCGGCGTATACACTGTCGCCGAGAGCGGTTATGGAAGAGATATTGATCAGGCCGCAGCTGGGAGATTTAGATTGATTGATGTACAATAGAGCAATTTTACTAAATTGCCGCATTTTTAAAATTATTTATTAAACCCATATTTCATTTCATGGAACAATACCTCGGTATAGACGTGGGCGGTACTAACGTAAAAATGGGGATCGTTGACGCTACGGATGGCAGAATTTCAAATTTTTACAGTCACGATACCGCCAGCTGGCGCAGTTCAGGGCATTTTATCGAACGTTTAGGTGATGCAATAGCGCTCCAGCTTGTTGAATATCCCGAGGTTAAAAGAGTAGGAATCGGCGTTCCGGGGCTCACAACCCGCGACAGAACTACATTAATTGAGATCACGGCCATTCCTGAGATCGATGGAATCGCCATTGTCCCCGATTTGAAAGCCCGCTTTCCTGAACACGATTTTTATCTTGAAAATGACGCTAATGCTGCTGCATTGGGCGAATATTACTTTGGAGAAGACAAGCTTCCCGAAGACTATATTTTTGTAACATTAGGCACAGGCATTGGCGGTGCGGCCATTATTGACAAGAAAGTTTTCAAAGGCGGCGGCGGAAATGCCATGGAGCCAGGCCACGTGCCTTCCAAAAACGGTAAGGTGCTGGAAAGGAACATTGGTAAAAAAGAGCTTCTGGACCTTGCAATCACCATGCGTGCCAATTACACCGGTCAAACACAACTTCCATCCGACGGGACCATTTCCACAACCGGACTTGTTGCTGCTGCTTCCAAAGGCGACGAGCTTGCCAAGCAAGTGTTCCAGGAAATGGGTTATCTGCTGGGCGAAGGGCTGGTTTCGATGGTCCGCATTCTGGACATTACGACGATTCTGATCGGGGGTGGGATTTCTGCTTCGTTTGAATACATTCTGCCCGCCATTAACGAGCGTTTTGAATACTGGTTAACGCCTTATTACCTGAAAACGATTATCATAAAGAGAGCCACATTGGCGAACGACGCAGGTCTGCTCGGCGCGGCTTCTTTGTGTTTTGATTAATCTTTATATTTTTTGATTAAATAGAATCATACGCTTCTCGCTGAACAGTCCTTACTAGTCAATGATTGTTCAGCGATTTTTTGTATTTTAGGATATGGTTCGGGCCGCTGGTAAACGCAAACTTATTGCATGAAAAAATTTATACTTCTGGTTTTCATATCATTTGTAGGAGCCTTTATTTCTAATGTTCATGCGCAGCAATCCGGCATTGCCATCCTGGACAAATCTCCGGCGAATATGCAGCTGTTTGCAAGGGACAGCACCGGAATGGCTAATGTGGAGTTTTTAGGAAGGGTCCAGACGGCCGGATACGCTTACATTTCCGTGGTGCAAACCAGGAATAAAACGCCAAATGCTTACCAGCGGAAAAACCTAGAATACAACGGCTCACAAGCTCCTTTCAACTTCACATTCAGGATCAAGGCAGAGCTTGCTGAATATGGATATGAAGTTTACGCCTGCAAATCCAAGTCCGATTCCACACTTATTTCGAAAAGCGATAATGTTGTGGCTGGTGATTTCTATCTCATTTACGGACAGTCGAATGCGGTTGCCTGGGAAGTTGACTATGCTTACCGGAACGAATATGCCCGGACATACGGATCATCAGGAGGCGCGGCCGAATGGGGACTTGCTAATGCCATAGGTCAGCGCGTGGGCATATTTGGAATTGAATTCCAAAGAGTCATAGCGGAAAGATATCAGGTTCCGACCTGCATTCTTAATGGTGCCGCCGCCGGCGCTTCCCTGATTGACCTGACAGACAGATCCAGTTTTTACGGCTTTTTGCTCAATGCTGCCAAAACAACAGGGTTGCTGCCCTCATTGAGAGCGATATTTTTCTGGCAGGGTGAAACAGAATCTTCTTCCAATGATCCTTTAACCTGGGCGCCACGTTTCGATAAACTCGTGCAAATGTGGAAGGAAGATTATCCAATGGTTGAAAAGATCTACGTTTTCCAGCTTCCCCTTTTTGGTGGTGGGGCTTATGACGACCGGATTGGCGTTGTACGCGAGCAGCAAAGAACATTGGACCGGAAATATCCGATTATCCAACCCTATGCAGCATTGGGTGCCACAGGATGGAACGGGTTTCATTATGGGTTGGAGGGTTATCTGCAACTGGGCAGGGACCTGGCGGATCTGGCGGGTTATAACCACTATGGCGAAAAAGAAAAAATCTCTTCTCCCAGCTTGCAAAAAGCATTCTATTCTACGCCCGAAAAGGATGAAATAACAATGGTATTCGAGGATTATCAGCAAATGGTTTATCCCAAAGACACCGTAGCTGTTAACATTGAAGGAAGCCTGGAACCAACTTCGGTCTTTTCAGTAAAAGACTTTTTCTACCTGAATGCAGAATGGAAAAAACTTGCTTCGGGCCGGGCTGAGGCTAATAAGATCATTGTCAAGCTGAAAGAGGTTGGTAATGATTCCACGATCAAATATTTGCCTTCAAAATACCATTATTCGGGGCTTTTGAGTGCTGCCTGGGTTTATATAGGGCCGTTTTTAAAGAATACGAAAGGATTGCGCGCCTTCGCTTTCCATCACAACAAGATTTTCCCGTATACAAACCTGGGCACCATAGCCCTTGCCGCTGCCGAAAAGGACAAACAAGTGGTGCTGAGCTGGAACAAATTACCAAATGTTACCGGCTATCTGCTGGAACGTTTGGAAGCCAATGACACGCTGGCCTCCCACGAAACGATGCGCTTCCCCGCAAGTCAGCTCGAATATACGGACCCGTCCGCAAAAAAAGGCGTTACCTATATATACCGGATCAGAGGTTACACCGACCAGTCTGAATCAAAGCTCGCCTCCACAACAATCACCAAGCAGGGAGAGGACATTGACGTTGTACTGGGCGAGGAGCCGGTTCAGGAACTGAGCATTAATGTGTATCCGAACCCTGTTACGGACGTAATCAACATTGCCTCAACTACTTCTGCTATCAGTCTGGTGGAATTGTATACCGTGAATGGTATGAAGGTGAAAAATGTTTCCTACGAGAACAAGGATTGGGCAACGATCTCGGTGAATGATCTCAGCAGCGGGCAGTACATTCTCCGGGTTCATTATGGTGATAAAATCAGCACCCGTAAAATGGTCCTTGTGCGGTAAGCGAAGGTTTGTTTTGAAATGAATTTCTCCGAACTAAATGAAATTTACTTCCGGCGATAAGCGAATGCCGTATTTGGCTTCCACAGAATCCTGAATGGTGCCTGCCAGCGCACGAATTTCGTTGCCATTGCCGCCGCCGTAATTCACGAGCACCAATGCTTGTTTATGGTGCACGCCAATCGCACCCTGGCGATATCCTTTCCAACCAGCTTGTTCAATGAGCCAGCCGGCAGGTACTTTTACCATTGTCTCACTTATAACATAACCCGGCATTTCGGGGAAGATGTTTTTGAGCGAATTGTATTGTTCCGATGGGATTTCCGGATTTTTGAAGAAGCTGCCGGCGTTCCCGATTTGAGCAGGATCCGGCAGTTTACTGCGTCGTATGGCAATCACAGCCTGGCTGACGTCCTGGATCGTGGGGCTTGTCACATTCATTTCCAGCAATGTTTTCTGAACATCACCGTAACCAATGTTCAACACAGGTTTTTTGTCCAAAACGAATGTTACCCCCGTTACCACATATTGATTTTTGAGCGCTTTTTTAAAAACACTTTCCCGGTAACCAAACTCACATTCTTCCTTCGAGAAAATCCTTTTCATACCGCTTTCAATGGAAACTGCCTCCACAGATTCAACCACATCCTTGATTTCCACCCCATAAGCACCGATATTTTGCATAGGCGCCGCCCCTACTGTGCCGGGAATAAGTGACAGATTTTCCACGCCTCCGAAGTTGTGCGAGACACAATGCATTACGAACTCATGCCAACCTTCCCCCGCGCCTGCTTTCAGCCACACATGGTCCTCATCTTCCTTTATTTTCTCAATTCCTTTAATGACAGGATGAATTACCAATGCATTGACATTCTGCGTGAAAAGCACGTTGCTTCCGCCGCCGAGAATAAATTTAGGCTTTTGCTGCCATACGGGATCGAGCAATATTTCAGTTAGTTCTTCAACCGAACTTACTTCGGCGAAAAAGGAAGCCGTGGATTCGAGGCCGAAAGTATTGAAATTGCGAAGCGAAAAGTTTGATTGGATTTGCATTGAACTAATAAATAAGTCCGGGTAAAGTTAGCTATTAGATTCAAAATAGCATGTTATGGTGATTCATCCATTTTTGATTAAGTTTGCAGGCTCAGTAATAACGGCTAAGGATATGATGCTGAAAAAGAATTTTTTATGGGCGATTCAGCTCTTCATTATCATCCTTTCGGGTTGCAGCAAAAAGACTGTTGTCAGCTCTTCCAGCTCGGAATACAGGGAAGATCTGTCGTCGGTAAGGCCTCGTTTCGAGTATGTTGAACCGTCAGTTACTCCAAAAGCAACACCGGTAACCACACCCAAAGCCAGTACGGCGCCAAAGCCGGATGTCGACAAGCCATTGTATGTCAACAAGCGATTGGAAACGGTGCTGGACACGCTGGCAAAGCACAACAAGTCCATCCGTTATGTAAACGGATTTCGGATCCAGATGTATGTGGGTAATGTGAGACAAGAGGCGGACGACGCCAAAAGTTATGTATATCAGGCTTTTCCGGACCTTATCCCGTATGTTTCTTACACACAGCCGACATATCGCGTGAAAGTGGGCGATTTCATGTATCGTGCAGACGCAGAGCAATATCTGGAACTGATCAGGGAACGATATTCTTCCGCAGTAATCCTGTCCGACCGCGTGGATATCAAACGAAGCCTGATGATTAACCCTACTGCCGAGAGCAACTAGGATCAATATTTTCAATTTTTAGCAGGATATTATTTTATCCACTTATACATACCCATAGATAATGAAAATAGCCTTAATTACCGGTATTACCGGGCAGGATGGTGCTTATTTAGCTGAGCTTCTTTTGAGCAAGGGATATGAAGTGCACGGGATCAAGCGTCGCAGCTCACTATTCAATACGCAGCGGATCGACCATATTTACGAAGATCCGCACGAGAAAAATATAAGGTTCAAACTGCATTACGGCGACCTGAGCGACTCCACCAACATTATCCGGATCATCCAGGAAGTACAGCCTGACGAAATATATAACCTGGGCGCAATGTCCCACGTGCAGGTGAGCTTCGAAGAGCCCGAGTACACTGCCAATGTAGACGGAATAGGCACATTGCGCATCCTGGAAGCGGTTCGTCTTTTGGGTTTGACTAAAAAAACAAAAATTTATCAGGCCTCTACATCGGAACTTTACGGTTTGGTGCAGCAGGTTCCTCAGTCTGAGACGACGCCATTTTATCCGCGCTCGCCTTACGCGGTTGCAAAGCTTTATGGTTATTGGATCACGGTCAACTACCGCGAAGCTTACGACATGTTTGCGGTGAACGGGATTCTTTTCAACCATGAATCACCATTAAGGGGCGAAACTTTCGTAACCCGCAAGATCACCCGCGCAGTGGCACGCATTGCTTTGGGATTGCAGGATAAAGTTTACCTGGGTAACCTGGACGCGCAGCGCGACTGGGGCCATGCGAAAGATTTCGTGGAAGCAATGTGGCTGATCCTCCAGCAGGAAGTTGCAGAGGATTTCGTGATCGCAACAGGAATCACAACGCGCATTCGTGATTTCGTGAGAATGGCCTTTGCAGAAGTTGGCATCGAGCTTGAATTCAGCGGGGAAGGTGCCGCCGAGATCGCTAAGGTGACAAAATGCAACAACTCTGACTTCCAGATTGAGATTGGAAAAGAAGTTGTAGCCGTTGATCCAAGATATTTCCGCCCGACGGAAGTTGAGCTTTTGATCGGTGATCCTACCAAATCAATGACAAAACTGGGCTGGAAACCAAAATATGATTTGAAAGCATTGGTTAATGATATGGTAACAGCCGACCTCCTGCTCTTCAAGAAAGACAGGCTCCTGGAAAGCAGCGGACACCGCGTTCCTAATTATTACGAATAAAATTAAGCCTTGTTTTTGATAGCATTGCTATAAGATAAAACCCCCGAAGGACATCCTCCGGGGGTTTTATCTTATAGCAATGTTCAGGATCAGATCGCCTTAGGAGACTTTTTCTGAACAGATTTTCCAAGATCAATTAGTTTCTCAGGAGTTTGATACCCGATCACCTGCTTAATGACTTTTCCTTTTGCATCAATAAAAAACAATGTAGGATAAGCTTCTAACGGGTATTTGCTGGCCAGTTTCAAGCCTTCACCGCTTTCCATATCATATTTTACATTGATAAAATCTTTATTAAAAACAGCTGCAACATCGTCGCGTGTGAAGACATTCTTTTGCATCATTTTGCATGGGCCGCACCAGGTGGTGTAAGCGTCGAAGAATATGATTTTGTTCTCAGCTTTGGCTTTTTTCAGGATTTCAGCCCATTTGGCTTCTGTAAACTGGATCCCTTTTTCCTCCGCCTTTACTTCCTTGCCATTCTTATCCGCTTTATTTGCTTCTGCCGCAATAGTAACTGCAAATGTCATAGTCACGATGGCAACGAGAAGAGACAATTTTTTAAGACCTTTCATCTTTTGATTTAGTTATGGTTTCAATTCCTCTTAAACGAAAATACCCTATTGTTTTATTTTATCCAATTATCCTCCCGCGAACATGCCACCAGGACATTTGAGGTTGGTAAAAAAAGAAAAAGTAACTTCGCATTAATATTAACGTCAAAAAAGCATGAAAGTTCAGGAAGCAAGATACGTAATGAGCAATTCGGATTATGAGAAATGTCCTGATCCCGTTTTGCCCGAATATGCTTTCATAGGGCGCTCAAATGTTGGAAAATCCTCGCTTATTAATATGCTGACCGGGAAGAAATCGCTTGCGAAAACTTCTCAGCAACCAGGTAAGACGCAGCTTATTAACCATTATTTTATCAACGAATCCTGGTATCTGGTGGATTTGCCGGGTTATGGTTATGCCAAAGTGAGCAAAGTTGAGCGTGAGAAATGGGAGAAAATGATCGGCGATTACCTGCACAACCGCCAAAATCTGATCTGCACATTCGTCCTGATCGATATCCGGCATAGCGCGCTGGCGGTGGACCTTGAATTTATGGCGGGGCTGGGCGAAGCCGGAATTCCGTTCCACATTATTTTTACAAAAGCCGACAAACTGAAACCCAACCAGGCGATAAATCAAATGGAGGCTTACAGGCAGAAACTGGCCGAAGTATGGGAAGAAGTGCCACCTACGTTCATTACATCGGCAGAAAAAAACGAAGGCCGCGACCCGATTCTGGAGGCAATAGAAACTTATAATCAGTCGTTTGAAAGGACAAAGTAAGCCAGAGGTTGTTTCGCGCTCAATCTTTCCGTTATTTTGCGCAAAATTGAGGTGGTCATCGCATTCAACATAATCATTATTAAGATATAACTAATTAGTAAGAAAGGATGAGTGAAAAAGTAGAGTCAACAGGAATGGATTTGTTGAAAGAAATAGCAAATGTTTCAGGAAAAGGCGGATTGTTCCGTATTCTTAAGCCTAGCCGTGCAGGTGTGATCGTGGAAAGCTTGGATGAGAAGCGTGAAAAAACGCTGATCGGGCCAACTGCACGTGTTTCTGTTTTGAAAGACGTTTCTATTTTTACGGACGGTGAAGAAGAATCAGCTCCATTGGCAGACGTTTTTTTGAAAATCCGTGAAGAGCATGGCGAAGAAGTGACATTGCAGCCTAAAACTGCATCTGACAAAGAACTGATCGAATTTTTGAACAAAATCCTTCCTGATTTTGACCGGTCAAAAGTTTATGTTTCAGACATTAAGAAAATCATTTCATGGTATAATTTATTGTCAAAATATACACCTGAACTGTTCGTTGCTTCCACTGAGGAACCTGGCGAAGAAGCGCAGGTAGAAGAAACTTCGGAAGTGGTTGCGGAAGACGCTCCTGAGCAGGAAAAGAAAAGCAAAAAATAATTTCGTTGTATAAATCATTGTTTGAACCCTGTCGATCCGACGGGGTTTTTACTTTTTACATTACCGCCGGCCCACCTTATGACATCGCTTTCTGCTTACATTGACCATACTTTGCTCACTGCCAATGCAAGTGAGACGGACATTCGGAAATTGTGTGAGGAGGCGTGGATACATCAGTTTAAGGCCGTTTGCGTGGCTCCTGCTTATGTGGCCTATACAACGGAAATGCTGGAATTTTGTCCTGTTAAAATAGAGATAGCCACGGTGATCGGGTTTCCTTTCGGCTATTCAACAACGGCGACCAAAGTTTTTGAAGCAACCAATGCCTTGCAAAACGGCGCTACGGAGCTGGATGTGGTGATGAACATTTCACAGTTCAAATCCATGGCGTATCTCAGTGTGCGGGAGGAACTCACCCAGATTGCGGAAATTGCACACGCGCAAAATACTATCATTAAAGTAATCATTGAAACGGCTTACCTGGATTCCTTTGATCTTTACACGGCTTGTGAAATATGTGCCGAAGCCAATGCTGATTTCGTAAAAACATCAAGCGGTTTTGCCGCGCAAGGTGCTGATGTGGAAGTGGTTAAAAAAATGCGTTCAATCCTTCCTGCACATGTCAAAATCAAGGCTTCCGGCGGGATAAAGACAAAAGGGCAGGCCATTGCCATGATTGAAGCCGGAGCCGAACGTATCGGAACCTCATCGGGTATTGCCATTGTAAGCGCATGACGAGGCGACGCGTTTTGTTGTTAAGCACCGTCCATCCGGCCACAGATCCCAGGATTGTATATAAGATCGCGCCTTCGCTTGCAAAAGAATACGAGGTGTTTTGCGCGCTGCCGCATGCCCTGCCAAATGTTGCCGGTGACGCCATCACCATGCTGTGGCTTCCTGCATTTCAGCGTCTTTACATGCGGCTGCTTTTCTCGCACACATTACTTTTATGGAAATGCCTGCGTCTGCGGCCGCAGCTCGTGCATATTTTCGTTCCGGAACTGATCCCGGTTGCGGTGTTATTCAAATGGCTGGGGGCCAATGTCATTTATGAGGTGCAGGAAAATCTTTACAAAAAGTTTAGCATCAAAACCTTCAACAACAGCTTCCTGTTCCAAAAGCTATTTCGAAACTTCGATCATTATGCCCGAAAGCATTTTGCCCTTGTCCTGACCGAAGACGCCTATTTGAACGAATATGACAAACTGACTTATCCCGCAGCCATAGTCCGCAATTACGCATTACTCTCATTTACAGATCAATACGCAACCGAAGCATTTGTTGAAAGCAAAGGTCCGGAGATCATTTACATGGGTGTCATTTCGCTGGAACGATCTTTTGATATAATTGTAACAGCTTTGGCAGCATTGAAGAAAGTTTATCCTGACTTCAAAATGCATTTATTCGGCAGCATTCGGATTTCTCAAAACGAAATTGAAAAACTGCCAGGCTATAGGGAGATTGCAGACAATCTTATTTTTCACGGATATGCCGATCAGAAGACAATGTTTCCATATGCACGCCGGGCGGTGGCCGGAATTGCATTGTTGAAGCCTGTTGCGGATTACCCGGATTCTTACACGACAAAGCTGTTTGAATATATGTCTTTAAAATTGCCGGTAATTACGTCCGATTTTCCGTTATACCAGGATGTCGTCGAACAATCGGGATGCGGTTTTTGTATTTCACCATATAACGCCCTGCTGTTGTGTGAAAAGCTGCAGTGGTTTATTGAAAATCCGGATCAAGGCAGGCAAATGGGAAGTAACGGTCGCAAATCGGTGGAAAGAATGTATAACTGGGCATCGGAAGAAAGTACATTGCTGACATTTTACAGCGCTTTGCATAGAAACCAGCATTTATTCTTCAGCGTTTACCATTTAGTATAATTTTATAAACTTATTATTGAATTGTTCAAATATTAAGTACTACGATTTCTACGAAATATTTAACTTTCGGAATTAAAAAGAATCGTAGCTTGCGAAGTCAACTTCTCAATCATGTATATTAATACAGTTAGTCATTATTTACCAAGCGAAGTTATTGGTAATGAATATTTTACAAATATCAACAATCTGTCCCACGAGTGGATTGTAGAACGCACAGGAATTTCTGAAAGACGTAAGTGTTCTCCGGAAGAAAATACTTCCACAATGGCTATGAAAGCGGTTGAGGCCTTACTTGAAAATATCCCTTACAGCAAAAACGAAATTGACCTGATTATAGGCGCTACTTATACGCCATATGACACCATCGTTACATTAGCGCATGCGGTCCAGCATCAGCTTCAAATCCCCGACATCCCGGTTGTCAGCATCTCTTCTGCATGTTCGTCGTTATTGAATGCGATCGAGATCGTAGAAGGCTATTTTGCATTAGGCAAAGCTTCCAAAGCAGTGGTGGTGGTGTCTGATCACAACACGGCTTACTATAATGAAATGGACACGGTTTCAGGGCATTTGTGGGGAGACGGCGCTTCGGCCCTGCTGATTTCAAAAGAACGCCAGACGGATTCCGACATGGAGATCAAGAAACTGATCACTGGTGGCGCTGCTACGAGCGGAAAAGCGATTGAAGCAGTTGTTTTGCGGCCTAATGATCGCGGTGTGATCATGCCTTACGGTCGGGACGTATTCCAGAATGCCTGCCAGTATATGCCAAAGGTCAGTCAGCAGGTTTTACAGGCTTGCGGACTAACGATCGACGACCTGGATTACCTGATTCCGCATCAGGCAAACCACCGCATCAGCCTTAATGTGATCAATACATTAGGCATTCCCGTGGAGAAGCTGATTTCCAACATTCAATATTTAGGAAACACAGGCTGCGCGGGTTGTGCGATAGCATTGTCGGAGAATAAGGATAAATTTAAAAAAGGCGATAACATTGTGATTACCGTTTTCGGCGGTGGCTATTCTTACGGGGCCATGCTGATTACAGTCTGATATTTATTAAAACAAAAAAATGCCCGCATTGATGAGATGCGGGCATTTTTCGTGTTTATTCAAATCCTTAATTCACTTCCGGTTCCGAGAACATGGCTGGCTTCCAGACATTGTTTTCAGGATTAATGTCAGGAAGACTGTGCTCAGGGTCAATAGTAACTGACCGGATCGGCTGCTGTGTAGCTGCCTTAAACGTCCAGCTTCCTCCGCGCTGCCAGATCTCAACCGGCAATTCGATGCGCGTTTTTTTACCGCTTATTTCTTCAATGTCGATTTTAGCCGGCATTGCCCATTGATCCAGGTTTTCAATGGTGATGAAAGAACCTTTTTGCGGGTTTTGCTCAACATAAGTTACGCCTTTGACACCTTGGTCGAGCTTATAATTTTCAAAGAACCATCCTTTCCAGAACCAGCCCAGATCCTCACCGGCTGCATCTTCCATCGTACGGAAGAAATCGTAGGGAGTCGGATGCTTGAAAGCCCAGCGCTGCACATATACTTTGAATGCATAATCGAAGCGCTCTTTGCCCAAAACCTGCTCACGCAACATTTTCAGACCAAGGGCAGGTTTGTAATAAGCTTCCCAACCCAGGTTCACCGCCTGCACTACATCCGGGATCGTCATGATCGGGTCGGCTTTCTGGCGGAAAATGATAGGCGCTAGACGCTGCATATCATTCATCTGCGCGCTTTTATACTCACCATTATTAAAATTGTCCGCGGACAGGAAGTTGATAAATGTGTTAAATCCTTCATCCATCCACGCATATTTACGCTCATTGTTACCCACGATCATCGGGAACCAGTTATGGCCAAACTCGTGGTCCGTTACGCCCCAAAGATCGTCCTTACGGCTTTTGCTGCTGCAAAAGACAATTCCCGGATACTCCATTCCGCCTACAATCCCCGCCACATTGGTTGCAACCGGGTAAGTGTATTCATGCACATAACCTGAGTAAAATTCAATGCAGCCTTTCACGTATTCCGTCGAGCGGCCCCAGCCGTCCAATCCGCCGTCTTCTGCCGGATAGACCGACTGTGCAAGGGCTGTTTTACCTTTTGGCAAGTTCATTTTTGCTGCATCCCAAACAAATGCTTTGGAAGTTGCCCAGGCAATATCACGCGCCTGCAAGCAACGGAAACGCCAGGTAAGGGTTCCCGACTGTCTCGGCCTTGACGCAGGGTTGGTAACTTCTTCTGCGCTGCGGATCATAACAGTCTGATCGCTTTTTGCCGCATCAGCCAGTCTTTTCCGTTGTTCTGCTGTAAGCACATCATTCGGGTTCAGCAATTCGCCTGATCCAACCACAATGTGGTCCCAGGGCACAGTAACATTGTATTCAAAATCACCATATTCCAGGTAAAACTCGCCTGCGCCCAGGTAGGGAAGCAAATTCCAGCCTTCAATGTCGTCAAACACCGCCACGCGTGGATACCACTGCGCCATTTCATAAACAATCCCGTTTTTCGTCTCCAATGTTCCCATCCGGTCTGAGCCGTACTCAGGGATTTTGAAAGAATAAGCGATCTTGATTTTGATCACATCACCATTCGGCTTTACAGGCGTTGCCAGCCTGATCTGCATGCGGGTATCGGTGATTTTATAAGTGGCTTCCACAAAACCGCCTTTCCCCTGCTGAATAGTAACGGCTCTAATCGAATCTCCTCCGCTGAAACCGGTGTTACCAAACCTGCCCCCGGTTACGGGAGTCGTTTTTCCCCCTCGCGATTGATCATTGAATGCATTCTGGTCCAGTTGAAGCCAGATGAATTCAAGTGATTCCGGGCTATTGTTCTTATAAGTAAGCTCAACATCGCCGCTAACCATTCCCTTTGCCTCGTCAAGCGCAACATTGATCTTGTAATCGGCACGGTTTTGCCAGTATTTCGGACCGGGAGAGCCGCTGCCCGTCCGGTATTCATTACCAGGCTGAAAATTAAATAAGGGGTGAAAAAGCACGTGTGAATCGTATTTCACTTTTTCCTGCTCTTGTGCGTGGGCGTTAAAAAATCCAAGACCTGCCATCAAGAACAAGCTCAGACGAAATATGGATATTTTCATTCTATTGATAAAATTTGAAAAATATGTGTTTGTAAACGAGCAATATACGGCTTTTCGCCTTTTTTAATATAAAAAGTTTCATTTTTGCTAACCGGTAGTTACTTTGAAATATTACCGGTTACATCGTAAAAAAGGCCATGCGCAAGCGTCTCTCCGTTGAAGACTACACAGCCGGAATCCTCGCCGGAGATCGGATCATGCTGAGCCAGGCCATTACGGTCACGGAAAGCAGGTTACCGGCAGACAAGGAACTTGCTGCTGCTATTCTGAAAGAGACGCTGCCACATTCCGGCAATGCATTTCGGATCGGGATAACGGGCGTTCCGGGCGTTGGGAAAAGCACATTTATCGAATCTTTCGGCACCTATCTGACCTCCTTAGGAAAGCGGGTGGCCGTTTTGGCAGTTGATCCCAGCAGCCAGAAGTCCCGGGGCAGCATTCTGGGCGACAAAACGCGCATGGAAAGGCTCTCTCATAATCCTCTGGCCTACATTCGCCCTTCGGCAACGGGCTTGTTTCTGGGGGGAATCGCCCGGAGCACGCGCGAGATTATGCTGCTTTGTGAAGCGGCGGGTCATGATATTATTCTGATCGAAACCGTGGGCGTTGGGCAATCTGAAACATTGGTCAAAGGCATAACGGACTTTTTCCTGCTCCTTATGCTGGCTGGTGCGGGTGATGAATTGCAGGGAATCAAAAAAGGGATCATGGAAATGGCAGATGCGATCGCCATCAACAAGGCGGATGGGGATAATGCGCAAGCGGCGGCTCTGGCGGTTTCGGCTTATCAGAATGCATTGCATTTGTTCCCAAAAGCGGATTCCGGTTTTCCCACAGAAGTGCTCACATGCTCTGCATTACAGGAAAATGGAATGGAAGCGATCTGGAAACTGATCCGGGAATTTGAGAAAACGACGAGGGCCAATGGTTTTTTTGACCAAAACAGACAAAACCAAAATCTGAATTGGATGCACGACCTTATCAGGCAATCATTGGAAAATCAGTTTTTCAGTGATGCCGCTGTAAAAGCAAAGCTGACATCATTGGAAGAGGCCGTTCGTGATGGAAGGGAACTGCCGGATTCAGCCGCGGAAGATCTGCTCAGGACATTCAGGAACGTTAAATCATAAAAACTTTACGCAAAAGCATTTTTAAAGTATGTTTGGACGTTAATCTTAGCGTTACTAAACTAAACCAACCATTACTTCCCGATTATGAAGATCTACACCGCATTAAGCAAATTAACCCTCCTGACATTCCTGCTAATGGCTTTTGTTATGACAGCCTGCAAAGACGATGAAAAAGAGCCAGATCCAGTGGAAGATACAAATCCGATAGTGGGAAGATGGCAATTAACAGCTGTAACACCTGAAACTCCCGGAACGACGATTCCGGCATTGGCATTTATCCAAACTGCTGCCCCTTGTTTCCTGGAATTGAAACTGACTTTTAATCCCAATAACACTGTCACCGCCGCAGATTGCCCTACGGCCGTTTCTGCAATTGATCCTTTTGTTCCCGTTGGAACTGATGCTAAATGGAAAGTAGCCGGTGACAAACTAACATTAAGCAGAGGCACAACCAGCCAGGAATTTAAGATCACACAAACGGCTACGAACCTTACAGTTGTCGTTAACACGCAGTCAGATGCAACCAAGCCGGCTGTTAATGCGCTGCTGATCTTCAAAAGACTTTAATATCATTCCAATTCTTACTATTGCCCTGGCTTAAAAGCCAGGGCAATTTTTTTATCCGCTGGTGTGGTCGCATACTACAAGCCATTTGCCATTGATCTTTTTCCAGAGTAATGTGTAATGTCCTTCGATGTCGCCTTTTTCGGGCCGGGTTAGGTGGAACTTCCCAACCAGAAATGCCACGTCCTTGCCTGGAAATGTGAGGTTCAGGTAAGTAAATTTTAATGTTCCCATCGTCGCACGATCCGGGTAGCGCTTCAAATAACCTTCGTGCGTGGCTTTGTAGCCATAAGTTATGCCGGCCTTTCCAACGAACATCAGCGAGTCCGATTCCCAGTAACCGTTCATGAACGAATCAATGTCGCCGCGGTTCCAGTCGGCCATCTGGCGGTTCATGGTTCCGTAAATGGTTTCCTTGTCTTTCGAAGTCTGTGCTTTTGCAAACATTGAAATCGTGATCAGGATGAGGGTGAAGAGCCGGTTTCTCATAATTTTTGCGGATTTTTGTAAATCGTTTCCTGATTTTAAATATACACGAAAGAAACAAGGGAAGCGTTTGCAAGACAAAAAATCCAAATCAGAAATATCAGAATGAGTAAGTTTGACGATATATTTAAAAAGCTTGACCGTCAGAAATATCCGTTTATCGATGGGCTTTATTACTTATTCATTGTCGTTTTTCTGCTCATTTTGTTCCTATTCTTCGCCTGACCTGTGAACAAGCCTTCCTATCTGTTTATTCTGAATCCCAACTCCGGCACTTCGATTGGCAAGAACGCCGGTGAGGTGAAACGGGCTATTGAAACTTTTGCGCAAAAAAACGGAGCGGAGGCTAAAATACTTTTTACAGAAGAAAGGGCGCATGCAACAACATTAGTAAAAGAAAACCTGGGTTTACAGCCCTGGAACGCCATTGTTGCCGTAGGAGGCGATGGGACTGTGAATGAAATTGCGCAGCCGCTTGTGCATACGGAGCAGCCGATCGGTATCATTCCACTTGGCTCGGGCAATGGCCTCGCGCGTCACCTGGGCATTCCGCTTACATTGGAAGCTTCTCTTAAAAGACTTTTTGAGAATAAAATAATCACCATCGACAGTGCGCAAATTAATCAAATTCCCTTTTTCTGCACCGCCGGAATGGGTTTTGACGCTTATGTAGGACATTTGTTCAGCCAGCAGCACCAGCGTGGACTGTCTACATACATTAATGTTTCGTTTCAGTCGTATTGGAGTTATAAGCCCCAGAGTTTCCGGTTGAATGGTGTGGAGACCCATGCTTTTTCCCTGTCATTTGCCAATGCAGGTCAGTTTGGAAATAATGCCTGGGTCGCTCCTCAGGCCAGTTTGCAGGACGGTTTACTCGACATTTGCACCATTAAGCCATTCCCGAAATGGTATGGTACATCCCTGGCATATCAGCTTTTTACCAAACAAATGAAGGCTTCGCGTTACATTGATTACGCACATATGACTGAGGCTGTGGTAGAGACGGATGTGCCGCCAATGATACATTACGACGGAGAGCCGTTTCAGCTTGATACAACGAGAATTGAAGTTAAAATTAAACCGCAGAGCCTGCGAGTAATTGTCTGATGTCAAAAAAGAACCGCACAGGAGTCATATATTCCACAAACCCTGACTTCGAATACAATGATTCCGGAGCCGACGAACCGGATACATTACCCGCTGCACAGCAGGACCTGAGGATCTGGCTGGATCGCAAAGGCGGCGGAAAAGTAATTACGATTATAAAAGGATTCATCGGCACCAATGCCGACATGGAAGCCTTGGGCAAACAACTAAAAGCCCTTTGCGGAAGCGGCGGAACTGTCAAAGACCAGGAAGTCCAGATCCAGGGCGATCACCGCGATAAGGTGATCAACTGGCTGGTTGGGAAGGGTTATAAAGCTAAGAAAGCGGGAGGGTGACCCCTCAATCCCCTGAAGGGGACTTTCTCATCTCGTATGTAAAGTCCCCTTTAGGGGATTTAGGGGCTAAAGAACCTTATTCGTGTCTATCTCCGTGGGAGCAGGCAAATTGGATGGGGGTGGCTGCGGCAACTGGTTTGAGCGCACATTTTCCAGCACTTCCACATTGGTTACGAAATATTTGGTATCACCATTCCAGGGCAGTGTAAAGAACTTTTCTTCGTAGGTAAGTGAAACGCGCTGCCCGTTTTTGATAGCCTCTTCAAGCTTAGCGATCGCGTCTTTATTTTTTGCGCTTACAGAAAACACCCATTCCGAAGAATTCATGGTGCCGTCGCCTTCGTACAGGCCGCCCATTCTCAGCTCGCCTTCGTATGTTTTAAATAAATATCCTTTGTTGCTCAGCTTGGTAATGAAACCTCCGCGTTTTCCTTCGCTGTAATAGCCGAATGTCAGGTAATAGAGGATTCCAAAAATGACGGCCAGAAATATGGCAAATATGACCCATTTACGCATAATAGTAATTTTCTGAGTTTATTGATATAAGCGAACTTCGCAAAACGGTTTGACTATTCCTAGTTATTATTTTGCCCGAATGGCAATAACCGGGTCCATGCGCGCGGCGAGCATTGCGGGCACAATTCCCGACAACACACCAATGATACTTGAAACGCCGAGCCCGAGTATAATGTTACCCGGCGTAAGCAGGATCTGCAATGAGCCCATTGGCATGAACGATAGAAGAAATACCAAAAATATGCCAACCAGTCCGCCCACTAAACTCAACATAACCGCTTCGAATAGAAATTGGAACAGGATCGAATAGTTTTTAGCGCCCAGGGATTTCTGAATGCCTATGAGGTTCGTTCGTTCTTTAACAGAAACAAACATAATGTTGGCGATCCCAAAGCCTCCTACCAAGATCGAAAAGCTTCCGATTACCCAGCCGGCAATGGTTAGCACGGCAAAGAGCTGACCAATTGCTTCCGCAGCGGCTTCGGGACGGTTCAGGGAAAAATTACTGCCATCCCGCGGCTTAATGCCCCTTTTGGTTCGCATTAAGCCCGTAATTTCGGCTTCCACTTCCTTCATTCCTTCATCTTCGGGAAAACCTTTTACAACAATGTCAGCACTGCGGCGCCCCGATTGAAAAAGCTTTGAAAATGAGGCAAACGGAATTATACAGTTTTTATCAGGACTTCCGCCGAAATCCACAAGGCTTTCGCCCTTCCGGACCTGAACGCCGACGATTGTAAACTTATTTCCGGCCAGTTTAAATGCCTTCCCGACCGCATCTTGCCCGGGAAAAAGCGCGGCGGCTATGTCTGCGCCTACTATGGCCACATTTCGTGCATTATTTGTTTCAAGCGGGATAAAATAGCGCCCGTCCTGAATGGGAATATCTGAAATCTGATTGTATTCATAGGAAACACCTTGAATCTGCGCTACAATGCTGTTGGAGCCGTTCTTCAATGTAGTGCTGCCCCGGAAATCCATAACTGCCACGGCGCTGGCACTTTCCAGGTTGTCGTAAAGAAATTTATATTCAGCGAAAGTAGGCTCTGGCCATTGAAAGTATTTCCACCATTGATATTCTCCTCCGAAACCCCAGGGCCATTTTTGAACATATATAACCTTATCGCCGATGAAGCTCATGCTGTCCTTAATGCTGCGTTCGAGGGAATCGACAATGGTAAAAACGGCTACAATTGCAAAAATGCCCACCGTTACGCCCAGCAATGATAAAATGGTCCGGGTAATGTTGGATTTGAGCGCCTGCCAGGCAAAACGGAAACTTTCTAAAACCTGCCGTAAAAATTTCATAGCGCCGTCGGATATAAAGTTTTTTTCAAAATCCTTTCAAACCAAAAGTTAACTGTAAAGTAGCAGGAGCAGAAATAAATTGTTACAAAAGGCAAGATAAAGTGATTGATTTAATAAATTACAAACTGAATAATAACGCGCTGACAATGACATTACGCTACACTCTTGCACTTGCTTGCTGTATTTTCCCGGGATTTCTTATTGCGCAAGCACCAGTTAAGGAGTCCACCGGATTCTATCAGTTTCTTTCTGACGACCCGAATCAGAAACCATTTTTCAGCGACAGGCCGGGGGTAATTTCGAAAAATGGCATGGTTGCCTCTGCCCATCCGGAAGCCTCAAAAGTAGGAGTCGAGATATTAAAGGCAGGAGGCAATGCGGTTGACGCGGCGGTTGCGGTGCAATTTGCCTTGGCTGTTGTGCATCCGTCTGCGGGGAATCTGGGCGGTGGCGGATTTTTGGTGTTGAGAGATAAGACCGGCAAGAGTTATAGCATTGATTTCCGCGAAAAAGCGCCTGCAAAAGGTCATGCAGACATGTATCTCGATAAAGACGGCAATGTTATCCCCCAATCCAGCATTCTTGGCAGACTTGCGTCGGGTGTTCCCGGCTCAGTGGCTGGCATGGCCGAAGCACATGCAAAACATGGAAAACTGCCCTGGAAACAACTTATTCAGCCGGCTATCGACCTTGCGGAGAATGGCGTAATACAAACAGAAAGAGAAGCACGCGGGCTTAATGCAATCAAAAAAGACTTGCTATCATTGAATCCGGGCACAAAATATTTTATTAATCCAACCGGGAATGACTGGGTCGCCGGCGATGTGCTGGTGCAGAAAGATCTGGGAAAAGTTTTACGCCGCATTCAGAAAAAGGGCCACGATGGGTTCTATAAGGGCAAGACCGCGAGGCTTTTGGTAAAGGATATTAATAAAAATAAAGAAGGGATTATTAGTAAAAAAGACCTTGCCGATTACAAAGCCCAATGGCGGGAAACGATTACAGAAAGCTATAAAGAATATAAGGTGATCACCATGGCGCCTCCTTCCAGCGGTGGCGTGGCATTGCTGCAACTCATGCGCCTGACCGAGCAGCATCCATTGCGGAAATGGGGCTGGCACAGCGATTCCACCATTCAGGTGATGATCGAAGCGGAACGCAGGGTTTATGCTGACCGTGCCAAGTTCCTGGGCGATCCTGACTTCGTTAATGTGCCTGTAGAAACATTGATCAGTAAAAATTACCTGAGTAAGCGGTGGAATGACTTCAATTGGGATAAAGCAAGGGATAGCAAGGACATCAGCGGCGGCGTTTTCCCAGGTTATGAAAGTCTTGAAACAACACATTTTTCTATCGTTGACAAAGAAGGCAATGCTGTTTCCCTCACTACAACGCTGAATGGCGGATATGGAAGCCGGGTTGTGATCAAAGGCGGCGGATTTCTGATGAATAATGAAATGGACGATTTCAGTATAAAGGCTGGCGCGCCTAACATGTACGGGCTGATCGGTAACAAGGCAAATGCCATTGCGCCGGGTAAAAGAATGCTTTCGTCCATGACGCCAACCATTATAGAAAAGGACGGAAAGCTCTTGATGGTCGTTGGAACACCGGGCGGATCGACCATTATTACATCCGTTTACCAAACCATCCTGAACGTCCTGGAACACGGTATGACCATGCAGCAGTCGGTTAACGCATTAAAATTTCACCATCAATGGTTACCAGACATAACCACTTTTGAATCAAATGCATTTTCGGAAAACACTATAAAAAGGTTGCAGAACAAAGGTTATAACCTTGAACAGCAACGCAATACAATAGGGCGTATGGATTGTATACTGGTACGCCCGGATGGTTCGCTTGAAGGAGGCTCGGATCCGAGGGGTGATGACACGAGTTTGGGATACTAATATTTCAGCGCTTTTGAGCGTTACTCTTAAGCATTGCTTTATCCTGTTATGAAAAAACTTACATTCCTGTTACTATTTATATCTGCTGCCTGCTTATCAAACTGTAAAAAAGATTCAAACGAACTCGGGCCGGATCCGGATACCGGCAAGCCATTCGCACCGATACAGTTTTTAAGATCATTTGACGTTACTGACTCTGAAAAAGTCACATTTGATTCGGTAACGAAGAACTATCAGATCAGCATGCCCGAATCATATCAGAGCAATTCGGCAGAGTTAAAAATGTCTTTAAACAAAAATGTGGTGCTGATAGACAGCCTCGGAAAAGCCACAACAGACAGCACAATTACCTATAATTTTAAAGGAAACCCGCCGCTGTCATTTACATTACGTGATAAGGAAGACAAGTTTGCCGGTACATTCACAGTGTATTTCGAAATCGGCGGCGAACCTAAGGTTGAGCTGCTGACGAAGACTATTACTGTCAATACAAACGGCTTCAAGACACCATTCAAATTTGTGTCCGGCGTTGGGACCATTCCTGCGCGTCCCGGGCAGGCCGCACCGATCATTAAGCTGACCAATCCCAAAACCGGCTTCACCGACCAAACAACTTATAACCAGAATCAGGATAATATCGTTTTTGAATCGATAGATAAGCTTGTGGGCCCGGACCCTGTTACGATGGAAGTCCTTTTTGCGGATAAAAATCCGATCAAATTCGAAGGTGTTACGTTTACGCGTGGCGAGCCTATTTCCAGGATCTCTGACTCTAAATTTGTTTACTCTACCAAAGATTCGGTGTTTATAAGCGGTGGATATTTCCTTCCGTCGACCAAATATACGGTCAAATTCACCAACGATTTCGTGAAGACGCCTGCAACAGCAGCATTGAAATATGTAAGCGCCACAAACCTGAATCTGGAAAAATTCCCGGCCAATATACCTGACGGTTCTTACCTGCTTACCTTTCATGAAGGAGAGAAGCAGATTGGCAAAGGTGCCATCTACGTTTCCAATGTGGCCACAACCAAAGGCATAGAATCGATCTGGAAGGGAGACCTTACATTAGCGCTTACGAGAAATGTGGAACCATTGACATTCAAAAAAGGGGACACATTTTATGCAAAACCGTCGCCGGTGGAATACGGCTCATCAAATACAAGCTTTGACGTTGCCAAATTGCCCGCATTGCGTTTGAAAAGCGGTGCAACAACGGTGGATCTGAAACCTGCCCTGGCGGTTGTGAACTGGGCCACTGCCGGTGTGAGTTATCCGGTTGGCCGATATGTTGTTCCTGCGAACCTTGCAGCCGGTCAGTATGAAGTCTATGCTGTGTTTCCGGATAAGACCGTTAGCAAGCCATATTGGGCGAAACTACGCGTCAATTAATCGTTTCAGCAAGCTTTAAACTCTTGTCAGTTCCTGGATAGTTTGTTTAAGTTCAGGAAACTGCATTTGTAATGCAGCTCTTTCGGCCATTTCAAAATCTGCAAAATCAAATCCCGGAGCAACCGTGCACCCAACCAGTGCATAGGCACTTCCTTTTGCAGGTCGCGAAGCAAACCACGCTCCTGCGGGCACCACTGCCTGAAATGTTTCTCCGTTGTCGGGGTTATTGCCTAGCCTGATCACCTGCATTTCCCTTTTTTTCTCATCGATTACAAAAACATCCAACGCTTCGCCCGCATAGAAATGCCACATTTCATCGGCCTGAATCCTGTGGAATGCTGAGAAATTATGGCTTTCCAGCAAAAAATAGATGCCGGTTGAAAATGCCCTGTCGCCATTGAATCGTTCAGGTAATGCTTCCCTGGGAATGCTTTCTGCTGCCCGGTAAGTCTCCGTATAATAACCGCCCTCAGGATGGGGACTTAATGCATATTTCTCAATCCAATAATGCGCTGGTTTCAGGTTTTCTATCATGCAGACAATTTAGCATGCCCATTTAATAAATCACGCCGGAACTCAGGCTTTTTATTCTTCAAAATACAATCCAGGTTTTGGCATATTCAATCATTTGCTTAATTTTGATCATAATTAATCATAAACGATCAATATTAGTCAATATGAAAAATGACCGGGTTCGTATCACATCTGACGAGGTGCTGTCAAACAATTGGTATACATTAAAAAAATACACATTCGACTATCAGCGCGCTGACGGGCAATGGGAAAAGCAATCCAGAGAAGCCTACGACCGTGGCAATGGCGCCGTTATCCTGCTTTATAACGGCGAAAAGCAAACGATTCTCTTAACCCGGCAATTCAGAATCCCAACTTATGTCAATGGAAATGACACCGGCATGCTGATAGAGGCTTGCGCCGGACTGCTGGATCGTGATAATCCAGAAGATTGCATCAGGCGGGAAACGGAAGAAGAAACGGGCTATAAAATCAATTCTGTTGAGAAAATATTTGAAGCTTATATGTCACCTGGGTCGGTTACCGAGATCCTCTACTTTTTTGTGGCAGAATATAGCGAGGATATGAAAGTGAGTGATGGAGGCGGCAGCGCGCAGGAACAGGAGAACATTGAGGTGCTGGAATTACCATTCGGAAAAGCGCTGGATATGGTTAAGTCCGGGGAAATTAAGGATGCCAAAACCATTATGCTGCTGCAACATGCGCAACTCACCCAATTAGTCACAAAAAATGGCCAAACAGAGTCAAATCAACTCTCTTCGGCCATTTAAATTTATTTTCTATTAGCTATGATATGGGATCAGGCGTAGGCGTGTTTTGAGGTGTCGCCGTTTCGGGGCTGCTCTTTCCGCCTACGAATTTCTCATAAAGATCTTTGAAGAAGCTCTCAGCATCCGGGAAGCTGCTTTTAAGCGTATCTGCACCTTTCGTTTTGAGCTCATCAAAATACTCCGGAGCTTTATCGATTGCACCTTCTGCTTCGGCTTTCAAATTATTAGCCTTCGTTTTCAGGTCTTCCAAAAGCTTTTCGCCCTCTTCGCTTTGAAGATACTTATGTGCGGCCACGCCGGCGGCTGCTCCAAGAATAAATGTGGCAAGGTGTTTTGAGTTTATGCTCATGATTTCCAGTTACTTAGTTTAAGATTAAATTTATGAAATTATGTCTTGTACAAAAGGAATACTTAAAGTCACCGAACATTTGCACAAAAAACTGTGCCCACATTTACTATCACCTGCTTACTTAATCTCAAATGCGGCCTGCATACGATAGCTTATCTTGATTTTCTGATATTGAACCTGGCTATCCGCCACCATATCTGCTGATTCTGCTTGCGCCAATGTTCTCATATTGGCCTTCGCAAAAACAGGCTGAGGAAAGTACAGGTTTTCGTCCAGTTCTTTAATTTCAAGCACTTTACCAAGCTTTTCGTCCAGCGAAGCAACCAGATATTCCGCTTTTACTTTGGCTGCTTTCAATGCGTCGATTTTAACCTGCTTCTTTAATTCTTCTCTTTTTGAATGGTCCACCCGGCTCACATTCGCATACTGCACACCGCGGCTTTCAACTTTTGACAAAATGCCGTCCAACTTCTCAGGACTGCTCACTTTCAGCTCATACTGCTTGCTCTCAAGGAATGTAGCAGGCTTCTTTTTCTTATCTGTGTAATTTTGATAACCCCCTAATCCACTGATAGAAAGCGCATCTTTGGGCAACCCGGCCTCTTCAACTGCTTTCAAAAGCTGTTTTTCCAAAGTGCTGATGATGACCTTGTTCTTTTGGTTTTTTTCATCTTCAAAATATTCCTGCAGTGAAATATTGAAGTAAATTTCGTCCGGCACAATTTCCAATTCGGCAAAACCTGCTACTTCAATCTTAGGTGCAACGACCTGTTGTTCATATTTGATTTGCGAAAAAGCAGGGAACAAAGCGGTCATAGCAAGCAGGGAACTCAAAACAATTTTTTTCATGGCTTTCATTAGTAAATATTGAATATAAAATACAGATGCAGTCGGCAGGCTTAACGTTGTAATGCGTCGGAATTATTGCCGTCAACGTAGTTTAGATGCAATGATTTGCCAAAGGTTTAAAACAAAAATGGGAGCATAACGCAATCAGCTGTTATTCTCCCACTTACCACTAAAAAAATTTTATTTTTCTGCCTTTTCAGGTAAAATTCTGATAAATCGAGTCCATAATTCGGACAAAGTGCTGATAATCGGAATCATTCAAACTTCCCCAACCCTTTCGGCGAATGTCTGCAACAATAGGAAAAGCCTCATTATAGGTTGATTCGCCTGTTTTGGTCAGGAACAAATTGAATTTTCTTCTGTCCCCGGCAGCCGGTCCGCGTTCCACCAACCCCTTTTTTTCCAGCAGATCAATGATGCGTGTGACCGTTGGCGGATCTTTAAACGTAAGCTCAGCAAGCTCGTTCTGACTGATTCCCTGCCGTCTGAAAATATGATCTATTAGCACCCACTGATCCACTGTAAGGTCAAAACCGGCCTCCGTCAGCTGTTTTTGTAAAGCATTTCGGATTTTTTTGATAGTCGTATCTATTTTAAAAAAATAGGCACGCTGATCAGAATGATGCGTCATGATTGGTCACGTTGAAGCTTTGGGCAATTGAGTATCCCAATTATAAGTCCCTTCAACTATTCGTCTACTAATAATTGCAGGGAAATTATTCGATTTTATCTCAATGCCCAAAATGACCGGCAAATAATTCAACCCTGCTACTGGGAAAGTCATGGCTAGAAATACTTTGTTATACCTGAAAATAAACCAACATTCGGCGGTTCAGTTGTCCAAACTAATCCCATACACTATGCATAAATTATTTATCCTACTGATAAGGAGCTCTCTAACGTACTTTCTGATCTCATTTTTATGCTGCGATCCGGCACTGGGCCAGTCGCAAAAATTTATTGAAGTAATCCCCGGTAATGCCATCCCGGACAATCCAGAAATGAGTGCTTACATTACCCGCTTAAAAAAGAACCCAAACATTTCAAATCACCACTTCATCCATCTCAACCCGATTGCCACTACTCAGAAAGAAGGCATTCTCACATTAGAAATTCCGGGAAAAGCCAAGCCCAAAATTGCCGAAGCAAGCGAGGTCAGGTATTATTCAAGTGCTGATTATGAATGGATAGGCAAAACAGATGAGAACCGCGGAACCATCATCATTCTGTCCAAAGCAGGAAGAGTTTCCGCGCATTTCTCCACGCCCGACGGCATCTACGAAATTTTCCCGGCGCCAGGCGGTTTGTATTGCTTGCAGGAAGTTGACACGTCAAAAGGCGACGACGTCGGCTGTATCGCACCCGATGAGCATCACTCCACCGAAAGAATAAGCACGCAACAGCCCGAGCATGCCCCGCCGGTCCATTCAAATGCAAAGATGAATCCCTGTCAGCCGCTGATTAGCCCCCGGGTGCTTGTGTTGTACACACCGAAGGCGCTGGCGTTGGTGGGTAGTGCTGCTGCAATAGTTAATTGGGCAGATTTGTCAGTCGCTCAATTTAATAGTACAATATACAATAGTGGAATAACAAGTAATGCTGTGCTAACCTTGGCCGGTGTAGCACCATTAGACGTTAATGAAAGCCAAAATTTAAATGATGATCTCGAAAAGCTAATCATAAATCCTGTTGCTCAAAACCTCCGAAATCAATATCAGGCGGACATAGTCGTATTGTTCTCGGATGCAGTTTATTCAAACGGTAATACGCGAGGCGGCGCGGGCACAGTTACTCTTCAAAACGACCGATCATATGCAATTGTAGAAATCTGGTCATGTACATCAAGAAAAACATTTGCACATGAGGTTGGCCACTTATATGGCTGTCGACACGAAGATACGGCCGGGTCACCTGCATATGCACAAGCATATTGTATCAAAAATGGCCTTGGGATAGTTACGGACCGAACAGTGATGGTTGGCAAAGCAATATCTGATCAACAAGCCAAAAATCGACTTTTAAATTTTTCCAATCCTAATATAAATGTAGGAGGTAAGCCTTCCGGAACAAATAATGAAAACAACGCGCTGCGAGTCACCCAATCCCATTCGGTTGTAAGCGCTTTCAGACCTAATCCCAATCCGCCTTTCGTTGCTTACGTTGACGGGCCAACTTTTGTAACAGCACCCGGTGGCAAAAACTATGAGGTGACATATAGTTGTGGATCTGCGCCATATTCGATTGTCTGGCATTATAGCTATGATGGGATTAATTATCTCACTTCCAATACTACCACGGACATTTTTACATGGAATTTCTATCAGACTCAGAAAGTATGGTTTAAAATAACGGTTACGGGAAATGGTAAATCTGTTTCTGCATTTATTGCTGTTACATCACAGATGCCCAATCCCTACAAGACTGGCGTGGTTGAAACGGATTCTCTTTCTCAAAGTCTTTTACATCTTGAAGCAACTCCAAATCCAGCCTCAGATGAGGTTCGCATAAATTACAAAACAACATCAGATGCCGAGATCAAACTTGACATATTGGATCAATCCGGCTCCGTAATCCAAACACTTTCTGATAGCTATTTAACGCGCAAACCAAATGGGGTTACCAGTAGAAAGTGGGACGCGAGGAAGTTTCCAGCCGGGATTTATTTCATCAGGCTGATGGTGGGCAAAAATATTGAAACAAAGCGAGTGCTTATATTAAGATAATTGCCTCATGAAACCATTCAAAAGTTTAACTTTCTTTATTCTAATGATCGGAAGCAGTGCTTGTGAGATTTATACTCCGTACAGAAACGCGGGAATATCATGGGGATATTTTGAAGCGGATATGAGTGGAACGGAATGGAGTAAATTATATGATAATGCTTACCAGTCTGTCTACGCGGGAATCTCGGAAAATACGGATTCGCTATGTTCCATTAAAAGCGCATATATGTTTTCGAATTCATTCGATTCAAATGGATTTAGACAGCAGGTTTTATATTTTGACCAGATTCCACTTCGAAAAGGAAGATTTTTGCTGACATCGGAAGAAAATAAATACTGCATAGACAATGATCATGTACGTGCCCTGCTCTATTCTCAAATTTACGACGATCAGCCTGGGGACTCTTTCAGAATACTTCCTAAAAGTGATAGCTATTTGCAAATCAATTCGTTAAATATGACCACTGGCGAAATTTCTGGAGAGTTTAAGTTTACAATGGTGGTGTATGGAATAAAAGACGATAGCTCGCTGTCCGACACGCTGTGTTTTACAAATGGTAGATTCCATACTAAAATATTGGAGCGAAGGAAAAGAAACCGACAACTCTAATTCGTCTATGTCCAATAAATCGCGAAAATATAATGTTGATAGCAAAAAAAATCTCCTGAACATTCGAGCATGTTCAGGAGATCTAAATATTTAGAAACTTACTACGCCGAATTCCTCGCCGCGTTGATGATACCAAACATGGCCCGCATAATGAGCTGGTTGTATGTTTCCACGTCCACCGGAAGATTCTTGGGATCTTCTGCCAGCATTTGCAATGCATACTGCTGGATTGTGATCAATGGTAAAACGATCCGCTCACGGGTTTTAATGGAAACCTTAGTGACATTGTTGCTATCCAGAAGTTCTTTTTGCCCGGAAACTTCAAGCAGTTGGTCTCTTGTCAGTAAGAACTCATCGTACATTTTATCCCAGAACTCCTTATAATCAGGCTCATCGCGCAGATATTTGGTTGCCGGGAAAAATGCTTTGGACAATGACTGCATCGAATTCTCGATCAATGTCCTGAAAAACAATGATTTTTTATACAATTGCGAAATAGTCTCCTTCTTACCGTCTTTCGACATCTGTTCGATCGCTGTTCCGAATCCGTAAAAGCCTGGTACATTCTGCTTCATCTGCGCCCAGGATCCCACGAACGGGATAGCACGTAAATCTTCAAATTTCAGACCTTCATCATCGTTCCCACGCTTTGTAGGGCGACTGCCAATGTTGGTTTGTCCATAAAAGCGCAACGGCGTCTTTTTGTCCAGATATTTGACAAACATCGGATGATTTTTCAGATCCAGATAGGAGTCATAGGCTAATGCCGCCATCTCTTCAATAAGGACTTTATCCTCTTCATTCAGCTCGTCTTCAACACGATTTCCTCTAAACAAGTGGTTTTCAAGCCCTGCCGTGAACAATCTTTCCAAATTGTACATAGCCGTCGTTACTGTTCCGTAATTTGAGCTGATCGTCTGTCCCTGAACAGTAAGCTGGATTTCTTTATCCTCAATGTCTGTTCCGAGCGAAGAGTAAAAATTATGGTTGTTGCCACCACCGCGCGCAGGAGGACCTCCGCGGCCATCAAAGAATGTAACCTTGATTCCAAATTCACGCGATACTTTCGTTAATTCTTCTTTTGCGCGGTAAATTGACCAGTTTGCCCGCAAGTAACCGCCATCTTTTGTTCCATCAGAAAACCCTACCATTATAGTTTGGTGGTTTTCGCGGTTTTGCAAATGGTTGCGGTAAAACTCGTTTTGATACAATGTCCGCATGATCTCTGGTGCATTCGCAAGGTCATCAACGGTTTCAAAAAGCGGAACCACGTCCAGCGCAAGCCTTCCGCTTTCATCCGCAATCAGGTTTTTAGCAAGCGCAACGACCTGCATTACATTCAATGCAGAGGTGTTGTTGCTGATCACATAACGGTGAGCGCCTTTTTCACCATTCTGTGCCTGAATCGTTTTGATAGCGCGGATAGAACCCAGAATGTCCTTGGTCAGCTCGTCTTCATAATCTTCATCCCGCAACGGAATGTTCAGAGAAAGCAAAAGGTCTATTTTCTTCGCCTCATCCCAGCCTTCATAGTCACTGTATTTCAGCAACGGGATCTTCTTTTCCAGCCTTTTAAGGATATCTTCCCACGCTTTTGCATGTTTACGACTGTCCTGGCGCACGTCCAGGCTAGCAAAGAAGAACCCAAAAATGTTTAGTTTAAGGATGAAGTTGTCTAGCAATTCCACAAACAGCCCCTGATGTTTGGAAACCAAAACCTCACGGGCTTTCAGAAATTCATCAATTAATTCCTGCGCATTGGCATAACCCTCTTCAAACGGCCCGAAAATGGTGCTGTTCATCTTGCGTTCTGCCAGACTGATCGCTTCGTCCACACCTTTGAAAGTCAGGCGGCGCTTCAATTGTCTCAAATCACGATAATAACCTCTCAAAAGCGTTTCCCGCAATCTTGCCGCAACTTGCAGCGTAATTTCCGGATTCACGAACGGGTTACCATCCCGGTCACCGCCCGGCCAGAAGCCTAGCCGATAAACATTCGGGTAAGGCCAGTCGTGGACGCTCATTCCCAGGCCATTGATCAGTTTTTCAAGAATCGATGGAATGGCGTCGTAATATACATTTTCCAAAAACCAGCAAAGGCTCACCGCTTCATCAAAAGGCGTGGGTTTTTCGTGGTTAATGAATGCGGTTTTACCCAATTGCAGGAGCAGCTGGTTTACTTCCGTAAAGTCGTTTTCCTTGATTGCATCTTCGAGATCATTAATGATTCCCAGCACTTTACCCGAATAAAACTGTGTCGGGTGCGCAGTAAGGACAATCCGCACACTGAAATCTTCGAGCTTGGTAAGCAGCTTCTTTTTGAGCTCATCATTATCCAGGCGATCTGTCAGATAATTAACCGATCCTTTGCCGGTCAGATCGTGGGTCTGGTCAAATGCAGCATCCTCCACAGAGTCGAAAAGTACAACTTGCCTTTCTATATATTGGATAAAAGCAAAGAGCAGATCTGTCCTTTCTTTTGGTGTAGCAGTTTCCAGTAATTCTGAAAAAAAGTGCTCTATGATCTCCCGTGGCGTCTTTCCCTCCTGAAATCCGATCTCACTCTGCTGCGTTAGTATGGGGAGCAATGATCCCGTCTGAAAAATACCACGATAGGGCAAACTCAGAAAAAGACTATTAAATATATTGTACTTCGTTACAACCGCGTCCTGGAAACTGTTATTCATACTG
This sequence comes from Dyadobacter sp. CY351, assembly GCF_021502625.1. Taxonomy (NCBI): domain Bacteria; kingdom Pseudomonadati; phylum Bacteroidota; class Cytophagia; order Cytophagales; family Spirosomataceae; genus Dyadobacter; species Dyadobacter sp. CY351. Next base: position 14,448 of record NZ_JAKFFU010000012.1, on the reverse strand, counting down.
GAGTGACAAAATTATATTCTGGAAACTGCAATTAAGGCAAATATACTTCTAAAAAATGGGTTTCAGGCTTTTGGATGGGCTTGCTGATGCGTTTTTTTGAGCTTTTCGATAGAGTTATGCGTGTAAATCTGCGTCGCAGCCAGGTTAGCATGACCCAGAAGCTCCTTAATTGCATTAAGATCCGCGCCCCGATTGAGCAAATGTGTGGCATAGGTATGACGCAATACGTGCGGGCTTTTTTGCGACAATGTGGTGACGGCCGACAAATATTTTTCAACCGTTCGCTGTATAAAGACGGGATAAACTGCTTTGCCTGAATTGGTTAATATCAAGCATTCCGTATCCTCCTCAGGCGCACGCAATGTCAGATATTGAAAAAGTAAATTTGCCAGAGATGTAGAAATAGGAACGACACGCTCCTTTGACCTTTTCCCAAACACTCGGATCGTCCTGGCGGGAAGATTCAGATCTTTTATTTCAAGCGAAACCAGTTCCGAAAGCCGGATCCCGCTTCCATATAACAGCTCCATAATGGCGCGGTCGCGGACTCCCTCAAAGTCGTCAGTAAAAGTATCCGGCATGAAAAGCGTTTCCATGGATTTTTCTTCAACAAAAGCAGGCAGTTTTTTGCGCGTTTTCAGCGCTGAGAGAATTTTAGTGGGATCTTGGGAAACCGCCTTTTTACGTTTCAAAAATCCATAAAATGTTCTGAGTGACGCAATTTTGCGATTAATAGAAGATGGATTCATGCCTTCTTCCATCAAACTCACTATCCAGGACCGCAGCATGGGTGCCTTTGCCTCTTCCGGCTTATCCAGCTCGTATTGAAATAAAAGATATTTCTGAAACTGGTCCAAATCCGTCTGATAAGACTTTACAGTATGAACACTGGCGCGTTTTTCAAATTTCAGAAAATCAATAAATGAGGTTATCATATCAGCAACATACAAAAAAGGGCCGCCTTTAACAAGCAGCCCTTCTCCTTATGATATGGATATAATAATCCTGTCGAAATCTTTCAGAACACCATTCCTGGGAACTAGTCTTCTAAATGACCGTAAGTTTTTTCTTTGTATACGGCACGCAAAACTTCGAAACGACGTCTTACAGATGGTTTTTCGAAAGCAGTACGAGCACGAAGCTGGCGCATAGTACCAGTTCTTTCAAATTTCTTCTTGTAACGCTTAAGAGCGCGGTCAATCGATTCGTTGTCTTTAATGTTTATAATAAGCATGCTTATAAATTGTAATGTTCTTTGAATTGGTTTCTGAAATCGGACTGCAAAGAAAAGCTTTATCAAACAGAAAATCAAGAAATAAGTCATTATTATTAGGTTATTTTTGTGATCATTGCATTGAGGAAAAAGCTTTTAACAGATTAAATGCCCTATATGAGCTCGCGACTGGGAATTATTGACTTAGGAACAAACACTTTTCACCTGCTCATTGTCGATAAAAACGGAGATGCTGTCACCAATATATTTCATGATAGCAGACCGGCAAGGATCGGATTGGGAGGAATCAACAAAAAGATCATTACGGAGGAAGCCTTGCAGCGTGCACTGACCGTCCTGACTTATTTCCGGCAAAAGCTGGACGAGTTCAATGTTCCCGATGAGAAAACTTTCGCTTTCGGCACCAGTGCCATCCGGAATGCAGAGAATCAGCAGGACTTTTGTGCTGAAATCCTTTCCAAAACAGGCATTACGATCACTGTGATCGACGGCAACCGCGAAGCCGAATACATTTATAAAGGAGTCCGACGCGGTGCAGACCTTGGCGATTCACCTTCACTGATCATGGATATTGGCGGTGGAAGCGTAGAGTTCATCATCGGCAACAGGTCGCAGATTTTCTGGAAGCAAAGTTTCGAGATTGGCGGGCAGCGACTGATGGAAAGATTCATGCGCAATGATCCGCTTTCGCAGGGTGACAGCAAAAATCTTTACAATTATTTTGAAGAAAAACTGATCCCGCTTGCCAATGCCGTCCACCAGTATTCCCCGGATAAGCTGGTGGGGTCTTCCGGGACATTCGACACGTTGGTGGACATTGATTTCCATTTCCGCACCAATGAAAGGCCTCCGAAAAACCAAACTGATTTCTCATTGGCACTGGAAGAATTTTACCGTGCATATGCACTCATTCTCACCGGAAATCATGACGAAAGAATGCAGATCCCGGGCATGATCGAACTGCGTGTGGACATGATCGTGGTTGCAGTTTGCCTGATAGACTATGTACTCAAAAGCTACGGAATCAAGAAGATACAAGTTTCAAGCTATGCATTAAAAGAAGGCGTTCTTGCCGAAGTGCTGGCCGAAAAGACAGCTTAATATTTTTGTAACCTCCCCTGAATTATTTGCACGTCCTATCCGGCAAACTTATATTTTTGTAAGCAAGCAAAAACATAAACCAACTCTATGAGATTAATTCGTTATTTCCTCTTTGTAGGAATCACATTTCTGTTTACCACAACCACCTACGCACAAAAGAAGAAAAAGAAAGAAAAGCAGGAAGACGTCAAGATCGAAAAAGCCGTGGACGCCGTGGCCACCGCAGTAAAAGAGAAACTCAAAGACGACAAAAAGAAGGGCCCCAAGGCTTTTAAAGACCTCATTGACACCAGCGCGGTGAGCCAGAAAGGCATGATTTCTGTTCACAAAATGGACGAGAAATGGTATTTCGAAATCCCTGATTCACTGCTGGACAAAGACATTATGGCTGTAACGCGCTATGCCAAAACAGCTGCCGGCGGGGGGATTTTTGGAGGAGAAGAGGTCAACCGGCAAATGATCCGCTGGGAAAAAGGGATGGACCATAATCTATTATTGCGTTCCGTAACAGTGGTCGTTGCGAGTCCCGACAGCACCAAGCCAATTTTCCAGGCTGTTAAAAACTCAAACTCAGATCCTATTATTGGGGTTTTTGAAATAAAAGCCGTTAAAAAAGAGCCTGGTGCAAAGTCGTCTGTCATTGATGTGACGGACTTCTTTAATGCTGATAATCAGGTTTTTTCACTAAGCTCGGTTAGCAAGCAGCTTTTAAAACTGACATCATTTAAAAAGGAAGCTTCCTACATTGAGAAAATCCGGGCGTTTCCCATTAATACAGAAATCCGGACCGTTAAAACATTTTCTGTAACGCCGCAGCTGCTCTCTACTTCTCCTACCCCGTCCATCGGTCAGTATTTACCGTCCGGGCTCGATGCCGGCGTTGTGACTATGGAAATGAACACTTCGCTGATCCTGCTGCCTGAAAAGCCGATGCGGAAAAGGATCTTTGATAGTCGGGTGGGTTATTTTGCAAATCAATATGCCATTTTCGGAGAAGAATCGCAGCGCTCTGATACAGAAGTTTTTGCGGTAAGATGGCGTTTAGAGCCTAAAAATGCAGAAGATGCTAAAAAGCAGCGCGACGGCGAATTGATTGAGCCTAAAAAACCAATCGTTTATTACATTGATCCTGCCACACCTGAAAAATGGCGCAAATATCTGAAAGCAGGCGTCGACGACTGGCAGGAAGCATTTGAAAAAGCAGGCTGGAAAAATGCGATCCGCGGCGAATACTGGCCCGAAAACGACACGACTATGAGCCTGGAAGATGCACGTTATTCCGTGATCCGCTACTTCGCTGCCGATATTCAGAATGCTTACGGGCCCAATGTGCATGATCCGAGAAGCGGTGAGATTCTGGAAAGCCACATTGGCTGGTATCACAATGTCATGCGTTTGCTGCGCAACTGGTACATTATCCAGGCTGGCGCGGTGGATCCAAAAGCCCGCACCAAGAAGTTCGATGATGAGCTTATGGGCCAGCTTGTGCGCTTTGTTTCTTCGCATGAGATCGGGCATACATTGGGATTAAGGCATAATATGGGCGCGAGTTCGGCTACACCTGTCGAGAAATTGCGTGACAAAGAATGGATTGAAAAGCATGGCCATACGGCTTCTATCATGGATTATGCCCGCTTCAATTACGTGGCCCAGCCCGAGGACAGCATTACCAATCTGTTCCCGAGAATCGGAGATTACGACAAATGGGCAATTCAGTGGGGTTACAGCAACTTCTTGGACGCCAAGGATGCGAAGACTGAAAAAATGCTTTTGAATGAAATGACCAAAGAGGCTTACAAAGATTCCAGACTGCATTTCGGAACGGAGATCAGCCCGTATGACCCGCGTTATCAAACCGAAGATCTGAGCGATAATGCGATGAAAGCTTCTGAGTATGGCATTAAAAATTTAAAAAGAATTCTTCCCAACCTGATCGAATGGAGCCGCGAGGACGGTGAAAGTTATAAGGAGCTGGATGAAATTTACAACAATGTTATACAGCAATATCGTCGCTATCTTGGCCACGTGATGAAGAATGTGGGCGGGATTTACGATAACCCTACCACATATGACATGGAGGGATCGACTTTTGAAACTGTGCCAAAATCGACTCAGAAAGAAGCAGTTGTATTCCTTAACAATCAGTTGTTCAAAACGCCGACCTGGTTATTAGACCAGAATATTTTAAGCAAAATCAAACCTGAAACCGGTGTCGAAGCGATCAAAGCATTGCAGGAATATGCATTAACGACGCTCTTCGCAGGCGACAGGGCGGTCAGGCTGATGGAAACCGGAATTTCAAGCAAGAATTATACGCTGGACGATATGTTTACAGACCTGGAAAGCGGCATTTGGTCAGAAACGAAAACGGGCAAAAGCATTGACCTGCACCGCAGAAATCTTCAAAAAGTGTATATCGAGAAATTGGTTGATCTGCTGAAACCTGGCAAAGCCAATGTGCAATCCGTTCCGGTTGGGATCACTTATGGTTTTTCAACGCGGGTTGTTGAACTTGAAAAAACGGATTTGCCTTCCGTTGCGAGGGCACATTTGGAAAGCCTGAAAGCAACATTACAACCTGCTATCACGAAATCGACGGATAAAATTACGAAGTATCATTTGCAGGATGTTTTGCAACGGATCAAGATGGCGCTGGATCCGAAATAAATCCAACTCTGCTAAGCCCGCAAACAAGGTTGTCCGGGCTTAGCAGTTATAAAATGCCAATTAATGCTTACACTTCAAGACATTCTGGGAAAGCAAAATGGCTTTGCGCCTGTCATTCATAGCGCGAAGCCGTTTAAAAAGCTGGATTTTTCTGAATCCAATGAAGCGCTTGTGCAAAGGGATTTATCCGAAACTTCGGTTTTCTCTCAATTTGTATTTGATGAAATGCTTGAAAATAATGCTTTCACAGGGATTGGCGGCTACGCAGAGAATCGCATTATCTATCGGCAGCAAAAACATTTCAATAACGCAGACAACCAACCAAGGAGCATTCATCTCGGCACGGACATTTGGGCAAATGCCGGAGAACCCATTTATGCACCGCTAGACGCAACCGTCCACAGTTTTGCCTTCAACGACCATTATGGCGATTACGGCCCAACAATTATTCTTGCCCACGTATTAAACGATGTCGTATTCTACACACTTTACGGACATCTGTCACTGGATTCACTGGAAAGATTATATGTCGGCAAAAATATTTTAGCCAACGAAAAATTCGCAGCCATAGGCCCCTATCCCGAAAACGGCGACTGGCCACCGCATCTGCATTTTCAGATTATCAAAGACATGGGCAACTATCAAGGAGACTTCCCCGGCGTAAGCAGCATTCAGGACAGAGAACATTATTTAAATCTCTGTCCTGATCCAAATTTGATTTTGAGGATAGCGGCAAACTTTTGAATTATTTATGCGCACGATTAAAAAATTATGCGCATATTCATGTTATGAAAGCTAGACTAAATATCACTATTGAGGACAATGTATTGTCCCAGGTTAAGGCTTATGCTGCATCAAAACATATCAGCATTTCGCGAATTGTTGAGGACTATTTAAGAACCATCGCCGCTAAATCTGAAAAGAAAGAAAGTATTTTAGATTTAGTAGATAGCCTTGAAGTTCCTTCGCATATAGATACCAAACAAGATTTAAAGAAGGCTTTTTACGAAGATCAATCTGCAAAATATGGCTTCTAAGGTATTTCTTGACGCCATTATTTTATTGGATTTCTTACTTAAACGAGATGACTATCAAGATGCCAGACAACTGATCGAAAGAATCGTTCATAAACAGATCCAAGGCTTTGTAACACCTGCAATTGTTCACATAACAGCATATTGGGTAAGCAAAGCATACCGAAAAACGAAAGCAAAAGAGCTAATTGTTCTGTTACTGGCAGATATAACGGTTATTGACTGTAACCATATTACCACCTTAAAAGCTTTAAATTCTCTAATTGACGACGTCGAAGACGCGCTTCAATATCATACTGCAATTCAACACAAGCTTCAATATTTTGTGAGTCGCGACAAACAGTTGCAGAAGTTTTCAGAACCATCATTGCCCGTTTATAATTTAAAGGAGTTTTTAGCTCTAAAATTATAATCTAAGCGAAAACGACTAACCCTTACTCCGCTCCAAGTTCGGCAGAAACCCTGTCAGCAGCCCGATAAGCGGTAAAAAGGAGCAGATCCAGAAGACATATTCAATGCTGGTTTTGTCGGCGACGCTTCCCAGAATGGCCGATCCGATTCCTGCAATGCCGAAAGCGAAGCCGAAGAACAGCCCTGCAATCATCCCGACCTTTCCGGGAATAAGCTCTTGTGCATAGACCAGGATCGCGGAAAAGGCTGAGGAAAGAATGAGCCCGATAATGCAGCTTAATACGCCCGTCCAGAACAGATTGACGTAAGGAAGCAGCAAAGCGAACGGGGCTGCACCTAATATCGATATCCATATCACGTATTTCCGGCCAATCCTATCGCCAACCGGTCCTCCGATGAATGTTCCCGCTGCAACGGCGAATAGAAATGCGAAAAGATATATCTGTGAATTCTGGATGGAGACGCCGAATTTATCAATCAGGTAAAAAGTGAAATAGCTCGAAATACTGGCCATGTAAATGTATTTCGAAAAGATTAGCAGCAGCAAAATACCGATCGCAAACACGATTTTCCCTTTTGACAAATGCGATTCCTGATGTGCTTTTTCGACTTTTTTCGCAGCAACATGGCTTAGACTTTGCTTATACCAGCCGCCTACCCAGGATAAAATAACAATCGCCAGAAGCGCAACCAGCGAAAACCAAATCACCTGAAAACGTCCATAAGGCAACAGAATCAATGCTGCCAGCAAAGGCCCCAGCGAACTCCCCGCATTACCGCCCACCTGAAACAGCGACTGCGCCATGCCATGCTTACCGCCCGAAGCCATACGCGCCACGCGGGAAGCCTCAGGGTGAAAAACCGCTGAACCAACGCCGATCAACCCAACTGAAAGCAAAACAAGATTAAAGCTGTTCGCAAGAGATAATGAAATGAGTCCCAGCAATGTAAAGCACATTCCCACAGCCAATGCAAAGGGTTGCGGACGCTTGTCCGTGTACGCGCCTACCACAGGTTGCAGTACAGAAGCGCTCACTTGAAATGTGAATGTGATCAGCCCTATCTGGGTAAAATTCAATTGAAAAGATTCCTTAACCATCGGGTAAATGGAAGGGATTAAGGACTGCATCGTGTCATTCAGCAAATGACAGAAGCTTAACGCAAGCAAAATGGGGAAAACTGTTTGCGAAGTATTTATTGCTGTCGGTGAGTCAACAGCAATGGGCTTTTGTTCAGTAGATTTCATGCTTACTTCCTGTGAATCGTCGTTGCGGCAGATTGCGCAGCAGCTAAAATGGTAATGTCAGCGATTGTAACCCTGCTAGGTGCATTCACTGCGTAAAGAATGGCATCGGCAATATCAACAGCCTGCAAAGGATCAAATCCCTGATACACTTTTTCGGCACGGCTTTCATCTCCTTTGAAACGAACCAGCGAAAATTCTGTTTCCACTGCGCCGGGCGCGACATTGGTCACCTTAATGCCATGCTGCGTCAGATCGAGACGCATTCCTTCACTCAAAACCTCGACTGCAGCCTTGGAAGCACAATAAACGGCACCATTCACGTAAGTCTGCTTTCCTGCTATGGAACTGATATTGACAATGTGCCCCGCTCCATTTTCAAGCATCAGCGGAATTACCGCTTTCGAAACATATAGCAAGCCTTTCACATTTCCATCGATCATTGCATCCCAATCCTCCGTATCACCCTCGGCCAATGAACCCATTCCGTGTGCATTACCAGCATTATTAACCAGGATATCAATGTTTTTCCAATCATCTGGCAAGGAACCGATCATAGCGATCACCGCGCCTTTGTCACGCACATCAAAAACAAGCGTGGTAACATTAACTTTTGAAGATAATTCAGCAGAAACTTCATCCAATCGTTCCTGGCGGCGGCCGCAGAGGATAAGATCAATTCCGGCACCTGCAAATAACTCCGCAGTGGCCTTTCCAATTCCGGATGTGGCTCCGGTAATCAATGCAATTCGAGACATTATAAAATCAAATTCGTCAAAAGATGTGCGCTTCCTGGGATGCTTACTTTTTATTTTTAGGAATGTTCAAACTGCTGAACTTCCCTTTTTCCAGCTGCGCAGCCTGGCTGAATAGCTGGACCGCTTGCTGATAAACATTATCCGTCGGATTCAGCACCTGAAAAATCTCATTATTAAGCCCGTTTTTCTGCTTCCTGCCCCAGACATATCGTCCGATGATCGCCTTGGTTTGCGAAGCAATAATGGGTTTAGAAAGTGTTAACTCTTTTTCATTTGGTTTAATTCCAGCCTTCGAAGCATCCTTCACCATTTCTGCAATCATCGCGTCAGATATCTGGAACGACGTCAAGAAGTCATTAAATGACTGTTTTTCAAGCTTTTTCTGATTGTCATTCGCGTAGCGAAGCGCGTATTCTCTGATGATGTTTTTGGAATACAATTCAAATAAATACTTGCTGTTCAGCAGCGTATCTTTTGGAACAAAAATATCGGGTGTAATCCCGCCGCCGCCATAAACGATGCGGCCTCCGTCTGTTTTGTAAATTTTGGTTTTATCAAATTTAATGCTGTCCGCACTGAACAATTCGCCGCTCTCGTAACGATGCGAAAGATCCTGGCTATAATCTTCACCTTTGCCCAGCTCATAAGGTTTTTGAATGCTCCGGCCGCTTGGTGTAAAATATCTTGAAATAGTAAGGCGAAGTTCGGATGCGTCCGAAAGCTTGATCGGCATTTGAACCAAACCCTTTCCGTAAGAACGCCTTCCAACGACCAATGCACGGTCGTGATCCTGCAACGCTCCCGCCAGGATTTCGGATGCAGACGCACTTCCTTCGTCCACCAATACGATCAACGGCCCTTGTTCGAACATTCCGTCCACGTGTGAACGCGTTTTTCTGTCAAACCGGCTATCCTTGCCTTCTGTGTAAACCAACAGTTTATCGCCAGCAATGAATTCGTCGGCCATGCTTGTGGCACGCTCCATATAACCGCCCGGATTTCCTCTCAAATCAAGGATCAGGTTTTTCAAGCCACTGGCTTTCAGTGTTTTTAATGCTGATTTGAATTCGTCGTAAGTGGTTTCCGAGAAACGGCTCACCTTAATATAGCCAATCTCCTGATCTACCATATACGATGCGTCAACAGAGTAAGTCGGAATGCGGTCACGGACCACTGCAAAGTTCATTTTTTCATCTAAACCAACCCTTTCAATGGCCAGATCAACCTTAGTGCCTCTTTTTCCACGCAACAGCTTGTAAACCTGCGCATTAGTAACGCCAGGACCAGATAAATTCTCCTTATTAACTGAAATAATGCGGTCGCCGCTCTGAATTCCGGCCGCTTCCGAAGGACCGCCGCTTAATGGCGTCACCACGTAAACCGTGTCATTATATATGTTGAACTCCACACCAATGCCGTCAAATCCGGATTCCAGCTGCGAACGGGCCGCAGTGGCTTCTTCCGTGTTGAAGTAAGCTGTGTGGGGATCTAATTTTTCCAGCATTTTTGAGATAGAAAAATCTACAAGCTCCTCAGTATTAACAGAATCTACATAATTATTCTCAACAAGCATGAGCACTTCGCGATATTTGGCATAACCCTTCGCTACGTCCGAAAGCTTGCGGCCCCCGCTAAAAAAAGTGCTTCCCAACAGCACACCAGCAGCCAGTGTAATGGCTATAATGATAGGCAGGCGAACCACTGAACGGGAATTATGAATCGGGTTAGGAGATTTTTGTTGATTCATGCCAATAAAATATTTGAAAGCGTTGTATACATGCCTGTTGCAGTAGGCACATTTCTCTAACGTGAAGTAAGCGATTTTGGTTGCCTAAAGCAAGTGTATCAGAGGTGATTTATAAGATATTAGTCCAACTTCTGCCCTCAAACAAATGCCTTTAAAGACTCCGGATTACGCATTGTCTCCGGATTGATGCATTTGGCAGGATCCTGTCCCATCAGAATCCGCTTCATTGGCGCCTCCATTTTCTTCCCGTTAATCGTATAGGGAATGTCGCTAACCTGCTCTATTGTATCCGGAACGTGGCGTGGACTGTATTCATTTCTTAAAACGTCCTTTATGCGTTGTTTCAGCTCGTCGGTCAAAGTTTTGTCTTTGCTTAAAACTACAAACAACGAAATTGTCCCGTCACCGTTCGCCTTTTCAAGATACACCGCCAAACTGTCTTTCACGTCCGGAATGCTCTCGACGGCGCGATAAATTTCGGCAGTTCCGATCCTTACCCCACCCCGGTTCAACGTTGCATCCGAGCGGCCGTAGATGATGACAGAATTGCGGTCGGTAACCTTTATCCAGTCGCCGTGGCGCCAGATATTGGGATACATTTCAAAATAGCTGCTGATATATTTCTCGTCATCCTCATCATTCCAAAAGTAAATGGGCATGGAGGGCATGGGCTGCGTAATCACCATTTCACCCAGCTCGCCGGTCAGCGGTTTGCCATCCTCACTATAAGCCTCGATCCGGCAGCCGAGCATGCGGCACTGGATTTCTCCGGGATAAACGGGCAAAATCGGGCAACCGCCCACGAATGCACTGCAAACGTCCGTTCCACCGCTTAGCGAAATGAGCCAGACATCTTTTTTTACATATTTATAAATCCATTCGTATGCCTCCGGCGGCAATGGCGAGCCGGTGGAACCGATGGTTTCCAATGCATTAAGACTTTCCGAAGTAATGCTCACACCCGCTTTCATGGACGCATTGAAGTAAGCTGCGCCGCTTCCGAAATGCGTGATCTTCGCTTTTTCGGCCAATGTCCAGAGCACTTGTGACGATGGAAATGCAGGCGCTCCGTCATATAGCACAAGCGTTGCGCCACAAAGCAGCGATCCTAATGCATAATTCCACATCATCCAGCCCGTGGTCGAATACCAGAAATAGCGATCGCCCGGTTTTACATTCTGATGTAAGATCAATGCCTTATGATGTTCGATAAGGCAGCCGCCTACGCTATGCGTGATGGCTTTTGGCTTAGCCGTGGTGCCCGAAGAATAAAGGATCCAGATCGGGTGATCAAAGGGAAGCGGCTCGAAATCAAGCCCGAAATTTTCAAGATGCAGAATGTCTTCCCAGGAAGTTAATCTTTCCGGGCGGTTCTCTGCATTGATGTTATTCACTAAAACCGTATCCTTAACACTTGGTAATGTGAAGGATAGCTCTTGTGCGAATGCTGTAAGGTCGTAAGTTTTGCCATTATAAACATAACCATCCGCCACGAAAAGCACTTTGGGCTCAATCTGCGAAAAACGATCTGTAATGGCTGTTTTACCAAAATCAGGTGAGCAGGACGACCACACAGCGCCCACAGCATTGGTCGCGAGAAAAGCCACAACGGCCTGCGGAATGTTTGGCAAAATAGCTGCCACCCGGTCACCCGGACGCACGCCGCGCTGTTTGAGCCAGGCAGCCACAGCGGCAACTTCCATTTCAAGCGTCTCCCAGGAAATTTCCGTTAAAGGAGATTGTTCTGACTGAAAAAGAATGGCAGGCCGGTCCTTTGTTTTATTTCTGAAAACATGCTCGGCATAGTTCAGCTTGGAACGCGTAAACCATTTTGTGCCGATCATCCCATGCTTTGGCCTTTGCAACACTTCCAGGTAAAGGTCATGGGATTTTATATTGAAGTAAAGCCACAAACTCTCCCAGAAATCTTCCAGATCCGTCACCGACCAATCCCAAAGATCATGGTAGGAGCGGAAATAAAGGCCTCTTTTGACAAAAAGCCAATCCATGTATTTTTTGAGATTGGATTGCTCCAGAAGCGTTCTCCCTGGTTTCCATAGCGGTTGAGGCAGGACATCAGTAGGCATATTTACATCTTTATAGGTGAAGGTTAGGTTATGGAAAAACGCGCTTTTCAGTGCATTGAACCAATAGTACTAATAAACGTTTGGTTACCAAAAATGGCATAAACCGAAGTGAAAATATTTACTTAAAAATTTCCTGTATCTTTGCAGACTTAATTAAAACACTTAGTACTCTGATCATCAGATGCGTTGATTAGCGGGTTTTAGTGGCATCTTTGAAATACAGATCAAAAAACCGCTGTCAGTACACGGCAAATAGTAAGAGGAAACAAATTCCAGTAGTGATACTGCATTCCTAATGAGAAAAAGAACATCAACACCCTCGAAGGCGCCAAAAGCTTCGCAGCCTTCGACCAGCGGACAGAAATCCTTCCGCAAATCCAGTGACGGCGCAGGCCATCCATTCAAAAAGGCTCGCCCTGAGGCAGAAAGCCGTTTTAGTAAACCAAGCATCAAAAAGTCAAGCTTACGCACTGCATCCTCGAACGGAGATAACGCAGGACAAAAAGCACGTCCCAGCTTCGATCACGAAAAAGGATCAAGCGACAGATCGGGCTTCGATAAGCCGAGCTTCGGCAAGCCGGGCTTCGACAAGCCGGGCTTCGATAAGCCAAGGTTTGATAAGCCTCGCTTCGACAAGCCTTCATTCAAATCTAGTTTTGACAAACCTCGCTTTGATAAGCCTGGAAATGACAGACCAAGCTTTCCTAAAAAGGAAGGTGGCTTCCGCAGCCCCGTTGATAAAAAGGATTTTGGACAAAGAGAACGATCATCCGGAGACAGAGAATTTAAACCACGCTTTGAAAGACCGGCTCGCGAAGGCGACAGGCCGCGCTTTGAGAGAAGAGGCGATGACCGTCCTGCCCAATCCGGAGAGTCCCGCCCATTCCGTTCAAGAGAAGAATCAGGACCAAGAGAAAGACCTTCCGGAGAAAGGGAATTCAAACCACGTTTTGAAAGACGTGAAGGTGACCGACCCACCGGCGACAGAGAATTCAAGCCTCGTGCTGAAAGACCTGCGCGCGAGGGCGAAAGACGTGATTCACGGCCATCAGCTGAGCGTTCTTTTGGCCGTCCCAGCAGAGACGGCAAGCCAGAATTTAAAAAAAAAGATGAGACCGCGCATGTAGAGCGTGATTTCGAAAAGTCTGCCCGTAATGAAAACGCAGAGCAGGCAGAAGATCGCAGCGGATTAGACAGAAGAGTGGGCAAATTTGAAAGTGCTCCACGCTACAATTTGTCAAGCTACGAAAAGAAAAATGCACCGAAACGGAAGGAAAAGGAAGAATCTGCACTCATTCGTTTGAACAGATACATTTCAAATGCTGGCATTTGCTCGCGTCGCGAGGCGGATGACCTGATCGCTTCGGGCCAGATTTCTGTAAATGGTAAAACGATTACAGAGATGGGTTACAAAGTATTGCCTACCGACGTTGTGAAATATGGCAAAAAGGCATTGAACCCGGAGAAAATGGTTTATATCCTAATCAATAAGCCAAAAGATTACATTACCACAACCGACGATCCGGAAGAGCGCAAAACCGTGCTTGACCTCATTCAAGGTGCATGTGCCGAGCGTGTTTACCCGGTGGGTCGCTTGGATAGGAATACAACCGGTTTATTGCTTTTGACCAATGATGGAGAATTGGCTGTAAAGCTGACGCATCCATCCGGCGGGATCAAGAAAATCTATCAGGCGGAATTGGATAAGCCGATTACAACGGAAGATTTTGAAAAGCTCCAACACGGCCTTGAATTGGAAGACGGTTTCATTCGGCCTGATGAAGTTGGCATTGTAACGCCAGACGCGATGGTGGTTGGCTTGGAAATTCACAGCGGCCGGAACCGGATCGTTCGCCGGATGTTCGAACATTTGGGTTACGAAGTTCAAAAGCTCGACCGCACGGTATTCGCAGGATTGAACAAGAAAGACCTTCCGCGTGGTAAATGGAGATTTTTAAGTGAAAAAGAAGTGGTAAAGCTGAAATTCATGCTTTAAGATTTTTGGATTAATACAAAAAGAAAACCGGCTGCTACGATAATGGACTGAACCCCAAAAGTTGGACGGTTTAAAGATTAACGATTAGTGTGATGAGCTCGGTATTGTGCCGGGCTCATTCCGTTTAAATTAAGTCTGATCCTCTCTTTGTTGTAGTAGGTGATGTATTC
>NZ_JAKFFU010000011.1:0-334957 GCF_021502625.1 Dyadobacter sp. CY351 | reverse complement strand
TTGATGAATATAACCACCGAAGACCTCATGAAGGACTCGGCAATATGACACCTTTTGAATGGAAAGACTTGCTGCTGAAAAAGGAAATACAACAACAAATGGCTGTCTGAAAATCGGGGTACATACACCAGACCCTGCCCATTAGATATAAGTTACAATTTCTTCTAAAATACTCTGAAAGTCCACTCTCATTTCTTTCAAGTCAATCATTACCTTGATCACCTCAAAAGTTGTCAGGCTCAATCGGTGAATTGTCCAAACAATTACGACATCTCCTTTGTGAAGATGGATTTCATCTTAATATCCTGTTTTTGTTTGAACTCCTGAAATCTTCCTCCGACCTGCGTTGCCAAGGTCATCAAATTGCAGGTCTTGGTTCTGATGGACTTCGAATCCGTGTGAACTTTAAGAATCTTTGCACGTAAATTTCAGAATTAAATTGCAGTGAGATGAATATTTATTCAGACCTTCAGGGATGTTACAATCGCAAAACGCATGAGAAGTAAAGTAAACCTTTATTTAGGAATTCTGGTCCAACCGTTCAATCTCAATCCCTTCATGCTTTAAGTAATTATAAAGCATTGCCTTAGTCTCGATTTTAAGTTGCTCACAAATTTGCTTCGTTGTCTATTTTGTATTTGTGTAAAGGGTAGCAGCAAGGCCAGCTATCTCCTTGGCTTTTTTAGTTAAATCGTTTGGCCTGCCTACTACGCGGCCCCTGGCACGTGCGGCTTCCATTCCAGCCAAGGTCCGTTCCATCAAAATTTCTCCCTCGTTCTCGGCAAATACCGAACCTAAAATATACCAAAGCCGACCCATTTTTGTTGAAGTGTTGATCCCTTCTGAAATACTCCGAAAGTCTACACCCATCTCTTTCCAGTCAACCATGAGCTTTATCAATGTCGTAAGTTGTTCTACTAAGACGGTCAATTCTGCAGACTACTATTACATATCCTTTGCGAAGCTCAGAGATCATCTTTAAATATTCCGATCATTGGTGGCGGCGCCTGAAATCTTTTCATGATATATTTTCTCGCAGTCTGCTTTTTTAAGGGAGTTAAATTGTAGATCCTGATTCTGTTCAGCCTTCGAAAGACAATGTATCGGATCACCATTCCAAATACAGTTTAACTTTCCCGTTCGCAATAAAGCATTTGTTTTGGTGTACCACTAATCCTTATTTCAAAGTATCGTCATTAAGCATTTTAGTAGCCAAAAGGGAGAAAAATGAAAATCTAGGAGTACATAAAAATCACAGTACTCCCGTTGCTATCGTAACAATAATATTTAAAACGCACATTGCTCTACTCCAAATTAATCTGACAAGGATTTATGGGCTATAAACCTATTACCCTGGACTCTTAAATAGGCAAGAATGTCATTGATTCCGATTAAGAACGCTGATAATCAACTTCTTAACTGTATCCATCTCTTCTGGTTTGCTGGCCGCAGCAAAAAGCGTCAGACTTGCAAGGGCTTCATTGCTGATAAGTGAGGCCCCGCCTGCCGATTTTAAAAGGCCGTTACTTTCTAGGAACAACAGGAAACAAGCAGCAGCAATTCGCTTATTCCCGTCGACAAATGAATGGTTTTTAATGATCAGGTAGAGTAATGTGGCGGCTTTCTCTTCAATTGAGGGGTAAAAGTCTATCTCTCCAAATCCTTTGCTTATCTGTGCTACGGAGCTTTGGAAGCTATCATCCTTTTCCTTACCAAAAATATCTGAGTCGAAATCCCTTCTCATACTCTCAATGATGTTTCGGTAATCTGATACTTCCGGATACTTCGCCTGGCGGGTTGTGATACCTTTCGGATCCAATTGTTCATGATCGTAGTCGTCTAGTAATTCAAGACCTTTAGCAAATTGGTCGAGCAATGTCAGATCTGCATCGTCGGTCTTTATTTCAATTGCCCGGCTGAGTATCCGGATTCCGTCCCTTAAGGTTTGTACCTCTTGCTGCTTTTGATTCAGTCGTTTCTCGTTAATCGCATAACCCTTGATCAGATAATCTCTTAGGCGCTGAGTTGCCCATTGTCGGAACTGAGTGGCTTTTGTTGAATTCACCCTGTAGCCAACAGATATTATAACATCCAGGTTATACAAGTGCATCTTTCTTTTCTTTCCGTCTGCTGCAACCTGTTCCAAAATGGAACAGGTTGCAGCAGGATCTAACTCATTAGATTTATATATGTTGTTAATATGTTTTACCACCGCGGGACGCTGAACTGAAAATATTTCAGCTAAGGAATGAGCGTCCAGCCAAACGGTTTCTTCTCCGAATTTTACTTCTATCTGCGTCTGCCCGTCTTGGCTTTGGTAGATTTCTATTTGATTTTGCATTTTCTAGATTTAGAATTCAAGTTTACAATAAATTCATAAATGTTAATAAGCCGTTGCGAATGGAGCTGATCTCTATAAGGATGTAAAGTGATACACCATTGCTCGTCTTGCTCTTCCTGGTGCGTAAGTCAGGTACAGAGGCTCATAGACTCAGTTGTTCCTAAACGAATTTCCCTAAACTTTACTACCAAACTTCCTATTAAATCAATAAAGAAGATTATCCGACAACAAAAGTCAAAATCAATCCTTTTTAAGTTTGTTAAGCATTTCTCTCGCTTGCTTCGCCTCATTTTGCCTCTGTTGCAATAGTTCCTCAGCTTCTAAAACCGTTAGTTCATGTGCCTCGCGCTTCTGTGTTTCAAGTTCCGCTCTGTCAGGATCTTCATAATAAATGCTATCAACTCTCTCTGTAAGTTCCGGGCTGAGCTGCCTGGCAATCCGAAATTTGAGATCGCTGCCTTGCAGTCGGTTGCTTTCCATGTAATTGTTAATGGCCACTGCGATGCTTATGGCAGTAGAGAGCAACAGCACTGCTGCCGAGATAATGAAGCCCTTCGATTGAAGGTCGAAATGATGGTGGTGCCTGACTTCTGATGCCTTTGGTACGTTTGCAACTGCTTGCTGAATATGAGAAAGGTAAGTCTTTAAATGTTGACTCGAACTTTGATTTAAATCCTCTTTTAATTCAATCAGCGTATCGGCCAGCGTCTTGTTTTGTGATTCAGTAGCCGTTTGGATCAGGTTCTCAATTGATGCATTTTTCCTGATCACAAGCGAAAGCACTTCTTCAATCGATTCGAGTTGTTCTTCTATCTTTTTCATAAGCTTTGTCCTAAGTATTTTTTACGTTTTTTCTTTTTTGATGGATTCGAACTCTGCTGGTCAAATTGCTGGATAGGTTGCAGCAAGTCATCCAGTATTCGATCGTCGGGGATCTGCTGTGAGAGGGTTGCGAGCCGGAATGTTTCTTGCGGGCGGGAGGACTGATATTGTGGCTGCATCCGAAACGGCTGCGACATCGCCAGTTCCTGGTTGTGCCGGATTAGTGCGTCTAGCCTGCCAAAGCTTAAACTCCGATCGATCTTTGATCCTTTAAATTGCAGATCGCCTTTGGCAAAGTTGACGCCTTGGATCTCACTAGTGCCAGATTTATACTTGAAAATGGTCTCGATGCCTTGCCTTTCCAACCTGGCGCGCAGTTCATTCCAGCTTGCAGCGGTTGCGCTTGCTGATTTGATAGCATCATACAATTCATATCTTACTTTGTCGCCACCTTTCAGCTGCTGCCGGTTGACCTGCTGTTTGCCCTTACCGAAATGATATCCGTATCTGAGCGTGATCTCTTTGCAGACCTTGTGGTTCCTCTCTTTTTGAAACCGGTCTGAGATGGCCTTGCCTTCATTGCTAACCCGGTTATAAATAATGTGCAGATGTGGATGATTTTTGTCCTGGTGCTCAACAAGGATAAACTGCGTGCTGGTGCTCTCCATCTTTTCCATATAGTCTAATGCACGTTGCTTCATAATCTCAGGCGAAAGCCGGGCTGCATCTTCCTTGCTCCAACTCAGCGAGATATGCCCGACTGCCTTTGTCAAGTCAGGGTTTAATTTCCTTTGCATATTAAAATCATCGATTATGGAGCGCACTTGATCTGTTCTCACGCCTTCGGATAGCAACAGGCTCGCTTCCTGCTTTTCCATCGCATAGCGGATCACACCGCCGAAGCTGCTGCCAATCGTCACCTTACCGATCATCGCCGCCAAGCTTTTTCAGGATTCCATCGATTTGCAAAAGCAGTTCTTTGCAGGATTGCCGGATGAATGTTAATCCTTCCTTATGGGCAAGGTGCGTCAGCTGATTAAGGTTGTTGGCCATGCCTGTTAGTGTCCTGAAATGTCTGAGGTCATCAGGTTTTAATCTGGCCAAAACTTTTGCTTTTTTGGCAGCCTGCCTAAACCAGGCGCTTGGTTTCATCCCGGCATCCTTGGCCTTTTCTTCGATCAGAAAACGCTCGTTTTCCGTCAGCCTGACCATGAGCTGAGTTTCCCTTTTTACTTTTTTGCGTGGCCTGCCACCTTTGGGATTGTAGGGCTTTGGGTCTTTGATTTCTGTCTTTTCCATCTCACATTCCATTATCTGTATTAACCCTTTTGCGACCAACGGGAGAAAAAGGCAAGTTTCCAGTCACGCGGGAGCGGGACGGGTTTTTGCGAAGCGAAAACACAAACTTGCTCCCCAAAGAGACTCATAGACTTAGCCCCCTCGACTTTTTCAAATCCTTGCGTTGTGTCGTGTCTTGCTGTATTGGCTTCTGTTCTAGTAAGTACTCATTGAGATCTTTAAACTTCTGATACATACCAGATGCATCGACGGCGTTCAGACCAGCGGATTCATATTTTTCCAAAGCTTTTCTGCCTGCATTATCATGATCCAGATAGAGAAAAACATTATGGTAGCTTTTCAAAATGTCCATACTGCGATCCACAAAACTGACAGAGTTTAGGATCAGAAAATCACTAGGGACAGAGCTTTCTTTTCTTAGCGTCAGAAGTGAAAGAAAATCCATAAAACCTTCCATTATACTAACCGATCGGCTGCCATTTTCAATGTGGCTGATATCCTTAGGAGATGACGAGCCTTTGAAGTTTTGACTGCGAAGTTCATATCCACCGGATCTGTTTTTAAAGCCTACTGCAAAGTAGTTTTTGTCTCCGATCTGGTAATACACTTCCTGACAGTGCATTCTGGCAATTTCGGACGCAATTCCTCGTGACTTGATGTAATTTGTAATAGCAGGATTGTTCCCCAATGGCTGGACATGCGAAATTTTTATTCGCGAAATACTTTCTTCCTGGGTAACGCTATCCAATATATGTAATGGTCTTCTTAACGCATATTGCTGTTGAAATAAAAAAGAACCTGCTTCAAGCTTTGATAGCAATCCTTTCACATCACACTTAAAAAGCTGGCATCCCAGATCAATAATATCTCCGCCTATGCCACTACCATGATCATAAAATAGGTTGAGCTTTGTGTCAACTTTGAAGGAGGGTGTATTTTCCCGGCGTAATGGAGACAGATACCAATGATCTTTTCCACGGCTAAACTCAGGATGGATATGATGGCTTTTCAGGAACTCTACAATAGAGATCTCTTTGGCTTGCTGGCAAGTCATAATTACAAGAGTTAAAAAGTTAAAAAGACTGATGAATTGATGCGCTAAGCTCTTACCTTTCTCTATTTCAACCGCTTAGCTCATCATCGAAATCTCATCAAATAGCATCGAACGTCGCATCATGGTTTTCGGATTGATGCGCTGCTGATGCAATCTTGATGCATCATAATTTATTGACTATTAATACATTAAACCTATTTCTCATCAATTCATCAAAATATTAGATGATATCATTGTACTCATTTATCTGCTTTTTCGACAGGGTATAATATCTGCCTTTCCCTGTTTGCTCAAACACACTACCATCAGTAAGAAACTTGTATTGTAGGTAGCTCAGTGAGTTTTTAGCTGGAACCAGTTTCCAAGTATTTTGCAGGATCCGTTTAATTTGTATGAGATCTTTGTACCGGACATGCTTTTTATTAAGCCAATCCTGCACGTCTGCAGTACAGAACTTTATCTCGTCTAAATCTTTTTCATCCACAATTGTCAATAGGACATGGGCAATCTCTAATTCCAGTTTATTCCGGTTTTGGTTGAGCAGCTTCTTTAATGCCGGTGTGGCTATCTGTGCGGCGGTAAACCACATACGTGTCTGCTGCTGATAGGCGAAGTCTCGGTGAATGAGAAAATAAATAAAGTAGGGAATCTCAGACTGAAGCTCAGCCAACAGTTTCTCGTTATCGAATTTGAGCGCCGGGATTTTCCGAACCCATTAACGGATTTCACCAGGCTCGGCAATGATAAAATGATCTTCGTTGTTGCTGCAAAGAATAAATTTTCCGAAGAACTCAATCTCCTGCCGGTCAAATCCCTTAGCTTCTATTTTGTAAAACTTAGCCGTACTCAAATTTTTGATCCGCTCGGAATCTTCTTTCCGGTCAAGAAATGTCTCATCTACCCCAATGATTAGCTTCTGAGCCCATTCAATATTGAAATTAGACCGAAAATCCTCATTGCTGTTAATGGTCATATTTTCTCCGAAAATGGATTTGACAAAGTGAAGAAAAGTAGTTTTTCCAGTATTACGTTCTTCACTGACCAGGCAAAGGATTGGTAGGATCTGTGTAGGTTTTTCTAAAAGCACTTTGAAATAGTCATATCCCATTTCTATCTGTTCTCCGAAAATATGTCGGAGAAAACCGAAAATAGTGATCGGGTCACCTTGTTTGGCGACATGCTGAAATGGTTGATAACGGTTGTAAAAGCCGACCACTTTTTGCTCATAGTTCAAGTGGCTGGGCACAAAACAAAATCCATCATACCGGTCCACCTCGTTTTTGAGGTATTCACGATCATGATCCAGCCGTATGCAATCCGCGGACCATGGGATCAAAGTGGACATGGTGTCGCCGGACGAGAGCGGCTTTCTTACTTCCTTGAAGTAGCTCGTTCCAATCCTCAGATACTTGTGTTTTTCTTTCATTGTTTCGCTGAGATTGGTGTCTGACCATTAGCAACCCATTCCAAAAGCTCTTGTCTAGAAAATAGGAGCTTACCTTCGATCTTACAGAACGGAATCTTTTTTCTTTTCACCAGCCCATATATTGACGTCTCTTTGTATTTGATAAGCTGCGCTGCTTCTTTAGTATCTAAGAGCGTATCAGTATCGTCCGATTTGGGAACTGGTTGCAGTAGTAATGCTTTTCTAACTGAGGCTTCGATCAGCTCATGCAGTTGCTGCCCTGAGAGTGAAATCAAAACGGTTGTGTCCATCATATCTGTCAGTTTTAGTGATGGGCAAAACAAACTTGAAAAAACTGAGAAAAGGAATAAAACGTTGACTACGTCCAAAAGGAAAACTATCGAGAAATAAACTTTTTTTACATTAATTGGCTCGATAAGCACGAACCGGTGCGGCTTAGCTGGGTTGATTATAGCATAAGCAGGACTGCTCCTCCTCCAATCGAAGCATCCGCGTCCTAGCGCATTATTTTAGACTGACGCAAGCTTTGATCACTTAAGATAAATCGCTTAAATTTCAGTGTAAGTTGATATATATTCAGTGAAGAGCGAAGAACAAATCATCCGAGAACTGGCGGAAATTAAACAGGCCATTGTCAGAATTGCAGGCACGTCAGAGCTTCCAAAAGAAGAACAATTCTCTGTAAGTGCGTTGGATAAAGCTGCGGTAGAGTTAAAAAAGTTGGCAATCACAAGAGGTGAGTGGATACAAGACAGAGATTTAAGCCGATATTTTAAAGGCGTTTACAATGGAGGGAAGTTCATTAGAGAAACCTTTGGATTCAATGATTACTTTACAAAGGGTAAATCATATTATTATCGTAAGTCCAGTATTCTCAGGCTATCACAAGAATTAAAATCTCGCAATGTCGATTTGGCTCGCTATATGGAGCTCAAGGAGAGTGAAGCAAAATTTCAAGAAAAGGTTGCAGCAGTCAAGGCAGCGAAAAAGAAAGAAAAAACTAAATCACGCTTTCTACTACCGGATTCTCTCAAAGACATTACAACTGATGGCTTTCAACCCCCAATTGAACAGGTAGAGACTGAATTGAAACAGCTCCAAAAAGACTTCATCAACGAAAATCTTTCAAAATACATTGATGTTTATGGCAGGCATGCAATGCTAAAATTCCGTTATCCGTTTTCAGGTTTTGTTGGTAAGGAAATAAAATCGAGGTGCAAGCGATGGTGCGACCAATACAACATGGCCTGCCAAGCACTTTCTGAGTTAACCGGAAAGCAGTTAAAGTTCTCCCCTCCGGAGAATCCCAGCGCTTACGAATTATAAAGGCTTTTTTCTTCTACCTACTGAAATCTTGAGCACTTCTGATTCTAAATACATCGCCTTCGTTCTTCCTTTTACCAGTTGTGGCTTTACAATACCGGCATTCACGGCTTTTAGGAAAGCTGCATTACTTGCTCCGGTAAGCTTTAAAGCACCTTCTTTTGTAAGTAGTTGATCCTGTTGCAAAACGCTCTTTAATTCCTCCCTGACAATTGTCCGTATTTGGTTCATAAACTCTTCGACTGTCAAAGAGTGCAGTATGATGGTTTCCATAAAAAAAGGCTTTTAATTAGTGAATGGCACAAATCGCCTTAGCTGGCATATTCGTTGATCTTTCCCAAGACTTTCAAAAAGTCAGTCTTGTAGGTTCCATCAGGTAGTGACTTGATGCTCTGAATAATGTTACCGCGCTCTTTATTAATATTACTCTTGAGGCTGGCAACCTTGGTTTTACTGTAACATGAAAAGGTTGCTATCAACGCTTCACAGTATCTTTCAAGGTTGATGTTGTTGCGGTCAGTGTTCAGTTTGTATGTAATATGCATTAGCAGGTTAATAACTCTCTCATATTTTCCTGGCGGTAAAATATAAAACTTATATTCTGATTGTGGGAGCAGTCCCTTGTTCGCCGAATCGTCAAACATGCAGCCCAATAACTCCAAAACATCTTCTGGTTCAAAAAACACCTGGATGGAATTAATAGGCCGACATTTCCACACTTCTAACAGAATCATCCACAGCGAAATAATCTCATTAACCGGATAGTCCAATGGGATCTTATTAAATTTTGTCCTTTCGACCTGTTCACTGAGTAGGCTTGGCAGAAATTCCTGCTTACCATCTTCTTCAATCGCTGAGTCATCATCCGGCCGTTCCTCAATACGCTGGTCTTTCTCTATGATTTCCTCAAATATATTTTCGTCAGAGACCGACTCCCGAATTCTTACCTCCGGAATAGTACTTTCGAGACTCTGGATCAAATTGCGATATTCTCCAAATGCTTTAACCAGATATGCCTGTATAAATCCTAGGGCATAAAGACATTTGGGAGTAGCAAACCCTTCAAAAAACAAATGATCGCCGCAAAACTCGATGAAGCCACGAAGCCTGGTTTCCTTTACAGCACCATCTGGTAGATTTATGGTGGATTGGATCTCTCTTGGGAAGTCTGAACTTCCATCGTAATAGCCCTCAGAGAAATTGGATCTTATTGCGTCAAGGTGTTCAGCCGAAATAGGATGACTGTGATCTATTAGTAGATCATTTTTGAAAACTGGGTTGTACTCAAAGACTTCTATCAGGTTCATTTCGCTGACAAACAGTGTTTGACGGTTGTTGAAAAGAATCTTTTTGAACGGGAAATAGGAATCACAGTAATCAATTTCCTCTTTTTGAAATATTTTGTCGTTAAAATGCAAATAGGGATGCTTTCCACGATCGTCCGTGTCGAGACCACTAACCGGGTGAAAGCCTGGCAAATCAAAAAAATACATAAGCTAAATAGTTGAGTTGATCAAATCATCCAGTACCGGATCTCCGATATCTTCAAGATAGATATCTGTTGTTTTCAGACTATCGTGACCTAGTGATCTGCCAATATTCTCTTTTGACATTCCGTTCCTGCGAAGTGCCGTTGCATACGAGTGCCGAGCTACATACGTAGTCAACGTCTTTGCGATGCCGAGTGATAAACCCAGCTCCTTTATCTGCTTGTTAACCCTTGTGAGTATTTTCTTCTTCCTGTCCCTAACAGATTGAAGAGTCGCATGCCTCTTGTATAATATCGGAAAGACGTGTCCGGAGTCACTATTCCCCTCCATATTTCGATAATGGTCAAGAATTCGCAAGGCGGTCGGATGCAGCTTAAACCGAAACTCCTCTTTTGTCTTGGATCGGAAGTAATGAAGTTCGTCCCCAATAATGTTGGTCCATTTCAAATCTGCGAGATCGGTAAAATTCAATCCACGGCAGTAGAAACTAAAAAGGAAGTAGTTCCTGGAATTGATCAAAGTATCGTTCTTGGGATCAATTACCTGAGCTTCTATCAAACCTATCTGATCCTTGGTAATCGCTCTCTTTTTGGTTCTTGGATTATTATATTTTGAAAATGCGAAGTCCTTGAATGGATAGTGGGTTTCCGGGCAGTATTTGTTTTTGATGGCCAGCTTCCACAATGTTCGAAATGTGCGCAAGTAGAAACTGCGCGTCGTAATGGCGCAACCTCGTGCCAGGAGATATTCCTCATACTTCACTAAAAAACCTGTGTTGATGCTTAGGAACTCTTTGTCCTTATTGCTCATGAAGTTTTTCAAGCTTTTCAAAGTAGACTCGTAAGTTTCCTTGGAACCAAGACGGTTCTGCTGATCCAAGAAAGCGATGTGCTCGTTGAACACGTCAAAAAGCTTTTTTCGCTCTGGCTCGGTGTTTCCTCCCGTGAGCTTCCTAACCAAGGCCTTTATCTCATCAAACGAAGGCCTGACCCCTTTCTTCCCTTCGGATAAGATATAGAAATCTATTTCGGAAGAGATCGTCCTTAACAGCAGATTGATCTCTTTGTGCTTTGGATGTGCCTTGGATACAGATTGTGTTTTATCTTGCCAATTCTCAATTGAACTGTACTTTTTGGTACTTACCAATTGATTCTTCCTGTCAATGATAATCTAAAGCATAATTGGATATTCCGTCTCATTCGGGGAGCTCTGAGGCCGCAGGATCAATCTGGTTGAAATCGCCATATTGAGATAATTTAGTCGAACATTAGTCGAACATTTGTATCTAATCTTACATAGGCAAACTTAGTGAAAATAATTAAAACCTTGATTATTAGATAGATGATAAAATTGAACTTATGTAAAATTATACAAAATTACCATAAAAAGTTGCATGGGGTGCTAGGGGTCGCAAGTTCGAATCTTGTCATCCCGACAAAGCCTGGTCTAACGACCGGGCTTTTTTGGTTTTATGGCGTATTGGCAAGGGTGCTAGGAATCGCAAGCCGACGGAACGCGTATCGGCGTCATCCTGATTCCATACAAAAAAATCTATCTCAACACCCGAAGTGTATCGCAATGTATGGCTTACCAGCTTGGCACGAAAATTTACTAGCGCGGGATTTTTTCAACCACCCATCCACATTGCGAAATCATGAACGATCACACAGCTGACAATACGCCCAGCCCGGATGAGCATGGCAGGGTCAAATTGGACGATTTATTCACACCTGGACTTTTTAGAAAGCGCGACGGCACTTTCTACAACCGGCCCTTGAACAAAACAAAAAGCGATAAGGCAAAAATCAAAAATCAGGAGGATAAAATCCTGACAGAGCCGGGCGGCAACATTTAAACGACCATTTGCCTGAGTCGATGTTGGCATAATTTTTAATGCATCGCCAGCCTAACAGTAAGTATCAAAATCAGTTTGAATTATGGGAAAAGATCAATCAGGTGGATTTCATCCGCCCAAAGGAAAACCTTCAACCATTAACAAAGTGGAGGGATTAGGAATTTCCAATGCGCCAGCTGAGAAGTTGGATGAGTTTTTGGAATTGGATAATAAATATGTCGAAGACGACCTCACCCTGGATCCGTCGCTGCCGGTCCGGCACCCGAACAGGAACACCTCAAAAGGAGAAAATTCTTTTAAGGGTAAGGAAAATAAGCCTGAAAGTGATAAAACAGCCGAGCTTTCGATAGATGACGAGAATAAAACTGAGCCCGAAGAGCTTCCGCAGGTGCTTGATAAAGAGTTGTTTGTTGAGCTAGCCAGTTACCAGGCGCCCTGCTGCGTTACCATGTACATTCCCACCCATAAGTCGGGTGTGGAAGTGAACGAGAAAAAGGATTTAATTAATTTCAAAAATGCTCTTCAGGATGTTTCAAAACGGTTGGCTGATAGGGAAATTCCTCAGGCGGTAATCGAACAAATGCTGACGCCAGGTTATGAGCTGCTGCAAAACGACACATTTTGGGCTGGCATGAACGAAGGGCTCGCAGTCTTCATTTCGGAGGGTTATTTCAGGTATATTAAAATGCCGGTTGCTCCCGAAAACGAGCTGATGTGCGAAAAAAGCTTCTACGTCTCCCCGTTGATCCCGATCATGGCCAGCAAAGAGCATTTCTTCCTGCTTGTTATCAGCAAGCAGAAATGCAAGTTGTTCAGGGCGGATGCGTTTGGAATGGAATATATCGACGTGCCCGACCTTCCAGAGGAAATGATGGACGTGAAACGGATTTCCGAAAAAGATGCGAGCACCGTTCGTGTAGCAAACAGCTCGGGAGGTGGCGCCAATTTTCACGGAATGGGTGGAGGCAATCCCGACGAGAAAGCCAACATTGCAACCTATTTCGAGCATGTAGATGATATTTTGTACAAACAAATATTGCATACCGAGAATGTGCCGCTTCTCCTGGCCGGGGTGGAATATCTGATCCCGATTTATAAATCCGTTTGCGACTATCATAATGTGTGCAGCGAATCCATAACGGGCAGCCATGAGCACGATGATAAGAATGAACTGTACAAATTGGCCAAGGAAATCATGTTGCCTTATTTCGAGCAACCGTTGGACAAAGCGCTGACGATCTTCGCCAATCAGTCGGCTACGGAACTCACTTCATCGTCTCCCAACGAAATCATTCCCGCAGCTTATTACGGCAGGATATCCCACATTTTCGTAAAAAAGGCAAATCACATTTGGGGCACATTTGATGAAAATTCGAACGAGCTCACACTTGGTGATTCAGAAAGTGCCGACTCGGAAGACTTGCTGGACGAAGCATTGATTAAGACGATTCAGAACGGTGGCGAAGTGTATGTGTTGGACGAGGATAAAATGCCCGCCGAATCGCCTGTTGCGGCGGTGTTCAGGTATTAGAATTATAAAGAGCTGAACACTTGTTAAGTTAACATATGAAGTGGCCCGTCGAGTTGATGCTCGGCGGGCCACTTTGTTATTTGCCGCAGAATAACTGATTCCGCACGGTTACTCAATGTAAAGTTGAGTAGTGAACCGAGTGCTTTTTCTTGCGCAATGCAGGGTAACAGGCCTGCACATTACCAAACCACATATGCTAGATTCTATTTCAATCCTGGCCAAAACAATGACACTAGCCATTGTTGCTTTGCTTATGCAGCACGCAGCCAGCGCGCAATGGAGGCCACCTTATGCAAATAGTTGGATATATTATGAAAAGCCGTATGTAAAAATCGGCATAGCGAAAAAAGGCATCCACAGGATATCGCTGACCTCCCTGCCGAAAGATTTCCCAACCGGATCTCCTGACAAATTGCAATTATGGAGACGGGGAAAGCAAATTTCCATTTTAAGCGCCAATAACAAAGAGGTTCTGTTTTACGCGCTTCCCAATGACGGAGCGAGCGATTCGCTGTTATACCGGCCCATGAACTCCCGGGTTAATCCCTATTTCAGCCTGTATTCTGACGAGGGTGCCTATTTTTTAACGGTCGGAGATGCGCAGGGTGACAGAGCAAAATCTGTTGAACAGCCTGTGGATCAGCGTATGCCTGAACTCACATTCCATCAGGAAAAGGTAACTACGGTTTACCGGGAAGATTATACATTGAGCACGCTGAAATATGAGAGCACACCGCCCTTTTTGAATAGTTTTTTTGTGAACGGCGCCAGCAAGACCAGCCGCATCCAGGATAGAGACGGGGCTGGTTCTATAATGGGAAATTTTGAGTTGAAAAACCTGGCCAGCCATGCGCAACTTCCCAATATTAAGCTGCTGATTCACGGCAGAAGCAACATGGAGCATCAGATAGAAATTTATGTTGGTAAAAATCAAAAGTCATTGCGACTGGTGAATGTGCTGCCGATTTCAAGATTTAGTCCGGCTGCGTTTTCGTTCGACTTAAAACCCGGAGATACCGATGCCGAAGGCAAAGGGATCATTTCGCTCAAAACGACCAAAGCGGATATATTGAACCGGTTTTCACTCACTTATTTCTCATTAAATTTCCAACAGTTACTTCAAATCGATAAGCAGGCAAGTAAGGAATTTACGCTGGTCCCTACCCCGGATCCATGGAGCAGGGTTAATATTAAAGGCGCTTCACAAGATTTCATGTTCCTGGAAATTTCAGACCCGGGCAAACCTGTGATTATAACAGGCAAAAAAGAGGGCATAATGGTGCCCCGGCAAGCAGGCAAAACTCAGGTCCTACTTGCTTCAAAAGAGATTATTAACGTTGATGCAGCCAAAATAAAGGCTGTTAAACTAAAACCATTATCTCCTAAAGAAGCGAACTATATCATCATCACCACCGACACTTTACTGGAAAGCGCAAACCAATACGCTGATTACCGCGCTTCTCAGGCCGGAGGGAGCTTTAAACCTTTGGTTATGGAAATCCAGGAAGTGTACAATCAGTTCAATTACGGCGAACCCAGCCCGGTTGCCATCAGGAAGATGATGTCTTATATGCTTACCAATGGTGGGAAGGACAAATATTTGTTCCTGATCGGGAAATCGATCACGCACAATGAGAAAATGAAGCGGGAGCTGCCGGGAGAAGTGCCCACGATCGGGTATCCCGGTTCTGACGTGCTGCTCGTGGAAGGCCTTGCCGGAGCGGCGAGGGATGTCCCTGCTATGCCGGTCGGCAGGCTGTCTGCTTTTACCCCCCGGCATGTTACCGACTATCTGGAAAAGGTAAAGCAGTATGAAAGCAAGAGCACGGATTACGCCTGGCGGAAGAATGTCCTGCATCTGAATGGCGGCAAAACCGTCGGCGAGATCACACAATTAAAAGGACTGCTAAGTATCCTGGAACCCGATGTTCAAAACGGACAGCTGGGTGGTAAAGTGAAACAATATGTAAAACAACAGGCAATGGCCGAGCCAGAACCCGTCAACATAACGGCAGATGTCAATGCGGGAGCCGGACTGATCACTTTTTTTGGTCATGGGTCGACTTACATCACCGATTTGGATTTCGGCTACATTACGGATGCGCCTCGCAACTACAATAACCGGCGCAAGTATCCGATGATGTATTTCAATGGCTGCGGAGTAGGAAATATATTTACCGGAAGGTCCAACCAGAACCCGAAAACGCCTAAGTCAGATGACAGGATTACCCTTTCACTGGACTGGTTGCTGGCCCCTGACCGCGGCGCTATCGCAATCATTGCTAATTCCTTTCAAAGCTACGTAGGCCCCTCTGCGAAATATCTGCGCAGGTTGTATCATTATATGTTCACAGACCCGGCCACTGTGCATTTGCGGATCGGAAAAATCCAGATGGCAGTTGCCAGTGACATTGTCACCAAGGATAAGGATGAATACAGCATTGCCAATGTGCATCAGTCTTTGTTGCAGGGTGATCCCGCATTGCGGCTCGTCACGGTAGACAGGCCTGATTATTCAGTTGATCCGGAGGAAAGCATTTCACTGCACTCAAAATCGGTGAGTCAGTCGTTTGAATCGTCTGATTCTTTGAAAGTTAAAGTCGAAATGCATAATAACGGCAGGTTCGTTGCCGGACAAGACGTGCGGGTTAAGGTGACCTATTTTGGGAAGCAGGGTAATGTTGTCAAAACACAGATGCTGAAATCTTTTCCTGCTCAAGACACATTACAAGTAACTTTTCTTAATTCAAAAGATATCCAAAAAATCCAGGTCCATATAGATCCTGATCATTTGATTGAGGAACTAAACACAAGTAACAACATTGCAGAACTGGATATTGATTGGGATATTATCAAGACAAAAACTACATTTTCTTCCGGGAATACAAAGGACATTGTGCCGCCTATGCTGACAGTGGAGTTTAATGACAGATTATTACAACACAAGGAAACTATTTCTGCGGATCCGACTGTGACGGTGCTATTGTCGGATGACAGACTGCTTTTGCCGGATACTTCGCTGGTTGAAATATTCTTAAAGCGTTGTGGGGACGATAACTGTGATTTTGAAAAAGTCACATATGGAGAAAACGACATTGAAATCACGATCAAAGACACCAAATCACTACGGCTAAGTTATGCAACGGATCTTAAAGCAGGAACTTATGAAATCCTGGTCAATGCCAAAGACCGCGCCGGCAATGCAACCGCACAGCCTTATAGAATGCTTTTTGAAGTGGTTGATAATGAAAATCCGCCTACCGAACTCGTAGTAAGCCCTAACCCAACATCCGTGTATTTGCGTTTCGAGCTTAAAGTGGCAAAAAATGCGGATCTACGGGCCATCCGGACTGTCATTTACAATCAGCAGGGCATTGTTGTGGAAGATAAGCTTATCACAGTTTTACCGGGAACACTTACAAATGAATGGTATTGGCTGCCCGCCAATCCTGTGCCCGGACTTTACGTATATAAGGTTTTCTTGATCAATGAATGGAATGAACCCTTCGCAACATTGCCAGGCAAAGCAATCATCCATGGAAAATAAAAAGCCCAAAATGAGGTTTCAAACATTTTGAATGAAACCTCATTTCGGGCTAAACTAACTTACTCAGCCATCAACTCAAACCTACTCCTTAATCCGGACCGCCGTAGCATCAAACATTCCGTTCATTACCGAGCCTTTCAAATGGTCATCATCTACTTTTGCCAGGTCCAAAGACACTTCTGTTCCTTGCGCTTCGAAGAAAATGGTCATTTTGTTCCCTTCTTCCATAATGTTTGAGATTGGCAAAGCATTTGGGTTTTTTCCTGTGGGATCTTTCAGTTCACCGGTCAGTTTGCCGTCTTTGCGGGTTAATTCGGTCACCAGTTTAGAATCTCCGTCGGGAGTGCCTACAACCAAAACCTCCCACTTACCCAGGAAAAAGTCGTTCGTTGCTGCGGTTTGGGAAAATCCGTTAATAGCAAATCCTAAAAATAAAAATACGAAGGCGATACTGGTTCTTTTCATTGTTCTGATTAATTAAAATTGAGAGACTGACTATTATTTTCTTTAATTACTTATTTCCGTAAGCTTAAACTCCGCTCCAAGCACAACCATCAGCGAATGTCCATCGGCTTGGGGATTGGTAAATACAAGGTAAACATTGTGCAGTTTGCCATCCGGTTGCCCTGCCAGTTTGATTGGAATACTTAGGATGTTTGGTTTGAAATCCATTTTTTCGGTCGGTTCGAGGAATTCGGACGTTCCTACTACCGGGCCGGTAGGGCTGTCGAGCCGCAGCTCTACTTTTCCACCGGCAGCATTAACCTGCGGCTTTGGTGCGATGGCTTGCAACTGCACCTCCGAAATTCCGCTCAGGTCTGTTTGTTTAAGCACAACATAAGATCCTGATTTCGAAGCAATAGCCAGGTTCATTCCACCATTTGATATCTTCATCATGTCTTCATACACATCGAAATTGTGCATATCCATTTTTGCATTTTTCAGCACAAGCGTCTTCTCCGACTTCAATGATGGCAAGCCGCTTGCACCACTATCCTCATAAGCAGCCCTTACAATGAAAACGCCCTTGCCTTTATCGCCTGCCGGAACTTTGGCCACATAGCTGCCTTTTGCAGGCATTGATTTCTCCTTCGGCTTTTCGTTGGTCACATTCAGAATGTATTTCACCATTTCGGAAGCGTCCGCCGCTGAAAGCTGGGGATGTGCAGCCATGGCCGTTTCACCCCAAACACCTCCCCCACCGGCGATCACTTTCTTAGTCAGTTTCTCAACGGCCGAATTATCGCCCTTGTATTTGGCTGAAACCTCGCGGTAAGCAGGACCGATCGACTTTTTATCCACACTGTGGCAAGCTTTGCAATCACTGGCTTCGATCAGTTTTTTTCCAGGAGCAAATGCGGCGCTGGCATCTGCCGAACGGTGTCCCTGCGCAATGGCGATTTTATCAAAACCTTCGGCCAGGTAATCAATGTTCACTGCAACGCGGTCTGCCTCAATGCCTTTTTCTAATGTTCCGTCTTCTTTGTCAGAAACTTTTACATCATAATTGAAAGGTTTGTTGGCAGCATAAAACGACTTGTTACCCATTGGCATATCGAGGCTCAATACCGGCGGCTCGTTGCCAACCGTAATTTCCATCGACTGCGTGTTGACGCCGCCTTTACCATCATTAACGGTCAAAGTAGCTTTGTAAACACCCAGCTTGGTAAGTGTCAAATTCGCTTCCGGCGTGTTGATCTGCTTTGAGAAACCATTTTTCGAAGTGATTTTCCATGCATAATTCAACATATCGTTGTCTGCATCAACCGTTCCTTTTGCATCGAGTTTCAAAGCAAGCGGTGCAGAGCCGCCCATTTTGTTAGCAGCCATCTGGATCTGCGGTTTGCGATTGCCACCGTTATACTCAATGCGGATCAAGCGCGCATCATCATTCGCTGAAAACCAGCCTGTTCCGTATTCCAGCATATACAAATCTCCGTTGTCCGCAAATTCCATATCCATCGGATTGGAGAACTTGTAGCTGGGCATAAACCGCTCCATAGCAGCATAATTACCTTCCTGATCCATCGTCACAGACATAATCCAGCCGCGCATCCAGTCGTAAGTAAGCAGTTTGCCGTTGTAGTAAGCCGGAAATGCATTATTTGCATTCTTGAACCCATCCGAATAGAAAACCGGCCCAGCCATTGCATTTCTACCACCGCTACCCGTTAAAGGAAACTCCTTCGAGGCGCCATATGGATACCAGATAAATGCCTTTTGAGCCGGTGGAAGCACTTTTAAGCCGGTATTGCTCGGCGAATTGTTGGTAGGCGCAGCAACGTCCCACTTTTCCAAAGACTTGCTTGCCGTAAAATCAAACTTATTATATGCCTTATTATCTCCCACAAAATGCGGCCAGCCAAAATTTCCCGCCTTACGGGCCTGTCCTACTTCATCGTGCCCGGCAGGTCCTCTGCTGGAATCCGGCTTGGCTGCGTCCGGGCCAACCTCACCCCAATATACGTAACCCGTTTTCTGGTCCACGGATATCCTGAATGGGTTTCTGTGACCCATTGTGAAAATTTCCGGCCGCGTCTGCGGGGTTCCTTTGGCAAAAAGATTGCCTTCCGGAATGGTGTAAGTTCCGTCCGGCTGTGGCTTAATGCGTATGATTTTGCCACGAAGATCATTTGTGTTGGCAGAAGATTTCTGCGCATCCCAGGCTGACCTTCCCTCGCGCTCATCACTCGGGCTGTAACCATTCGAGCCATGAGGGTTAGTGTTATCCCCTGTCGATAAATACAGGTTACCCGCTTTGTCCCAGGCAATTGAACCACCCGTATGGCAGCATTCTTCACGTTGCGTTTCCACTTCCAGCAGCACCTTTTTGGTTGCAAGATCCAGCTGGTCGCCCTTCATTTCAAACCTTGCCAGCACATTCTTAGGCGCTTCCGGTATGGAATAATATAGGTAAATCCAATGGTTCTGAGCAAAGTTCGGGTCTTTGTTCAAACCCAAAAGCCCATCCTCGCCTGTCGATTCCTTTCCTTCCTTATTTTTGTACTTCGTACTGACCGGAATGTTGGCAATGTTCTTCAATTCTTTCGTTTTGGCATTATAAAGCCGCACTTCTCCTTTACGCTGAATGAACAGGATTCTGTCTTTGTCCAGCACGCTCAGCTCCATCGGTTCATCCAGCTTTTCTTCCAGGATTACCTTTGTAAAGCGGTTCTCCTCAGGTCGGGATTTGGAGAAATCCACTGTTTTCGGTGAATCACCGCCAGCTGTATATTTGATCCCGGCATACAGATGGTTCAGGAAAAGAGGGTCAGAGAATGTCTCGTCCGTATGTCCCATCGCCGTATAAAACGAGCGGCCGCCGTCGAACTCCTGATACCATCCCATCGGGTGAAAATCAGGGTTTTTGCCACCTATATAGCTCTTTTCATCAATTTTAAGTACAACTTTGATCTTGGGTGAAATGTCTTTGAAGCTGTAAAACTCATCCGTTCTTTCAAATTCATCCGGCATCCCTTGCGTTGCCCAATGATTTTTTTCGGTCACGATGAATTTCCCTTTTTGCACATTGCTGGGTATCATGGGATGATCCAGGAAATAGGCACCTGCAAGTTGTCCATACCAAGGCCAGTCATATTCCGTATCAGTGGCCGCATGTATGCCCGTGTAACCTCCGCCCGCCTGAATGTATCGCTCAAACGCAACTTGCTGCTCATTGGTCAGCACATCGCCTGTTGTGTTTAGAAAAACGACAGTATTGTATTTTTTCAGGTTAGGTTCATTAAACTGGCTGGCATCTTCCGTGAAGCTGACACCGAAACCCTTCTCTTTAGCCATTTTGGTCAATGCTGTTTTTCCAGCAGCAATGGACTCGTGCCTGAAAGAAGCGGTCTTACTGAAAACCAACACATTCACCTTTGTGGTTTGCGCGTCAGCAGATTGAAACGTTAAGCAAAAACTCAAAGCGAGCATGCTTAGTAGTAGAGACTTTACTTTCATCCGTTATCTTAGGTTTGATTGAGTCGAAGCAAAGCTATGATTAATTTATTTATTGTCTTAAATTAAGACAATAAATATTTTTCTATTTTACATTTGTATTGTACTACATCCCTAAACCTACATGATACGTAATCCAAGTGAACAAAATTATATTGAACAGCTGTCTATCGACTGTGTGATATTCGGTTACCACAATAAGCAACTCAAAGTTTTAGTGCCTAAGCTCAATTTCAATGGTGATTTCTGGGCCCTGCCAGGTGGTTTTTTTTCGCAAGACGAGGACATTGATACAGCAGCAAACCGCATTCTTCAGCAGCGGACCGGCATTAAGGAAATTTACCTCGACCAGTTTCACATTTTTGGTAAAGCTGCCAGGAACAGCTTGAAATTCATGACTAAGCTTATTGAACTTAATCCGCAGCTCCTGAGCGAAAACGGGCAGTATGGGAAGGAGTTCAATTGGTTTACAAAAAGATTCGTTTCAATTGGCTACTACGCGCTTGTGGACCTGAACCAGGTGGTCCCTGAAAAAACGGATCTTGACTCGTCGATTGATTGGTATAACATTAAAGAACTGCCAGAAATGATCATCGACCACAACGAAATCGTCACCAAAGCGCTTGAAACGCTTCGTTTCCATCTGGACGAAAAGCTGATCGCATTCAACCTGCTCCCCGAAACATTTACGATGAAAGATGTGCAGGAACTTTACGAAACCATTTACGACAAACCTTTCGCCAGAAACAATTTCCAAAAGAAAATCCTGGATCTGAATGTGTTGGAACGCCTGGAAAAGAAATTCACCGGCGCCGCTAACAAGGCGCCCTATCTGTATCGCAGAAAGAGTTAGGGCACAAAAAAGCCGTGATCGTAGTCACGGCTTTTTCGCTAAAAGTTATTGAGATTCTTAAACTCCCAGGCTCCAACCTTCCCGGTAATTCCGGCGGACGAACTGGTTTACTTCGTCGAAGTTGGTAACCTTCATGTTTTGAGCGTCCCAGAGCATTTTCATGTTGCTTCCCGGATATGTGAAACCTTTTCCGTCTTCTCTTGCCTTTGGCATATCTGCGCCGCGGATGGCGAGGTTGGCACCCAGGATTGCTTCGGTTAGCGGACCTGCCAGTTCGAATGGTGAGCTTAGCTCCATCTTACCGTAACCGGCGATACAGCCTTCCACCCATTGTGCGTAGTGACCGTCTGCGCTTCCTGGTACGCGGGCAAATTTTTGTTTTACTTTCACTTCCTGCATTTTGGTTAATGGCAGCAAACGAGGGTTAGCAGCATATTCGCTGGCCATCATTTTGCCTTTTGAACCAACAAACAAAATACCGCTGTTGCCATCTCCGAATAACTCATTCGGGCCAAGTTCCTCCGGACGCTCCGGCTTGATGCCGCCGTCCATCCAGTGCATGGTTACCGGGCCTTTTGTTTTGGCTGTTTTTGGGAAAGTTAATGTTGCGTGGCTTGATGGCGGGCAACTGTCAGGGAAAATGCCTCTCTTGCCAAAAGCAGTAAAAACGCTGCCGACACTCGCCTGCATATCCGTTGCATATTTCAATCCCAGCACGCGGAACGGAGCTTCCATCAAGTGGCAGCCCAGGTCGCCCAATGCGCCGGTCCCGTAATCCCACCAGCCTCTCCAGCTTCCGGGGATCAGGTTTTCTACATAGTCTTTTTTTGGTGCTGTGCCCAGCCAGAGATCCCAATCAAGTTCCTTGGGAACCGGTGGTTTTTCGGACGGCCAGGGAATGCCTTGTGGCCATATCGGCCTGTTGGTCCAGATATAAACCGTGTCGACGTCGCCAATGATGCCTGCGTCGTACCATTCGTGCAATGTTCTTACGCCGTCGCCGGATGAGCCCTGGTTTCCCATCTGGGTCACCACTTTATATTTTGCAGCGGCTTCGGTGAGTTTTCTTGCTTCGTAAATATCATGTGTCATCGGTTTTTGCACATAAACGTGCTTACCGAGCTGCATGGCCGCCATGGCTACAACTGCGTGCGTATGGTCGGGCGTGGAAACCGAAACTGCGTCAAAGTTTTTGGATTCTTTTTCAAACATTTCCCGGAAGTCCTTGTAATACTTGGCTTTGGGATAATTGGCAATGCTTGTAGCAGCACGGCGGTCGTCTACATCGCATAAATAAGCAATGTCGGCTTTCCCGCTTTTTGCAAAGCTCGCAAGATCTGATGTTCCTTTTCCGCCTACTCCTACACCCGCAACCGTGAGCCTGTCGCTGGGTGCAGTGAAGCCTTTTCCACCCAGCACGTGCCTTGGGACAATCATAAAACCTGCCGCGGTCACACCTGCAGCTTTAACAAAGTCTCTTCTGGAAGAGGTTGACTTTTCACTTGTTGTACTCTTTTTTTCCATCACGGGTTTTGGTTTAGTGCTTTGCCAGCAACAATTCAGCCTTTATCCAACAGTTTGGACAGGTTTATTATTTTGTTAAGCAGGTTATTTTCATAATTTACTCGAAAATAATTCACTGACTTCCTGCCTCCCTAGTGCTACTCCAAAACCGTGTGAAAAGACTATTTAACCTGTCCAGCGTTTTCCTCCAACCGTTTGCATTTCGTGTTGCGACCGTTTATCGTTTTTATGCCAACCATTTATCGAACCAGTCAAATGCGTCAGCCTGCATTTGTGCATCGAACTTGTGCGGGCCATCGTAAAAACCTGCCTTATACTTTTCCGCAGCGCCTGCCTTTTTGAAAATCTGTTTTAAAATATCATCTGCCTGCTTCATTTCTGACAATGTAAACAAGGCATCCTGGTTATTGTTCTGGACCAAAGTGGGCAACGGAACGCGCAGACCTAGTATTTCGGGAAAATCCATATAGTTGGCAAGCAATGGCGCAAAGGTCATCCAGGTATGATTGTAGGACCGGTTCAGCACAAGATCATTGAATGTGGTCATAAAACCAACGCAAACCGCACACTTGATACGGTCGTCCAAACCAGCCAGATAAACAGTCCGAACGCCACCCCCGGACAGTCCCGCACATCCAATACGCTCGTTATCAACATCTTTTCGGGCGCTTAACACAGACAATGCTGCCTGGTCCTCAGCCAGACAAACGCCCGGCCAGGTTGTTCCTGCACAAAAGAGGGATTTGGACATTACATGCTCATGCTCTTTGGACCATTCATTATAGGTCAGAATGTGCGTTTCCTCATCCGGATTCTGATCCGTTTTATCCTGTGTTTTCAACGCCCCGTAGTCCAAGCCAGCAATATCACCATAAAATACACGCCGACTCCCAAAAGCAAATGTGTCGTGCACCAGCACAGCATAACCGCGCCTGGCAATGTCGTTGGCCCATGCGTTACTGCTGTAAACCGCAGCCTGGTGTTTTACGATCATCGGATGTTGCTTGCCGGAAGTCTTTACCAACTTCGGATAGCCAAAATACTTTTTCCCCGCATGATCATGCAGCGCAAGAATGGCTGGCAAAGGCTTTGAGCTTCCCTGAGGTTTCAAAAAAACCGCCTTGGTACGCTTCCCATAAGGCAATTGCCAGGACAGTTCCTCAAAATCCAATCCATCGTAAACATACTTTTTCTCCACCTTCACCACCGGCATTTTCCCCGTTCCTGGCGCAGAAAGCAACTCAGCCGCTTTCGCCCTGGCTTTTGTCTGCCAGTCGGATAGGTTTTCCCAACCGGCATTCCGGAAGGATAATGTTCCTGGCTTCTTTGCAAGATTGGCAAAATAGTTTCCGTATGCACCGATAAGGCTTTTTTCGGGTGGCTGGGTTGGATGGTCGTGCTTCATGGTTCATGTTTGATACAGGTGTTGGGTTGGGATCATCGTGCTTGCGCTTCGGCTCCGCTCAGCGTAAGCACAATGCCCCCCTACTCAATCGTCATCAGCGGTTCCACATTTCGCTCGGCTCCGTCATAGCCTGCATTCTGATTGATCACTCCCTTGGTATTGGCTGTGATAACCAGAGAAGGAATGGGCCATAGGACATGGAATGGGGCCATATTAGCGGTGTTACCCAGCAATTGCACCTTTTTCTCGTACGTGTTATTGTAACGCATGACGCGGTCGTAGAAAAAGTTTTTCTCGCTGAAACTGGCCAGATTGTAGCCTCCCAGGTTGGATTTAGCCATAATATAGGATACTCTTACCAGTTCCGAATGTCGCGGCTCTTCGGCGAACAGCTCGCGGGCGCGCTCGTTCATGATGAAGTCGATCGTTACTTCGCCAGCGGATATGGGCAAGGCTTTGGCCCGCTCCCGGACTTTGTTAATGTCTGCTGCTGCCAATGCATGCTGATTTTTCCAGTAATATGCCTCGGCCCTCAGCAAATAAGTTTCCGCTAACCTGAAAATATACCAGTCCCCATTGCCGCCCACAGTGCGGGCGAGCGGATCGTCCATGGGATTGTACATAATGTAATGCGGCATCGCGTACACGTGCTTGAATGTATCGATCGGATTAGCGAGGAATGCGGTGTTGATCACTTTTCCATAATCGACGGAAGCGGGATTGTTGTAGCGCAGCTCGTGCTTATCCACCCAGTTGATGTCGCTTCTGCGTAAATCTGTTGTGTTTTTCCAGGTTTGCCCTTTATAAGCCCAGATATCATATTGATAGTAACCCGTCAGCCGCACATTTGCATTGCCAATGCCCAGCGAATCCAGCATAGGCCCGCTCCTTACCATACCGGGTTTCCCCTGACTGTCCAGCACCTGTGGCTGAAAATACTGGCAATTATACATCCGCATGGTGTAAAGTCCTTCCGAGCGGGCTCCCGGAGGCGCTTCATAGCGATCAATGGATGCGAGGATGGTTTCCGTATTCTGTGCAATGCTGAAATTCTTGGAGCGGTGCAAATCCCAGATCAGATTGCGGTAAGCCTTGTCCGCATCCAGGCCAAAACGCTGGTTCATTAAGGCATAGGGGCCATTAATGACTTTCGTAGCAGCTTCAATGGCCTTATCAAATTCCAGGTTGGCAAGATAAATTTTTGCCAGTAAATGATGGGCAGCGCCTTTGGTAATGACACCAGGCTTGGCAGCAACGGGCAGCCATTCCGCCGCATACTCCGTATCCGACTGGATTTTGGACAGGATCGCCCAGCGGCTATGCGTGCGAAAATCGAGCTTGGCTCCCTGAATTTCCTCATTAATAAAAGGAACATCTCCGTAGGAATTCACCAAACGATAATACCAGTAAGCGCGGTGCCAGTAAGCCTCGGCCAATATCGCATTCCGCTCCTGCTCGGACTTCCATTCAATGTCGTCGATCCTGGAAATGAGCACATTCGCATTTTTTACAGATGAATAAATGACCGTAAACATCGACAGATAGCGGTAATACATGTCGGTGTTCGGGGTGAGATTATAAAAATCCAGCTGCGACCAGGGCGAGGCCAGATCCGATGCTGCAAATTCCATGGTGAGGTTCGGCATGATCGTAGATGTGGACGCTGTGCCTGTGTTCTCTGTTTTGAGATCCTTGCGCATGGTGATGAGCAAAGATTCGAAACCGGCTTTGTCTGTAAATACATTTTCAGGACTGAAAAAAGACAATGGTTCCGGTTTCAGCCAGTCTTTGTCGCAGGACGATTGTGTCAATAGCAGCACAACCATTGCCAGGGATATGTTAATGAGGCGTTTCATGATTTTAATTTCTTCTGATTACAATGACAAGTTCAAACCGAGCGTAAAATTCCGGGGCATGGCAACATTAACCGACTCGGGGTCCCAGCCGGGCCATTTATCAAAACTGTATAAATTGCGTCCAGATGCAAATATCCGTAGGCTGCTCAATTTCAACCGCTCAGATATTGCCCCGGGCAATGCATAGGAAAGGTTCACATCCTGGATCCGTACAAAAGAAAGGGGTCTGTAAATCTGGATTCCGCCGCCAAAAACGTTTGTGTTGGTGTTAAGCCGCGCATATTCGTTGTTGCCGTTTTCCGGCGTCCAGTAAGGGAAATCATTCGTATTGCGTCGATCGTAAGTGTCTGATCCGCCTGATCTTAAACCTTCCTGGAAAGGTGCGATGTGACCAAATTCACCCCGCAAAAACACGGATGCCGAGAAGTATCTGAGGAATGTGAATTCATTCCGGAGCCCAACCCTGAACCGGGGCTGGCGGTAACCGATGAACATTTTGTCTGCTAATGCCTCATATTTGCCATTTCCGTCTGCATCCGTTGCCTTGAAATCGCCCGGTTGCAGCTTGTAGACTTCTGCCGCTTCCTTTCCATTCAACTGCCAGATTCCCGTCACGTCGTAATTCCAGACGCGGTCCAATGCTTGTCCTGGAAACCATTCATTGGAATAATCCGGCAGCTCGGTGGTAACGGTCTTTCCATCCACGGTTTTTTCTTCATAATCTCCAAAAAGACGCTTGATCTTGTTTCTGTTAAAGGAAAAAACCAAACTCGACCGCCAGCTGAAATTGCGTTTTTCGGTGTTAATGGTGTTGATTGTCATTTCAAAACCTTTGTTTCCCAATTCACCCAGGTTGGATGTAATGTTCTTAAAGCCTGTGATTTCAGGGAGTAAGCGGTTCATTAACAGATCCGTAGTGGTCATATCATAATATTCCACACTCAAATCCACGCGGTTTTTCAACAAGCTTAAATCCATCCCGAGGTTAATAGAGCGCGTTTTTTCCCAAACCAGATCGGGATTAGCCAGCGAATTGTTGTAAACACCGACCTGCACATTGGAACCATCATAATATTGGGTTGAAAGAAGTTGCGCAAGGGCCGAATATGCGCCGATATCGCGGTTACCATTCACTCCCCAGGAAGCACGGAGCTTCATTTGACTTACAAAATCGAGGTTAAAGAATTTTTCTTCCGAAATTTTCCATGCAACCGCCGCTGCCGGGAAGGTTGCCCTTGGTTGTTTTGTTCCAAATGCGGAAAAGCCATCTCTCCGGAGCGAGGCCGTGATCAGATATTTATCCAATAATGTGTAGTTCAATCTCGCCATTGCGGCGTCGCCCGTGATCTGCGTGTCGTTGGTCAGTAATGCCGGGTTTGTGCCGTATTGCAGGCCGTGGTATCCGAGGTTTTGATTGGGTACAAAAGTCTGATTGCTGATCGTGGAAGCCCAGCCGCGGTTTCGCTCGGAGCTGTAAAGCAATGTGAGGTCAAAACGGTGCGCGCCAAATTCCTTATTCCAATGCAGCAGGTTATCCAGAATCCATTCGTAAGTGGAAGAATCATCGCGTGTTCCATAACCGTTACTGCGTGTAGAACCGCCGTCAAGCGTTTTGGACGACCAGAAACTATAATCTTTCAGCGTTTCATAGCGCGGCTGGAAAGAAATTTTGTAGTCGAAACCAAAGGGCAGCTTGATCTTTGCATACATGGACGCAAACAATGTGTTGATCTTTCTCATTTTTTCCTGCCCAAAATAATTGATCAGCGGATTGGCTGTTGCGAAGCTGTTGGGATACCAGGAAACGTCGCCATTGTCTTCAAACATGGACCCGTAAGGGCTCATAATGAACATTTGGCCCAGATTTGCCGTCACAGCGCTCTCGTCCCGGTCCGCAAACTGCGTGTTCACACCCACATTCAGGAAGTCGGTAACCTTGAAATCTACATTCAATCGTGACCGGATGGTTGAAAATTTGTCCCCGCGCAAAACGCCTTCGTTATTTTGATAACCCAATGACCAGTAATAGGTTACTTTATCCGATCCGCCCCCGATGCTGACATCGTAATTTTGTCGCTTACCTCTCCGTATGACCTCATTATACCAATCCACAGACTTGCCTTCGAGGAAATTTTCAGTTTCAATAGGAAAAAAACGCAGGCGTCCCAGCCATTCCTGGGTGTTGTCCTGCTGCGGATTGTTACTTGCATTCCGCCATTGGTCAATGGTCACGCCAGCAGGCAGTTGGGTCGGGTTATCATAGTAGAACGTGGGATTATTCGGGTTCGTGGCTTTGAGCAAATCCCTCCTGAATGTAAGATAACCGTCCTTATCGAAAGGCTTGAAGTCATTGGTGGGCTCGGTAATGCCCACATTTGCAGAAAAATTAATGATTGGCTTTCCGGTTGCGCCTTTTTTGGTTGTAATCAAAATGACGCCACCTGCTGCTCTTGCCCCAAATACGGCCGCTGAGCTGGCATCTTTCAGAATGTCCATCGTTTCAATGTCGGCCGGGTTAATGTCCGCAATGCTGCCGTTGAAGATCACTCCGTCCATCACGACCATGGGATTTGTGGACGCATTCAGCGATTTGGGACCGCGTACTTGCAGTGAACTTCCGCCCGCAGCCGTCGCGCCCTGGTTGGCATTGAAGCCGGCAACGGTTCCGGTCAGCATGTCGGTAAACTGGGTCATGGGCTGATTTTTAAATGTTTTGGCATCAATCCGGATCACCGCCCCTGTTAAATCACTCTTTTTCATCGTGCCATAACCGACCACAACCAGCTCATCCAATGCATTCACACTCGGTTGCAGCGTGGTTTCTATCACCGATTTCGTTCCTACGGGAATTTCTTTCAGATTATATCCTACAAAACTAAAAGTCAGCACCTCCGAACCGGCCGCCTGGATCGAAAAACGACCCTCCGAATCGGTGGTGGTTCCACGCTGGGTGCCCTTCACGATCACCGAAACGCCAGGCAGGCCAACCGTGGTCACGCTATCCAGGACACTGCCCGAAATGTTTTTCAAATCTTGCGCATGAAGCTTCTGCCCAAGCCACATGGGCCCGATCCACAACAAGCTGGTCAGCAATGCGAGCATCATGCAGATTTTCATGGATTTGTTCTGTCGTAATTTTAGTTTCATAAGAGTTTGGTTATCATGTTTTTCGCATAGCAATTCTGCTTCACAATAGGAGATTGTGAAAATTTAAAACCTGCATTTCGCCGTTAGTCAGAATTTAATTTGGAGGCAGAACAATGTTACAATGAATTCATTCTGGTTCAATGACATTTGCTGAAAATAGTAGCGAGAACG
This sequence comes from Dyadobacter sp. CY351, assembly GCF_021502625.1. NCBI lineage: Bacteria > Pseudomonadati > Bacteroidota > Cytophagia > Cytophagales > Spirosomataceae > Dyadobacter > Dyadobacter sp. CY351. Next base: position 305,356 of record NZ_JAKFFU010000011.1, on the reverse strand, counting down.
TTACCGTTAACGTTCTCGAAAATTCCAGAAGCGGTTTTGAGGAAGGTTTGGGAATAAAAACGCTGCTATCAGGGCTTTAAAAACTTGCTGAATCCGGCGGTGGTTGTGTCGGCAATGGTGCTGTCCTGCTTTTGGAAAATGAAATAGGCGTGCAGGTTTTTACGCTTTTTCAAAAATTCCATTGCATGATCTAAACCCATGAGGAGCAATGCATTATCATATCCGTCGGCGGTTATCGCATCGTTGGCGATCACGGTGGCGCTGATTATTTCTGTCGATGCGGGATAACCCGTTTTGGGATCGATAATGTGGGAAATCCGCCGCGAACCGAGCTTGCGGAAGTTGCGGTAACTTCCCGATGTGGTAACCGCGCCATCCGGGACCTGGATAACCTGCCGGATGCCTGCGGCCTGAAATTCATTTTCGGCTGGTTTTTCAATGCCGATGGACATGGCCGTATTTTCGGGATACTTTCTACCCTTAACCCTTATTTCTCCTCCTATTTCGACCAAATAATTTGCTATACCATTGGATTCCAGAAAATCAGCCATTACATCTACGCTATAACCCTGTGCAATGCCATTGACGTCAATTTTAACGCAAGGCAGATCCTTAGTAAGCCGGCTAGGGCTTAAATGCAGCTTTTCCGAGCCAATGCAAGGCATTAAAGATCGAATTTCAGCAGCGTCCGGAATGGCACTAACCCGTTCATTCCCAAATCCCCACGCCCAAACGAGCGGATAAACGGTTATGTCAAATGCGCCCTCCGTTTCCTTGAAAATTTCCTGCGATTTCCTGACCACATTGTAAAAATGGTCATCAATGTCCACACCGGAATCGGATGCATTGAACCGGCTGATGATTGAATTGGGATTATAAATGGAAAGTGAATGATCCAGCTGGCCGAAAATGCTGTCGATCTGCGATTTTTTCACCAATTCAAATTCAGCATAGTAAGTGATCGCGTAGCTCGTTCCCTGTGCTAAACCATTGATCTGAAAACGCTTGAACGATTTAGTTTCCGGAATATCCAGAATGCAAAAAGCAGGCAAGACCAGAATGGCTATGCCTGCGAGCAAAAATTGTTTATAGTTTGAAAGCCGCATGGCTTAAACGGAGTATTCGGGTTTCCAGATCTGCACAGCTTCCGTGTCCGCAGCCGCATTGCCCATATGGATCGCAATAGAGCCGTCGCGGCCGGTTTCGACATTGGAAATCGGCTGTTTTTTATCCTTAATGCATTTTATAAAATCCTGCAAAGCATAAACGGTTGGTTCCAGACTTTCTTCCCCGGGTTTTCCGTAAGCTACTTCCATGCCTTTACCTTGCGTGGTCACAGCCAATGTTGCGCCCGTGACGCCGTCCACGGTTCCTTTCGCATTGTTGGTGGATTCTGCGTAAATGTATGCTTTATCGCGCAGGATTTCCACGGTCGCTTTATCTCCTAAAATCCTGATACTGTAACCATTATAAGCATTTGATAACACCGAAGTTACGCTGGCTTTCACGCCGCCTGGATAATCGTAAACCGTCCGGATGTTGTCGTATGTATCGCGGCCATCTTTCCAATAATTAATGCCTCCCAGCCCGACCACCTTCGTGGGATGACTGTCGACGAGATAATTTACGACATCAATTTCGTGCGCGCAAAGCTCAGAAAGCGGACCGCCGCAATATTCTCGATACATTCTCCAATTGATCTGGCGCTCCATTTTCGGGTCTTTCACAGGAAAACGCCAGTTGGAATTCCGGTTATACTGACATTCAAAATGGGTGATTTTGCCCAGCCAATTTTCTTTGATTATTTCCTTAACGCGATGATAAAGGCCATAGTAACGATACTGATAGCCGATTTGAAAAATGAGTTTCGAATCACGCACTTTTTTCACCAGATCAATGGCCTGCGGAATGTCGTAAGTCATTGATTTTTCAAGATAAATGTGCTTTCCAGCCTGTATAGCGGCAACAGCCATCGGATAATGCAGGTAAAGCGGTGTGGCTATAATGACCGCATCCAGGCTTTTATCTTCAAGTAACTTGCGATAATCCGAATAACCTTTCGCTCCTTTTTCGGCCAGGCTTAATCCCTTTTGCAGATTTTCAGGAATGGTATCGCAGCATGCAACCAGCGCAATTTCCGGCATTTCCTTGATCAATGTGCAGAGGCCGGCTCCCCGGGAACCCGTGCCGATGATGCCCAAACGAATCCTGTCAGCGGCTCCTGACCGCGCTGCAAAAAGCGGATTAGCGATCACCGACAACCCTGCGGCCGCGGTTAAGCCAGTTGTAATGAAATGTCTGCGGGAAGTGGATTGAGCTGCCATGATTGATATAAGTTACGGGCACGTGCCCGTAAATGTAAACATTTTTGTGATTCATCCATAATGATGAGTCTCATGATTACCAATTTAATTATTGCCTATGACTCTGTCCATCAGCATTATTTAAGCCATTTATCAAACCAGTCGAATGCGTCTTTCTGCATTGCAGCGTCGAACTTGTGTTCTCCGTCGTAGAATTTGGCCAGATACTTATCCTGTGCACCCGCTTTTTTGTACACATCTCCTAAAACTTTATCCGCCTTTTTCATTTCAGGAAGCGTGTAAAGCTCGTCCTGATTGTTGTTCTGAACCAATGTTGGCAAAGGCACTCTCAGGCCCAGGATTTCGGGAAAATCCATATACTTGGGCAAAAGCGGCGTATAAGTCATCCAGGTGTGGGTTACGGATTTTGTTAAGATCAAATCTGTCCAGGTGGTCATGAAACCAACGCATACTGCACATTTAATACGCGGATCCATTCCACCGAGGTAAACAGTCCGCAAACCGCCGCCCGACAAACCGCCACACCCTATACGTTGGGGATCCACGTCCTTACGCTGTTCCAAAATATCGAGCGCGACCTGATCTTCGGCCAGGAAAACACCCGGCCACGTCGTCCCGGCACTGAAAAGTGACTTGGACATGACATGCTCATGCGCGCCGGACCATTGATTGTAGGTTTCAATGTGCTCACTTTTTTCAGGATCCTGGTCCGATTTTCCCGTCGTGTCCACATCGCCCCAGGTTAAACCTTCCACATCTTCATACATAACGCGACGGCTCCCGAATGTGAATGTGTCATGGACCAGCACCACATAGCCACGCTTGGCAACTTCATTGGCCCAGGCTATCCCGCTATAATCGGTTGCGCGGTGCTCCACCAGCAGCGGGTGCTGTTCATCTGCGGTTTTGACAATTTTCCGATATCCAAAATACTTCTTACCACCATGGTCATGCAAGCCCAGGATAGCAGGAAGCGGCTTGGTGGTGCCTTGCGGCTTCAATACAATGGCCTGGGTTTTGCGGCCGTACGGCAACTGCCAGGAAATCTCCTCGATTTCCAGACCATCGTAAATGTATTTTTTATCGACCGTAACTTTTGGCAAAGCTGACTTCGGCGGGCTGGCGATCAGTTCCTGCGCTTTGGCATAGGCTTCTTTTTTCCAGGTTGCGAGATCTTTCCATTTGGGATCCCTGAACGAAAGCGGCGGAACGGGTTTCAATAATGAGGCAGCCCAGCTTCCATAGTAGCCGATAATGCTTTTGCCAGGTAAAGATGCGTTTTCAGAAACCATGTTTTGCGCCGGGATAAAATTTGAAATTGCATGAATGTCAAAGCTAAGTGGAATTGCCATGGCAGTCAATGACGCTTTCAAAAATTCCCGCCGCTCATTGTTTCCCTCCGGATTTTCAGGTTTCATATCATAGTTGGGTTAGGCAATCACACTTTCGGGCAGCAGGGATGCGGAGCTTTTATCCAGGAAAAATGTGCAATGTGCATGATTTTGCAAGATGCTCGCCGGATAAATGTTGCTTACTTCCTCCGTCAGACTATTCCTCACAGCCAGCGCCTTACGCTCATCCGGCACCGAGCAGACAATGTGTTCCGACTTCATGATCTGCTTCACTGTCATGCTAATGGCCTGCAAGGGCACCTCGTCCAGCGAACCAAACCAGCCCTCGCCCATTTGCTGCATGCGGCAAGGTTCGTCCAGGTTCACGACGTGGTATGGTTTTTCATTTTCAAAATCTGCGGGCGGATCATTGAATGCCAGATGCCCGTTTTCACCAATGCCAACCAAAGCTACATCGATCGGGTGGTGGCTGATAATGCTGTTCAGATTCTCAATCTCCGCCGTAATGTTTCCCTCGCCATTGATCAGGTGAACGGCTTTTAACGGAGGCACTTTGTCCAGAAAACGTTCCTTTAGATATTTCCTGAAACTGGCTGCATGGGCCAACGGCAAGGCGATGAATTCATCAAGATGGAACATGGTAACCTTGCCCCAGTCTATATTTTCCTCTCTTATTAATTGTTCCAAAGTTTGAAACTGACTGGTTCCTGTGGCCAGGATAATGTTCGCAAAACCCTTTTCTGCGATGGTTTTGCGGATTAGCTCTGCTGCAAGCGTTGCCGCTTGTGTTCCTAACTCTTCCTTAGTCTCCGAAATGACAACTTTCATTACAATCTGTTCTTGATTAAGATTTTATTTTAACTCAGAAATTACGATTTCACACCCGTATTGCCGCCTTGCGAAAGGGCAATGTCCACGGGCTTGTTGGATTTCCAGGCCCCGGCGGTGAAATCGGGGATGTCGATGGAATTGGAGCGATGCGCTACGGACCATTCGCTCAGCGGCGAGATCACGCTCCATGAAGCGGCGTCATAAACGTCCTGATCCAGGGGGAGGCCGTTTCTGAGGCAGTCGATAAGGCGCCAGTCCATTAGAAAATCCATGCCGCCGTGACCGCCTACTTTCTTCGCCAGCTCACCGATTCTTTTCACGATTTCGGGCTGGTACTTTTGTTCCAATGCTTTGAATTCTGCGTCTTTTAACCATTCATGACCCTTGGCAATGCGTCCTTCGGGAGTTCCTGCCGGGCCTTCGGGCAATGGATATTTTTGCGCGGAGCCTTTGGTGCCGCTGATCACATGCAACCTGGAATAAACGCGCGGCGAAGTTACGTCGTGCTGCAACATGATCGTTCTGCCTTTTGCAGTCCGGATGGTTGTCGTGTTCATGTTCCCACGAAACTTCTTCCCTTTGAATTGTTTGAACTCGGGATCTTCGGCGGCCAGTTTTTCAGCGCGGGCTTGCAGCATAAAATCGTTGCTTGCCATGCTTACCAGATAATCCATTTTATCGCCCCGGTTAATGTCCATGATCTGCGCAACAGGTCCCAGCCCGTGCGTCGGATAGAGGTTACCGTTACGCTGGTTTTCTTTCAGACGCCAGAGGTCGAAACGTTTGGATTTATCAAAAAAGGAATCATAAATGTCATGTATATAAGCACCCTCGGCATGAATAATGTCGCCAAAATAGCCTTGTCTGGCCATATTAAGGGTTAGTAATTCAAAAAAATCATAGCAGCAGTTTTCGAGCATCATACAATGCTTCTTTGTTTTTTCTGAGGTTTCAACCAGCTGCCAGCATTCGTCCACTGTGACGGCGGCGGGGATTTCTACGGCCGCGTGCTTGCCGTGCTGCATTGCAAAAACGGCCATTGGTGCATGCAGGCTCCATGGCGTGCAAATGTAAATGAGATCGAGATCTTCCTGCTCGCACATTTTTTTCCAGGCATCGGCTGTTCCGGAATACACTTTGGGATTATGGCCTGTTCCTTCAAAAGTCTTTCTTGCTTCCTCGGCTTTTTCTGGCCGGATATCACAAAGTGCGGTAACATGCACATTTTCTAACTTTTTGATCCTTTGAATGGCTCCGCCGCCTCTGTTACCAAGCCCAATGTATCCGATGCGAACGGTTTCAATTTTCGGCGCGGCATAACCGCTCATGTTGAACTTCGGAGCCGCAGGAACGATCCTGGCAGGCAAATCGAGCGGGCTGGCACCTGCATAACCGGCATTTAGCAACCCGATGCTGCTCAGCCCGGTAAGTTTGAGGAAATCTCTTTTTTTCATGGGTTTAGTTTGATATACTTACAATTTTACAACGATTCGATTAGCTATCGCTGACATTGCAGTTAATTATTAACGAGAACGTTATCGAAAACGACTGACGTTTTTTAAAGCTTTCAGACCCTAAACCCATGCGAAGACCAGCCACCATCAAGGACATTGCAAAAGCACTCGGCATCTCCGTCGCGACGGTTTCCAGGGCGTTGCGGGATGCCTATGACGTGAGCCCGCAGACGCGGACGCTGGTGCTGGAAAAAGCGGAGGAAATGCATTATAAGCCTAATTTTAATGCAACGGGTTTGGTCAAAAGCAGCACGCATAAGATTGGCGTGATCATCCCGGCTATAACCAATTATTATTTTTCAACGGTCATTACCGGCATTCAGGAAGTAGCTCAGCATAAGGGATATAGCATTATTTTATACATTACAAACGACTCGCCGGAGCTGGAAAAAAAGATCGTTCATGATCTTTCATTAAGCAGCCTGGACGGTTTACTGGCTTGCGTTTCTTCACCTTCCGACGCTTGCAAGCATTTCCAGGAACTCATTGACGACGGACTTCCCGTTGTCTTTTTTGATCGTGTTCCCGAGGAGATCAGTATTTCAAAGGTCATGCAGGACGACTATAACGGCGCCTATCAGGCTGTAAATCACCTTATTGAAAGAGGATATAGAAAAATAGCGCATATTACCGGCCCAAAGGGTGTGTTGCTGACTGAAAACAGACTGCGCGGCTATCAGCACGCACTCCGGGAGCATAACCTGGATTTTGATAATGATTGGGTAGTTTATTCGGGGTTTTCTCAAAAAGACGGAGAATCGGATGTTGCGCAGTTGTTTACAGAAAATACTGAAAAGCCTGACGCCATTTTTGCAGTTAATGATCGTAAAGCCATTGGGGCGATGGTGGCTTTGAAGCGTAAAAACATTCGGATTGGGGGAGAAGTCGGTGTTATTGGGTTCACTAATGATCCTATCTGTGAAATTATATCACCGACATTGTCCACCGTAGCTGAGCCTGCTTACGAAATCGGTCGCAAGAGCTGTGAATTGTTGTTGATCCACATTAAAAAAACAGGTTTTGCAGGTGAAGAAGTTGTGCTTTCGGGAGAGCTTATCGTACGCGAATCCACTTCAAGGATTTAATACATTATCACTGACCAATTTTCAAGCTTGACTCTCAAAAGAAAAGTCCGCCCCAATGACGGGACAGACTATTCTTACCAATTTATTTTATCAGTTTTTTCCTTTTGATCAGTTCTCTTTCTTCGGAGTTGATTTGTTCCCTTTGTTCAATGTAGCGTCTCCTTTGTTCATTTTATTCACATTGGATTTGCCATTCGCGCCGTTACCTTCCTTACCTGTTCCGCTGGTTTTGTTAGAACCATTCACTTGTCCGGCTTTGCCAGGCTGGGTGGCATTTGAGTTCCCTACCTCGTGATTGGCCCCTTGCGTAGTTCCCTGCGTATCTGTTCCTTCATTTTTTCCACCGGTTTTGCTGCTGTCCGCAGTGGCAGTTCCTTGTTGTTTCGGATTGGTCGACTGCGTAGTAGATTGTGCATATACCGAAGCAGAAACGGCGAAAGTAAATATCAAACTTGCGATTACCTTTTTCATGATTGGAATTATTAGTTGTTGAATGTTGATGCCTGCTTCTTTAAAAATCATACCCGCAACAATGCGGCCCAAACTGGCATGGATATTTACCAGTGGTTGGCGTTTACACGAAAGCATGCTTCACCATGGACGCTACTACATCAAAACCTAAGTTTTTCTTATCGCTTTTTAAGGACAGTTTTTCAGAGTTTATGGAAGACAATTGCCTTAAATTAAGCGCTGCGCTATCCTATTACACTATTTTTTCCCTCGCTCCGATGTTGCTGGTGATCATCTCGATCGTAAGCATTGTATTTGGGAAGGAAGCATTTCAAGGTGAGCTGTTTGGGCAAATAAGTGGTCTGGTCGGCAAGGAGGCTGCCTTGCAGTTGCAGGAGTTGATTAAAAATGCAGAGCTTTCCAATAAATCAGGACTTGCCGCCACAATCGGGATTGTGACGCTGCTCATTGGTGCGACGGGGGTTTTTGCCGAGATACAGGATTCGATCAATTACATATGGTCTATCAAATCCAAACCCAAAAAAGGATGGCTGCAATATCTTAAAAACCGGCTGCTATCATTCTCCATCATTATCACCTTAGGCTTTTTACTCATCGTTTCCCTGGGTGTGAATACTCTGGTTGATTTAATGAGTGCGCGTTTGGAGCGCTATTTCTCAGAAGTGTCCGTGATCTTTTTCTCAGTTTTGAATGTCGTCGTGGTAATGGCGATCATTACAGCACTTTTTTCTGTCATATTTAAAATATTGCCCGATGGTCATGTGCGTTGGAAAGAGTGCATTGTCGGCGCGGCATTTACGGCTATCCTTTTCGCAATTGGTAAATTTGGCATCAGCTTTTACCTTGGAAAACAGGATCTTGGCGCAACCTATGGTGCTTCCGCTTCAATCGTGATCCTTTTGACCTGGGTTTATTATTCCTCTATTATCCTATATTTCGGGGCGGAGTTTACGAAAGTTTATGCGAAAACCGACGGTGTCGGGATTTCGCCTAATGAGCATGCGGTGCTCATGGTAAGGCGGGAAATGGAACAGGATAAGCCCGAACAGGCTATTGCGGATGCACAGCACGCCACAACCTCCGTAAATCCAAAGGAAGTGACGCATAAAATGATGGACACGGTCACCCAGTTCATCGATGACAAGCTGAATGCGATCAGGGCTGAGATCAAGGCGAAAATTGCCCAGATCACCGCACCTTTTTCCTACTACGCATTTGTTGCGATCATTGTATTTATGATCGTGATCATGGTGGTCGTTTTGCTGGGCCATTTCCTGAACAATGCATTTAACAGCGATTATCTGGGTTTCGTCGTGTTGCTGGGCTTTACATTAGTCCTGTTCTCACTATGTTTTATTTTCAGGGAAAGCTTGCTGGCAGGCATAAAAAAGGCAGTTGCCAAAAAGGTGCAGTCTGGGAACGAACCGTGATATCTATTACTATGGTTAGCAAAAAAAGGGGACATCTGTCCCCTTTTTTATTACCTATAATTCGCTACTGATTTATAAACGGCTTGTGTTAATCCGCTCGTTCAATTATCCCTCTTTTGAATAACCCACATCCAATCTGCCGGCCACGAATTGGAGCGAATGCTATCGTGCCTCACGAGCTTCTCATCAATCACCTCATAGCCAATCAATCGCCCTCCCTGACTTTCCACATCTGCACGTGCATAATTATGAAGCTGGATCCAAACTTCCGGCGCAATCAATTCTACGGAAACAAAGCTTAGCCTCTTCCATTTCGGATCGCTGGAATCATCTACATAACGAAGCAAAAGATAGTGTTTGAAACTTTCGTTGCTCAAAGACAATATCGTCTTCCTAGTGTCTGCATGTTTCATGATACGCTAATTTAATTGTCCTAAAAAATATTCAAATAATACAATGAATGAAATTTAGCATTTGTACGCCGCATATCGGTTGTAACCCCGGTATACAACGCGTCTTCTATACGATATAAAATTCTTGCCACAGCATTTATAAAAGTAATTCTACGCTTCTACATGATATTTTAAAATTTTATATTTATGTTTTCGCGGACTTTAAAAAGTGGCATAAAATTTTAAAATACCATCGGACGATAACACATAAACCGATGGTCACATTGAACTATATGAAGGATGACTGGGTGAAGGAGAAGAACGGAACCCGTATTATGCAAGTTGATGAATATCAAATTGTAGACATTGTAACCTATGTAAATGGTAACTCAACGCCTGTAACAAAAAGAAGTTATAACGGAAAAGTTTGGTGTACCTGGGTAAATGAGAATAAAGCAGTGGTTACCCAGCCTTTTTTAGAATCAGATCTTGAACCGGCTGTACCCCAGCAAGTTGCGCATTACTGATTTCACAAGAACTTTCGTCTCCCGACCATTCAAGCAATTGCATTGTATTAAAATGCCCGAAATTAAATTTCGGGCATTTTAATTTTTGTTTGTTGATGATTATGGTTTTCTGTCGGCTTCGGTTGCTGAGCCAGATGAATTTGTGTCGGTCGCGTTCGCGTCTTTTCTATTTTTCTTCCGGTTTTTCCTATCCATCTTTTTATCACTCGCTGGCATAAGCGAATCCTTTATTACTGCACCGGACGCGCCCTGGGATTTAATCAATGTATCTTCCGACGGTGTATTTGAAGGCCTTACGGGCGATTGCGGAGAGTTGAACTCTGCTTTTTTCTCGGTCGTCGGATTAGACGATGAAGGCGTTGTGGTAGTTGGATCCTGCGTAGGCACGCTCTGTGGCTGCGATGGGGATGTTGGCGTTGTTGGAACAGTTTGCGCATAGCTTGCGGCAGAAACTCCCAGCGCTGCAATCAGGATAAATGCTTTTAAAGTTTTCATCTTAGTTCAGTTTAGTTGTCGATGGTCTGATACTCGCAGTGACATCCAAAACTATTCCTAAGAGTGACATTTTCGTGCTATCAAATATTATTTCAATATTGTTTGTTTAAAATTAATCAGAGGCATTTTTCGACCGATGGTCTTAGATATCAAAATAGTTATCTTATTAACAATAAGTATCTTATCCACAAATTGCGCATTGGTTTACCCAAACTGCCTGCGTTAAGATCATTGGAACAGCATTAAATAAATTTTTCATATACGAAGTAATTCTATTGAGAAAGGGTTCGCTTTTGCACGGATCAAAAATAGAAATATAACGCTAAGGTTTAGCAGGTCAAAAAGTGTAGAACTCGTAGTTGACGTTCCACTTTGTTTCCTGACCCGGTTTTGCGCTGATATGAATGTAGGGCTCAGGGCATGAGGTGGTGGGATTGGCCCAGTATACCAATTTCTCCAAAGGCCTGTCACCCGTAATTCTTACGCCAGCCGATGTTTTTGTATTTTCAATGCGTATATCATAATCTTTCGCGCTTGCCCCGAAGCCTTTCAGGCCACTGGAGAATATCTGATCGCCATTTACAACCGGCCTTGCATAGTTGAGCGTTTTGCCTTTTGCATTGACAATGGTTCCAAAACCTGCTCCTTCCCCACTTACTTCGAAGGGAAAAACGATCCGTATATGCTCGTTCGTTGGCTCTTTATCGATCATGAAAAAGTTGTGATTGTAAGTGCTGGTTGAAATTTCTTTCGAGCCGGTATTTTTAAGGCTGTGTTCTAAAACGAGTTGAGGCTTTCCTTTAACCAGTTTTAATGTCTTTGTATATACATAACCGTAGCCTGTTGCGTCTTTCAATGTATGCGTGAATGTTACGTGATCCTGTCTCTTGTCAACGGTCCATTTACCAGCATCTTTCACCTCATAATTCGTTGCGAAAGAATATTTTTTATCATCAGGCTTAACCAGCACTCCAACGCCGATTTTCACGAATGTCTCTCCTGGCTTTACCGCATCAAAATCCAATGCGACGAACTCCTCAACCGGCCCCATAATGGCGTCATGCAATTTGGGATCATAGGTGCTGTTCCATTGCCCAAAATAAGAGTGTCCCTTGTAATCAAGGCTGGCAACCTGTCCTGCCCAGTCGAAACGCACGCCACGATAATAGCCTGAGCTGGCATCCGGCATCATTAACTTCGCATTAATGATGCCGTTTGAAATGACTGCCTCCGGGAAATCGGCGAATCGGAATGCAGTAATGAACAGGCATATGGAGGCAATGAGCAATAGGGTTTTCTTCATGATAATGGTTAAGAAATGCCTTTGAAAGCTTCCTCGTTTACAAAAGGCTGGTTGCGCAAGCGCTGTTTTGTTGCTTTATAAAATGCATTGGCCATAGCAGCGCCAGCAGGCGGCAATGCCGGTTCGCCCAAACCTGTGGGAGATATGCCGTTGTTGACAAAATGCACATCCACTTCCGGGATTTCGTTCATCCTGATCAGGCGGAAACCATTGAAGTTGGTCTGATCCGGTGCGCCGTCCTTGAATGTCATGTTACCATACATTGCGTGGCCCAAGCCATCTACAACACCGCCCCTAACCTGCTGCAAAGATCCGCTTTGGTTAATTACAATGCCGCAATCGACTGCTGCAATCACATTTTTAAGAACCGGCTTGCCTTTCTGCATGACGATCTCACCTACTTGCGCTACGTAAGATCTGTGAGAAAAGTAAACGCTGAATCCTTGGTAAACGCCTTTCTTCTTGCCCCAGTTGCTTTTCTCAGCCGCCATTTTTACCACAGCGATCATTCTGTCCACATCATATTTAACTGCATTAACGGGTGCCTTTTTCGCTTTTTCAAGCAATTCCAGTCGGAATGCAACCGGATCCTTGCCTGCTGCCTCAGCAACTTCGTCCAGGAAGGATTGCTCTGCATAAGCAAGGAAATTGGTAATTGGCGCACGCCATGGACCCGTTGTGATCGGGGATTTGTGCTCAACAGAGTCGATTAGCAAGTTGTCTACGGATCCGGACGGGAAATTGTCTTCCCTTGTTGAATTTCCCGAGTTCATGCCGACACCACGCAGCTTATAACCGATCATGGTTCCGTCTTTGTCCAATGCGGCTTCGAAGCGGTAACGCACTGCGGGGCGGTAAGTGCCGCCTGTCATATCATCTTCCCGCGTCCAAACCACTTTTACCGGCGCTTTCACGAGTTTGGAAACATGTGCGGCCTCAATTACAAAGTCTGCTGAAAGCCTCCGACCAAATCCACCACCCTGACGGGTGATTTCGACCGTTATTTTTTCGGGTGCTATGCCGGTGATTTTCGCTACTTCCGTACGCGCGCGCTCGGGCGTTTGCGTCGGGCCCACGAGTTCCACGCCGTCCTCACGCACATGCGCAAAGAAGTTCATGGGTTCCAATGGGCTGTGTGGCAGGAATGGGCATTGATACTCGGCTTTGATGACTTTTGCAGCGTTTTTGAATGCTGCTTCCACGTCGCCGTCTTTGCGCCTTACGGTTGCTTCGCCATTGTCCATCAACTGAGAAAAAATGCGGTTATGATCGGCAGTGCTTTCGAGTTCTGCTGCTTTCTCATATTCGATTTTCAAAGCGTCTTTGGCCTTTTTCACCTGCCAGGTAGATTTCCCCACAACGGCAACGCTGTTTCCAAATGTTACTACATCCACAATGCCGGGCATAGCCTTGGCTGCTGCGGAATCGACCGATTTCAATTTTAATCCAAATGCTTTTGGCCGCTGGATCAAGGCGAACAGCATTCCCTCCTTGTAAAAATCAAGTCCGAAAAGTGGCTTACCCGTTGCTATATTATGGTTATCAACATTACGAACGGATTGTCCGATCAGCTTGAAATCTTTTTCATTCTTTAATTTAATCTCCGTTGGTGCCGTCAGCTTCGAAGCTGCTTCTGCCAGTTCGCCATATGTGGCAGATTTGCCTGAGGTTTTATGCAGGACCTTACCATTTTCAGTAGTTAGCTCAGCAGCGGGAACATTCCATTTTGTTGCGGCCGCCTCTACCAGAAGATGACGTGCTGTTGCTCCTGCCTTGCGCAGGCGTTCCCACGAATGAGGAACTGCGCCACTTCCACCAGTAACTTGTCTTTCAAAAATTCCTGTATCCAGATTTCCCTGAACGGTTTTCACTTGCTTCCAATCCGCATCCAGTTCTTCTGCAACGACCATTGGAAATGCAGTCTTAATGCCTTGTCCGATTTCCGGGTTAGGCGAGACAATAGTAATGATGTTATCTGTGCCAATTGACAAATAACTGTTAAAATTTATAGAGCCGGCAGCAATGCTTTTGGCATCTACAACCACGGGAAGCGCAGTGGAGTTGGTCCAATTGAAACCCAAAAACAGTCCACCACCTGCTGCGGCTGCAATTTTCATAAAATTGCGCCTCGAAGTTTGTTCTAATGTCTGCATGGTCAGTTAGTTTTGGATGCTGCTACTTTCACTGCTTCACGAATGCGGTGGTAAGTGCCGCAACGGCAAATGTTGCCGCTCATGGTGGAGACGATTTCTTCTTCGGTAGGCTTTGGTTTTTCTTTGAGCAATGCTGCCGCCGTCATGATCTGGCCAGCCTGGCAGTAACCGCATTGTGCCACGTCCACCTCGTCCCAGGCCTGCTGAACCGGATGATCGCCTTTTTCTGAAAGTCCTTCAATGGTGGTCACTTTTGCTTTTCCAACAGCTGAAACGGGCAGCACGCAAGAGCGCACCGCTTTACCGTCTATGTGAACGGTGCATGCACCACATTGTGCAATCCCACAGCCGTATTTAGTGCCTACAAGTCCGAGATTATCGCGGAGGACCCATAAAAGCGGAGTGTCCCGCTCCACATCCGCGTCATAGGCACGGTTGTTAATTGAAAGTTTGAATAACGCCATGGTGAATTGATTGGGTTCGGAGATGATTGTCCTTATGCAGATACCGAAGTTACAAAAAATGTCAAAACGACGGTGACTGTAAGCAACTTAAAGTTAAATCGCTTATCAGAATAAGTCAATAAATGCTGCAATGAAATGCTTATGCTTCGCCGCCCGGCCCTCCGAAACTGATTGGAAAATTAAATGATGGCTCGTTATCCTGTGAGCTTTGGATCTGGCCGTATTGGTCTTCGTATTTTTGAATATTGTCCTGTAATGCTGCGATGAGGCGTTTCGCGTGTTCCGGCGTGATAATGATCCGTGCCTTTACTTTTGCGCGGGGAACGCCAGGCATTAAGCGAATAAAATCAAGGATAAACTCGCTGTTTGAATGTGCGATCATCGCCAAGTTGGAATAAACTCCTTCGGCCATTTCCTCTGACAATTCTACATTGATCTGCTGTTCGTTTTCTTTTGTGTTATCTTCCATCGGTTGGTTTTATTGGCATTACAGTGCTTGGCAGCAAATGATTATCTCTGCGGAAATTACTAAAATTTAGTATTAAAACAGCAAAAAGCCGGTTCCACATCGCAGAACCGGCTCTTTTTATTTTTACTTGAATTGACCTATACTAATTCCTTTTTCTTGCGAGAAAGCTTCTCACGAGATTCAGTCAAAGCATCGAACTCTTCTTTTGATCCAACGATCAGGCTTTCGTATTGACGCATTCCTGTTCCGGCTGGGATCAAGTGACCGACGATCACGTTTTCTTTCAAGCCTTTCAGTTCGTCACGTTTTCCACGAACAGCTGCTTCGCTCAATACTTTGGTTGTTTCCTGGAACGAAGCCGCAGAAACGAAACTTTCAGTACCCAATGAAGCTTGTGTGATACCCATCAAAGTAGGTTTCGCAACAGCTGCCTGCGCATCACGCGCAGTAACCAGTTTCAAGTCACGACGTTTCAAGCTTGAATTTTCATCACGCAAACGACGAACTGAAACGATCATACCCGGCTTCAGAGTCTCAGAGCTACCAGCGTCTTCAATTACTTTCAAATCCAGGATCTTATCATTTTCTTCACGGAACACAACGCGGTCTACCGGTTGCATTTCAAGGAAGTTGGTATCACCTGCATCCAGGATCTCTACTTTCTGCATCATTTGACGTACGATACATTCGATATGCTTATCGTTGATCTTCACACCTTGCAGACGGTATACTTCCTGAATTTCATTTACAAGATATTCCTGAACAGCGGTTGGTCCTTTGATAGAAAGGATATCAGCTGGCGTGATCGCTCCGTCGGATAATGGATCTCCTGCTCTTACGAAGTCACCATCCTGAACCAGAATGTGTTTCGAAAGCGCAACCATATAACGACGTTGTGTTCCGTCTCTTGATTCGATATGAATTTCACGGTTACCGCGTTTCACACCTCCATAAGAAACTACACCATCGATTTCAGAAACAGTTGCTGGGTTAGACGGGTTACGCGCTTCGAAAAGTTCAGTTACACGTGGCAAACCTCCCGTAATGTCGCGTGTTTTACCAACTACACGTGGGATTTTCGCCAATGGCTGACCTGCCTTAATGTTCGTTCCAGCTTTCACCACCAAACGTGCTCCAACAGGAAGGTTATAACCTTTTTCTGTCTGATCTTTCAACAACGTAGACTTACCTTTTACCACGATAGCCGGGTTTTTGGTTTTATCACGTGTTTCAATGATCACAGATTCCTGGAAACCAGTTTGCTCATCAAATTCTTCACGATATGTAATGCCTTCTTCAATTGCATCGAAAGATACTACTCCGGTGAATTCGGAAAGGATTACTGCGTGATATGGATCCCAGGTACAAAGTTCTTGTCCTTTCAGAACCTTCTCTCCATCTTTTACCAAAAGGTGTGCTCCATAAGGAACGTTGTTTGAGATCAGCAATTGACCTGTTTCTGGATTAGTAATTTTAACTTCTCCTGAACGACCCATTACTACTGTTACTTCATCTCCTTCTGAATTAACAGACTGAACAAGACGAAGATCTTCAAAACCAATGACACCATCGAATTTCGCCTTGATGTTTGCTTCAACAGAAATGTTGGAAGCTGTACCACCGACGTGGAATGTACGAAGTGTCAACTGTGTTCCCGGCTCCCCGATGGACTGCGATGCAATTACACCCACAGCTTCACCGATGTTCACCATATGCGCAGATGCCAATGAACGTCCGTAGCATTTAGCACAAACACCATTACGCGTTTCGCAAGTCAATACCGAACGGATTTCAACTGTTTCAATGCTCGTTTCATCAATGTAAGAAGCGATCTCTTCCGTAATTTCCTGACCAGAAGCCAAGATCATTTCGTTAGACAAAGGATCAAATACATCATGAACACTTACACGACCCAAAATACGCTCAGAAAGTGGTTCAACGATATCTTCGTTGTCTTTCAAAGCAGAGATTGCAATTCCACGAAGTGATCCGCAGTCTGTTTCGATAACAACTACATCTTGTGCAACGTCATGCAGACGACGTGTCAGGTAACCCGCATCAGCCGTTTTCAAAGCTGTATCGGCAAGACCTTTACGTGCACCGTGTGTTGAGATAAAGTATTCAAGAACGTCCAAACCTTCTTTAAAGTTGGAAAGGATCGGGTTCTCGATGATTTCACCTGCACCACCCGCGATGTTTTTCTGAGGCTTGGCCATAAGACCCCTCATTCCACCCAGCTGACGGATCTGCTCGCGCGAACCACGTGCACCTGAGTGCATCATCATATAAATTGAGTTGAATCCGCCTTGGTCTGTTTCCAATTGCTTCATCAACGTCTCTGTGATACGTGAGTTAACACGTGTCCAGATGTCAATAACTTGGTTATAACGCTCGTTTTCAGTGATAAGACCCATCAAGTAGTTGCTCCAAACGTTTTCCACGTCCAGTTTAGCTTGCTCGATCAATTTCACTTTTTCGTCTGGCACCATTACATCGTTCAATCCCATTGACAAACCGCCTTTGAAGGCCATTTGGAAACCAAGTTCTTTGATTTCATCCAGGAATTGAGCTGTACGTGCAACACCAGCCAATTTGAACACCAAACCAATGATCTGCTGCAATTTCTTCTTAGTCAGCAATTCATTGATGTAACCTACTTCCTCAGGAACAGCCTGATTGAAAAGGATACGTCCGGCAACGGTGTCAACCATTTTCGTTTCAAATGTTCCGTCGTCGTTACGAACGCGCAGGCGGCATTTGATATTCGCATGTTTTGACAATTTGCCTTCATTGATGGCAATGATCACTTCGTCAGGACCATAGAAAATCATTCCTTCTCCGATAATCGGATAATGATCTGTGCTTACGCGGCCTTTTGTAACATAATACAGACCCAAAACCATGTCTTGTGATGGAACCGTAATTGGCGCACCGTTGGCAGGGTTAAGAATGTTATGTGACGAAAGCATCAGCATTGAAGCTTCCAAAACGGCTTCCTGACCCAATGGCACGTGAACGGCCATCTGGTCACCGTCAAAGTCAGCGTTGAATGCAGTACAAACCAATGGGTGCAACTGAATCGCTTTTCCTTCGATCAGTTTAGGCTGGAATGCCTGGATACCCAAACGGTGCAATGTTGGAGCACGGTTAAGCAGAACAGGGTGTCCTTTCAAAACGTTTTCCAAAATATCCCAGATCACAGGATCCTTGCGGTCTACGATCTTCTTGGCTGATTTTACAGTTTTAACAATTCCACGCTCGATCAGCTTGCGGATAATGAACGGCTTGAATAATTCTGCCGCCATATCTTTTGGCAAACCGCACTCGTGCAATTTCAATTCAGGGCCAACGACGATTACCGAACGACCAGAATAATCGACACGCTTACCAAGCAAGTTTTGACGGAAACGTCCTTGCTTACCTTTCAGCATGTCAGAAAGTGATTTCAATGCACGGTTACCTTCTGAACGTACCGCGTTTACTTTACGGCTGTTATCGAAAAGCGAATCAACCGCTTCCTGCAACATCCGTTTTTCGTTACGCAAGATCACCTCAGGTGCTTTGATCTCGATCAGACGCTTCAAACGGTTGTTACGAATGATAACACGACGATAAAGGTCATTCAAATCGGAAGTCGCAAAACGACCACCATCCAAAGGCACAAGCGGACGAAGTTCTGGTGGAATAACCGGAACCATCTTGATCACCATCCACTCAGGACGGTTTTCAATGCGTGTGTTTGCATCACGGAATGCTTCTACAACTTTCAGACGCTTTAATGCTTCTGCTTTACGTTGCTGCGAAGTGTCCGTTGCTGCCTGGTGACGAAGTTCGTATGAAAGCTCATCCAGTTTAATTCTGTTCAAAAGCATTTCAAGCGCATCAGCACCCATTTTCGCGATAAACTTATTTGGATCCGTGTCCGGAAGCATTTGGTTTTCGCGCGGCAATTTGTCGATGATATCCAGATATTCATCTTCGGTCAAAAAGTCAAGATAACCTACGCCATCTTCTTCTTTAACACCAGGCTGAACGACTGCATATCGCTCGTAATAAATAATTTGATCCAATTTCTTGGTCGATAATCCCAACAGGTAACCGATTTTGTTCGGCAAGCTGCGGAAATACCAGATGTGCGCAACTGGAACCACCAATTCAATGTGGCCCATACGCTCGCGACGCACCTTTTTCTCAGTAACCTCCACACCGCAACGGTCGCAGATGATTCCTTTGTAACGGATACGTTTGTATTTACCACAATGACATTCCCAGTCCTTCACAGGACCGAAGATCCTTTCGCAGAATAATCCGCCCATCTCCGGCTTGTAAGTCCGGTAGTTGATGGTTTCAGGCTGGGTTACTTCACCAAATGAGCTCTCAAGGATAGACTCAGGTGAAGCCAGACTGATCGTCATTCTGGAAAAATCACTATTAAGTTTTTTGTTCTTTTTGAAAGACATAATTAAAAAGTCGTTTGTCTGTTAGTCGAAACTCAATTGATTTCATTATGGCGCGGTTTCCCGCGCCAACGACTAAATATTAGTCCAGTGTAATCTCCAATGCTAATCCACGAAGCTCGTGAACAAGTACGTTGAATGACTCCGGAATATTCGGTTTCGGAAGGTTTTCACCTTTCACGATTGCTTCATATGCTTTGGCACGGCCAACCACGTCATCAGATTTAACGGTAAGGATTTCCTGAAGAATGTGAGATGCACCGAATGCTTCAAGCGCCCACACTTCCATTTCTCCAAAACGCTGACCTCCGAATTGTGCTTTACCACCAAGCGGTTGCTGTGTAATGAGTGAGTATGGCCCGATAGAACGCGCGTGCATTTTATCATCAACCAAGTGACCCAGTTTCATCATGTACATCAAACCAACTGTAATTGGCTGATCGAAACGTTCTCCGCTCAGACCATTGTACAAGAATGTACGTCCCCAATCTGGCAAACCAGCTTCTTTCAACTCAGCCGCAACTTCTGCTTCCGTAGCTCCATCGAAGATCGGAGTAGCATAGCGACGACCCAGTTTCAAACCTGCCCAAGCAAGAATGGTTTCATATATCTGACCAATGTTCATACGTGAAGGCACCCCAAGTGGGTTCAACACGATATCCATTGGCGTTCCGTCTTCAAGGAATGGCATATCTTCATCACGAACGATACGGGCAACAACCCCTTTGTTACCGTGACGACCTGCCATTTTATCCCCAACTTTCAATTTACGTTTCTTGGCAATGTATACTTTCGCCAATTTCACGATTCCAGCTGGAAGCTCATCACCTACTTCAAGCGCAAAACGATCGCGTTTGAAACGGCCCATCAATTCACTGCGGGCATTCAGGTAATTTTTCAAAACCAACGAAACTTGCAAGTTGGTTTCAGAATCCTCAGTCCAGGAATCCGTCAACACATCACCGATCAAGTTAACCTCTTCGGCAACTGCATATTGAGACTCATCGCGGTAAGGGTTGTTTGCTGGGAACAAGTTCTCCGAGATATTTCTCACATTGAACTTCATTCCTTTGCTAACTAACTCATCGCCAAACTTGTGTTTAACACCCTGGCTTGTTTTACCGTCAACCAATGCAACCAACTTCTCAATGATACGACCACGAAGCGCAGTAAGCTCACGTCCGTATTTTTTCATCAACAGACGAAGCTCGTCTTTGTGTTTAGCACGCTCTTCTTTGGTTGGGCGAGAGAAAAGTTTAGTGTCAATAACCACACCTTTCATCGATGGCGGCGCTTTCTTAGAAGCATCCTTCACATCACCCGCTTTATCACCAAAGATCGCACGAAGCAGTTTTTCTTCCGGAGTCGGGTCCGATTCTCCCTTTGGAGTAATCTTACCAATTAAAATATCTCCTTCTTTTACTTCTGTACCAACCTGAACGATACCATTTTCGTCAAGATTTTTAACAGTTTCCTCACTTACGTTTGGAATCTCAGCAGTAAGTTCTTCTTCACCGCGTTTTGTATCACGCACTTCCAATTCAAATTCTTCAATGTGAATAGAAGTAAAGATATCTTCACGAACCACTTTCTCAGAGATTACAATCGCATCCTCGAAGTTGTATCCCTGCCAAGGCATGAACGCAACCAAAAGGTTACGGCCCAATGCAAGTTCACCACCTTCTGTACCATATCCCTGGCAAAGTGCTTCACCTTTTTTCACCTTCTGGCCTTTAAGAACCATTGGTTGAAGGTTAAGGCAAGTGTCCTGGTTGGTACGACGGAATTTAACAAGATCGTAAGAAACACTGTCTTCAATGAAGCTTACAAGGCGCTCATCATCTGTTCTGTCGTATTTAACAACGATTTTCTTAGCATCTACAAATTCAATGACACCGTCGCCTTCTGCAACAACTAGTGCTCTTGAATCCATTGCAACACGTTTTTCAAGGCCAGTTCCAACGATAGGCGCTTGTGGGCGCAACAATGGAACACCTTGACGCTGCATGTTAGATCCCATCAAGGCACGGTTAGCATCATCATGTTCCAAGAAAGGAATCAATGAAGCAGCAACCGAAACAATCTGGTTCGCAGCAACGTCCATAAACGATGCTTGCGACGGATCAACCATTGGGAAGTCACCTTCGAAACGCGTCTTAATTTTTTCTACCGTAAAGTTTCCTTTGTCATCCACAGAAGCGTTTGCTTGTGCAATGTATTTGGAATCTTCTTCTTCGGCAGTCATATATATAAGCTCATCGGTTAGCTTACCAGCACCATCGATTACGCGATAAGGTGTTTCGATAAAGCCCATTCCATTCACTTTTGCGAAAACGCAAAGGGATGAAATCAAACCAATGTTCGGTCCTTCCGGAGTCTCAATCGTACAAAGACGACCGTAGTGCGTGTAGTGAACGTCACGAACCTCGAAACCAGCTCTTTCGCGAGAAAGACCACCTGGCCCAAGTGCCGACATTCTACGCTTATGCGTAATCTCAGCCAATGGATTGGTTTGATCCATGAACTGCGACAATTGGTTTGTACCAAAGAATGAGTTGATAACAGAAGACAATGTCCGCGCATTGATCAAATCAACGGGCTTGAAATCCTCATTATCACGCACGTTCATACGCTCCTTAATGGTACGGGCCATACGTGCAAGACCTACACCAAACTGAGCATAAAGCTGCTCGCCTACTGTACGCACACGACGGTTTGACAAGTGGTCAATATCATCGACAACCGCTTTCGCATTGATCAAACCGATCAGATACTTCACGATAGAAACGATATCGCCTGTTGTAAGCACGCGAACGTCCAAACTTGTGTCAGAACCTAATTTTTTGTTGATCCTGTAACGGCCAACATCACCAAGATCGTAACGTTTGTCACTGAAGAACAAGCTCTGGATTACATCGCGAGCAGTTTGTTCGTCAGGTGCCTCAGCATTACGCAATTGGCGGTAAATTTGCTCAACTGCCTCTTTATCAGAGTTTGAGCTATCTTTTTGAAGCGTATTATAGATAATGTTATAATCCGCAACATTCATATCTTCTTTGTGCAGGATGACAGATTTCTGTCCTGATTCCACGATTACTTCAATGTCCTCAGCAGAAATAGTCGAATCACGCTCAAGTAACACTTCGTTACGTTGAATAGAAACAACCTCACCAGTATCTTCATCAACGAAATCTTCTGTCCAGGTTCTCAAAACCCTTGCAGCCAAGCGACGGCCAACAGCTTTTTTCAAGTTTGTCGGCGTTGCACTGATTTCTTCTGACAATCCAAAAAGGTCAAGGATATCTTTATCAGATCCGAAACCGATGGCGCGAAGCAATGTTGTAACCGGGAATTTTTTCTTACGGTCGATGTACGCGTACATCACATTGTTAACGTCTGTCGAGAATTCAATCCAAGATCCCTTGAATGGAATAATCCGCGCAGAGTACAATTTAGAACCGTTGGTGTGCTTGCTCATAGAGAAGAACACACCTGGTGAGCGGTGAAGTTGTGAAACGATAACGCGCTCAGCACCATTGATTACGAAAGAACCTCTTTCGGTCATGTAAGGAATGTTTCCTAAGAAAACTTCCTGCTCAATGGTTTCAAATTCTTCATGATCAGCATCATTACAGATCAAACGTAACTTTGCTTTCAACGGCACTGCATAAGTCAGTCCGCGATCAATCGATTCATCGACTGAATATTTCGGTGGTTCAAGAAGATAATCAATGAACTCCAGCACGAAATTGTCGCGTGAATCGGCAATAGGAAAGTTCTCTGCGAAAACTTTGTACAATCCTTCTCCCGAACGATCTTCTACCGACGTATCAAGACTGAAGAAATCCCGGAATGATTGAACCTGGATTCCTAGCAAATCCGGATAATCGATAATCTGATTGATCCTTGAAAAGTTTTTTCTAGGTGTTGTTGCTTTAATTGTAGCCAAGGCTATGTTTGATTTGGGTTAGTAGAAAAACTAATGCGCCGGAGTAACCTTTACGCGCCGCAATCGTAATAATTAGTTTTAAACCTAATCTATTGCCTCGTAGAGATAAATAACTGCCCCTATTCTCCTTTCCTACGAGTAAAGAAGTGTTTCGCGCAAATTATTTGAAAAGAAGAATGATAAACCCGGAATAAAAGAAGGGCTATCTAAGTACAAACGCAAAAAAATTATTTTTCGTTTGGTATACACATAAATAGGAAAAAGACCTGACGTAAATCAGGCCTCATTCCTTAGAATTATAGGCTATTGGTATAAAGCAAATTACTTCACTTCAACTTCTGCACCTGCTTCTTCAAGTTGTTTTTTCAAAGCTTCTGCTTCGTCTTTTGCAACTCCTTCTTTAACAGGCTTAGGAGCGCCGTCAACTAGTTCTTTCGCTTCTTTCAAGCCAAGACCAGTAAGGTCTTTAACCAATTTCACAACAGCAAGTTTGCTTGCACCAGCTGCTTTCAAGATCACATCAAAAGATGTTTTCTCTTCTGCTGCAGGAGCATCAGAACCACCACCAGCAGCAGGACCTGCTACCATTACCGCACCAGCCGCTGCAGGCTCAATACCGTACTCGTCTTTAAGAATTGTAGCCAATTCGTTCACTTCTTTAACCGTAAGGTTAACAAGCTGTTCTGCGAAAGCTTTCAAATCTGCCATTTTTATTTAGATTTTTTGATTATACAATAAGATGATTTTAAAAGCTCCATTTTTTGTCCCGGAGAGCTCAGCCTGGCTATTAATATTAGTCTTCTTTCTCAGACAAGGTCTTCAAAATACCAGCCAATTTGTTTCCACCGCTTTGTAGGGCGCCGATAACATTCTTAGCAGGCGATTGCAACAATCCGATAATCTCTCCGATCATTTCTTGTTTTGATTTCAGAGCGATCAGAACGTCAAGCTGGCTTTCACCAACGAAAACAGATGAATCAACAGAAGCTCCTTTGAATTTAAGCTTGTCAGTACCTGATTTCTTCTTGAATTCCTTAATCAATTGTGCAGGAACCTTACCTGACTCCGGGTGAAACATAACTCCGGAAAATCCTTTCAAAACTTCGTCAAAAGAGGAATAATCCGTATCTAATGTTTCTAGTGCTTTCTTAATCAATGTATTCTTAACAACACGATACTCCACACCGCGTTCGAAGCAAAGGCCTCTTAGCTGGTTTGTTTCACCGACAGACATTCCGTTTGCGCTGGTGATATAGAAGTATGGGGTGCTAGCGAATTTTTGACTTAACTCGTCTATAATTACTGCTTTCTCTTCCCGTGTCATATTATAATCCTGGAATCGTGTTTTTATCAATAGTAACACCCGGGCTCATCGTACTTGACAAGTGAATGCTTTTTACGTAAGTTCCTTTTGCCGAAGATGGTTTAAGGCGAACCAGAGTATTGATAACTTCTGTAGCATTTTGAACAAGCTGCTCGTTTCCAAAGGAAACTTTACCAACACTTGCGTGAATGATTCCTGTTTTATCAACTTTGAAATCAATCTTACCTGCTTTTACTTCCTTCACAGCTTTCGCTACGTCCGGTGTTACCGTTCCTGATTTAGGGTTTGGCATCAATCCGCGAGGACCTAAAACCTTACCTAACCGTCCCACTTTTGCCATTACACTCGGCATTGTGATAATTACGTCGATGTCTGTCCAGCCTTGTTCTATCTTTTGGATATATTCATCAAGACCAACAAAATCTGCTCCTGCTTCTTTCGCTTCTGCCTCCTTATCTGGAGTACACAAAACCAATACACGAACTTCTTTTCCGGTTCCGTGTGGCAATGTTACCACGCCACGTACCATTTGATCAGCCTTACGAGGATCTACGCCCAAACGAACGTCGATATCCACGGAAGAATCAAATTTGGTATAAGAAATCGTCTTAAGGACGTCCGCTGCTTGTTCAAGAGAATAAACTTGATTTGCGTCGAATTTCGAAAGAGCTTCTTTTTGCTTTTTGGTTAATTTTCCCATGTTCTTTGTTTCTTTCAGCGTATAAATATTTTTACGCTCAGTTGTTTTCTTCCCACGGGGCCTTGCCTGCTACAGTAATACCCATACTACGAGCCGTTCCCGCAATCATTTTCATAGCAGAATCAATTGTAAAGCAGTTTAAGTCTGGCATTTTAGTCTCAGCGATCGTACGAACCTGATCCCATGATACCGAACCTACTTTCAAACGGTTTGGCTGAGCCGAACCTGTCTTTACTTTTGATGCTTCCAGAAGCAGAATCGCGGCCGGGGGGGTCTTAATGACGAAGTCAAAAGACTTATCCTTATAGTATGTAATAACTACCGGCAATACCACACCCATTTTATCCTGGGTACGGCCATTGAATTGCTTGCAAAACTCCATGATATTCAAACCTTTCGATCCTAATGCAGGACCGATTGGAGGTGAAGGGTTGGCTTGGCCACCTTTTACCTGTAGTTTGACGTATCCACCTATTTCTTTTGCCATTGTTTTGTAATTTGTCGGTTCATTGATTGTTTAACGGCTTAACATGCAAGTGGAAGCTTACCCTGCCCGTTACTCTTTCAACTATCCTTTTCTACTTGTGCGTAACTGAGTTCCACGGGTGTATTACGCCCGAATATTTTTACAACTACATTGAGTTTTTTCTTCTCGTCGAATACTTCTTCAACCACGCCGATAAATCCGCTGAAAGGACCATCAACAACTTTGACAGTTTCCCCTCTGATAAATGACATGCTTGGTGCTTCTTCGTGCTGCTCAGCTTCGTCTACTTTACCTAAAATCCGGTTGATCTCAGATTGACGAAGCGGCACAGGAACTTTTGAGTTACCTTCTGCACTTCCGAGGAAGCCTATAACACCAGGAATACTGGTTATAATGTGCAAAACCTCTCCTTTTGACAAATCCGCTGAAATGATAATGTAACCAGGAAAGAAGTTTTTTTCTCTAACCCTTTTCTTACCGTTACGCATTTCATATATCTTCTCAGAAGGTATCAGGATCTGCGGAACGAATTCATCCAGTTTCTGCCGAGCGATTTCATTTTCAATGTAGGACTTGATTTTCTTCTCTTGTCCAGACACCGCTCTCAATACAAACCAATTTAGACTACTCATACCATTCCGGGGGTTGCCACTATAATAAAAATAGCCTTAGAAAGACTGATAAAACAGATTCAGTGCATTCTCAAAGACAAAGTCCATAATGCCTACAACGAAGGCAAAAATGAGGGAACCGACAAGCACTAATGTCGTATTAGCCTGAAGCTCGTTAAAAGGAGGCCATGTTACGTGCTGGGTGATTTCTTCCCAGGAAGCTTTCAAAAAAGAAGTAAATTTTTCCATTTTTCCTTTTAATATGCACGGGTGGAGAGATTCGAACTCCCATCAACGGTTTTGGAGACCGCTATTCTACCCTTGAACTACACCCGTTTATCGAACGACCCGGTACTTTCGGGCTGCAAAGATACGATTTTATTATAAAAAACAAGTGCATCTCATGAGAAATGCACTTGTTTTAATATGCTAATCTTGATTAGTCAAGAATTTCAGTTACCTGACCAGCACCTACGGTACGTCCACCTTCACGAATCGCGAAACGAAGACCTTTTTCCATAGCAATCTTGTTAATCAATTTCACATCAATTGTGATGTTATCACCAGGCATAACCATTTCTACACCAGCTGGAAGAGAAATTTCACCTGTTACGTCCGTGGTACGGAAGTAAAACTGAGGACGGTATTTGTTAAAGAATGGAGTGTGACGTCCACCTTCTTCTTTCGAAAGTACATAAACCTCGCCTTTGAATGCAGCGTGAGGCTTAACTGAACCTGGCTTGCAGATTACCATTCCACGACGGATATCTTCTTTGTTGATACCACGAAGCAAAAGACCT
The DNA here is from genome assembly GCF_021502625.1 of Dyadobacter sp. CY351. Classification (NCBI taxonomy): domain Bacteria; kingdom Pseudomonadati; phylum Bacteroidota; class Cytophagia; order Cytophagales; family Spirosomataceae; genus Dyadobacter; species Dyadobacter sp. CY351. The sequence goes on along the minus strand of NZ_JAKFFU010000011.1, from coordinate 278,218 downwards.
ACGTTATCACCAGCTTCTCCACGGTCAAGGATCTTACGGAACATCTCAACACCAGTTACTACTGATTTAAGACCTTCTGCACCCATTCCTAGGATATCAACTGCTTCACCAGAGTTGATTACTCCTCTTTCAATACGACCAGTTGCAACAGTTCCACGACCAGTGATCGAGAATACGTCTTCAACAGGCATAAGGAAAGGAAGATCAGTCATACGTGGAGGAATTGGAATGTAGCTGTCAACAGCGTCCATCAATTCTTCTATCGTTTTAACCCATTTTTCTTCGCCATTCAAACCACCCAAAGCAGAACCTTGGATTACAGGAATGTTGTCTCCATCGTAATCGTAGAAGCTCAAAAGCTCACGGATTTCCATTTCAACAAGTTCAAGAAGTTCTGGATCATCAACCATATCCACTTTGTTCATGAACACCACAAGCTGAGGAACACCAACCTGGCGAGCCAAAAGAATGTGCTCACGAGTTTGTGGCATTGGTCCATCAGTAGCAGCAACTACGATGATAGCGCCGTCCATCTGAGCAGCACCAGTTACCATGTTCTTTACATAATCCGCGTGACCTGGACAGTCAACGTGAGCATAGTGACGGTTTGCTGTCGAATACTCAACGTGGGATGTGTTAATCGTAATACCACGCTCTTTCTCTTCAGGAGCATTATCAATTGATGAGAAATCGCGAAGTACTGCTAAACCCTTTTTCGCCAACACAGTTGTGATAGCTGCAGTAAGGGTAGTTTTACCGTGGTCAACGTGCCCGATAGTACCAATATTTACGTGGGGTTTCGAGCGGTCAAACGTCTCTTTTGCCATGACTTAAGTACGCTTAAAATTAAAAGTTACAATTTATTAAACACTAATGATTGATCCTGTTTAGCTTACACTAGCCAAGCACCCCAAAATCAATTTAACTAAATACAAGGATCAAAATCTTGTCTTACTAACTGCCAATTTATATTAACAATTAAAAGCAAAAGAACGTTTTAAACATTCATCCGAGCTTTTGAGGGGATTTGAACCCCTGACCTCTTCCTTACCAAGGAAGTGCTCTACCCCTGAGCTACAAAAGCAAAATTTCAATACATCTGAAATGCTACCTTAAACAATTCCGCACAACCGCCCTGACCTCTTCCTTACAAAGGAAGTGCTCTACCGCGCGGCGGACCGTCCCTGAGCTACAAAAGCAAAATTTCAATACATTTGAAATGCTACGTTAAGCAATTCTGGGCTATTACAACCAAAAAGCGATTAGCGAAAAAGTATCTAATGAATGTTTTCGCTAATCGCTTCGATGGTGTTTTAAATGAGCGGAAGACGAGGTTCGAACTCGCGACCTATAGCTTGGAAGGCTATCGCTCTACCAGCTGAGCTACTTCCGCATTTGTTTTTGCCTTCTCCTGAAACTGGTGATTTCAAAAGCTCATTTTGGCATTAACTGTGGGGGCGGATGGATTCGAACCACCGTAGGCATACACCAGCAGATTTACAGTCTGCCCCATTTGGCCGCTCTGGTACACCCCCAATCAACATTTCAACACAACCGTGAAAACCGCTTGTCTCACTTTTTGGAGTCGCAAAATTAAGCCCTTTTCTTAAATTCTCAAATTCTTTTGAAAAAAAAATAAAGAAAAATAGCGGCTCAAACAAAATACATTGTTTTAAACCGCTATTACGCACATTTGAACTCTCTTAAAATAACCTTACCCCAAAACTAAGCATCCTTACAGACGGTCCTTTGCCATCCTGATAGAGATTATTGAAATCATAGTTGACAAAGAAATCCGGGAAATTTCTGATTCCTAGCTCTGCGGACAGGCCATATCTCAGATCTTCAATGTAAAAGTTTTTTCTGACATGGTCTACATCCTTGCTTCCCTCACGTCTTAACTTGGTATAGCTGCCTAACCGGTAGCCTCCGTAAACGCCTGCGCTAATGTATGAGATGAATGATCGGGAGAAACTAAGCGTCGGCATGAATGAAATGTTTACGTAAGGAACAGTGAGCTTGCTCTTTTTCATCTCAATCTCTTCGCCGTTTTCATTGGTAACAAGTGGAAAACTAATTTGAAGCGAATCTTTCGCAACTGTATTATTCCCATCGAACATCAAGTTGTACCAGGAGAAATCAACCCCAAAATCAAGGTGAAGGCGCGCATTTTTGCCTTTTGCAATGGTTGTACTCGCAATATAGCCTAAGCTGATATATCGGGATCCAAATGGTTTAAGGTCATAGTCGTCCTTAGAGAAGCCTGGCGTCGTTTCATTTGTGCCGTAAGTATTGAGGCCTAATGCGATATTAAACCCTTTTCGCGGACTGGAACCACCGCCCGATCGATAGAAACGCTTGCCCGTGCGCCTGTAATTTGAATCTGATTTATCGTTGTCATCATCCTCGTCCTCCACCTCGACTCCCTTCGCATTAATTTTGACTTCTGTGTCCCCATTTTTAATGTGGATTCCCCGCAGGCCAATTCTTACATAATCCTCGTCATTCGATTTATCTTTCAAATATTTACTGCCATTAATCTCCTCCCGCAAATAAGTGGTGTCTGCATCGGTACTATCAAGCCTGATTTTCAAGTCCTTCAACAATGTGTTCAGGTCATACTTCATGATCTTTTCTAGTTCCTTGCGGTCTTCTCCATAGATAATGAGTCTTGTCCTGTCGCCAAAGGTCACGATAATTGAATCTTTCTCCTGTGGGGTATTTTGTTGTGCAGGTTTCAGAGCGCCTGCATACACATTCATTCCAAAAACAAGGAATAGGCCGGCAATATATAATTTCAGTTTCATGGCTGTGATTTTAAAGTTTTGTTTTGTCTTTGAGGTTATGATACTTTTCCGACACTTTTTCTTCTCCGTTGCGCAAACGGTCGTCTACTTTCGCAACGAGGCTTTTTGGATTAAAACCCACTTCTTCCCAATCCACGCGCTCGCCCGCTCTCGCATTTTTTAGCTGACGAAATACTTTTGAAAATTTAGAAGACTTGGGTTTATCCTCATCCTGATCACTGGTCTCCACGGCCACCACAACAACTCTGGTTTGTTCAACCGGCATTGGCGTGATCTTGGCCGCCAAAACTTCTTCTGCTATCGGGGCACTTTTCTCGATCGCTGGCAACTTAGCAACAGGCTCTTTCTCTAATTCAACATCATTTATTGCCAGGTTTTGAGGTTCAATGCTCTGAATGGGCTTATTAACAGAAATCGGTTCCTTCGCATTTGGCCTCGCATTACCTGGATGCTGTAATGGCTTTTTCTTCTCATTTAACGCAATGTCCTCAGAAGAAACTTGAATCTCCTTAGCAGGAACCGGAATCTTTTCAACTTGATGTTCCTGAACGATTTCCCTTTCCTTTGCTATTTCCGTTTGTTTAGAAATAACTGCGATTTTCTCCTCCTTACCAATCGTTTCAATATTGGAGCGCTCACTATTCCAAACGATATAACCTGCTACAAGCGTGATGACAACGCTCGCTGCGGCATACCAGACCCAACCCGCAAGCCTGCGCTCTTTTTTTGTGCTTGTCTGAATTTTTTCCCAGGCAGCGGCAGATGGCTTTTTTTCGAACTCCGAAAGCCTGCGCTTGAAAAGATCATCAACCGGATGCTTTTTCATATACTACTTTTTTTTTAAAATCATTTTCCCAATCCGCCACCATTTTTTGCAGCATTGCCCTTGCCCGGTGCAACTGCGACTTGGATGTGCTTTCTGTTATGCCAAGCATTTGCGCAATTTCAATGTGCGGATAACCTTCAATGGCATATAAATTGAAAACCGTCCTATATCCTGTTGGCAGCGACTCAATCAATTGCAACAATTCCTGCGTTTCCAGATTCTGATCAGCGTGTGCATAATCCGGAATGTTATTGGCCTCTTCTGACAGCGTGTCTTCGAGGATTCGTTTTTGTTTTCTTAAATAACCCAGCGCCTCATTTACCATAATCCGACGGATCCAGCCTTCAAAACTGCCTTCTTCGCTGAACTGCTCTATTTTGGCAAACACTCTTATAAAACCTTCAACCATCACATCCTCAGCCGCCATGTCATCACAGATATAACGAAAACATAAAGCCAGCATGCGAGCGCTGTATTTATCGTACAACTGTCGCTGAGCCTTAGGATCTTCCTTCCTAAGTGCTTTGAGCAGCTGTGCTTCGTTACTGAAAAGTGATAAAAGTCGACCCATTCATTTGGTGGTTTCAATAGCAAGATGCGCATTCCACATCGTCGGGTTGCATGCATTTCCAAAAAATTTCTGAATAGGTCTAATTTTTGAAAAGTTATTCAAACCGTTCCTTTAGTTTTGGACCAAATATTCTTAGTCAAAAAGATTTACTTCTTCCATTATGTTTGATTCTTCGGCGCCGATTGGGATTTTTGATAGTGGCATTGGCGGGATGACCGTTGCCAGTGCAGTTACCAGGCTTCTGCCGCAAGAGAATACAATTTATTTTGGCGACACGGCGCACCTTCCCTACGGCGATAAGTCTCAGGCGGCAATTCAAGCTTATTCTATCAAAATTTGCAACATGCTTCTGCAGCAAAATTGCAAGTTGATCCTCATTGCCTGCAATTCGGCTTCTGCGGCGGCTTATGAGCTGGTGCGGGAATATGTGGGTAGTAAGGCGAAGGTTTTGAATGTAATTGATCCGGTGGTGGATTACATTAAGGAACATTATGACGGCAAGACTATCGGCCTGATCGGAACAAAGCAAACGGTCCTTTCCAATGTATATAAAAAGAAAGTGGATGCTTTGGGTAAAAATATTCAGTTAAAATCACTGGCTACTCCCTTGCTGGCACCTATGATCGAGGAAGGTTTTTTTGATAATAACATTAGTGAAAGCATTATAACCAGCTATTTGTCTGATCCTTCGCTGACAGATATTGAAGCATTGATTCTTGGCTGCACGCATTATCCGCTGATCAAAAATCAGATCGGTGAATTCTATAAAAGCAATGTAGAAATCCTCGACACATCCGAGATCGTGGCTTTTTCATTAAAATCCTGGCTCGAACAACATTATCTGGTTAATGAAAAGGGAGAAGGCAAGCGCGCATTTTACGTGTCCGACTACACGCTGTCCTTTGAACAATCGACAAACATATTCTTTGGCAGGCAAATCCAGCTTGAACATTACCCGCTTTGGGAGTAGTATTAGTGGAAAAGGATTTTCACTGGTCCCAGCAAACCTGATGGCATAGGCTCCCATTTTGTCGCGTCAAACTTTTTATAAGTGATATCGACAATGTTAATGTCATGAAATTTTTTCCAATCGGGCTTTTGCGTGTCCCTCAGGCGCATATAGTTGGCTGAAAGATTGGTAACCTCAATTTCAAGCACGTTATCCTTTGATTTAAGCTTATCTGTAAAACCCAATTGGAAAGGAATGCTCCAAGCTGTTCCTATGGGCTTACCGTTCAGTTTTACCGTGGCCACTTCTCGCACATCGCCAAGGTCCAGAATTTTAGCGTCAGTCTTCATTAGATTGTCAGGACAATCGAAGTGAATTTCGTATCTGGCTGTCCCTGAGAAGAAAACTGCGGAATCAGGCAGGCTTGTCCAGGTTTTGAGTTCGTTCAGATTGGCGGAGGTTGGGATCGAAGGCCGGCCTTTTAGAAATTTCAGATTCCAATTACCTTTTATTTCAAATTGCTTATCGGCAATGTTCGCTTTCCCTGTGCCTGTATTTTTTGCTGTTTCTCGTAAAAAACATGATTGTCCTGGCAAAAGCTTTAAATAAATGGCATCTCCATTTCGCGGAACTGGCTTCCAGGTTGCATTTTCATCCAGTGCATCAAATTTTTCAAGCCCGCCGACATTGCTGACTTTAATCCAACCTTCCTTACAATGATCAGCCAAGTTACTGACAAAGTAAAGTCGTTTGTTGTCTTGTGTTTTTTTACGGATAAATGTCAACCCATTATCTGCGAACGATTCCCGAAGTGCTCCGCTTGCCACTAATTCTTTTTCAATATCATTCGAAATGCGGACATTCTTTTCTTTTTTCAGCATTACTAACTCATTCTCAAAGCTGTTTTGCCTTTCAGTCTCGACAGCGTAACCGGTTGCTTTTTCCGGCATGTGGTTTTGGAATATAATCTTTGCTCCGTTCCCGGCGAGTCGTTGTAATTCTTTTAATGTTTCCCCGGGCATATAGGTGCTTGAGGGTATTATTATGGATTTATAAACTGCGTTTCCGCTGGTGAGATTACCATTACTATCCAGCTTTAAACGGCTCAATTGCAAATCTGAAACATAGTCAAATCCAAAACCTCTTTTCCAAAGTTGCTGTGCAAGCTTACGAAAAGGCAAATCCAGAAGCCAGCGATCCACGTGATGCACTTCGAGTAAATGCACATTGCCGGACGACTTCGCTTTGGTTGCCCAAAGGTCATGTATCGGAAAATACACCAGCACATCGTTGTCCGACTTACTGTTTTGAAGCAGCTCCTGGCAGCGCTGTACGTATTTATTTAGCAGGGGAAAGTGTTCAGCGAAATGTGAGGTCGATCCAAAGTTCGTGGAAGCGTAAAATAACCAGCCCGGAAATGGCTCCTGAGCAGGTGAATAAGTGCTCCCATGATAAAAAATGTGGTTAATACCCGCCGTGAAAAGCTCATCGATCTGCGGCTTGACCTGCGACAGCGAAACTTTGAAATGGTTGGCAAGCCATGTTCCGGTTTCGGAACTCACAAGCTTCTTGCCAGAAAAATGTGCTGCCGATGAGGCAAATTTCATTGCCAACGGATCAGGTGTCCCAAACTGGTCGATGGAATAATCAGGATCGATGCGTAACCCGGGAATTGAAAAACGGCTGGTTCCAAAAGATTCAGTTTCCGGAATGTCAGCGGTGTCGTACAGGTCGAGCAGGTTTCCGGGCGAACCGTGCGCCTGATATCTGGTCAGAAAACCGTGTTTCGTGCTCCAATCGGTCCAGGGCTTGGCATAGCGCTCTCTCAATAACTCCGATAATGTTTGATGGTAATCGATCCGGACAAGATCTGAGCCGGCCTTTCCAGTTGAATCAGTCAGTAAGGCCAGATTTTCACCCAGTTCATAACCGCGTCTTTTTTTAAATTCCTGCAAAAAATCGTCGGTCCAGTTAGCTCCATAAGCCTCATAGGAATCATTGTACATGGAACGCGGCAAATCTTTTCTATTAGCAAACGCAGAATCGAACCTCGTAAGATAGCGTGGCATTGCGGTCGCATGAAATGGATCGAGGACCAATCCTTCTCCACCTGGCGCCGCACGTTTTACTTTTTGTTTTGTGGGTTCAATGGCGATAGCTCCATTTTTAACCAGCATTTGCGTCGCCCCGAGCTCCGGCGAAACATTGGGACCACCAAATGGCCAGCCGGTTCCTGTCGTCATATCAACACCCAGTCCCAGCCGCTTGCCTTCGCGCACTGTATACTGCATCAGATCCAACCATTTGGGCGTCAAAAACGGAACGGATTGTGATTCGTAACCCTTAACCTGATAAATGGGGATAATGTGTACGCCACCAACTCCTGATCTTTGAAAGTACTCCAATTGAGCCGTAATGTCTTTCTCATTCACCGCACTGCCCATCCACCACCAGAAAGTCCAGGGTTTTGAAGTGGAAATTGTCTGTGCATTTGCTAAGGCACTATTCAGAAGCAATATGAGTAAAATTAACAGTCGCATAATCCCAGTTTTCTCATTAAAGACACTGGAACGCTTTTCTACGCCCTTTGATAACATTTTTTATGCATTCAGATTGGACATAAAAAAAGCGAAGCAGTTTGCCTCGCTTGTCATATCATTATCCTAAGTCCTAGCCTTGATAAGCCTGCTTCACACGGGAAGCGATGAACTGGCGTTCCTGTAAATTCTTTTTGCTATTCCGATACCATAGGTAGCCAATTACCCCAACCAATAAGTAAGGCATCACGAATAGAAACATAATGCCGGTGTTAAGCCCGACACCTACATTGTTCCTGCCATTTCCCATAGAACTTTCCACAGAACCGCGGCACATCGCACATTGCGCCCAGGTATCGACGCCTGAGAGCACAAACAGCATTACAAAACCGAATATGATCTTAAACTTTTTCATACATAATAAGGACTAATCATCAGGTAAACCACAACGCCACTGATACTCACGTAAAGCCAGATAGGAAAAGCCCATTTCACAGCCTTTCTGTGTTCAATAATTTGATTAGTATAACCAAAATACACCGCACGCAACACAAACCAAACGACTACAATAGACAATGTAATGTGTGAAATCAATAAAAAGTAATAGATCGGCCGCACAACGCCTTCGCCACCAAAAGGCGTGGATTGATTCGAAATGTGATATAAAATATAACAAACCAAAAATACAGCTCCCAACAAAAATGCACCTGTCATCGCCTTGCGGTGCGCACTAATGTTATTGTTTTTGACAAAATAAAACCCTGCAATCAAAAACACCGCCGTCAGCGTGTTGATTACCCCGATAACATGAGGCAGAACCTTCGTCCACGCTCCTAACTCAACTTTCTGCCGAATGCCTAACAACGCCGCAACCGCAATCGGGATCACAATGGCGAGAATGTTGATAATGCGTTCGTATTTGGATTTCTTTTCTAATACCAATGAAGCCATAACTATTTATCAGCACTTGCTTTATTCTCGTAATTTAAAATCTTTATTTCCGCCATCAGGCGATCAATCTCCTCGGGATCCATCCCATTGTAGTAACCTCTGGTGTAGCCTCTGCTATCTATCAACATTAACCTGCTTTCGATCGGATAAAGTTCAGAGGTATCTTGCGAAGATGGCAACGCCAACAAACGTTCGGCGTCCATTACTGAAGCTTTCCAAGTTTCCCATCCCTCCTTACCCAACTCAATCGGATAGGTTGAGGAAGTGGCTAAACTATCTTCGGTAAGCGTCTTAATAGTGAGGTTATTGGTCTCGCTGCGCATATCAAAGATCCTTTTCAGGTTTGACAGCCCAAGCTTGCAACTATCCGCGCAATTTTTTGGTAAAAAACTGATTACCGTAATTTGATTTGCAATATCATAACTCCCCGATGACAGTTGCACCACTGACTGCTTGCGAAAAACAGTATCTCCATTTGCTATCAACACCTTTCCATCGTTACCAATCTCCGGATTGAAATAGGGAAGATCGTAATGATTGGTTGCGAAAAGTCTGAGTAGTACAAAAATCAAAGCCGGTATTACTAATGTTACGATCAGTAATCCGGCCTTGGGAAAATTCTTCATGCGTATTATTTAATCGAATATGGCTTCAAAAATCGCATTACCTTCCAACATAAGCGCCAAAATTAACCAGGCTACGAAGATAACGGGAACCAGAATCGACCAGATCAGTGACTTCGTTTCATGCTTTAAGTGCATGAATTCACCCACGATATAGAACGCTTTAACAATCGTCATCACAATGAAAATGGTGACCTTCAATATTCCGTGAGGAACCGTGAATGCGATAAGGAATTCTACGGCAGTCAGGATAAGGAGAATCCAAAAGGTTTTCCAGATTGCTTTACGTTGCTCAGCACCTGCGTTTGGATCCTGGTTATGAATATGGTGTACTTCCGACATTTGATTAGGAATTAGTATTATTGGATGATTTAAACCAGATAAAAGAATGTAAATACGAATACCCACACTAAGTCTACAAAGTGCCAGTAAAGTCCAACTTTCTCGACCATTTCGTAACTTCCTCTCTTATCATAAAAACCTGTGGCAGTACGGAAGAAGATCAGAATGTTCAGGATCACACCACTAAATACGTGCGTTCCGTGGAAACCCGTGATAAAGAAAAAGAAGTCAGCAAATGCAGGAGGACCATACTGGTTTTCCGTAAGGTTTGCCCCAAAAATTGTCTTATCGACCCAAACTCCGTTTTCAATAACTTTCATTACACTTCCTGTATCCGTTCCATGGATAAAGTGAGCCCATTCCCAAGCCTGGCAGCCCAGGAAAGTAAATCCGCCAAGGATTGTCCAAAGCATATATTTTTCAACATTGGCACGGTCCATACGGTGACCTGCTTCTACTGCAAGAACCATCGTCACGCTACTCGCGATCAGGATGAATGTCATGATCCCCACAAAGACCAGGGGAAGAGAAATTCCGTGAAGGAAAGGCACCGCCTCGTACACCTTTTCTGGAATCGGCCAATACATGTTTGAAAATGTAAAGTCATCCACGTTTCCGGAAAATGCCGGAAAGGCGAACCTTGCTGTACCGTAGGCAACGAGCAGGGCTGAGAAAGTAAAGGTATCCGAGATAAGGAAAAACCACATCATCAGTTTACCATAACTAGCTCTCATAGGCTCAATTCCCCCCATCCACATTTTGGGTTCTACCGCGCCAGGTGTTGTTACATTTGCAGCCATTGAAAAAGTATTAATTAAAAGTCAATAAAAAAACAAAAAGGTATAACCAAAGTAAATCTAGAAAATGCCAGTAACTGGCACAGATCTGAATGCGTCTCAAATTCTTCGCGTGCACTTTCAACTTAAAAGCGGCCGTCAAAGAATACAGCAACACAATTAATCCGCTGATGATGTGAAAACCGTGTAATCCTGTGAACACATAAAAAAACGAACCAGACGGGTTTCCAACGAAATAAACATTCATGGCAACCAGCTGTTTCCATCCTTCAAATTGCATCCAAAGGAACGCCAGACCAAGTACAAAAGTAATAGAAATTGCTATTTTCAATTGTTTGAACTGATCTTTTTTTGCCGAATAAAACGCCCATTGCATAGCTGCGCTGCTCATTAAAAGAACGCCTGTGCTATACCAGAAAATTGTTGGCATTGAGAATTCCAACCAGTTCCCCTCGGCTCTTCTCACCAAATAAGCACTTGATTGAGAAGCAAATAACATTATAATACTAACCAAAAACAGCCACAGAATAAATTTCATTGGATCCATTGCCAATGTTTCCTGCGGTTCTCTATCTACTTTATACTGCTGAACACTTTCCATTTTCACTGATTTTTCATTTTCACAATTTATCCAACAAAAACGCGATCTGCACAATTGGCAAATATATAAACGATCCGAACATCAATTGCCTTGCCGTTTTATCCGTGCAAGTGCGCATCAAATGGAACGTCTGAGCCAGGAACAAAACGCCAAACACGGTTGCAACAAAAGCCGAATTGATCCCGGTCATACCCAATTCGTAAGGCAGCCAGCCAATCGGCAACAGGAACACCGTATAAATCATTATTTGCAATGTCGTATTAACGTCCTTCAGGCCGTTGGCAGGAAGCAATTTAAACCCTGCTCTTTTATAGTCCTCATCAAGCACCCAGGCAATCGCCCAAAAGTGTGGAAATTGCCAGAAGAACTGAATCGCGAACAAGATTCCCGGCTCTAAGCCGAAATGATTTGTCGCTGCTACCCAGCCAATCATCGGAGGAAATGCCCCTGGAAAAGCTCCGACAAAAACCGCTATCGGACCAACCCTTTTTAATGGTGTGTAAACAAAACCATACAGCACCAGCGACAAGAGCGAAATCAAACCTGTGCTGAGATTAAACACCAGCACGAAAATCGCCAGGGAAGTAATTCCCAGAAAAACCGCCCAAATGATTGCCTGATCTACCGTAATGCGCCCACTAGGCAACGGTCGGTTGGCGGTCCGCTTCATCAATTTATCGAAATCCTTTTCGAGAATCTGATTGATAATGTTTGCTGCTCCGGTGATTCCGATTGATGCAATGATGAAAAGCACCAACTTTCCCGTCTCAACTTCCTTCGCACCCAGGCAGTAACCCATAGCACCAGAAAATGCGATCAGCGAAGCCAGCCTGAATTTTAGCAACTCAAATAAAACGCCTATCCTCTCTCTTAACTTCCCTACGCCTCCTAAGCTTCCCTCAGCTGATATCATTACTACAACTATTTGTTTCTAAATCGTACTCTTTTCCAGACGGATATCTGACGAATACTTTAAATACTTATTTCCATTTACGACAAGCCAAATCACAAATTGAAGGCCAATCAATAATATTGCAAATGTAAGGTGCAATGGCTGGGCAAATGCCGGTACTCCAAAATAAGCCATCAAAATCCCTGTGGCAATTTCGACTATCAATATACAAAAGCAAGCATTTGCAATCCTTCCTGCTATCGAATACCTGCCTTCCGCTTTAAAAATTTTGCTGATCCAATAAAGGTTTACAACAAAAAGAAGAATTGAAAAGGATCGGTGTATATAAAAATTCAAACCCAACTCATCAATCCATTGGCTTCTCGCCTGATAACCTAACCTGTGAACCACCTCGTCAATTGCCTCCCTAACCTGAGTTCCAAGCAAGATCTGAATCAATGATAATGTGATCACTACTACGCCAATCCCACCGATTGCCTTCTTGCTTGACTCTTTCAACTGTAAAATGTTGCCAGCATAAGCCGACCAGGTGTAAAGAAACAAAAGCAGAAAAACGATCACAATGGCTAACAGCATATGGAGCGTTACAACCACCGGCAACAATTCAAAGGACACAACTTTGGCACCCAGCCACCCCTGAAATCCTACCAGAATGAACGCTGACAAACTGTAATAGAAGATTCGCTTGTTTCCGGATTTAAGGAAAGGTATGGAGGCTAATAGTGTCAGGAAGATCATTACCCCTGTGAAAGCGCCCAGAAGTCTGTTTACGTATTCAATCCATGTTTTAACCGGATTAAATTCAATCTCTCCTTTTAGCTTAGCGCCGTAAATTTCCTTGTAGTTGGCCGGTAATTGCGAAATTTCAGTCGGCGGAACCCATCGTCCGAAGCAACGCGGCCAATCCGGACAACCCATTCCAGCGCCCGTGCTCCTCACTACCCCACCCGCTATAATAAGAAAATAGAGTACAATGACAGTATTCAAGGCCAACCGACGGAACCGTCGGTTGGCCTTGATTTCAATGTGCGTTGAACTGATCATTATAATTTTGTGACTCAATCGCCTTTTCTGTGGCTATCAGTTCATTCTCATGCGGGAAGTTGGATTCCAGTGTTTGAGAATATGGTACGTTTTGCGGAATGAAATCTTCCTTAGCGCCCGGCTTGCTGTAATCGTAAGACCAGCGGTAAACTGCTGGGATCTCTCCAACCCAGTTTCCGTGACCAGGATTAATTGGTGTAGTCCATTCCAATGTGTTGGATCTCCATGGATTCTGTGGGGCTCTCTTACCTTTGAAGATGCTGTAAAAGAAGTTCCAAAGGAAAATGAACTGCGCAAGGAATGACAAGATCGCCGCGATAGATATGAACATGTTCATGTCCATAAACTTATGCGTAAAGTCGTAGCTGGTGAACTGGTAGTATCTGCGTGGGAAACCTGCGATACCCACATAGTGCATCGGAATAAATACAAGATAAATACCAATGAATGTCAACCAGAAGTGAATCTGACCCAAAGTCGTATTCATCATTCTGCCAAACATTTTAGGGAACCAGTGATAAACGCCTGCGAAAAGTCCGAAGGCAGATGCAGCTCCCATTACAAGGTGGAAGTGGGCTACAACAAAGTAAGTATCGTGAAGCTGAATGTCAAGCGCACTGTTTCCAAGGATAATCCCCGTCAAACCACCAGATACGAACAACGAAACAAGACCGATCGAGAACAACATTCCAGGTGTGAAAACAATGTTTCCTTTCCACAGTGTGGTAATGTAGTTAAATCCTTTCACAGCAGATGGAACCGCAATGATCAATGTAAGGAACATAAATACGGATCCAAGGAATGGATTCATACCTGTTACAAACATATGGTGAGCCCATACGATAAATGCAAGGAATGCAATACCCAACATGGATGCAATCATCGCACGGTAACCGAAGATAGGCTTACGTGCGTTGGTTGCAATAACTTCGGAGGTGATACCAAGTCCTGGTAATAGTACAATGTAAACCTCAGGGTGACCCAGGAACCAGAACAAATGCTGGAACAAGATCGGGCTACCACCTACGTTAGGAAGGGCTTCGCCATTGATATAAATATCTGACAGATAAAAGCTTGTGCCGAAGTGACGGTCGAAAATCAGAAGCAATACAGATGACAAAAGAACAGGGAAAGAAATCAGACCCAAAACCGCTGTGATAAGGAAGGACCAGATCGTTAGCGGAAGACGGTCGAACGACATTCCTCTTGTACGCAAGTTGATAACTGTAGTAATGTAGTTGATCCCACCCAAAAGCTGAGATACAATAAAAAATGCCATACTAGCCAACCAAAGCGTCATACCCATTCCTGAGCCTGGGTGTGCCTGTGGCAGTGCGCTCAATGGTGGATAAATTACCCAACCACCTGCTGCTGGTCCAGCTTGCAAGAATAATGACGCAAACATGATAACACTGGCCAGGAAGAAAAACCAGTAAGACAACATGTTCATGAAACCAGACGCCATATCGCGTGCGCCGATTTGCAAAGGAATCAAGAAGTTACTGAATGTTCCGCTCAGACCGGCAGTCAATACAAAGAATACCATGATGGTTCCGTGCATTGTAACCAAGGCGAGGTAAAAATTAGGATCCAATTTACCAGCATCACTGATCCATCCGCCCAAGACAGGTTTTAGCCAGGAAAGATTAGAGTCCGGCAAACCCAATTGAATACGGAAAATCACTGACATGGAAATCCCGATCACCGCCCACAAAATCCCGGTGATCAAATATTGCTTCGCTATAACTTTGTGGTCTTCACAAAATATATATTTCTGCCAAAAGTTTTGTGCTTCATGGTGGTGTTCATGCTCAGTTTCGTGGTGATGAGCTGTTTCCAATCCTTCAATAGCTGACATATACTTTTAATGTATTTAAATTAACAAATTAGCGTAGACTTGTACTTGTTCCTGCTCCTCCTGTGGAAGTTGCTGAACTATCAACAGGAGTTGCCGCTTCGGCTGGCACATATTTCATCGCCTTCGCTTTCAAATTCTCTGGCACTTTCGCAAGATATTCAGGGTAAGTTTGAAGGAAAGTTGCTTGCTCAGCACACCACTTCTTATAAGACGCTTCGTCTTCAACTATCAATCGCATTTTCATTGAAAAGTGTCCCTGACCGCAAACCTCAGTACATGCAATTTCGTAATCAAAATTAGCATTACCTGTTTCAGCGCGCATATCGGCTGTTGTCTTGTCCGCCACGAACCAGAATTTAGTCGGCATACCTGGAACAGCATCCATTTTCACACGCATGTGAGGGATAAATACACTGTGCAAAACATCCCTGGCGCGTATTTTAAGCAGCACTGGACGATTTACAGGAATGTGCATTTCACTTGGATTGGTGAAATCATCAAAAGAATTCTCATCAGAAAGATCTATACCAACCTCATTTTGAGAATCGATCAATTTATAGTTATAGTCTCCCAATTTATTATCGCTCATCCCAGCATAACGTGCAATCCAGTTGAATTGCTTGCCTGTGATTTCAATCACTTCCGCATCTCTCGGTGCATCAGAAGTTATATCCGACCATGCTTTCCAACCTGTAAATACCAAAAGCGCCATTACAATTGCCGGAACGATCGTCCAGATAAGTTCAAGTCTGTGGTTATCAGGATAGAATGATGCACGGTGATTTTTCTTATGCTGATATTTCCATGCAAAAAAGAAGATCAGGAAGTTAACGATGATGAAAGGAATCGTCAAGATTCCCATTGAAAACCAAAACAGGTCGTCGGTTCTCCTTCCGTGAATCGAAGACGCCTCAGGCAAAAAGAACTCACGGGCATGAAGATAAGACCAAGTGATCGCAATCGCTCCTACAATGAGGATTACGATAAACATGGCACCATTCCATTTATTACCCGACGGCTCCGCATCAGGCGAATCGGTTTTATTTACATTCTTGAGAACATTCTGAAGCCTGGATATCACAACGCCTGTGAGAACCAGAAAAACAAGAGCAACTAATGCGATAATAATATTCATGATAATAAACTGGGTTTTGCAATTAGGCTATATCGTGATGCAATGATTCCTCCAACATTGGATGATTCCTTGGTATCAAATTCGCCTTTTCTAACTGACTTGCAATTGAATAACCAAACGCACATATAAAAATAAGGAAGAAACCCCATTCCAACGGACCGAAACCTGCACTTGCTCCAAGCGTACCCGGCATTATATTGGTATAAAAATCCATATAATGACCAATAATCACACTCCAGCAAGCCACTTTGAGAATTGAATGTGTATACTTCGCATCACGCGTCATTAAAACAAGGAATGGGAAGAAGAAATTCAGGAACAACGTGATAAAGAATGGCGCCTTGAAAAACCCACCGTGACCTCTAAAACGCTCCAAAAAGTAAATCGTTTCTTCCGGTAAGTTAGCGTAGTAAATCAAAAGGAATTGAGCAAACCACACATAAGTCCAGAAGATACTGAATGCAAATACGAATTTCCCTAAATCTCTAAGGTGACTTGAATTTACTGCTCTCAAATATCCACGCTCTCTCAGCATTACAATAACCAAAGTGATTACTGCAAGGCCAGCAACGTGCCAGCTAGCAAGCGTATACCATCCAAACATTGTGCTGAACCAGTGGGTGTCAATCGACATAACAAAGTCCCATGCAGAAGTCGAAGAAGTAACACCAAACACTACCAGGAACGCAGTTCCGAACCGGATCGATTTTTCATAAAACTCAGTTCCGCCAATTTCATCTTCTTTCAAAGATAAATTACGGATCACACGCCACAACCAATACCATACCGCGAAATAAAATACAAGTCTGAAAACAAAGAATGGTGTATTCAAAAAGCCTCTTTTCCCAGCGATAATCGGATCATATTCAGGTCCGCCTACTTCGTAAAGCCCTTCATGAGTCCAGTGAAACAAATCGTGACCTCCGAAAATAAACGTTAACAACATCACAATCCCCGTAAATGGCAAAAACGCTGGTAACGCCTCAGGAACTCTTTTAAATACAGCAGACCATCCCGCTTGCGCCAGATAATTGTAAGAAATAAAGAACATTCCCACAACGGCCATACCAGTGAAATAAACACCATTTACCCAAAGGTTAGCCCAGATGCGAGTCATCAAGCCAGCCTCGTGATGTCCCGTCGCAGCAGCAGCTTCATGTCCGGCAGCACCATGTCCTGCTGCCCCATGTCCAACTGCGGCAGCTGCTTCCGCACCATGTGCTGCAGCCTCGTGTCCGCCACCATTAGCTGCCAGGAAAGCACCTAATGCAACTAACGCTATGCCGATGCCACCGCCAATAATTAAATTTCTTTTAGCCCCCGAAGTAAATTCAAACCGTTCTTCAATAGAAGGAATCGAATGTGCTGATGCCATTATTTATTTTATTTCTCTGTTATCAAAAACTAATTAAGCTCCCTTCTGCAATTTTTGTACATAATGTACAATCTTCCAACGCTCCTCAGGATTGATCTGAGATCCATGTGGCCACATACGTGCTTTTCCATGCGTAATGACGTGGAAAATGTGACCTTCATTTAGATTTTTGTAGGCGTCGCTTGCATAGTTGGGAACCCCTTTATACATCGCTGCAACTTTTCCGTCTCCGGCTCCTGTTGCGCCATGGCAATGCTGGCAATATCTGTCGTAAAGTACTTTGCCTTCTGCCAAAGTATTTTCGTTTAATGGAATAGGGTTTTTCAACACACGCTCTGAAATGGAGATGCTGTCAGCAGGAATGTTGTAAACCATCAAATCTGTATTTACAGAATCCGCTTCACCGAAGGATGTCTGATAATTACGTCTTGCCACTGTTCCGGCCACAGGTAATCTCATTGTCAGACCCATTGGATTAATAGGGTTTGCCTTTTCCTGTTTGTATGGTTCATAACCAACAGGCAAGTACATATTGGGTGCATACTCTTTACCAGGATCATTAGGATCCCTTGTGCAACCAGCCGCAGCAGTAAGGATTACAGCAGCAACTAACAGATATTTATATAAATTTTTAAATTTCATTTTCTCAAACTCCATTAAAATTGCTTAATGTTGACTTCTTCTGCTCCGCTGTCTCTCAATGCTCTTGAAATTTCATCTTCTGACATTGAATTTCTTCCCAGATCAATCGCCATTACAAACTTGTTATCTGTTGAGCGCAAATCAAATCTTGGATGAAAATGCGTACCGGGTCCCAGGCCATTTGAAATAAAGAATGTTGTAACCATTCCAAAAGCTGTGAATAGAACAGTAAGCTCAAATGTGATCGGAATGTAGTTAGGAATTGAAATAGGATCCTTACCACCGACAATCATCGGCCAGTCAATTCCCATTGTCCAGATCATCAGCGTCAATGCAACGCAGCATCCAGTTACACCAAACATGAAGGCGGCAATCCCAATCCTTGTTCTTGGATGACCCAATGCTTCGTCCAGTCCGTGAATCGGAAATGGAGAATACACTTCTTTTATTTTTACTCCTGCTTTTCTGAGCTTTGGCACTGCATGAAGAACAGTATCGTCATCGTCGTAAACTCCGACCAAATATTTACCAGATAATTCTGCCATATCAATACTTATATTAAAATACCTGTCAGTCTAATTATTCTTTATCCTTATCAAAAGCCGGTTCAGCTGTACCACGCTGTCTAACCTTCGCCACACCAGCAATTTTGGTAGGCAGATTAGCAGATGTAGAACGAATCACTGCCTTAACTTCCGCCATATTGATCACCGGCAAATATTTGGAGAACAATAGGAATAGGGTAAAGAACAAACCGAATGAGAAAATGTAGTCACCGATGTCATAGCGTGTAGGCGAGAACATTGCCCAGCTAGAAGGAATGTAGTCACGGTGCAGCGACGTAACAATGATTACAAAACGCTCGAACCACATACCAATGTTTACAACTACTGAAATGAAGAATGTAAAGGTGATGCTTCTGCGTAATTTTCTCGACCAGAAAAGCTGTGGAGAAATTACGTTACAAGTCATCATCGCCCAGTATGCCCACCAGTAAGGACCGGTCATACGGTTGAAGAATGCATAATATTCATATTCAACACCCGAGTACCAAGCAATAAAGAACTCGGTAATGTAAGCCACACCAACCACAGAACCGGTCAACGTGATAACCTTGTTCATCGTTTCAATGTGCTCAAGCGTGATATAATCTTCAAGCTTGTAAACAACTCTTGTGATCAGCATCAGGTTTTGCACCATTGCGAACCCTGAGAAAATCGCACCCGCAACGAAGTATGGAGGGAAAATTGTTGTATGCCATCCGGGAATAACCGATGTTGCAAAGTCCATACTTACAATTGTGTGAACTGAAAGTACAAGAGGTGTAGAAAGACCCGCGAGAATTAAGCTGATGTATTCATAACGTGCCCACGTCTTTGCTGATCCGTCCCATCCCATTGCGAATGTTCCGTACATTAAACGAGACACTTTACTTGTTGCACGGTCACGGATTGTAGCAAGGTCAGGAATAAGACCAATGTACCAGAACACTAATGAAACTGAGAAATATGTACTGATCGCAAATACGTCCCAAACAAGTGGCGAGTTGAAGTTAACCCAAAGAGATCCGAATGCGTTTGGAAGCGGAAGCGCCCAATATGCCATCCAGGGACGGCCCATGTGCATCAGGATAAATGATGCTGCGCAGATAACCGCGAAAATCGTCATCGCTTCTGCTGCACGGTTGATAGATGTTCTCCATTTCTGACGGAACAAAAGCAAGATCGCGGAGATCAGCGTTCCGGCGTGACCGATACCAACCCACCAAACGAAGTTAGTGATATCCCATGCCCAGCCAACTGTCTTGTTCAGACCCCATACGCCAAGCCCTTCCCACCAAGTCCATGCAAGACAAACCGATCCATAAGCCAAAACAATCAGAGAAAGCCCAAAAGCAATTTTCCATTCCTTGGTTGGAGCTCCTTCGACATGCCGACATATGTCTTCCGTTACGTCTGCGTACGTTTTCCCACCTTGAATCAGCGGTTCTCTTACAGGTGAAGTAACATGCATACTACTATAATTTATAATGATTTAATCTTCTAAAACTCTATTTTCAAATTAAGCGTGTTCCTTTTTTTCAGGAGCCTTCGCAGCAGCGTCTTTGTTACGAACCTTGGTTAAATAGGAGATTTGTGGACGAACATTGATCTCTTCCAGCATGTGGAATGCGCGGCCTTCTTTCTCAACTTCAAGCAACTTCGAAATTCTGCTCTCGGGATCGTTCATGTCTCCGAATGTGATCGCGTTAGTCGGGCAAGACGAAGCACAAGCCACATTTACCTCTCCATCTACGATGCGTCTTCTCTCTTTTTTAGCAGTCAGTTTCGCTTCCTGGATTCTATGAACACACATTGAGCATTTTTCAATAACTCCCCTCGAACGTACAGTAACGTCAGGGTTGATCACCATTTTACCAAGATCATTGTTGAAGTGGTAATCGAAGTTTTCGTTATCAAAATATTTGAACCAGTTGAAACGACGTACTTTATATGGGCAGTTATTCGCACAATATCTCGTACCAACGCAACGGTTGTAAGTCATTTGGTTGAGCCCTTCTGAACTGTGCGTAGTAGCCAAAACAGGACAAACCGTTTCGCAAGGCGCATTGTTACAGTGCTGGCAAAGCATCGGCTGGAATGTAACTTCCGGATTTTCAGAAGCGATTTCTAATCCTCTCAAATCTTCAACATCTGCATCACTGCTGTAATAGCGGTCGATACGCAGCCAGTGCATTTCACGCGCATTGATTACTTCCTGACGTCCTACAACTGGGATGTTGTTTTCAGCCTGGCAGCTAACGACGCAAGAACCGCAGCCAAAGCATGTGTTCAGGTCAATGACCATTCCCCATGAATGGTTTTTATATTTATGTCCATTCCAAAGAGACAGATCGGTCGCATCTACTACGCCATCTGATGTCGGGATTTTCGGAACAAACCGGCCCGCCATTGGATCTTTCTGGAAATGAGCCAAAACAGTCTCTTGAAGAACCGACTTACGGTTCATCACCGTATTGTGTGTCTGAGTCTGTGCTATTTCTCTTGTATCACCTGTTTTAGAAACAGTTACTTCACCAGGAGCGAATGTCAGATAACCATCAGCGAATGCTGCAAGCGGATAAACATTCTTTCCAACTCCATTTGCAGATTTCCCTGCTTTTTCGCGACCAAATCCAATTGCAATAGCAACTGTGCCGTTGGCCAGACCGGGTTGGATGATAACCGGTACTTCAACCGCTTTACCTTTAATATCCACTTTTACCACATCTCCCTGTGCAAGGCTAAGATCTGCCGCTGTCTTCTGGGAAACACATGCGTGGTTATCCCAGCATGCTTTGGTAACCGGCTCAGGTAACTCCTGAAGCCATGGGTTATTTGCTGCAAATCCGTTACCAAGACCGACATTTTCGAACAAGGCAAGTTCAATTCCGGAAGTAGAAGCTTTATATTTTTTAGCAATTCCTGCTGCTGCTGCACTCAAATCTCCTGAGAATGTTGCTCCCGTAGCTGCCGTAGTTGCAGGCACGTCATACACACCGTCATGAAGGGACTTAATCCAGAATTTTTCGAAATCTCCCGTTCCACCTTGCGTGTAAACATTCTTTTTCCAATATGCCTTAACGTACTCGTGATAGTCAGTTGGCAGTCCAGCCCATTTCAGTAAGCTAACTTGCGCCTGACGTGTGCTGAAAATCATGCTGATAGCAGGCTGACCAAGGCTGTAAGATCCTGCAACCGGCTCTGCATCATTCCAGGATTCCAGGTAATGTGGAGCTGGACAAATGTATTTTAACAATGAAGATGTTTCGTCCGCGCGGTCATTAAATGAAACGCTCAGTGAAACTTGTGGTAAAGCTGCTGCCAATTCTGCACCGCGAGGGTGATCATAAACCGGATTAGCACCAAATAAAATCAATGCCGCAACTTTTCCGCCTTTCACTTCGTCAACAAGACTGTTCATCGCCACGTCATTTCCTTGACGATAATTAGCAGGCTTATCCAGATTAATGGTTGTTCCGTAACTTCCAAGCAAGCCGTTCAAAGCATTGATAACAACTTGAACAGATGCATCATTGATACCGCTTACAACCAATGCCTGTCCTTTTGCAGCTACTAAATCAGCTGCTGCTTTATCAAGATTAGGAACATCGATTGCAGCCGTTGCAATAGGCGATCCACCTAATTTAGCGGCTACCTTATTATAAAGAGCAGCTGCTACCAAACCAAGTTGTGATGGCTTAACTGCTGTACGATAATCTGAGTTAGAACCCGTTACAGAAAGAATCGCTTCAAACTGATAATGACGGGACATTTCTTTCTTGCCTTCTTTGTCGCTGCCTAGTCTACGTGTTTCTGCAAACTGAGCCGAGAATGTATCAGGTGAAACCCAGGTTCCAAGGAAATCAGCGTCAATGCCAACGATGACCTTTGCTTTGCTGAAATCGTAAGATGGGAAAACTGCTTTGCCAAATGAAAGCTCATTTCCTTTCAAAATCGCTGACGACGAGTTAGCGTCGTACATGACATGCGTAGTCGTAGGATATTTCGTGGTGAAATCGGCAATAACCGACTTTGTAGAAGGGCTCAGAATCGTAGAAGAAAGAATTCTGATCGCTCCGCCTTGCGCTGAAATTTTAGTAAGTTGATCTAAGATCTCTTTATCAACTGCATCCCAGCTAATCTTTGTATCTGAACCCTTTTTAGGGCCTTTTAACTTTTCGTTATCATATAATCCCAAAAGCGAAGCGTGAGCGCGGGCGCTGACACCAAAAGATGTTTTGGAAAGTGAATTGCTTTCAATTTTAACAGGGCGCCCTTCGCGTGTCTTAACGAGAATACTTGCGTAATCGCCACCTTCTGCATATGTCGATGCGTACCAGTTGGCTATGGTTGGGAATTCGCCCTCAGGCTTATTAACGTACGGTATTGCTTTCTTTACAGGTGCTTCGCAAGCTGCCAATGATACTGCAGCCATTCCAAAACCCAGCACTTTCAAAAAATCTCGGCGGTGGGTTCCAGCTCCATCTACCAAACTTTCGTATTGGTTTTCGGTCGGACCGTCGGAAAACTCAGAACGCGCTTCTTTTACAAATTTCTCGTCGTTCCGCAGCTCTTCTAGTCCCCGCCAGTATCTTTTATTAGTATTTTCCATAAAACTATTCAATACAAATGAGTTGTATCAGGTAATATTGTTTTGATTAATAGTGGCATTTAGAACATTCCAACCCACCTATATCAGCAACTTTCAATGCTTCTTTGCTTTCACCAGCGTGCAGCTGCACCAACTTATCGTAGTACTTGTTGTCTTTTGTATTAACCTCCGTTTTACGGTGACAGTCGATACACCATCCCATTGTCAAGGATGAGCGTTGCTGGATCACTTCCATTTTCTCAACCTCTCCGTGACAGTTCTGGCATTCAAGTCCACCCACATTAACGTGCTGAGCGTGATTGAAGTAGGCCAGATCAGGAAGGTTATGCACCCTTACCCATTCGATAGGCTGGTTGTTTTCAATAGAAGTATAAATTTTCTGAATTTCAGGTGATTCCTTTTTGATGACGCCGTGGCAGTTCATACAAATGTTAGCAGAAGGAATATGTGCTGATTTACCGCGGTTTACGCCGGTATGGCAATAGTTACAGTCAATCTTGTATTCACCTGCATGCAACTTGTGAGAGAATGAAATCGGTTGTTTTGGTGCGTAACCTTGTTGCACACCTACACTATACGCACCGTCCAATGTTGCTTTTAAAACAAGCAGAACAAAGATCCAGATAGTAGCAGAACGAATGGCAGGATCAGAAGCGATTCTTTTCAGCGAGTTGCCCAGGCGACTCATAAAATCCCCTTTTTCAACCGTTGTTCCCGGCTCACCGCTCACTGCTTTGGAAAGCAATGATACAATTACTAAAAGAACACCCAGCACCAGAAGCATTACCACTACAAGTGCCGCAAGCACAATCACAAACAAATCAGAAGGACCATCGCCTTGTGAAGAAGCACCACCAGCAGCAGCGCCACCAGCAGCAGGAGCTCCGGCAGCCGCAGGAGCAGCGGTTCCAGCTTGATCAATATAAGCGAAGATTCCTTTTATATCATCGTCTGATAAGTTAGGAAAGCTTGTCATTTGCGCTTTCGAATACTCGTTGTAGATCTTAACGGCATAAGGATCTCCGGAAGCGATGACAGCCTGGGAATTGCGAACCCATTTTGAAAGCCATGCAAAGTCATGACGTCCGCTCACTCCTTTAAGACCCGGACCAACTACACGTTCATCCGTAACAGCGTGGCATTGCGCGCAGTTATTTTTGAAAAGTGTCTCGCCTTTGGCAGCATCTCCGCCACCAGCTGGCGCACCGGCAGCAGGTGCAGCTCCCGCAGCAGCAGTGCTGTCCTGAGCATATATTAAGCTTGGTACACTTAATAATATAGCCACGGCGATGGCAGCTATAAATGTTTTTGAGTAACTAAAGAAGGAACAAAACTTAGCGTCCTTTCGGAATGGTATATTCATAATCAACTATTCATTATTCTTCAACAGACAAAACTAGTTCACGATTTTTTATCCACAAAAGTATTTAAGGGATATTTTGGGCACCTATCTTATTTATAATTTGTCTAATTTGTACACATATTTTAGATCACTGAGTGATGGAATTTTTTATTGATTTTCAGACACTTAGCAACAAAAAATGCCATTTGGAAACCAGCTTCGAGGTTTCAAACAAATGGCATTTTTCTACTATAAATTTGTGTGCCAATTTCATCGAGGCACGGGAGGTTCCGAGCGGATTCGAACCGCTGTACGAGGTTTTGCAGACCTCTGCCTAGCCACTCGGCCACGGAACCAATTTGGATTAGCTGCTGCTCTCGCTGGCAGCTAATCCGGGTGCAAAAGTATCAAAAAAATTCGCTACTCCGCACTATTGTTTACTTTTTTCCTTTCTTTTCGCTTTCTTCCATTTGTTCTTTCAATGCTGAAAGAACGCTCAGGTCTCCGAAAGTTGATTTCTCACCTTCTTTGGTTGAGTCCGAAGAAGGAGCGCTTTTCGCAGGAGCAGAAGATTGTGCCTTTGCAGGACGATCTTCTTTTTTCTCCTCAGGAGCAGGCGCTGCTTTCGTTACTTTGGAATGCGTAAGAACGATTTTCTTTTCGTCTTTCAAGAATTCAAGAACAGTGAAGTCAAGGCTTTCACCTACTTCTGCCACTGTACCGTCTTCTTTCGTCAGGTTTTTGATAGCAGAAACGCCTTCGATTCCGTAAGGAAGTTCAAGGGTTGCGAATTTATCACCTTTTGCAACGATTGTAGATTTATGAACAGAACCCACTTCAAAGATGCTTTCGAAAGTATCCCATGGGTTTTCTTCAAGTTGTTTGTGGCCAAGAGCCAGACGACGGTTGTCCGCATCCAGTTCAAGAACAACAACTTCAAGCTCGTCATTTACTTTCACGAAGTCAGAAGGATGTTTGATTTTCTTAGTCCATGAAAGGTCAGAAACGTGAACAAGACCGTCGATACCTTCTTCTAGCTCGATGAACAAGCCAAAGTTAGTAAGGTTACGAACTACTCCTTTGTGACGTGTTCCGATTGCATACTTGTCTTTCAACGAAGCTTGTGTCCAAGGATCCTCAGTCAATTGCTTAATACCAAGAGACATTTTACGCTCGTTACGATCCAGTGTCAATACTACTGCACTGATTTCGTCATTTACGTTCATGAATTCCTGAGGATTGCGCAGGTGCTGAGACCATGACATTTCAGAAACGTGGATCAAACCTTCAACACCTGGTTTGATTTCAAGGAATGCGCCGTAATCAGCAACATTAACAATACGTCCTGTAACTTTTGATCCAACCTGCATTTCTTCTGCAAGAGAATCCCATGGGTGAGACTGAAGTTGTTTCAAGCCAAGAGAAATACGTTTTTTCTCTTCGTCGAAATCCAACACAACCACGTTCAATTTCTGATCCAGCGCAAGCAGGTCAGATGGATGGTTGATACGGCCCCATGAAATATCAGTAATGTGAAGAAGACCATCTACACCACCAAGGTCAATGAACACACCGAAGTTTGTCATGTTCTTGATAACGCCTTCCAGAACCTGACCTTTTTCAAGGTTGTTCAGGATTTGCTGACGTTGTGCTTCAAGATCTTTTTCGATCAATATTTTGTGAGATACAACTACGTTATCATTTGCGTAGTTAATCTTAACAACTTTAACCTCCATACGCTTTCCAACAAAAATGTCGAAATCGCGGATAGGCTTAACATCGATTTGTGAACCTGGCAAGAAAGCCTCGATGCCGAATATATCAACAATAAGACCACCTTTGGTTCTTCTTTTCACGTTCGCATCGATAACCACATCCTCGTCAAACGATTTCTGAATGTTATCCCATGCAGTAATAACTTTTGCTTTTTTGCGTGAAAGAACAAGCTGACCCTGTGCGTCTTCCTGGTTTTCTACGTAAACTTCCACTTCGTCGCCAATTTTCATTCCTGGCAAATCGCGGAATTCATTTGAAGATACGATACCATCAGATTTGAAACCGATGTTAAGGATCACTTCACGGTCTGTAATACCTACTACAATACCTTTTACTACTTCCTTTTCCTGAACAGGAGAAATGGTAGTCTCATACATTTGTTCGAAACGATCGCGGTCAGCAGTTGAATAACCCGTACCGAAACCTTTGTCTGCTGCTTTATCCCAATCGAAATCAGGAAGAGGTTGATGTTGATTTTCCTTAGACATAAATAGGAATTATTGCTCTGTGTACATCAGCTTCCGAGCTAAATAGCTGAAAATTAGTTAAACAAGTATTTTTTGAAAAAATAGAGCGCAAAAGTACGCATTATTCAAAATAAAATCCCTAGTAAGAGTGGATTTTTTTGAAATCAATAATAGACGGGAAGAATTGAAGCTTTCGGAAGGGGAAATTCAGGCTATAAGTTAATATGATCTTTCCTTAACACCCAGATACGGAAGCCATTCTGCATCAGCCAAACCGGAAAAATCCCTGATGAACATTAAAAACGAAGGACGGAAAGGGCGCTGGCGAAGTGGCATGCCTACTTCTTCCGGTGTGTGGTCTCCTTTTCTTGAATTGCAGCGCTTGCAGGCAGTGGCGAGGTTATCCCAGGTGGTTTTGCCACCTCTGGATTTGGGAATAACGTGGTCTAGTGTGAGATTATCGTGTGTTCCGCAATATTGGCACCGGTTACTGTCCCGCTTGAAAAGGTTTTGCCTCGTCATGACAACACCTCTGTATGGAATATGAATGTAGCGGTTGAGGCGGATGACAACGGGCATGGGAAACTGATCGTTGACCGTTCGGAGATAATGTCTCGGCGATTCGGCCAGCATTTCGGCCTTGTTCATGTAGACTAATAAAAACGCCTTTGGAACGGTGCAAACACTTAACGCACTATAATCTTGATTAAGAACCAGTACTTTACCCATGAGCCCTAGAGGTATTTAATTCCGACAATATAGGAATTTTTACCTTACAAAACGCGCCCGCAAATTCAATTATTGTGAAAAAATAATTTGCAGAAGATGCCCTGTATCACCCGTTTAGCTGTTTTTAGAGTAAAGAATAGTTACCTAAAGATTCATGCGATCCGTTTCGCGCTTCATGTCCTTTTCTTTGATGGAATCGCGCTTGTCATACAACTTTTTACCTTTGGCCAATGCAATGTGCAACTTCGCCAGCCCGCGCTCGCTGGTAAAAAGCCTCACCGGAATGATCGTTAAGCCCTGATCTTTCAGATTCTCATTCAACTTCCGGCGTTCTCTCTTGGTAATGAGTAATTTACGGTCACGCATTGGGTCGTGATTGTAATGTGTCCCTTCCGTATAAGGGGAAATGTGCAGGCTCCTTATATAAAGCTCCCCGTCCATAAACAGACAGTATGCATCCTGGAAATTCACTTTGCCCTGCCGGATCGACTTTATCTCAGTTCCCGTCAGCACCATTCCGGTCGTAAACTCTTCCAGGAAGAAATATTCGAAGGAGGCCTTGCGGTTTTTTATATCTACTTTTTTAACTATTTTTTCAGACATATTAATTCTCAAATTCAAAAGGGGCTCAAAATTAAGCTTTTGTTAAAACTATACCAATTAATGAAAAAGCACGCACGCATGAACCGTCTGAGATTCGTCCTGACGATGATATCAATGTTTTTCTTTGCAAATAGCGCATTCAGCCAGAAATACGACCCGACCATTATGAGCACTGTAAATGCATTGTTTGACGGAATGCGCGAAGGAGACTCAACGAAAGTGCGAAATGCTTTTGCGTTAGGCTGCACAATGATGTCGGTGCCGGAAAATCCAAAGGATTCCATTGCGATTAAGAAAAGCTCAATCGAAGGATTTGTAAAAGCCGTGGGTAAACTACATTCAGAAAAGTGGGATGAGCAGATTTATAAAGTGAACATTTCAGTAGATGGGCCAATGGCGATTGTGTGGGCCCCTTATAAATTCTTCCTGGGGGAGAAATTCTCACATTGCGGCGTGAATGTTTTCACATTGATAAAAATCGCTAATACCTGGAAAATAACCTCCATAACAGACACGCGAAGAAAAGAAGGCTGCTTATAAACTCAAAACCGCACCATCTGCTTCCAGGTGCCTTTAATGCGGTTATACTTAATGGTGCTGGGAAGCGCTTTCCACCAGTATTTATTCATTTCCACGGCAAATGAGGGCTGCATATAGCAATTGATTGCGCAGCTTTCGCATGCCGGTAATTTGCCTTCCAATGCTACGAGCTTTTGGACTTCGTCGGAATGATAGAGATCGAAGAGATTTCCTTCGATAGGAAAATCTTTCAGGCCCAAATGATAACAGGGCAAAACGAGCTTGTTTTCGGGAGAGATGACAATAGTTGTGCTGGCTGCTTTGCACACCGGATCTTCGACGTGGTTTCCGCCATCGAGCCGCAATTGGATGAATGCTTCGTTAAGGTAAATGTTCTTCTGTTTTCCCCACCATGTCAGCTCGTTCAATGTTTCTTTGGAAAGATTGGAGCCGACATTGTTGTATTCAAAAACAGGGTTTAAGATCAGAATCAGATCATTGGGTAAACAAACTTCTTCCCAAAGCTGCCGGATTTGATTAACATTATTTTCAAAAACCGTAAAGATAATGTCCGGGCGTTCGCCTAGTGATTTGGCGATCGCTATGGATTCCATTACCTTATCAAAGCACTTCACATTTCTCGATTTATCATGCTCATCGCGATCCGGGGAATCGAGCGAGAAGTGGAGCATATCAATGAGGCCACGAAGCTTTTCCGCTTGTTTTGGATAAAGCAGTCCGTTGCTGGTCACCGTAGTGATCATGCCGTGGTCCTTGGCCTCTTTTAAAAGCACTTCCAGCTGCCTGTGGAGCAATGGTTCGCCGCCGGTAAAGTCGATGACCTTAACGCCCAGCTTTTTCAGATCCCTTAAATTTTCTCTTAAATTCTCAACCGTAATGTAGGGCGAAGGCTTTTCCCAAATGTCGCAGAAACCACATGATGCATTGCAGCGATAAGTCACGTAGTAATTGCAAAGGACCGGATGGGAAATCAAACGCATATCAACGAAGCATGGTAAGCAGGCTGGTTAATTTATCTTTCAGGTCTTTGCGGTCCACAATGAAATCCAGGAAGCCGTGTTCCAGAACAAATTCAGCGCTTTGAAATCCTTTTGGCAAATCTTTACCAATGGTTTCACGAATTACGCGCGGGCCTGCAAAACCGATCAACGCTTCTGGTTCTGAAATGTTGAAGTCGCCCAACATTGCATAGGATGCAGTAACACCGCCCGTTGTAGGATCCGTCAAAAGTGATATATATGGAATTTTTGCTTCCGATAGTTGTGCCAAACGTGCCGAAGTTTTGGCCATTTGCATCAGTGAAAATCCAGCCTCCATCATCCGCGCTCCACCCGATTTTGAGATCATCAGGAACGGGTGCTTGTGCTCCAATGCATATGTAATCGCACGGGCGATCTTCTCCCCCACAACCGAGCCCATGGATCCGCCAATAAAATTGAAATCCATACAAGCGATCACAATGTCCAGCTCATTCATCTTGCCGTGACCTGTCCTGACCGCATCTTTTAAACCCGTTTTCTGCATTGTTGACTTAATGCGGTCGGGGTAAGCTTTTGTATCAACAAAATGAAGCGGGTCGCCCGACATGAGATTTTCGTCGAGCTCTATAAACTCATTATCATCGAATAACAGGTTGAAATAAACATCAGAACCCACCTTTTCGTGATAATTGCAATGCGGACAAGTGAACGCATTCTGCTTATGCTCTCTGGTAGGCGTAATTTTTTTACAATTAGAACACTGGTACCATAAACCGTCAGGAGCTTCACGCTTCATTTCGGTGGGTGTATTAATACCTTTCTCTTTACGAATAAACCAGGACATACTATTACGTGAGTTAATTCTAAAAATCTGAATATCAGATTTTTAACTGCTTTTCATGATGAATGTTGGCCTCAAAGATAGCAATAAATGTCATGCATAGTAAAATGAACTATGCCGCAACATTACATTGATAAGCTGTTTACGGCACTATCTTGAACAATTTTGGCCTTAATTTGTTACTAAATCAGCCCATTAAGGGGCAACATACAGGCGACATCCGCCTCTTTACTTTACATTCATGACAACAACTTCTTCTCCTATCGTGATCATTGTAGGCACTAACAGGCCCAACTCCATGTCACGAAAAATAGCCGACTATTATCAGGAAATATTCAATAAGCTCAATGTTCCCAGTACAATCCTTGATCTGATAAACCTGCCGCATGATTTCACCGTGTCGGCGATGTACGAAAACTCAGGAAAAAACTCAGATTTTAATAATCTCAAATCCCTGCTGGAACAAACGGACAAATTTATCTTTATCGTTCCCGAGTACAATGGTTCCTATCCCGGCGTTCTCAAAGCATTTATCGACGGACTGCCTTATCCCAACAGCTTTACCAATAAGAAGGCCGCGCTGGTGGGCTTATCTTCCAATATGCAAGGGGCTGCATTAGCATTGAGCCATTTGAATGATGTATTTAGTTATCTGGGCATGAACACATTGGCATTACGGGTGAAATTAGGGCAGATCCGCTCACATTATCATGACAATGTAATATCCAATGCGTTGTACAAAGAACTGCTGGAACTCCAAGCCGGGCAAATGATCCATTTCTAAGCAAAAAAGGGAGCGTTTGCTCCCTTTTTTGTCCTTAATTATTTCAACCAGTGCTGCTCCATTTCGGTCGCTGGAACTGTGGGGCGCTTCCAGAGCTCCACACGGCTCCTGCGGAATGCGGGGCCTTCGAGATCCCCGAATTTTACCAGGCCGTCTTTGAACGAAGCGATCATTACATCCAGTTTTCCAATTTCTTCATTGTCCCAGTCACTATTGCCTTCAACATCTGTTATGGGCAACTGAGCAAATCCGCTTGGTACAATTTCACGGTCGATGATCAGATCGATCGGGCCGGTTGGCGTGCTTTCTTCCAACTCGCTGGTCACGACCAATTCTGTTTCGTATTCAGGCGCTTTAATTTCTTCTATAACAGGCTTAGCATCCGGTGTTTTGGATTTAATGCCGTTTCTAAGCTCAATTCCCGGGATAGGTGACTCTATGCTATCAAATCCTGCTGCAACAATCGTCACGCGTAATTTATCACCCAAAGAATCATCTGTAATGGTTCCCAGCTTGAACATCCGCGCTTCTCCACCCACTTGTGAAAGCACATAACGCCAGATTTCGCGCTGCTCCTTCATGGTCGCTTCCTTTTTCTTGCTTGTAGCAAGCGTTACCAGGATGCGTTTTGCTCCGCGGATATCCCTGTCATTCAAAAGCGGTGAATCCAGCGCTTCCTTAATGGCCATGGAAGCACGATCAGCTCCGGTCGCCTCAGAGGTTCCCATTACCGACTGGCCTGCATTCTTTAGGACTTTCTCAACATCTTTAAAATCCGTGTTGATATTTCCGTTTGTCGTGATGATCTCAGAAATACTTTTTACAGCATTAAGAAGAATTCCGTCTGCCTCGGCGAATGCCTGTGTCAGGGTCATGTCCTCATAAAGCTCTTCCAGCTTGTCATTCAAAACCACCAGCACCGTGTCACTGAACTCCTTTAATTGCTCAATCCCTTCGAGTGCCTGTTCCTTTTTATCAAGTCCTTCCCAGGTGTAAGGCGCAGTTACTACCGCCACTGTAAGCTTGCCCATTTCCTTTGCAAGCTGTGCAATCACCGGCGCGGCGCCTGTTCCTGTTCCACCACCCATACCCGCCGTGATAAACACCATTTGGGTCGATCCGCCGAGCAGGCTTTTGATTTCTTCAATCGTTTCCAACGCAGCTTCCTTGCCTTTGGTAGCATCCGTTCCGGCTCCCAAGCCCTGCGTTAATGTTGCACCAAGCTGGATTTTTACGGGCACCGGGCTGTTCGCAAGCGCCTGGCGGTCGGTATTACACACTGCAAATTCTACATCCTTGATCTTTCTCTCAAACATGTAGTTGACCGCATTGCTTCCTCCACCTCCAACACCGATCACCTTGATAATGGCTGGCTCTGCCTGGTGTTCGCCGGTAGGCTGGTCTTTAATTATTTCGTTCACAATGTAGTCCTGGTCTAAAGATTGCAACAAGCTTTTATTCATATTTTCGGAGATTGAATGCGTTTATGCTTTGTTTTCAATAGTCACTCAGACCATCATCTTTTTTGCGGATAATGCTGTTAAAGCTATCCCAAAAAGTCCCGACTTTCTTACCAGGCTCTTCCTTAGGCGGAATTTCCTTTACTTTCTCACGCTGCACAACAGTGCCTGTGTTAAATGAAGTCGTAGGCTTGCAAACCGATTTTACCCGGGGATCTATATTACGAAGTCCGGCCCAAGCCAGACCGATCGCTGTGCTGTATGAAGAATTGCTGACCGCATCTGCTTTGGCGGTTCTTTCCAGGTTTTCGGGATAACCCACCCGGACTGACATGTTTGTTACTTTCTCAAATAGTTTTTCAATCTCATCAATATTCGCAGACCCGCCGGTGAGCACGATTCCACCGATAAGCTTATCCAGATATCCTGATTTGATAATTTCTGCATAAACCATCGCTGCGATCTCTTTCAATCGCTCTTCAATGATCAATGCTACATTTTTCTTTAAAACTTGCTTTGGAGCACGTCCAGCCAGGAAGTTAACCAGGATTTCAATGTTTAACGGAACGTCGGCAGCAATAGCTACGCCGTATTCCTGCTTCAATCGTTCTGCATTCTCAACCTGAATGCCGCAACCTGTTGCGAGGTCATTCGTAATATGCCTGCCGCCAATCGGGAAAGTAGCAATGTGGCGTACAATGCTATCATGATATATTACCAGGTCCGTCGTATGGTCCCCGATATCCACCAGCGCAATGCCGGCTTTTGTTTCATTGTCTGTTAAAACCGCAAGACTGGTAGCCAACGGCGCAAAAACCATCTTGTCGCATTTCAAATTATGGTCTGCATCTGCCAGACTCTTTTTTGTACGCAAAACAGATTGACTGTTTGCCGAGATAATCAGGAAGTTACCGCCCAGTTTAATACCCGTCCTGCCTACTGGCTCCCGCACATTCATGGAATTGTCTACGACAAACTCCATGGGTAAAACATGCAGAACGTCGTAATTAGGCTCGATTTTAGCCCTGTACATATCATCAACAAGCTGATCCACATCTCTTTGCGTAACCTCTTCGCCGGAAGACGCCGAAGGCCGGATCACGCCATCATTATGCTGACTTACCTTTACCTGCGTGCCGCCAAAACTAACATTCACCACCGCAATGTCCAGGTCCGAGCGGGAAGATGCTTCCGCGAGCGCTTCACGAACTGCGGTCCCTACTTGTTTTATATTTTCAACGGCTCCGTTTACAACTGCACCTTTGGGAACAGGGACTTCGCTAAAACCTAAAATTTCAATATTGTTTTGACGAGAGCCCGACGCGGCTCCCTGTGCAGCAACCACGGTAATTTTCGTGCTCCCAATATCTACGCCTACTACAATTTTTTCGTGTGCCATGCTGATGGTGAATTATTATTCACAAACTATTTGATTCTGAAACTTAATACTAATTTTTTTATACCTGCTCCAGTCCTGGCTCAATATCTTGTTATAGAACATTTTGAGCTTATCGAATTTGGATTCATAATTTTCTGCCGATCCAAACTCAATGCGCTGGTCCCCCAGGACCGTCATCATATGAATTTCACCATCTTTGTCAGCGTCCAGCTGTGCTACCTGTGCTTTCCAAAAGGGATCCGCATTTAAAAAGCGCAAAAGCTCCATCAATGAAGCCCCTTTGGTTGTCTTTAATTTTTCAGGATCATTGAAAAATGAACCGGAAACCAGCAATGTCCTGGCCGAATAACTATCCGATAACGGAAAAAAAACGCCTTCATCACTGATATAGTAACCAGATGAATTGCGCATTTCGCCATTTTCAGAAGTGTTGATCCATCTTGCCAGCGGCCGTTCCTGCTCCACTTCTACCACCACATTCCCTTTCAAGTCACGATAAACCTGACACTTCCTGATCAGTTTGTTCCTGCGCACCCGATGCTCTAAATCATTGAGTGCAACGTCACTTAACCTGCTGCCTAACAGCGGATCTGCTCCGTTTTCAGTTACCAGCATGCGTACATCCATCTGATTAAGGAACCTTGCTCCCGAATCTCCTTCAATGGATATCACAAGATTTGTACAACGCTGATTACCAAGCTTATTTTCTGCCATGCCTATCCCGGCTATTGGCAAAATGAGCCATAAACTACGTTTTAACAAAAGCCATGGATAGTCAAATTTACGTAACATCTTAGTAATATTAAAAATGCTTTGACTAATTATTCACAATTGAATTTTTCAGCAAGTTCCTGATCGGTTCAACCAATGTATCAATGTCTCCGGCCCCTATTGTCACCACAATATCCGTATTTAAATCAGCTAAAACGTTCAAAACTTTATCTTTAGTGATAAGTTGTTTCTCCTTTGCAGTGATCTTTTCCATCAGCATTCCCGAATTCACTCCTTCTATAGGCTGTTCCCTCGCCGGGTAAATTTCCAGCAGGAGAAGCCGATCTGCCAGCGAGAGGCTCTCGGCAAATCCGTCCGCAAAATCGCGTGTGCGGGTGAACAGGTGCGGCTGGAAAATCGCCGTTACATGTCTTCCCGGATACAGGCCCTTTACAGATGAAAGAAATGCTTCGATTTCTGTCGGATGATGGGCATAATCGTCAATGTAGATGTGTCCATCCTCTTCAAGCTGATATTCGAAGCGCCGTTTTACGCCGCCATAATTTTCGAGTGCTTCTTTGATTTTTTCCGGATCCACACCCACATGCAAAGCCACCGCGCTGGCTGCAACTGAATTTTCAATGTTATGGTAACCCGGGATCTTCATCGCAATTCCTTCGATCGTGCCGTCAGGATGGATGAGGTCAAAAACAAAACGCGCGTTTTCAATGTGAATGTTTGCCGAATGATAATCTCCTGAATTGAGCGAATAGGTAAGCACTTTCGCTTTTGTCGATGAAGCCAGCTCCAATCCTTCACGCATAAAAAGCACGCCATTGTCGTCGATCTGGCTTACATAATCCCGAAACGATTCAAGCACATTTTCATGCTTTCCATAAATGTCCAGATGATCCGCGTCAGTGGAAGTAACAATGGCGATTTCAGGAAATAATGTCAGAAATGACCTGTCGAATTCGTCGGCTTCAACTACACAAAAAACTTCTTCCAGGTTGTCTGTCGGCTCATTGAGGAGGAGATTTGTCCCATAATTTTGAGTGATCCCCCCAAGAAACGCGGTGCTGTTTACCTTCGCATGACGCAATATGTGTGCTACCAGCGAAGAAGTTGTTGTTTTTCCGTGCGTTCCGGCAACGCCAATTGTTCTCAGATTTTTAGTTAACAATCCTAAAACCTGCGAACGCTTTAAAATCAGGAAGTTATTATCCCGAAAATAGATCATTTGCTTATGCTGAACCGGAACTGCCGGCGTGTAGATCACAAGCGTTTCATCAGGATTTGCCGCGAATTCGGCTGGAATAGTGCCGATTTCGTCTTCAAGCGTTACAGTAATGTCCTCATCTTGGAGCTTTTGGACTAATGTTGTCAATGTCTTGTCATAACCTGCCACATTAAAACCATTGGCCTTAAACCATCTTGCCAATGCGCTCATGCCAATTCCGCCGATTCCAACAAAATATATGTATTTCCAATTTGTCATAGATGACGACATAAGATCAATTCCTGAGGTTATTTACTTAATTAATTTAAAAACTTCCGCTGCAATGTCGTCAGCAGCATTAGGCCGGGCCAGCTTCCTGATGTTTAGCTTCAATCCGTCCTGTTTTGCAATATCCTTTAACAATTGAAGTGCCTGAGAGACAAGCTTTTCCATTGTTTCTGAATCTTTGATCATTAATGCCGCATCCTGCTCCACCAATGTCAATGCATTCTTCGTCTGATGGTCCTCAGCCGCGGCCGGAAATGGCACCAGAATAGCCGGTTTAGCAGCCAGACATAGCTCAGAAACAGACAATGCGCCTGCTCTGGAAATCACTACATCGGCAACCGCATAGGCCAGGTCCATTGTATATATGAAATCGAAAGCTTTAATTTTATCTGTTCCAAGGCCCGCAATGGTTTGCTTGGCCGTATCAATGTAACTTCTTCCCGTTTGCCACAAAACCTGATAACCGGCTTCTAATAATTGAGGCAGGCCTGCATTGATACTCTCATTAATAGATCTGGCGCCAAGGCTTCCGCCCATGACAAACAAGGTCTTATGCGCACCATCCAGACCAAATTCGACCAGCGCCTCCTTATTTCTGGCAGAAACATCCACAATGTCACTCCTTACCGGATTGCCTAGCAGCGCGATCTTCTCAGCAGGGAAAAACGCATCCATACCGGGATATGCCACACAGATTTTCTTCGCTTTTTTACTCAAAAACTTATTGGTAATGCCTGCATAAGAATTCTGCTCCTGGATCAATGTCGGGATGCCCGCCAGAGACGCCATCATGAGCAGAGGACCACTCGCAAAACCGCCTACTCCTACCGCAACATCGGGTTTAAAATCCTGAATAATGCGCTTTGCTTTGGACAGGCTGTTTAAAAGTTTGAACGGAACCAGGAGATTATCCAGAGACAAGGATCTCTTCAGACCTGCAATGGGTAAACCAACGATTTCGTAACCCGCACGCGGCACTTTTTCCATTTCCATTTTTCCCAAAGCTCCCACAAAAAGCACTTCGAGATCCGGATCTTTCTTTTGTAACGCATTGGCTATTGCAATGGCCGGATAAATGTGTCCGCCCGTGCCGCCGCCGCTGATAATGACCTTTTTTGACATTTTAAATCTTTTTCTCTTCTACTGTTTCCCCGCGGCTTACGCTCAGGATCATGCCCATTGCGATGCCGGTGAAGAGCAAAGACGTTCCGCCCTGACTAAAAAATGGTAATGTTTGCCCCGTAACCGGCACCAGCCCGACTGTTACGGCCATAGCCGAGAATGCCTGGCTGACGACAATGAATGTTAACCCTGCGGAAAGCAACCCACCGAACGGGCGTTTGGTCGCTTCAATGGCTTTTAAGCCCCGGTATAAAAGGATGAGATAAAGAACGATCAGAATGGTGCCTCCTAATGTGCCGTATTCTTCCACGGCAACAGCAAAAATGAAATCTTTCTGAGGCTCTGGCAGGAAGCGGCGCTGGCGGCTTTTTGCGACGCCTTCTCCATACAATCCGCCGCGGGCCATGGCCATGTAGGATTGCTGGGATTGATATACAACAATGTCTTTGTCAAAAAACGCAGAGATCCGGTTTTGGGCTGTTCCGGACCGTTGTGTTGAATTAAGTAAAATGGCGATGGTTGCGAAGAAAACGAGGCCTAATGCCGTGAAAAACAGATAATGCAGCGGGACTTTGCCTACAAACATTAAAAGAAAGCAAATGCCCGCCAGCATTACTGCCGTAGAAACATTGCTAGTAAAAATCAGCCCGCAAACGATCCCTACCAATGCCAGCGGCTCTGTAAAAAGCTCTCTGGTGTTCCAGCCGCCTTTAATGTGCCTGGCCAGGATCAATGATAAATGCGCAATCAAAGCCACTTTCGCCCACTCGGAAGGTTGAAAACGCTGGCCTATGACCGGAATTTCTATCCAGCGGGCTGCATCATTCACCGACGTCCCAAAGAACATTGTGAAAATCAATAGCA
Source organism: Dyadobacter sp. CY351 (assembly GCF_021502625.1). Classification (NCBI taxonomy): domain Bacteria; kingdom Pseudomonadati; phylum Bacteroidota; class Cytophagia; order Cytophagales; family Spirosomataceae; genus Dyadobacter; species Dyadobacter sp. CY351. Next base: position 239,968 of record NZ_JAKFFU010000011.1, on the reverse strand, counting down.
ATATCGAACTCCAAACCGCGAGCCGGGTAACGTAAACGAATTTGATATAGGGAATGCGATGGACGAAATACATGACCATCAGCGACAGAAAGCACAACAGGACGTGTTTGTAAAGATAGTATTCGGTGTTTCCGTCCATCTGGCTGTACGCGTCCTTAACACTTGCGCTATACACCACCACAATGCTCCACATCAGCATTACAATGCAGATCCCCCAGATCCAGGGATCACCTTTCAGATTTTTGCTGAACCATGCTTGCGTGTCTTCTCTTGATTTGAGCAAGAAATCCATAATGGTAACCGGTAATGCTTATTAGTTATTATGAATGGTAAGATTTCTTACAGCAGTTTTAAATTTTTCACCCCGGTCCTCGTAATTTTTGAACAGATCAAAACTTGCGCAGGCGGGAGAAAGAAGTACGATATCCTCTGAAACACTCCATTGCTGCGCTTTATTTACCGCATCTTGGACGTCCTGGGTTATGTATATTTGAGGAGTAATTCCGGAAAAGTATCTTTCCAACTTTTCGGAATCTTTACTAAGAACTACTAAACCCTTCACTTTATTACGTACAAGCGCTTCTATCTGGCTATAATCATTGCCTTTGTCCACTCCGCCAGCAATTAAAATGATCGGTTTTTCAAAACTGCCCAATGCGTAAAATACAGAATCAACATTGGTTGCTTTTGAATCATTAATGTAAGTCACACCATTGATAACTTCCACTAGTTCAAGCCTGTGCGGCGCATTGGTAAAGGATTTCAAGCCCTCTGAAATCTTCTCGGAACTAACGCCAACGAGCTGCCCAACCGCAATTGCAGACATGGCATTAATCGCGTTATGCGGTCCTTTAATTGGTAAATCATCAAATGTTTGTTCAAACGAGCCGTTGCCAACATTTGATACCAATCTTCCTTCATGCAGATAGGCCCCTTCTGCGGGCTTGTTTGCGAGCGATATTTTTATCAGATGAGAATCAATGTTGCGCTTGGAAAGCTCGGCCGCGATCACCTCACTATCTTCAAAAAAGATCAGATGATCTTCCGTAGTCTGATTTTGGACAATGTTGAATTTTGAATTGATATAATTCTGAAAATCATAGCCATACCGATCCAGGTGATCGGGCGTAATGTTTAGCAGAACAGCGATGTGCGGATGAAAATCTTCAATGTTATCCAGCTGAAAACTACTTATTTCCAGCACATAATAATCGAATTCCTTTTCAGCAACCTGCCACGCAAAACTATCCCCAATGTTTCCCGCAAGGCCAACATTGAGTCCCGCATTTTTCAGAAGGTGATAGGTGAGCAGCGTGGTGGTGGTTTTACCGTTGCTGCCGGTGATGGCGATTATCTTTGCAGTGGTATAGCGGGAAGCAAACTCGATTTCCGAGATAACCGGAATCCCTTTTTCCTTCAATGCAACGATCAGCGCGACCGTATCGGGAATGCCGGGACTTTTGATAACGAGGTCACTTTCGAGAACCCTTGATTCTGAATGCATTCCCTGTTCAAACGGAATCTGCTCGCGGTCAAGGACGTCAATGTATTTTTGGTTCAATTGGCCACGATCTGATAAAAACACGTCAAAACCTTTTGATTTGGCAAGGATTGCAGCGCCGGTGCCACTTTCTCCCCCACCCAAAATAACGACCTTTTTTTGCACAAGACTTCTTTTAAACGTTGAACAAACACCATTGAACACGAAGGTAAATCTTTTCCAGAAATAAAAAACGAGACACATTAAATGCGCCTCGTTTTCTCATTTTTTATATAAAATTGTCTACTCTTTTTTCACCAGTGACTCCGAAATCCTGAGCCTGTTAGCGAGTTTTACGATCATGAAAATCACCCATGCAATGATGATAAACTGGATCAGAACCTGGATGAAATTGCCGTATTTAACGGCCACCTCGGGCGTATCGCCCACGGCTTCTTTTAACACGATTTTCAACTGAGTGAAATCCACTCCGCCGATGATCAGACCCAAAATCGGATTGATAATGTCTTCAACCAGGGAAGTTGTGATCTTTCCAAATGCAGCACCAATGACCACACCGACGGCCAGATCAAGGACATTTCCCTTAGCAATAAAAATTTTGAACTCCTGGAGCATAACAAGTTGAGGTTAGTTGGAAGAATTAAAATGAGTATAAAAATCCGATGCTTAAAGCCTGGGCAAACTGCACTTTGTTGCTTTGGTCGTCATCATAAACCATAATGGCTCCCAAGTTAACATTCACATACTTGTTTATTTTCGCTGTCAGCATTGCGTCCAGCCGGTTATCAATGTTACCAGGTCTTTTGAAGCTGGAAAACATCAGATATCTGAATTTTAAATTCACGTCCTTGGCGATGTCTTTGTCAAAGTTGGCGACGATTTGTATCAAAGCAGCCTCGGTCCTGAAACTTTTTCCAATGGGCACTCCATAATTATTCTGGTCGGGTGTGTTGACGTACAGATTTTTATCCAGCACGATGGTCTGCCGTAGTGCGCCCGGCGCGAAATCAATAAAGAAATAAGACGCAGGACGAAATTCTATACCGATGGCTTCTGTCACATATGCCGGAGAAAATATTCCGGAAACCTTTTTTTTAGCATCCGTGGAATCGGGCGCAGCGGAATAATTATATCCGTCCCCAAATTGCGAGAGGAAGTTAACATTGGCAAAAAGGCTCCACTTTGAACCGATGGACCTGTTGTATTTCGTATCAAAAAATATCCGGTCAACATTCTTGCGGCTTTGCTGGCCTTTATTCCTTACAATCCCATATTGCGATTGAAAGTCATTCCGCCAGGCATTTTTCCCTTTAATCTTCTCATTAAGGGCATTGAAAAACAAGCCTAATGCAATAGAATTAACACCACCACCGGTCCAGTTTGAACTGAAAGAGCCTTGATTCAGATTAGCTCCGAATTCAATTTTTTTCCACGCCGTATCACCAGGAACCTTTAATTTTCCTGCATTAAGCGGATTACTAAGGTCTACGGTTTGTGCTAAACCGGTAAGTGTTATCAAAAACACAAGAATAATGGAGAAATAGCGTGAAAATGTTCCGCTCATTTGAGATGTGGTTAGTAAAAAATTGCAGAGCCTCAGCTCTAGGCTTACAGGAAGAGAAATTGCAACTGTAAGTAATCAATAGATTACCAGAATTCATAACTCCTGCCCGAAATTCACTGCGTATGATATTTCCAGATAGATAATTCTCAACTTCTCACGGGAGCGTAAGAGCCTCATTTTAACTGCACTTTCTGTTATTTGGGACGTTGTTGCAATGTGCCGGATGCTCCGGTCATCCATATACTTCATGTATAGTAAGGCTTTTTCCTCCGCAGGTAATTTGTCGAGCGCTTGTTTTAGAATCTTAGTATTGACCTCCTCAGTAGTAAAAGCGCTGTCGAGATCTGCGTGTTCAATGCAATCCGCATCTTCTGCATGCACAATGATCACTTTTTTTCTGTTGGATCGCATGAGATCCATGCAGTGGTTATACGTAACAGTGTAGAGCCAGGTGGAGAATTTTGCTCCTTTCTTAAAAGTATTCATTTTAAATACCAATTTAAGAAATACGTCGTGGGTAATGTCTTCTGCCTTGGAGGCGTCGCGCGTAAGTGAAAGGCATTTTTTGAATACTTTCAGCACATATCGGTCGTAAAGTTTTTCAAAATATCGGTTTTCCCCGGATTCCAGAAAAAGCTTAACCAATTCCTCGTCTGTTACATTATGCGGTGCATAATTTGCGAATTTGTCAACCATCTTAATTTAAATCACTGTATAGCGCGTGTCCAAAAAATTAATGGATTAATTAATTTTTTGTAAATATTAAAAAACAACGCCTGGTATACAAATAGATACCAGGCGTTGTCAACATTATTTTATAAGAAGTGCTTTCTAAGCGCCGATTGACACTCTTTTGAAAGATTTTACCGTTAAGCCCTTAGCAGTTTTTTCTAATAACTGACGGATTGTTAGCGAAGAATCCTTTACGAATTCCTGATTCAACAAAGTGTTGTCTTTGTAGAACTTCTGCAATTTTCCTTGTGCAATTTTCTCAAGCATTGCTTCTGGCTTGCCTTCTGCTCTTGCTTGTTCTTTACCTACTTCGATTTCACGCTCAACAGTTGCAGAATCCACTTCGTCTTTATCCAAAGCGATAGGCTTCATCGCAGCGATCTGCATAGCAACGTCTTTACCAAGCTCGCTTACATCTGTTCCATTTACGCCCTCGAACGCTACCAGAACGCCCAATTTGCCGTTGGAGTGGATATAAGGAACAACTTTGTCAGCTGTTACATTTTCGTAAGCAGTGATTTCAAGTTTCTCTCCCAATTTACCTACCAGATCCACGATATGCTCGCTAACCGGACGGCCGTCAGGCAATGTAGCCGAAAGCAAAGCATCTTTGTCAGCAATGTTATCTGCTACAGCTTTGTCCAAAATGCTTTGTGCAAGATTTTTGAAATCTTCAACATTAGAAACCGGCTCAGTTTCGCAAGCAAATGCGATCAATTTACCATTTGTTCCGTCAGCGCTGATCTGTACAACCACTGTTCCTTCTGAAACGGCGTTGTCAGCACGTTTAGCTGCCACTTTTTGTCCTTGCTTACGAAGAATATCAACGGCTTTGTCAAAATCGCCATCAGCTTCCTGAAGTGCTTTTTTACAATCCATCATGCCCGCGCCGGTCATTTGGCGGAGTTTGTTTACATCTTGTGCGGTAATTGCCATGATCTATTTTTAATATTGGTTATTACTGATTTGAAAGGAAACGGCTGTTAATGCTGTGTTAGAAAACGATTAACAAATCCGCATCCGGTAGAATTTTAAAAAACTGTAGCCCATAGCAATAGGCTATGGGCTACTTTATCTGTTCAGACAGGAAAGGTCAGAAACCTATTCCGTATCGCCCTGATTACTCTTCATCACTTTCAGCAGCAACGCTTGTCTCAGCAGGCGCTTCAGCACGAGGAGCAGCCGCAGCTGTTTCTTCATTACCTTTGTCAACCTGACGTTTTGCCTCTTCCTCCTCTACCATGCGCTGATCGTCTTTATCTTGTTTGCGTTCCATCAAACCTTCTTCGATTGCTTTTCCGATCGCCAACGTGATCAATGAGATAGCTTTGTAAGCATCGTCATTGCTTGGGATTGGGAAATCAACTAATTCCGGGTTTGAGTTGGTGTCGCAGATTGCAAAAATGGGGATGTTCAATCTTTTTGCTTCTGAAACGGCAATGTGCTCGCGTTTTACATCAACGATGAAAAGGGCAGCAGGAAGACGTGTTAAATCAGCTACACCACCTAACACTCTTTCCAATTTATCCTTTTCACGTGTAAGCATCAGGCGTTCTCTCTTCGCGATATTGCTAACCGTGGTTTCGTCTTTTAGCATCTTCTCAAGAGTCTGCATTTTTTTCAAAGACTTGCGAATTGTGCCGAAGTTTGTAAGCATACCACCCAACCAGCGATCAGTTACGTAAGGCATTTTAAGGCGTTTCGCCTCTTCCGTTACGATCTCCTGTGCTTGTTTTTTAGTAGCAACAAACATGATCTTACGTCCTGAACGAACGATTTGCTTCAACGCAGCCTCAGCGTCGTTAATGCAGCTCAAAGTTTTGTTCAGGTCAATGATGTGGATCCCGTTCTTCTCCATGAAGATGTATGGAGCCATACGTGGATCCCACTTGCGGGTAAGGTGACCAAAGTGTACACCTGCATCCAATAGTTCTTTATATTCTATTTGTGCCATTACAGATTAATGTTTTGAAAAAATGTCTTAATAAAATTACGCAGCACAGCACATCGGGCACGATAAGTACTGTCTGGACATTTGAATATTAACGTTTCGAGAACTGGAATCTCTTACGAGCCTTAGCGCGACCGTATTTCTTACGTTCAACCATACGAGGGTCACGGGTAAGGAATCCTTCTTTTTTCAACGCGCCACGGAATTCTCCGTTGTATTCGCAAAGTGCGCGGGAAACAGCCATACGGATTGCTTCCGCCTGTCCTGAAATTCCACCGCCTCTTACATTTACTTTAAGATCATAACCATTTCCTCCGCTGATCACAGCAAAAGGTTGCTGAAGAACAATCTGGTGAACTTCAAATGGAAAGTATTCTTTGTAATCGCGACCGTTTACTTTGATATCTCCTTTACCGGGCGTCATATAAATACGGGCCACGGCTGTTTTTCTTCTACCTATTGTGTTGATAACTTCCATGAATTACAACTGGATTTCTTTTGGTTGCTGAGCGCTGTGCGGGTGTGTTGCATCAGCATAAACAAACAGATTTGTGAATAAACGACGTCCCAAACGGTTCTTTGGAAGCATGCCTCTTACGGCTTTCTCGATTACACGACCTGGGTGTTTTTCGAGCAACTCACGAGGAGTTTGAAAACGCTGACCTCCTGGGTAACCCGTATGACGAACATAAATTTTGTCGGTCATTTTCTTACCTGTCAACTTGATTTTATCGGCGTTGATAATGATAACATTATCACCACAGTCCACATGAGGAGTGTAATTTGCCTTGTGCTTGCCTCTGATAATTTTCGCAACTTCACTTGCCAAACGGCCTAAAATTGCATCCTGAGCATCCACAACAACCCACTCCTTGTTCACTGTGTTTTTGTTCGCCGAGATGGTTTTGTAGCTTAACGTATCCACGATTAACAAAAATTTAATTGATTTTCAATAAATTACACTGTAACAAGACAGTCCCATCGCAAAATGGGAGTGCAAATATAGAGTTTAACAAATTGAATAACAAGTATGTTTGTGAAATTTCACCGACCATGAGGATTCAAGGCCGCTTTGATGCTAATACATCTCTTAATGTTGCAGCGGAAAACTCAGCGCAGCATACGGCATGCCATAGTTTTGCGAAACACGGCGCTGCTTGTTGTCGAGGAACACCTTGCGGTCATCCGCCTTATGCGTGTGATACGCAATATGCCCGTATAAGTATCCGATTTTAAGCCCGATTCCCCTGGTCAGATAGATGCGTGCGTATGCCTCAGACTGCCCGTTATAGTTATCTAAAAATAAAGGCGCAGCATTGAAAATAATCGGCGAGGTTGACAACCACTGATTGTAATTAGGTGCGCCAACACCCGGCGTTGTTGTTGTTTTTTCATAAAAAGCCTTTCTTTTTGATCCAAAAGATGCTCCTATAAGGTCTGTATTAACGCCGAGATCGATTTTCCAGAATCGCAGGTTTGCCCCAACCACAAAGCTTAACCCATTGGCAGATACTTTTCTGTATTCCAGGTAATCCTGCGGAGAGCCGGTTTTTGTATATAAATTGGTCCGGTTGGCATAATAACCCCATGCTCTTATCCCCAGCCCAAGCCGGAACCACGGAACGCGGTTCAGAGCTATCTGCTCATAATATAATACAGAGGGTGCCCAGGATTTATCATCGCTGAAACCGGTGCCAACGTCGATAACCGCACTGATCTGTGATTGGCCTTGGCCATAAACCTGAACTGTGCCGAGGGCTGCTGTAAGTGCTGCGAAAAAGCAAAAGAGCTTCATTCTGAACATTTTAAAAAATTTTAGTGTGAGAAATTTATTTTAATAAAATTAACCTGGATCCAAATATAGTTTACTGCATTTGAAGAATTGCGATATTGCGCCTTTCCCAATCCTAAACCTCATAAGTAAATCATTCAGATGAAAAGTACTTTTTCAAAACATTATGCGACGGCCTTGCTGGCTTTCGCCCTCTCGCTGCAAATCAGCTTTGCGCAGGCTCCTGAAAATCTTTCATTCCGGCCGCTCTTCAATGGCAAAAACCTCGATGGTTGGATTGATGTAAACACGTCGAAGGAAACCTGGAAAGTAAAAAACGGAACATTGATCTGTTCCGGTAAGCCCATAGGCGTGATGCGGTCCGACAAGCAGTATGAAAATTTTATCCTGGAAGTGGAGTGGAAACATATGGAAGCAGGTGGGAATTCGGGCATTTTCGTATGGAGCGAAGGCACGCCGCAGGAAAATGACCCGCTGACCAAAGCGATTGAGGTTCAAATGCTGGAACTGGATTACGCGCCCCAGCACAATGCGACAGAAGATTACGTCCACGGAGAGCTGTTCCCGACCATGGGTATGACAGCCATTCCGGATAACCCTCGCGGCATCAGAAGCAAATCCCTCGAAAAGCGCTGTAAAGGCAAAGGCGAGTGGAATAAATATGTGGTGGTGTGTGTAGACGGAACCGTGAAGCTTTCTGTTAATGGCAAGTTTGTCAACGGTTTGCGGAACTCTGAAAGAAAACGCGGCTACATTTGCCTCGAAGCCGAGGGCGCTGAAATCCATTTCCGTAACATGCGCATTATGGAATTGCCCGATGGCATTACCAGCGCAGCACAAACCGCCCCGCTCGTCAACTGATTTGTGAAATTAACTTTATGCCATATCTTAGGCGGATATAACGTTTTGTGAATGAAAATCTCTTTCGTTGGTTCCGGAAACGTGGCCTGGCACCTTGCCCAGGCCTTTGAAGATGCCGGTCACTGGATTTGTGAAGTATATAGCCGCGACACCCAGAAAGCCCGTCAACTGGCTTCCTACCTGTATGATACCAACATTCAGCCGGACCTTAATTTTGCTGAAAGTGAAGCTGACCTCATCGTGATAGCCGTTTCAGATGATGCTCTGGAAAGTGTGATCGAACGCATCGTGCTCCCAGAAGGCGTAATGCTGGTCCACACCTCAGGAACCAGATCATTAGCAGAATTCCAGAACCTGGTCGAAATTTACAGCGACGTATATGTGCATACCGGTGTCTTTTACCCGCTTCAAACCTTCACAAAAGGATTGGAAATGGACTATAAAGAACTTCCATTTTGTATTGAATCAAAAAACGAACTGATTGAAAATAAGCTCATTCAATTGGCGCAGAGCGTGAGTGACAATGTGAGCCGCATGGATTCCGATGAGCGCTTTATCCTGCATGTGGCAGCCGTATTTGCCAGCAATTTCACCAATTATCTTCTCACTGTTTCCCAAAATATGCTCGAAAGGGAACAGTTGAATTTTGATTTACTAAAACCCCTTATCCAAACCACCATTCACAAAGCATTGCTTTCCAATGATCCTTCGCTGGGCCAGACAGGGCCGGCAAGGCGTGGCGACTGGAAAACGACCAACCGGCATTTGGAATATTTGCAGGAAACCAATGAGGATTGGACTGAGATTTACAGGCTGCTGACGGATAAAATCAGGAACTTCTACATTTCAAAATAATAGGCACCCGTGCTGTCTCCTGAAAAGTTAGGCTATATTTGCGGGATTCATTATTCGGATTTTTCATGAATGCAGCACTAATAGACCGCTTTAAACGCATTACAACCTTTATTTTCGACATCGACGGCGTCATGACAGACGGCAGCGTGATTGCGCTGGAAAGCGGAGAACAGCCTCGTAGTTTTAATGTAAAGGACGGTTACGGCATCAATCGCGCGATTAAGATGGGTTACCGGGTGGCTATTATTTCTGCACAAAATCAAATGGGTGTCCGCAAACGGCTTGAATATCTGGGCGTATCGGACATTTTCATCGGAACTTCACCGGATGGGAAGTTGCCGATTTTTAAAAAATATCTCGAAGAAACCAATCTCACAGAAGACGAGATCGTGTTCATGGGCGACGATCTGCCCGATTATGAAGTGATGCGGACCAATGTGCTGAGCGCCTGCCCGGCAGATTCGGTGGACGAAATCCTCGCATTATCCGACTATATATCTCCTAAAAACGGCGGTCACGGCGCAGTACGCGACCTGATCGAACAAGTAATGAAGGCTCAGGGCAAATGGATGGCTTGGTTTCAATAATCTTCAAAAGCAGAAATCAGGCTTAACTAAGTGGAAAAAAAGCGTTACTTCCCAAATCTCAACGGAATCCGGTGCATTGCGGCCCTTTTGGTTGTTTTTCACCATTTGGAGCAGGCCAAACATGCTTTGGGAATTGCCAATATTTACGAGCTTCCCATTATTCAGCACGCTGGCAGGCTTGGCGTTGGCCTTTTCTTCGTGCTTAGCGGCTTTTTGATCACTTATTTATTATTGGAAGAACGCGGGCGTTTTGGTGATGTGGATACTAAAAAGTTCTACTTGCGACGGGTCTTTCGGATCTGGCCCATTTACTTCCTCATTATAGGCCTCTCTTTTTTCGTTTTCCCGCACATTGAGTTGCTAAGCTTTCCCGGGACCGACGAGAAAATCACGATTCACGCCGCCGAGCGGTTAACATTGCTGCTTTTGGTTTTGCCCAATTTCGCTTTCGTGCTGTATGACTTGCCTTACTGGTGCGCTCAAACGTGGTCCATTGGTGTCGAGGAGCAGTTCTACTATCTGTGGCCCTGGCTGATCAAATATCCAAAAAAGCGCATTCCGATCATTCTCCTTTTCCTGGGCATTACGGCAGCAATCCTGTTCATTGGCTTGCATTATGTGAATGTTGATGAAGAAACGAAAAGCACAATGATCTCAACTTTTCTGGGCCAATTCCGGATCCAGACGATGGCTTTGGGTGGGTTATGCGCCTGGCTGGTTTACAAGCAAAAAACAAACGTCCTGCAAGTGGTTTTCAGAAAAGATCTTCAAATTGTCGTCTATACGCTGCTGATCGCCCTTTTCCTTTCCGGAATCCATTTTTACGGCTTTCTTGAAGTTTACGCCCTTTTCTTTGCCTTTTTTATTCTGAATGTTTCCTGTAATCCAAACACGATAGTCAGTCTGAACAATGGTGTGATGAATCATTTGGGTAAAATCTCTTATGGACTTTACTTATATCACGTAGCTGTGATTGTGTTCATTATCAATGTTTTGAACAAATATCTACCCGATTGGACCGGCACATCTTACCACATTGGCCTGTATGTGTTGACTTTCTTAGGATCGGTTGCAGTGGCGTCGCTTTCTTACTCTTACTTTGAAAAACCGTTGTTAGCCTACAAAGACAAGCGCTTCGGGAGATAATCTCAATTCCTATCAGGCAATTCCGACATGGTGTAGAATTTCAAATTTTGTCTGGCTGCTTCCTTTAATATTTTTTCGAGAAATGGCACATGAAAGCCGTATTCGCCATTTTGCGGCTTTCCATATAAAGGCTCGTGTCCGAATAACATTAAAGCCGTGTTATCATTTTTCGCTTTTTCCAGCGCTTCTTGCATTTCCGGGTCGGTTAATCCGGAGTCTTCGTCGATTAGCAGCGCATCCACAATGCGTTCATTATCAAAATTATAGTAAATCCAGGGCATCAGTCGTGGCGCCAGGGCATACATTTGAAAACCCATAATTTTTCTTCTGGATATGGCCACGTCGCGCAAGATCTTAAAGCCGCTGGCTAGCAACACAGAGTCAACCCGGGCGTTATGGTTCCCTCCGGGATGCGCATAGGAAGTGGGCTTAAAGCCTGCTTCGGCCATATGTGCAAGGCCGGGTGCCAGTTCAATATTTTTATAACTATCCGGCCCTGTGGCAATCAATTCTGTTGATTTACCATGAATTGTGCCGTGAAAACCGATCTCATGACCGTCGGCCTGCAATATTTTTAGTTTAGAAATTTCGTCGGCTGTCAGGCTGTCGGGACAGGTTATGAAAAAGGTGACTTTCGCATTGTATTTCCGGAACATCGGCCGCAATGCAAACCACTCGTTGATAAAATGATCGTCGAAAGAGATTGCTATCCCCGCCTTTTCATGCGTTTCAGCATCCCGCCGACAATGCGTCATGCTGATTCCGACACAGAGAAAAATGCATTTTAGGAAGCAATGACGCAGGAATGTTGCAGTTGAATATTTCAATTCTTACCGGATGAAATGTTATTTTCGCTAAATTAATCACACAAAATGAAAATCCTCCACACCGCCGACTGGCACATTGGTAAAAAGCTCGACAATTATTCCAGGCTCGAAGAACAACGGCTCGTGCTGGCAGAAATTTGTGAGATCGCCGAAGCCGAGCAGGTCGATGCAGTTGTCGTAGCAGGAGATTTGTTTGATAATTTCAATCCTTCTTCGGAAGCCACAGAGCTATTATACAGCACATTACACCGCCTCTCCGCCAACGGGAGCCGCGCTGTGATCGCCATTGCAGGCAACCACGATTCCCCGGAACGCATTCAGGTTCCGGACGCATTGGCGAAAGTTTGCGGGATCATTTTTGTTGGTTTTCCAAACACCGAAATCTCGCAATTCTGCACGCAGGCGAAGGTTGACATTCTTCGGACTGCGAAAGGATTTGTTGAAATTGAGCTTCCTAATGCCAGTTTCCCGTTAAGAATTCTGCACACACCTTATGCGAACGAGCAGCGTTTGAAGACTTTTTTGGGTGTAGAAGATTCAGAAGAAGCGCTTCGCGTCCATTTGCAACAGCATTGGCAGGAACTAGCAGACAAGTATCTGGATGATGCGGGCTTCAATTTACTGATTACCCATTTGTTCGTCATGAAAAAAGGCGAGCCGGTGCCCGAAGAGCCTGAGGAAGAGCGCCCTATCCTGCACATTGGTGGCGCACAAGCCATTTATACCGAAAATTTCCCGGACAAAATACATTACATTGCCCTCGGACATTTGCACCGTTACCAGGTTATTGATAAAACACCAGCGCCAGCCATTTATTCCAGCAGCCCGCTCGCTTACAGCTTTTCGGAAGCGAACCAAACCAAATATGTGGTCCTGATAGAAGCAGAAGCCGGAAAGCTCGTTTCCTACCGCGCGATCGAGCTCACCAAAGGCAAAAAACTACGCAGAAGAAGCTTTAACGACATTGACAAAGCCATCGAATGGCTCGGCGAGCACAGTGAAGACCTCATTGAACTTACCATCGTTTCCAACAATTACCTGGAAGCCACCGACAAAAAACGCCTGAACGAAGCCCATCCCGGCATCATCCAGATCATCCCCCAAATCAAAAAGAGCGAACTCGCAACCACCACTTCCGAAATCGACCTTTCCCTAAGCATGGAAAAGCTCTTCCAGGAATACTTCAAAACCAAAAACAAAGGCCAGGAACCCTCCGATGGATTAATGGCGGTTTTTAGGGAGGTTTTAGGGACTGAGGAGGAAAACTGATTTATTGGAAAAGCTTGTTTCCTGAGATAATAGCCTGCTCTATGCGTTGCTGAATCTTCGAAATTGGCAGCTTAACCTTCATTTTAGGTGGATCCATTTCGGGATCTATATCATAGAAATAGGATAACGATTTCAATGCAATTAACGGGTTCATGTGTGGATACTTTGTTTCAAAAAATGAAATAATTTCATTCAGCGAAAAGTGTTCGAGCAGAAAGTAAATGTCCACAAAGTCTTTCAGTCGCTTGCCGGAATTTATAATGGCATTCACTTTCATAGCTGCGATATCTTCCAAACCTAACAAAGTAATTCCTTCTTCTATTTGGGGCTGTTTTATCAATGTATAATCATGGCGAATGAAATCTGTCTTGATGTTATCGATAAAGGTGAAAAGATTATTTGTACTCTTTTGATAGGCAACTTCTACTTTGAAGGATTCGCGTAGCAACTCGATTAACTCACTTGTTTCAAATGTTACATTCGTAAACAGGTCGATATCGATGGAATTTCGGTGTCCGATTTGTAATGCGAGGGAAGTGCCTCCAACCAGATAAAAGTTTTTCAACTCAGGAATAGCCTGGATTCGCTGAATCAGCTTAAACGTATCCGGATGAATTACGAAAGGGTCTTTATACAACATTCACAAAGTCAGAGTTAATGAATAATCTGGAAAAGCGCTTGTCCTTTTCATCTATTTGAGATGACCATTCAATCGTCTCCAAAATTTGACTTTTGGAATAGAACCTGATCATTTCCCGCCAGTTGTCCAGATTCCCCCGTTCTAAAACCCGCTCAATTACAATTTTATACGATTTTTTAAAATCGAAACTATCGTAATCAAATTCCCAAAGGAGCCTTGATGGAATATTTGGTTTGTTAGTGTTCTGCATATTGTTTGAAGGCAATAAGTAAATTTACATTAATTCAAATAACTGGCAATTCTCCCGCTTCATAAACAAAAAAGCGACAAGCCATCCGCAGATCACTTGTCGCTCACGATAAATTTCAGAAGCCTGAATTAGCTCGCTCTTCTCAGCTTTGCTTCGATGGTTTGCTGGGTATGAGGAACGATTCTTAATCTTTCCTTAGGAATCAGCTTGCCGGTGTCAATGCAGATGCCGTAGGTGCCGTTTTTGATGCGGACCAGGGCGTTTTCAAGCTGGATCGAGTATTTCTGTAATCTGGCAGCCAACTGGCTCAGGTTCTCACGTTCGCTGGCGTCGGCGCCGTCTTCTACAAGCTTGGCCGAACCAGCAGTGATTTCCGTACCACTGTCGTTCTTCTTACTTAAACCTCCCTTGATATAATTAAGCTCACTCATTGTCGCTTCGAGTTTTCCGCGAATGAGTTCTTCAAATTCCCTCAACTCTTCCTCCGAATATCTTGTGCGTTCTTCTTGCATAACGAGAAATGGCTTTGTCTTTTTCTTTAACTTCTTATTTGTAAAGCACCGACTTTACTGCTTCCACCACACGCTTAACGCTAGGCAGGATTTCTTCGATCAATGTTGGTGCGTATGGAAGCGGCACATCGCGGTTGGTTACGCGGATCACCGGTGCATCCATATAATCAAATGCATGACGCTGAATGTGATAAGTAATTTCTGTTGAGATAGATGCAAGCGGCCAGGCCTCTTCCACAACCACACAGCGGTTTGTTTTCTTAACAGATTCAATAACCGCAGGATAATCGATAGGACGAACAGTTCTCAAATCAACCACTTCTACGTCAATGCCTTCTTTTTCCAATTGCAAAACGGCTGGCATCACAACGCGGGGGATCATTTTACCAAAAGAAACAATGGTAACATCCTTGCCCTGACGTTTCACATCTGCTTTACCCAGCGGGATCAGGTATTCTTCCTCCGGAACCTGCATTTTATCACCGTACATTACTTCCGATTCCATGAAGATTACCGGGTTGTTGTCGCGGATAGACGATTTCAAAAGTCCTTTCGCATCATATGGGTTCGAAGGAACTACTACTTTCAGACCGGGCGTGTTAGCAAACCAGTTTTCAAAGTTCTGCGAGTGCTGCGCTCCCAATTGTCCTGCGTTACCGGTTGGTCCGCGGAAAACGATCGGGCAGCCATACTGGCCGGCAGACATGGAAAGAATTTTCGCTGCGCTGTTGATGATCTGGTCGATCGCAACAAGAGAGAAGTTGAAAGTCATAAATTCAACGATCGGGCGAAGTCCGTTTCCGGCAGCTCCTACTGCGATCCCGGCAAAGCCAAGCTCAGCAATAGGCGTATCGATCACGCGCTCGGGACCGAATTCGTCCAACATTCCCTGACTTGCTTTATAGGCGCCGTTGTATTCTGCAACTTCCTCTCCCATTAAAAAAATACTCTTGTCAAGGCGCATCTCTTCCGACATGGCGTCGCGAATGGCATCTCTGAATGCTAATTCTTTCATTCGTAATTTTATAATTATTTAATTCTTAGAAGAAACCATTGCCAATCCATGCGAAGTGCAGGATTTTAAACTGCTTGGTTACATTAAAAGACGTTTTGTATACTTATTTCAAAATGATGTGTAAAATTAGAGAAATGAGGCCAATTCTCAAATTCTTTATATTAACTATTCTTCACACGGGAATTACATCCACTTCCACTTTCAGCGTGTGTTTTCCATAACTGAAAATGATGCCC
Organism: Dyadobacter sp. CY351; assembly: GCF_021502625.1. Lineage (NCBI taxonomy): Bacteria > Pseudomonadati > Bacteroidota > Cytophagia > Cytophagales > Spirosomataceae > Dyadobacter > Dyadobacter sp. CY351. The sequence goes on along the minus strand of NZ_JAKFFU010000011.1, from coordinate 224,230 downwards.
TTCAATGGTGGCACGTCGCTGTAATCGCGGCCCCAGGCAGTGACAATGTGCCGTTCACCGGGAACAATGTTATTGGTCGGGTCAAAATCGCACCAGCCGAAGTCGGGAATGTACACCGAGATCCAGGCATGCGACGCATCCGAGCCTTGTAATTTCTGCTTTCCGGGCGGCGGCAGCGTTTCCAGATAGCCGCTCACATAGCGTGCAGCAAAGCCGAAACTCCGGATGCAGGCAATGGCCAGATGCGAAAAATCCTGGCAAACACCCTTTTTAGCTGCAATAACATCCTTAATAGGCGTATGCACGGTTGTAAAATCCGGAACAAAATCGAATTCATGGAAAATCTTGGCGCAAAGCGCTTCCACACAAGCATATAGCGGCATTCCTTCCTGAAAACAATCTTTTGCAAAATTCCGCACCTCCTGATCCCATTTGATCATAGGGCTCGGCAGCATGTATTCCAGCAGCGAAATTTTCAGCGCCCGGTCGCCCAGAAGTTGCTGACGGGCTGCTTCGCAGGAGATTTCGGAGGGCAAAAACAAAGACCCGGTTTCCTCGGTAAGCCGCTCCACCATGGCTGTTGTGAGTACGGTAAGCGTTTTGTGCGGGGAATGCAGGGAGAAATAATGGGTTGTATTTCCGTAAAAATCCTTCCGGTCGATGATCTGCGAAGGTTCGGGGGAAATTTGAATGTCGAAATTCTGGCACAGCTGATTCGGCAGCGAGCGCGGCGCGAGGCACACCAGACTATGATAATTATTGACCGCCTCCGCGTATTTATATTCCGTTTTGTGAATCAGCTTATATTTCATCCGTATCGTAATCCATCGGATCGTAAAATGAATGATGCATAAAAGTGTGGCTGAAATACATGTTGGTCAGGTTCACCGAAACGGAGCTGATGAGCTTGGATACTTCCGAAAGGAGGTTGAACAATTCCCGTCTTTCCAATCCCACATTGCATTTGCTCAAATCGCTCACATCCGCCAGCTTGACCAATGTGGCCGCCTTCAAAACGAATTTCTGCGCCTCATTAAGCCTTTCGCTCCGGGTTGTTACGGGCAGCTTGCTAATGTTGTTTTTCAGCTCATCGAGCATATAAACCAGCGAGTAAGGCAATGTTTTTTCCAACAAAACCATATCCAGCATCGCTTCCACGCTCAAATGCGACTTATAGATCTGCCGGTAATTTACCAGCAAATGATGGTTGATCAATGTCGCCTCGATCAGCTCATTTTCAACGCCAGGCGTGTTTTTTACACCAAAATTAGATTGGATAACACTGATCCGCGACAGGATGCGCTCGATCAGCTTGCCCGTTTCGAGGAGCAAAAAGCTGTTGTCGCGCGGCATACTTTCTGCTATCACGCCCAAAAACGTGAACATATTATTGAACAATCCATCAAGAGTCTTCTGAATGTTATTGTTATGCATCGACGACGCATTGCGGATCTCATGATAACCATTATCGATCAAATCCACGATCCGCCAGATCTCCTGGTCCCACTGGTTCCGCACCGCTGCAACAGCATTCAGAAATGCACCGATATTGGCCGCAATGGTGCCTGGACGGCTGGTGTTGGAAATCAGGTCAATGATCTCAGTGTAAGGATCTGACATTAAATCCTCCTCTTCCAGAAAACCCGGATAAGTGGAAGACAAATGTGTGAGTGATTGCAACAGGATCTTAATGTGCTCCTGCTTCGCTGAGCCGCCGAAATTCCTGTCCAGGTTAAGCACATTGATCGTAATGTTCATAAACTTGATAACGGCCATCGTCCGCTCGCAATAACGCCCTATCCAGAACAGATTTTCCGCGCTGCGGCTGGGGAGCGAGACGTGCTTGTTAACCGAGATCGGTGAAGTCAGAACGATCTTTTCCTGAATGTCTTCCGTTTTGTCCGACACAATCCAGGTGTCCTTCGACAAGCCGCCATATTGATTTGAAATCACAAAACGGTCCTTAACCGGTGAGCTCCGCGTCAGTCCGCCTTGCATGACGTGGTAACCACTTTCATCGGCCACCATAAATGCCCTTAATGCAGCATAACGCGGCTCAATGTTGCCATTGATCAGGGACGGCGTTGTGGACAAGCTCACTTCCTGCTGCGCGATAAACTCGTGCGGCCGCTGAATGATCATTTTTTTCAGCTCGTCCTTTTCAGCAAAAGTCAGCAGCCTACCGTAAATCGACCTGAATTTCGTTTTGCGATTTGCTTTCTTAATGATCAGCTCATCCATGTGTTCCAGCACGTAATTGAGCTCTTTCACATGCCCGCACCACCAGGTGGCCACGGAGGGCATAATCAGTTTTTCACCTAAAAAATAATTGGAAATATTGCCCATAAAGGCATGAAATGCATGATTTTCCAAAACACTCGTCCCCGGCGGGTTCAAAACCTGCACATTACCAAGCCTGATGGCCTGCAACAATCCTGGAACGCCCAAACGGGAATCTTCGCGCAGTTCAAGCGGATCACACCAGTCGTCGTCGATACGGCGGATGATCACGTCCACTTTTTGCAAACCATCAATGGATTTCAACCAAACGCAGCCATTCCGCACAAGCAGATCGTCGCCCTGCGCGAGTGTATAACCCAGGTAGGAAGCCAGATAAGCGTGCTCGAAATAGGCTTCGTTATTTGGTCCCGGCGTGAGATAAACAATGTTCGGCGCGTCTTTTCTTTTATCCGATAATTTTAAAACTGTGTTTTGCAGACTGTTAAAAAAAGGCGACAGCTTGCTAACATACATTCCCTCAGCCAGTTCGGGAAGCAGCTTGCTCATTACCACACGGTTTTCCAATGTATAACCCGACCCGGACGGAGCCTGCGTGCGGTTGTCCACAATCCACATCTGCCCATCGGGCCCGCGCGACATATCGGCCGCGTACATGGTTAGCTGATTATTGCCCGGCACTTTTATGTCAATGCACGGGCGGAAAAAGCCGGTGTTGTCAAAAACGAGTTCTGCCGGGATAATGCCGTCTTTCACCAGGTTTCTGGGTCCGTAAAGGTCTTTCAGGATCAGATCCATCAGGATTGCGCGCTGCTGCAAGCCTTTGGCAATGCCGTTCCATTCTTTTTGTTCAATTAAAAAAGGGATAGGGTCCAGCTGCCAGGGACGGTTAAGGCCGTCGGGCGTGCCGTATACATTATAAGTCACCCCGTTTTCCCGGAGCTTGCTGATGATTTCCTGGTTCCGGATTTTCAGTTCATCCATGCCCAGCCTTTCCAGCTGAGAAAATAGCGCTTTCCAGTACGGCTTTACCTTCCCGTTCAAATCCAGCACTTCGTCATAAGAAGTGAGTCCGTTTTGATAGGATTGTAAAAGATCCACAGGAGCCTCGGTAAGCATAATGTAGTAAGTAGGGTTTGTACTAAAAATCTATTTTGATTTCCAGTATTTACGTAAATCCAGCGTATTCGGATACTCCGGATTAATTAATTCGATCGGCGTATCGCTTTTCATTTCTTTCTTCGTCTCAGCAATAAAACGTGACACCGCACCCGTCGATTTTTCCAGAATAGGCACTTCCTGCTTGGCAGATGGCGTATGCCCAAAACCCTGGAACAAGCTTATTTTGCGTGATTCTGCTTCAAAACTGTTCACCGGATAAGTATCAAAAGCGCGGCCTCCCGGATGTGAAACAAAGTAAGTGCAACCGCCCAATATACGGTTATTCCAGGTATCCACAATGTCAAAAACGAGCGGCGCATCGGCCCCGATCGTCGGGTGCAATGCCGATGGCGGGTTCCAGGCTTTATATCGAATTCCCGAAACAAATTCGCCCTTAATCCCCGAACTGCGCAGCGGAACGCGGCAGCCATTGCAAACCAGAATGTGCCTTCCTTCTACAAATCCGCTCACTTTCACCTGCAAGCGTTCCAGCGAAGAGTCCACAAAACGGGCAGTGCCGCTGTTGGACAATTCTTCTCCCAAAACATGCCAGGGCTCGATGCCCAGTCGCAGATCGAGCTGAATGTTGTCCACTGTAATGCCGCCATAATGCGGAAAACGGAACTCAAAGAATGGGTCAAACCAGGAAATATCGAAGTTATAGCCCGCATCTTTCAAATCCTTTACCACATCCACCATATCCAGGTAAGCAAAATGCGGCAGCAGGAAACGGTCGTGAAGTTCCGTTCCCCAACGGATGAGCTTGTGCTTATAAGGGTTTTTCCAAAACTTCGCAATCAACGCCCTTACAAGCAATGTTTGGACGAGATTCATATGCTTGTGCGGCGGCATATCGAACGCGCGGAATTCCAGAATCCCGAGTTGTCCCGTTGCGGAATCAGGTGAATAAAGCTTATCCATGCAGAATTCCGAACGGTGCGTATTGCCCGTAATGTCCACCAGCAAGTTCCTGAAAATGCGGTCAACCATCCAGAATGGCACTTCTTCTCCTTCGGGAATTTGTTCAAATGCAATTTCAACTTCATAAAGCTTCTCGTCCCGGCCTTCGTCAATGCGCGGCGCCTGGCTTGTAGGGCCAATGAATGGTCCTGCAAAAAGGTAACTTAATGCAGGGTGATGCTGCCAGTAAGTCAGCAAGCTCCTCAGCAGATCGGGCCGGCGCAGAATTGGGCTGTCGGCAGGCTTTGCACCGCCAATGGTCACGTGGTTACCGCCGCCGGTTCCGGTGTGGCGCCCGTCAACCATGAATTTATCTGTGCCTAATCTTGAAAAGAAGGCCTCTTCATACAGCGCACTCACATTATCAACGAGTTCCTGCCAGTTTTTGGCCGGGTGAATGTTCACTTCTATCACCCCGGGGTCAGGCGTAACAATCAGTTTTTGAACCCTTGCATCCGTTGGCGCAGCATAACCTTCGATCCGGACGGGCATTTTCAGCTTTTCCGCCGTGGCTTCTATGGACGCCATCAAGTCCAGATAATGTTCCAGATAATCCGTCGGAGGCAGATATACATAAATGATTCCCTCCCGTTCCTCAACACAAAGCGCCGTTTTGATAATCGGAAGCTCAAAAAGAAGTTTGTCTTCCGCCTCTTTTTCGGTTAATGGTGTCTTATCATCCTCCTCCTCTTCAAAAATCGCATTCACCGGCAGCTCATATGGAGGCGCCACCGACCCATAACGCGACTCTACAACCGGCTTGAAATCAATCAGCGGCGGCAAATCTTCAAACGGACTGCGTTCCACCGGCTGCTCGCGATGCGCTTTGGCAACTTCTGGCAAGGATTTCAGCGGCAAACGGAAACCGATCGCCGAATTTCCGGGCACAAGGAAACAATGGTTGCGCTTAAACTGCCAGGCTGAGCTCGACCAATGCTGTCCTTTCTCATTCCATTTGATAGGTAAAACAAAGCCAGCTGGGTTGTTAAGGCCTTTTTCAAGCAATTTTGCCAATGTCCTTCTTTCAATCGAATCTTTGAGGTTCACTTTCAAAGGGTCCACATTCACCGGCAATTTCCCCTCTTCCATCGCCCAGTAAATCGGGTCCTCGTAAGCTGGCGTAATGTTGTTGGTGTCTAAACCAAGATATTTTGTGAGTTCGGTTGTGAAGATTTCAGCTTCACGGAATGTGTATTTGGTCTGGCCTTCTTTGGTTACCAGATCATCATTACGCCACATCGGAACGCCGTCATTGCGCCAGTAAAGTGCATATTGCCATCTCGGAAACGGCTCGCCGGGATACCATTTGCCCTGACCAAAATGCAGCAATCCGCCATGCGCGAAGCGTTTTTTAAGCCTTAATGAAAGGTCATAGGCCAGTTGTCTTTTCAATGGACCGTCCGCAGCCGTGTTCCATTCCGGGGATTCGAAATCGTCGATCGAAATGAATGTTGGCTCGCCGCCCATCGTCAGGCGCACGTCACCTTCCTGCAAATCCTTTTCTACATCATGCCCCACCTGCATCACCGCTGCCCATTGTTCCTCTGTATAAGGCTTGGTAACGCGCGGATCTTCGTGGATCCGGAAAACTTTGTTATCAAATTCAAAAGTCACTTCGCAAATGTCCGTCGCACCCGAAACCGGCGCAGCACTCGCATAATCGGGCGTGCAACAAAGCGGAATGTGGCCTTCGCTGGCGAACAGTCCGGAAGTCGGGTCGAGGCCAATCCAGCCAGCACCAGGCACATAAGCCTCCGTCCACGCGTGCAGATCCGTAAAATCCTCTTCCGGGCCACTCGGACCGTCCAATGACTTAATGTCCGAAGTCAGCTGCACCAGATATCCCGAAACAAAACGCGAAGCAATGCCCAAATGTCTCAGAATCTGGACCAGTAACCACGCCGAATCCCGGCAGGAACCGCTTTGAATATTCAATGTTTCTTCGCATGTCTGGACGCCCACTTCCATGCGAATGTTATAATGTATCGCGTTGTAAATCTGCTGATTAAGGTGCACCAGAAAATCCACTATCTTGATATCACGGTTCACTTTCGCGTTCTCAACCCATTCCATCAGCGCCGGACTTGCCTCTCTCGGTTCGAGATAAGGGCCAAGTTCCTTTTTTAATGTCGGCTCATAAGCAAAAGGATACATCTCAGCGTATTCTTCCACAAAAAAATCGAACGGATTGATCACCTGCATTTTAGCGATCACTTCCACTTCCACACTTAATTCAGTCGTTTTTTCAGGAAAAACAACCCGCGCCTGATAATTGCCGAAGGGATCCTGCTGCCAGTTGATAAAATGATTTTCGGGGGTAATTTTTAATGAATAACCTTCAATGGCTGTCCGGGAATGCGGGGCGGGGCGAAGTCGGAAAATGTGCGGTGAAAGGGAAACGCTCCGGTCAAACTGGTATTTGGTTTTATGAGAAATAGCAACTTTTATAGCCATAATTGAAGTATTGCAATAGTGTTAGGTTAATTCGGCTCGTGAGAATGTATGTGCCTGTAAAAAAATGTATTATATCAATTTTTCAAAATATTAAACAGGATAAAAATACATATGCAGAATATTATATTTCCTCCACTCTGTATTTCAAAATTCCTGATTTAAGCGCTGCAATAACGGCATATGTTTTCTAACATGCCTCACGCGGGATTCATTCCGCCGGAAATTTTCGCTATTTGTTTTTCCAAAGCCGATAATTGTATAAAAGTTACGTAATTCGCTCAAAACCTTTTAATACAAAATACATTATCCTTCAAATGAAAATTGCAATCATCGGCTGCGGCAATATGGGAATGGCCTTCGCCCGCGCGTTCCTGAAATTTGATCTGGTAAAAAAGGAAGATTTTCTCCTGGTAGAGAAAAGTGAAGACCGCATGGAAAGCCTCAACAGCTTCCAGCCGGGCGTCATTACCGGCATTATTGGTCCGCAGATCGGTGAATATGATCTTATTATTTTATCTGTTAAACCGCAGGATTTCACTTCCGTTTCCGCGTCCCTGCGCGATGTGGTGAAGCCCAATCAGGTTGTGCTTTCCATTATGGCCGGTGTAACCATTGAAATTATACAAAATGCGCTCGACCATAAAGCAGTAATCCGCGCTATGCCCAACACGCCTGCCATGCTTGGAATGGGCATTACAGCCTATTCTGCGTCGCCGGAAGTAGACATTAATCAACTAAGGAAAATCGAAAACCTGATCAACGCGACGGGGCGTTCGGTGTTTTTGGAAGATGAAGACCAATTGAATGCGGTCACGGCATTAAGCGGCAGCGGACCAGCTTATTTCTTTTACGTGGTAAAAGCCATGATCGAAGCAGGCAAGCAAATGGGCTTTGAAGAGTCTGTGGCTGCATTATTGGTAAAACAAACCATGCTGGGATCGTTTCATCTGATCAACACCGCAGATAAATCGCTGGACGAGCTGATTAAAGCCGTCGCCTCCAAAGGCGGCACCACAGAAGCAGCATTAAGGCAATTCGAAGAGGGGAAACTGGACGAAACCTTGAAAAACGGCATCATAGCAGCACAAGTAAGGTCAACCGAACTATCGAAAGGCTGATAACGAAGCGCAGTTTCTTGCTAATTAATTCATAGTCTGCACGTTAACACAACATTAAAACACTAACACTATGAGCGCAACACACAGACTTGAAACATTGGACATCGTACTAAACGGCCTGATGCGCCGCTACAAAGAGCGCGTTCCTGACGTGGGTGTAATCCTGAATGCAATGATGGCTAATGGCGTTGTCCCCAGCGCAGACAACATTGAAAATGACCACATTGCATTCCGCACGATGGGCGTCGCCAACCTCGGGGTGCAATCATTTGAAAAGATCTTCCTGCATTATGGCTACGAAAAGCGCGATCATTATTTTTTCGAAGGGAAAAAGCTCGATGCATGGTGGTACAGCCCGCCCAGAGAAACTGATCCACGTATTTTTGTGAGTGAATTGCGGGTGAATGACCTGTCCGACGAAAGCCAGCGCATTATAAGAAGTTACACCGATGAAGTTACCACTGATCCTGTTGACGCATTGGATCTGGACAATGGCGCAGAAGTCGACGCATTTCTGCATCAGCCTTTGTGGCGCACGCCGACGGTGGCAGATTACAAATCCCTTTTGCTGGAAAGCGAATATGCTGCGTGGGTGATTTACAACCGATATTACCTCAACCACTTCACGATCAGCGTACATAACCTGCCGGAAGGTTACAACACCGTGGCAGCATTCAATGAGTTTCTGGAAAAGAATGGCATTCGCTTAAACACTTCGGGAGGAAAAATAAAGATCAGCCCAGACGGCGGCCTGCTACAAAGTGCAACCATTGCGGAAATGATCAACGCGAAATTCGCCAACAACGAACACCTGGAAATTTCCGGCTCCTACGTAGAATTCGCCGAAAGAAAAATCCTCCCTCAATTCCAAAACATCCCCCCAGCCGAAATCACCAGAAGACACCGCCGAGACGGCTTCGAAGCCGCCAACGCCGACAAAATTTTCGAAAGCACGTACACAACGCAGACTGGTAAGTGAGCTAATCCACCAGAACCGAATATTGAAGCAGCACATCCGGGCTGAAATCTAGGGGTGCGGGGATTAGTTTTCCATCATAGTCGACCATTTCGGAGATGTTTTCCCAGTAAATTGTTTTTCCGTCGGTTTTTGCCCTGCGGAATTGGTTTTCGTTCAAGATTTTGAAATAAACGCTTTGCTCTTTTTGGAAATATTCGGAAAGGAATGAGCCAAAATCGGTTGTCCGCACCCTATCATCGCTCCATAAAGCTTTGATAACAAACGGCTCAATCGATAATATTTCTTTTACCCTTGGATTCATTATTGTAAAGGTTTGATTTTCCTGAACTGTCCATTATCCTTCTGTGATTCTTGATAATTGATTGTCAGCTCCTCCCTATGCAGTTCGACCCAGGCTTGAATAAGCCGAATCTGCTTCCTTGGCAAATCACCAATGATGATGTTACCGGTTTCAATCGAAAATTGCGCTTCCTGATCGCCATACTGTGCATGAAAATGAGGCGGCAGATGATCTTTGAAATACATGTAAATCACTATTCCAAAAAAACGGGAAATCTCGGGCATATGTTCGTGTTTAAGTGTGTGTAATGAGAAAGCAAGCAGTTAATACTTCACCAAATTTATAGAATCATTCATTCACTAAAAAATAAACAATCCGGCAAGCATTTCCTGTGCTTTTTTCATTCTTATCCCCAGCGATGGTGAGGTGGACTTTGTGTTTGCCGCTTTTTAGTTCGTCGTTTAGCATGAGATACCAGGGCAGGTGGAGTTGGTTGCTCCATGGGGTGAAGGTTTCGAGGGTTTTGGGCGGGTTGTTGTCGATGGTGTAGGTGATTTTTCCGGCGTCGGGGCCCGAGATGATGGCTATGCCAATGCCGCGGCCTTTGAATTCAAAGTCGAGAGAGGCGTTGGGTTGTTCGCCTACGAGCATCGGGACATTGACGAAGCCGGGACGGGTGGGTGTTTTGTCTGCAGGTTTCCAGTCGGGGACGAGCGTGAAGCCTTTCAGGTTTTTGGCTTTGGCGACTTCGTGGTAACATCCTTTTTCGTAGGAAAATTTGTCGAGAGGCGCGGGCAGTTTTATGGCGTTTGTCGCGGCGCTGCTGTCGGTTTTGATCAGTTGTTTGATGGTTTGGAAATACACTTCCTGGCCATAGGGCGAAGGATGGAGGTCTTTGAAATCATATTTCCACGAAAATTCCCCTGCGGTGATCCGGTCGTAGACTTCCCTGGCGAGATTAATGTAAGCTGTGCCGTAATGTTTAGCAATGCGCTCATGAACAGCCACTTCTATGGGCTCCTTCCCTTTTTCATATTCCGCATTCTTTGTAGGCTCAGCGAAGGCCATTAATACAACATTAGCATTCGGATTTACAGCATATAAATGCCTTAAAATCCCTTCCAAGCCTCTTACCTGCGCTTTTTCGCTGAAACCATTGCCCCGGTCATTCACGGCCGATTCCAGGAAAAGCAAATCGGGCGTGCCTTTTGCCAGCACGTCGCGCTCGAAGCGGAACGCGTGCGGCGTGCTCCCGAGTGACGGAATACCTGCCGCTATGAAAGTAAAGTCGGTGTCCGGAAAATGTTCTTGAAGATATTGAGCCGTTTTATCGCGCCAGCCAGGGTTATGCGTGATGGAACCGCCCAGAAATGCAACCGTGCCCTTTTTCTCTTTTCTGAATTTTTCAAACGCATTTCCCAAACCCCTATTCACCTGAATATAAGGCTTATGTGACAATGGCTTTTGCACGGGAAGGCTGTGCTGCTCAATAAAATTGGCAAAAAACTCGGGATGCTCGATGGGAAAATGATGCCCTTCCATTTCCTGCTCGCCGCGTGTCATCGGATAAACGCTGATCGGGCCACCGAGCTGCATGTAGCTTTTGACCAATAAATCACTGTTTTCCTCCGCCGGCACATGCTTGTCCTTTAATCCGATAACATGAATTATAGGCACTTTGAAAGCCGCCAAACCCGCCAGATCATTTAAAGGAATGTCTGTAAACTTCGTAGCTTCCTCTTCCGAAAGGTTGAACAGTTTCAGCCATGCAGCCCAATCCTTTTCCGATCCCGGCCCTTTCCCCTTTCCTCCCGGCCAGCTTTTAGGATCGCAAACGGGCGCTTCGGCGTAAATGCAGCTTACTTTGTCAGGATTTCGCTTGGCCCAGCCGTACACATACAAGCCTCCCCGGCTTACGCCTTCGAGTGCGACTTTGGGTGCAAACTGTTTTTGGTTTACCAAATAATCATAAAAAGCATCCCAAACCTGCATGGCCTTGGGATGGGCAAACATGTCGTTGGTGTTGATATAAGCAATGTGAAAGCCACGAGACAGCAGTACACTATCCATCTCCGTGTGCCAGGTGGGGAAATGTGCGCGCCACACCCAGGGGTTGCCGGCCGCGGCCTTCTGCGGTTTCACATACCAGGCATTCCTGTTCTCAAAGGTGAATTCCACCTTTTCAAATCCCTTCCAGGATGATGTCTTTTCATTGGACTGAGCTTGAATAACCGGCCCAGACATCACAAAAAGCACGAGAGTTATAAACGCTAATTTTCTCCTAATCATGGCAAACAAAGGAAAATGAAGACCAGATTTACCGGTGAATTTTCCGTATTGGTATGATATTTTAAGTGTTACAGCAAACTATAAACAAGACTTATGGATAAGATCGAGAAATATAAGACTATGGAGAAAGTCCTTCGTGAAATCGAGGATTTGAAAAACAGTGAGACTGCAGTGATCAAAAAAATAGGTCAGATCGAGACGGAGAACATGAATTTGAATGTTCAAGGTTTGGATAAAACACTAAATGAAATCTACGACGGTATTTATAAAAACCTTGAACTCGTAGAAGGTCTTCATACTTCTTTCACAGAAACGGTTTCTGACTTCAAAGAGAAGAATAATATAAGTGATGAGATGTTACTTGAATTTAGCGAGAATAATTAATTCGTTGCTAATCAATGAAAAAGGCTGCACATGCAGCCTTTTTTTATGCCCCAGCATCATCGGACGCACCTTGCGCCAGCGCGCTCCAATCCAGATTATCCCGCTTTTTGGCTAATGCAGAAATAAAACGGTTACGGATCAGATCCGCCATCGGCATAGGCACATGCACGTCCGAGGCGGTTTGTAATGTCAGGTTAATGTCTTTCAGGCCCAAAGCCAGCTTGAATGCAACCGGTTCGTAAACATTGTTGGCCACGAATTTCCCGTAATTCTGAAAAATCGGCGCAGCAAACAATGTTTGGGTTAGCATTTCGTAGATGCTTTGACGGGAAATCCCGTTTTTCTCAGCCATCGTAAATGCTTCGCCCATCATTTCCAAACTCGCCGCAATCATGAAATTTCCGGCCAGTTTGACCACATTCGCAGCGCCGGGATCTTCTCCAAAATCATAAATGCCTTTGACGAATCCCTGCAAAATAGGCTTCGCTATCTCCTTCGCTGCGGCTTTTCCGGAAATGGCAATGTTGCCTACTCCTGCTACTACTGCTTCTGGCCTGGCAAAAATGGGCGCGGCAATGTAAGTTACTTCGTACCAGTCGTGTATCTGGCTCATTTGGCGGGAAGTTTCGGGCGATATGGTGCTCATGGAAATGTGAATACCGCCTTTTCCCAACTTTTCGACCAGTTCCATGTTGAAAATCTCCTCGACGACCGAATCATCTGCAAGCACCGAAATCACGATCCCGCCCGTTTCAACGGCGTCGATTGCATTTTCGGCGACTTTCGCCCCTAATGTGACCAATGGATCCGCTTTCGAGGCAGTTCTGTTCCAAACCGTTAGCTCGTAGCCGGCCTTAATGAGACTTTCTGCAATGGGTGTTCCCAGGTTACCCAAACCTATAAATGCTATTTTCTGAGACATAATAATGGACGTTTTTTAAAATTAAACCTGCATCACACCCACATTAAAAGGTTTCTCGATGGGAGCCTGATCTGCGGCTGCAATGCCTATGGAGATAATTTTCCGGGTTTCCACCGGATCAATGATGCCGTCGACCCATAACCGTGCCGCGGCGTAATAAGGAGATAATTCCTGGTTGTAGCGATCTGTGATTTCGTCGAGCAATGCTTTTTCGGCTTCGGGCGTAATGGTTTCGCCTTTTGCTTTTAATGTTGCTGTTTGCACTTGCAGCAGCGTTTTGGCTGCGGTTGCGCCGCTCATCACCGCCATTTGAGCCGTGGGCCATGCGAAGATCAACCGCGGATCATACGCCTTTCCGCACATGGCATAATTGCCTGCGCCATAAGAATTCCCTACGATGAATGTGAATTTCGGAACCACAGAATTGGCGACGGCATTTACCATTTTAGCGCCGTCCTTAATGATCCCACCCTGCTCGGCACGGCTTCCAACCATGAAGCCGGTTACGTCGTGGAAGAAGATGAGCGGGATTTTTTTCTGGTTACAATTCATGATAAACCGCGCTGCCTTATCAGCCGATTCACCATAAATCACGCCTCCCATCTGCATTTCGCCTTTACCTGATTTCACCATTTTGCGCTGATTCGCCACGATTCCCACAGCCCAGCCATCCACGCGGGCATAAGCACAAATCAAGGTTTTGCCGTAATCGGGCTTGTATTCGTCGAGTTCCAAGTCGTCCACAATGCATTCCAGAATATGGCGCATGTCGTAGGGTTTGAGCCGGTCGGTGGGAAGCAATGTGTAAATTTCTTCGGGATTGCGTTTGGGTTGTATCGTTGGTTTTTTGTCAAAACCTGCGGAAGCAGGTCTTCCTATTTTGTCAATGTGGCGCTTAATGGCGTCCAGACAGGATTTATCATCGGGAAACTTGTTGTCAGTGACGCCGGAAATTTCGCAATGCATGGACGCGCCGCCCAATGATTCGGAATCCACATCTTCCCCTATGGAGGATTTGACCAGATAAGGGCCCGCCAGATAAACGGAACCTGTGCCTTCGACAATGAATGCTTCGTCAGACATGATCGGCAGATAAGCCCCGCCGGCCACGCAACTGCCCATAATAGCCGAAATCTGGACAATTCCCATCGCTGACATTTGCGCATTATTCCTGAAAATCCTTCCAAAATGCTCCTTATCAGCAAAAACCTCGGCTTGCATAGGCAGATAAACGCCCGCGCTATCCACGAGATAAATGACCGGCAGGCGGTTTTCCATCGCAATTTCCTGCGCACGAAGATTCTTTTTGGCTGCAATAGGAAACCATGCGCCTGCTTTTACCGTGGCATCATTGGCCACGATCATACATTGTTTTCCCGAAACATAACCAATTCCAGCAACCACGCCACCGGATGGGCAACCGCCTTCATTGGCATACATGCCATCCGCAGTGAATGCACCGATTTCCAGAAAATAAGAATCCGTATCGACCAGGTAATCAATACGTTCTCGCGCTGTGAGCTTGCCTTTTTTATGCTGGGCCTCGATTTTCTTCTGACCGCCACCGAGTTTTACCTGCTCGAATTTTTCTTGAAGAACCTGGATCAAATGGGGAAGACTTTCTTGACTGGTCATATTGATGAAGTAATGTAATGCGCCACTGGCCGGAAGGTCAGGTTTATTTTCAAAAATAAAAAGTCGTTTACCCGTAAGCAAACGACTTTAATTTTATTTGAAAATGCCTGAAACTGAAATGTCTATTTGATGACCGTGGTTGTATCGAGCGGGGATTCGGACGGGCCTTTGTCTTTTTTACCAAAAACGGAAATGTTAATGTAACGCTTCGGATGTTCTCGGAGGTTGGTCAACAGCTTGTTGAGGCTTACCATCGTGCGGTCAATGTTATTGTAAAGCGTTTCGTCCTTAATAAGCTTTCCGGCAGTGCCTTTGCCCGATTCCACACTTGCCAGCAAGGTATGCAGTTCGCCAATGGTCCTGTTGGCATTCTGCACCGTTTCGCCCAGCCGCAAAGCATTAAGCGAGTCTGCTAATGTGCCTGTTTTGGCCAAAAGCGGCTTCAATTCCTTTTCTGTTTCGACCAGGGAAGTGGAAAGTTTGTTCAGATTGGAGGTCAGGGCGACCAGATTAGCGCGGTTTTCATTCAGTAACCCCTGCAAATTCGTCCCGGTCTGGTTGTAGTTCTTCAAAACCTGGTTCAAGATCAAACCGGTTTCTTTAAACCCCATTACCACTACATCCAGGTTCTTAATGAGCGAATCGGCGTGATTTACGAGCGGTAATGCCTGCTGTTGCAAAACGGCAGAAATGCCCGCTTCCTTTCGCGAAACCAACGTATCGCCATCCTGCAAAGCCGGGCCGGTTCCCATGGCGAGATTAACGACTTTTCCACCCAGTAAACCGCCATCCGCGAGGATTGCAGCCGTTCCAGCAGGAATAACAATACTTTTCTGCACATCGACGCTTACCAGCAACCGGTTCTTTTGATTTTGCAACAATCTGATTTCCTGCACTCGGCCCACATTCAAACCATTCAGCAGCACCGGATTGGAGGCTGTCAGACCGTCAATGTTGTCGTAAACCACGTAGTACTGATGTGTTCTGGAAAAAACGTCGGAGCCTTTTAGGATGTGAAAGCCGAAATATAACATGACAATGGCGAAAACGGCCATTATCCCAACTTTTGCTTCTCTTGATATTTTCATGGGCTAATGTATTGAACTCGAAATATAAGATATCGCCGTATTTACCGGTCCATATCTTTCTTGTATGCCATAAACGCCTGATGAATGGATTCCGCCACTTCTTTCTGCCCTTCTTCTGAACCCAGATATTCCTCTTCATCCGGCGTGGATAAAAAGCCTGTTTCGATTAAAACACTGGGCATAGCGCATCTCCATAGCACTAAAAACCCGGCTTGTTTTACACCGCGGCTGTCGCGATCGGACACAGATTGAAATTTCTTTTCAATCAGATCTGCGAGGCGAAGGCTGCTGGAAATAAATGCACTCTGGTAGTTGGCGAGCATGATGTGCGCCAATGGTGAGTTTGGATCGAAGCCCTTGTATTTTTGCTTATAGTTCGTTTCCTGCAAGATAACCGAGTTTTCACGCTTCGCAACGTCCAGGTTTCCTTGTGTTTTGTGCAAACCCATCACGAATGTTTCCGTTCCTCTCACGGACCGGGAGCTCGGTGTTGCATTGCAATGGACCGAGATAAAAAGGTCGGCATTGTTGCGGTTTGCAAAAGCAGAGCGCTCACCTAATTCAATAAAAACGTCAGTTGATCTGGTATATAGTACTTTTACTTCCGGAGTTTCTTCTTTGATCTTTCGCCCGAGTTCAAGTGCAACTGCCAGTGCTACGTCTTTTTCTTTGGTAACACGTCCGCGCGTCCCGGGATCTTTACCACCATGGCCTGCGTCGATGACCACCGTTTTTACTTTGCTGGATCTGGCCGGTGCGGCATCATCTTGAATTACAAAAGCGAGGCTTACAAAAAGGACACTTACTACAATTACTAATTTAAGAACTTTTAACATTATTTTTTAATTAGGGCGTTACTCGTTAGAGGTTTCTCTGCTAATTTTGAAATTCGTTATGCAAAAATACGCTATTTGTTAGAACTGAAAAGAAAGGCGATTATTATATCGTCAGTAGTGGCAGCGTTTCTTATATTCAGCACAGTCGCCTGTGTACAGCAACGCACTAAGAGAACCGGGAAAAATCAGGGTAAGCCGAACGTCACAACTTCTGCCAAACAGACAGCGGACTCTCTCCTTGCTGTAAAAAAACAAGCTGGCATCGACACAACCGGTGCCGGGAAGAATGCTGCGTCCGTCAATGGTACAGTTGCACGGGGCGATACTTCCCTCACTAACAAAGGATTAGCAGATTCCACCGCGGTAGATTCTTTATCAAATCAGGACGATCTCCAAAACACGGTTAAATATACGTCAGAGGATTCGACGATCACGGATGCGGTTTTAAAGCAGGTGCATTTGTATGGAAATGCAGAAGTGACTTACGGGACTATTAACCTGAAAGCCAGTTATATACGGCTCAACTGGATCACCAATGAAGTTTATGCCGTTGGAACCCCCGATCCTGCCGACTCTACCTCAAAGAAAACGATCGGCGATCCCATATTTCAGGATGGGCCTGAGACTTACAATACCAAAGAAATCCGGTATAATTTCAAAACAAAAAAGGCCTTGATTCAGGGCATTGTAACGCAGGAAGGGGATGGAAACATTCGTGGTGAAAAGGTAAAAAAGGATGCGGAAGGCAATTTTTACATTCGCCATTCCATGTATACGACCTGTAATCTGACACATCCGCATTACTACATCAATGCGCCGAAGATTAAAATGGTGAATAAAAAGCAGGTTATTTCCGGGCCATTCAACCTGGTAATCAGCGATGTTCCGTTGCCTATTGCGCTTCCTTTCGGGTTTTTCCCTTTTCCAAAAAAGAAAGAAAACGGAACTTCCGGGATCCTTTTCCCTACGTATGGTGAGGAGCCTAATGGACGTGGGTTCTACCTGCGGGAAGGTGGCTACTACTTTGCAATCAGTGAATACATTAATGCATCAGTAACCGGGCAGATTTACTCAACCGGCAGCTGGGGTTTGGGCGTGGCTTCTACTTATTCCAGGCGTTACCAGTACAATGGTAATTTCGCATTGCGGTTCAATAAAAATAAGTCGAGTGACGAGGTGGACAGGGATCTTGGCCGCGGACAAACCAATGATTTCAGCATTATATGGTCGCATGCGCCGAGGCCGCGCGGGAATTCGCAGTTTTCTGCAAATGTGAATGTGAGCAGCAACAGTTACAACCAGTTACAGGAATTTGAAACCAATAAATACATTTCCAATGTCGCGAGTTCGTCCGTTCAGTATAACCGTACTTTCGGGCAGTTCATGCGCGCTGCGGCGAGTTTGCGGGTAAACCAGAATTTCGGGCAAATTGATCCTGCTGACGGAAGAAAGAAAAATGGTAAGACCAACGTTTCGACCGATTTCAGCTTTGGCGTAAACCAGATTGCGCCTTTCGCATTAAAAGGCGGGCGGGGACGCTGGTATGAAAGCTTCCGTCTTGGACTCGATTTCAGTGGTAACTACGCATTGACCAACTCGCTGACTGCAATAGATACTTCTTCATCAAGCCTGGGCTTCTCGATCATTAACAACGTTGACCCGACACGCGCTAACAAAACCAAAGTAGTTGAATTTAACCTTAATAATCTTCCCCAAATGTTGAAGGATGCGCAGTTCACGGGCCGTTACAGCCTGCCGATTTCACTTCCTAACTTCAAAGTTTTACGTTTCGTGAATGTTACGCCGAGCCTTTCCCTGCAAGGTGAAGTTTTTACCAAACAATACGCTTATTCAGTTGAGAAAAACCAGGTCCGCATTGATACATTAAGGCAGGCCGGAACTGAATATTCTTACAACTTCGGTGCGGGTGTCAATACGCGTTTTTACGGAACATTCTTCGTTAAAGGCAAACGACTGGAAGCAATCCGCCACACGGTTATCCCTTCATTATCATTCACTTACACGCCGGATTTCACGGGTGATGCTTTTGGTTTTTATCAAAAAGTAAACATTAAAAACCGCGGTCTGGACCGGGAATACTCATTATCCAGATTTAGGGGCGTGGGAACGGGCGTGAGCAACGGGCAGGCTTCGAGTGTCGTTTCTTTTAGTTTGAACAACTCATTTGAAATGAAACTCAAAACAAAAAGCGACACGGCTGCGCAACAGTTTGAAAAAGTGTCGTTGCTGGATAACCTGAGTTTGGGAGGAAATTATAACCTGCTGGCCGATTCGCTGAACCTGTCCAACATTACGGTGAACGCCAATGCAAGAATTGGTAAGAACCTGAACTTGAACTTCAATATGAACCTGGATCCTTACGCATATGAGGCGAATCCACGGGTGTTGAGCAATCAGGTGGGAACGAGGGTGAATAAATATGCCATTACGCAAGGTCAGGGATTGGCCAACCTGCAAAATCTGGGCTTTACATTAGGGACCAGTTTTGCACCGAAAAGCTCTGACAAGACAAAACCTGTGGTGCCACCAGCGAACGGAAACCCGACCGTTACTGAGGAGCAGCGTGAGTTTATCGCCCAAAACCCTGAACTCTATGTAGATTTCAATATTCCCTGGAATGTGTCGCTGAACTATAACTTCGGCCTTACCAAGCCTGGACTTTCGAGAGCACAACTCATTCAGGCCGTTCAGGTTACGGGGGACCTCAGTTTGTCCAAAAACTTCAAGGTCAGTGTAAATACGGGTTTCGACTTCACTGCATTTGAGCCTACTATTACGTCCTTAACCCTTTACCGCGACCTGCATTGCTGGGATATGAGTTTCAGCTGGACGCCGTTTGCGGGAAGTGCTTCACGTGTAAGCAATTACAACTTCACATTGAAAGTAAAATCCAGCATTCTGCAGGATTTGAAAGTAACCCGCCGCCGTTCGTTCTACGACAGGTCTGCTTACTAGCATGAGGGGTTAACATTCAGCTCAGGCCATTAACACAACATTCATTTAAAGCAAAAAAATGGCAGCCCTCCCCGGACTGCCATTTTAATTAAATAACCGTTAAGGGTTATTTTGAAGATTTTGCTGCTGCTTTCGGAACAACTTCACCATTCAGGTATAATGTAATCGAACCTCCTTCGGTGTTGCTGAAAACAGTTACAGGCTTATTAAACGGACCTGCTGCGGCTGCGTTGAATGTAGCTTTTACAGAACCTGTTTTACCTGGAAGCACGGGGTCTTTTGACCAAACCGGCGTTGTACATCCGCAAGATACGGTTACGTTAGAAAGTACAACCGGATCGGAACCTGTGTTAGTAAATACAAACTCGTGTGTTACAGGCGTTCCTTGTGGCACTTTACCAAATTTGTGCGTTTCTTCCTTGAATTTCAACACACCTTTTTGCGCAAAACTAACGGTGGACAAGCCTACCAATAAAACCAGCGCGGAAAAAAATACTTTCATGATACTAACTATACATTTAGTGGTGAAAAAAGTAACTAGCAAACAAGATTAAGTTATAAAACTTAAATTTAATAATCATTAACCAATATTAACAATGCGGCCGAAAGTTATACGCGCTGCTGCGGTCTTTATTATTTTCCTGCATAATTTTGGCTTGCATTCAAAAAAACGTAATTTAACTACGGATTAATTCCAAGTAAATTTTGCTTATGCTTCAAAATGATAGTTTGACCGGTTCCAGTGTGTTGAGTAAGGAAAGTATCACCAAAGACTATCGCCTTGCGTGCGAAAGTCGTCAGGTGAGTTTGCTGGGAAGGAAGGACACAATGGGTGGACGTTCGAAATTTGGCATTTTTGGAGATGGTAAGGAAGTAGCTCAGATCGCATTATCGAGGGCCTTTCAGCTGGGTGATTTTCGCTCGGGATACTACCGCGACCAGACCATTGAGGCGGCGCTTGGCAACATTACATGGCAACAGTTTTTCGCACAAATGTACGCCCACGCCGATCTCGAACATGAGCCTAGCACAGGCGGGAGGTCCATGAACGGCCATTTTTCTACGCGGTGGCTGGACGAAGAAGGCCAGTGGCTGGACCAGACAAAACTCTATAATTCAGTTTGCGATATTTCTTCTACGGCAGGCCAGATTCCACGCGCCGTGGGGCTTGCATACGCTTCAAAATTATTCAGGAACAATAAAGACCTGCACGATCTGACCAACTTTACACGCCAGGGAAATGAAATTGTTTTCGCAACGATCGGTGACGCTTCCACTTCTCAGGGCATGTTCCTGGAAGCAATGAATGCGGCCGGTGTTTTGCAAATTCCATTGCTGACTTCGGTTTGGGATGATGGTTATGGCATCTCGGTTCCTGTTGAATATCAAACTACAAAGTCCAGCATTTCCAAAGCGCTGGCAGGTTTGCAGCGCAATGAGGAAGAGCCTGGATTAGAAATATTTACTGTAAAAGGCTGGGATTATCCGGCCATTATCGAGACATACCAGCGGGCCGCAGCGCTCTGCAGGGCAGAGCAGGTTCCTGTTTTAGTCCATGTTACCGAGCTCACCCAACCACAGGGACATTCCACTTCGGGCTCTCACGAGAGATACAAATCCAAGCAGCGCCTGAAATGGGAAAATGACCAGGACTGCAATGTGATATTCAGGAACTGGATCCTGCAAAATGGTTATGCAACGGACGAGGAACTGGAACAGATAGAAATTGAGGCCAAGGAAACTGCTCATAGCGCCCGTAACCAGGCCTGGCAGGCTTACCGCAAGGAACTAGATAAAGAATATCTCGAAACGATCCAGCTCCTGCAGGATGCCATGCGTTCAAGCGCGCATGCCAATGAACTGAGTAATATAGTCCTGGAACTCTCCAAAACGTATTTACCGGTAAGACGGGATATGGTTTCCAGCATTCGAAAAGCATTGCGGTTGCTCGGCAGAGAAGATAATCCGTCGAAAGATGCGCTCAAAGCCTCCCTTCAAAATAGCCTGAAAGACAATGCACAGCGTTTCAGCACCTATCTTTACAGCGATTCTGCCGACTCGCCGTTAAATGTCCCCCCGGTAAAACCCGAATTTTCAGAAGAAAGCCCGACCGTTGATGGCCGTGAGGTCATTCGTTCTTATTTCAATGCGCTTTTCGAAAGAGATCCGCGCGTGGTGACATTGGGTGAAGACGTCGGTTTCATTGGAGATGTAAACCAGGGGTTAGCCGGCTTGCAGGAAAAATTCGGTGAATTAAGAATTACTGACACGGGAATCCGGGAAACAACGATCGTAGGCCAGGGAATTGGCATGGCCATGCGCGGATTGAGGCCGATTGTGGAAATTCAATATTTTGACTACATCTATTACGCACTGGCAACGCTCACAGACGATCTGGCAACACTGCGTTACCGGACAGCTGGCGGTCAAAAAGCACCATTGATCGTTCGTACGCGCGGGCACAGGCTCGAAGGGATCTGGCACTCGGGCTCGCCGATGGGCACCATGCTGAGCAGCCTCCGCGGAATTCATGTTATTGTGCCAAGAAATTTTGTGCAGGCGGCTGGATTTTATAATACATTAATCAAAGGCGACGATCCGGCGCTGATCGTTGAACCACTGAATTCTTACCGGCAAAAAGAAATTCTTCCAGATAATATAGGCGAAATCTGCGTCCCATTGGGCGAACCTGAAATAATTCGTGAAGGAAATGACATTACCATTGTGACCTATGGTTCAATGTGCCGTATAGTAATGGAAGCCGCTGCTCAATTGCAAAAATCAGGCATTGAAGCAGAGGTTATTGATGTGCAGACTTTGTTGCCTTTTGACATTCACAGCCGCATTTCGGAATCGGTCAAAAAAACCAACAGGGTTATTTTCGCTGACGAAGATTTGCCGGGAAGCGCTTCTGCTTATATGATGCAGCAAGTGGTTGAGAAGCAAAATGTTTATCGCTGGCTGGATTCTGCACCCATAACCGTTTCGGCGAAAGATCACCGTCCTCCATATGGATCGGATGGGGATTATTTCTCTAAACCAAATGCAGATGACATCTTTGAAGCAGCTTATCGGATCATGCAGGAAGCCAACCCGGAACATTACCCGGAGCTTTTCTAACGCGTTTAATGCTGTTTATTTCGAAATAGGAAAAAGACTTTCAGATATATTTTTAGCGGCGACCGGACTAATCATCCTGTCGCCGCTTTTTTTTATAATATCCTTTGTCCTTTGGTTTGAAACCAAAGGCAATGTGTTTTTTTGTCAGTTGAGGCCTGGATTGTATGGGAAGATTTTCACTATATACAAATTCCGGACATTAACCGACGTCCAAAGCACTTCATATCAGCCAAATGCTCCGCCGTCTATCTCACGATTCGGCAAATTTCTTCGCAGATCTTCATTAGACGAAATCCCCCAACTCTGGAATGTTTTAAAAGGGGATATGAGCCTGGTAGGCCCGAGACCATTGCTCCCGGAATATCTTGAAATCTACAACGCTCAACAATGCAGGCGTCACGACGTTTTGCCCGGCTTAACCGGCTGGGCGCAGGTGAACGGGCGCACTGCGATCAGCTGGGAAAAGAAATTTGAACTCGATGTCTGGTATGTTGAGAACCGTTCCTTCCTTCTGGATATGAAGATTTTGTATCTGACCTGCTCATCAATTTTCAAAAACCAAACAGAACACTCATCAGCACCATTTAAAACATTCAAAGGCTAAAATTTCAACATTCAAACATTCACTCATTCACACATTCACTCATTCACTCATTCACTCATTCACCCATTCACTCATTCACTCATTCACTTCTAACGACTATGCTCATCTACGGCGCCGGCGGCCATGCCAAAATTATCATCAGCCTGTTGCGGGATGCAGGATTTGAGATCCATGCGATCTTCGACGATGATCCGGTCGGGAAAACTTGTGCAGGATTTTCGGTTTCAAAGTATGATCCTGTGTTGCATCCCGCTCAGCCTTTAATTCTTGCGATTGGCAATAATAGGACCCGAAAGAAATTGGCCACGGACGTAAGTCACGGTTTTGCCAATGCATTTCATCTTTCATCCCTCATTGCACCTGATGTTCAGTTTGGTTACGGCAATGTGGTACTCCATCGCACTGTAATTCAAACAAATACAATTATCAGGAATCATTGCATTGTCAACACCGGTGCATTGATTGATCATGAATGCCGGATTTCGGACTTCGTTCACATTGGGCCTGGGGCGGTGCTTTGTGGTAATGTTACAATTGGTGAATGCACCTTAATTGGCGCCGGAAGTGTAGTTGTTCCCAATGTTGTTATTGGAAAAAATTGCGTAATCGGTGCGGGAAGCGTTGTTACGAGAAACATTCCTGATGGAGCCATTGCCCGCGGAAATCCTGCCCGAATCATTAAACAAACACACTATGGAAAAGAAAATCTGGCTGTCCCCGCCACATATGGGCGGGACGGAAATGAGTTACATTCAACAGGCATTTGACACAAACTGGATTGCACCGGTCGGAGCGAATGTGGATGCTTTTGAGAAGCAGATTGATGAGTTTATGGGTTACGGACATGTGGCAGCACTGTCATCGGGGACCGCGGCGTTGCATCTTGCATTGGTTTTGCTTGGCGTTACGAGAGGGGATTTCGTGATATGTCAGTCCCTTACATTCGCAGCCAGTGCTAATCCTATTATCTACCAGGGCGCGACTCCTATTTTTGTTGACAGTGAACCACTTACCTGGAACCTTTGCCCGGATGCCTTGGAAAGCGCTATCAAGCATTGTGTCAGAAAAGGCAGAAAACTCAAAGCCATCATTATTGTGCATTTATATGGCATGCCCGCGCGTATGGATGAAATTTTAACAGTATGCCATCACCACAACATTCCAATAATCGAAGACGCCGCGGAAGCACTTGGCTCTGCATACAAAGGGCAAAAGGCTGGCTCATTATGCAGATTTGGCATTTTCTCTTTTAACGGAAACAAGATCCTTACGACATCGGGTGGCGGGGCACTGTGGTCGGAAGATCCGATGGTTATTCAAAAAGCTAAGTTTTTGGCAACGCAAGCCAGAGATCCTGCACCGCATTATGCGCATTCGGTAACCGGTTACAATTATAGTTTGAGCAACATTTGCGCAGGAATAGGGAGAGGACAAATGGAGGTTCTGGAAGAAAGAATTGCGCAAAGACGGGCGAATTACGCATTTTATCAACAAACATTGAGCACATTACCCGGATTGAAATTTCAGAATGAACCTCCCGAATGCCTTTCCAATCGCTGGCTAACCGCATTGACATTGGATTTCCAACAAACAGGAATCTCTCCGCAAACACTAGTAGCAGCACTGGAATGCAAGAACATTGAATCCCGGCATTTATGGAAACCAATGCATTTGCAGCCTTTGTTTAAGGACGCGCCTTATTTCGGGGGCACCATTGCCGGTGACTTATTCCGATCCGGCATTTGCTTGCCCTCCGGTTCCAGCCTGGCGGAGGATGATTTGCAGCGCGTTACCCAAGTTATTACCAACCTTTTTGCATAAAAAAATGTCCGCGAACAATGCCGCGGACATTACTTTTACACTGATATTGAAACGCTTACGAATTCTAATCCGCTAAAACTTCTATTTCGAATTGCAATGGTGCGTAAGGCAATATTTTGTCGCCCCTACCGGTTTTTCCATATCCCAGTGCCGATGGGAAAATAATGATTGCTTTTTCTTTTTTTCTTAGTTTACGCAACGCACGGTCGAACCCTGCAATAGTGCCTCCTGATGAAGTTGTAAATGAGCTGGTGCCTTCATCAAACTTGACGTCGTCCAGAAGCTTACCTACATATTTAACTTTAACCGCTTCTCCGGCTTTAATCGTATCGCCGGTTACTTGGTTTGATCTGATAATAACCAGATTATCAGATGTGCGCTCAAAATTTTTGTAACCCTTTTTGGCAATGAGTTCATCAATCTGCTGCACTTCAGAGCGTGTCTGAATAAATTCAACTTCCAGACGGATCGGTGAATAAGCCGGAATGTTCACTTTATCCACATTTCCGGAAGCCAGATAAAAAGGCAAGAAGAATGTTGCTTTTTCGCCCGTCTTCATCAAAAATATCCCTCTCTCAATGCCACCCCAGAAAAGGTAACCTTCAACCGGGAAGGTAAAAGTTGTCTTGCTGTCCACAGTTGACGACACTACTTTGGTTCCGTCGAGCAGATAACCTGTGTATTTAATGGTTGCAGCATCTCCTCTCTTCGCAAGCTGGCCGTTCGGGTTCGCAACGCGGGTGATGTAATAAAGGCCGGAGCTGTCTCTGATTGCTTTTGATCCCAGACTGTCTGTTTTGAGATAGTTCTCGATCGCGGTCTCGTTTTCCTTCACTTTTGCCGTGTCATCCGGACCATCCGAATCCATACAACCCGACAAACCGATAAGCAGCGCAAATACGATGACCAATGATAAATTAATTCGCTTCATTTCTTTTCCTTCTTCTTTAAAATTAATGGGGACTGATACTATTAACACAGATGCTAGTAACCTTGAAATGGTTGTAATCAGGATTGAAAAAGGGAAACTTTTACATTCTTTTCGTAAAATTTACAACACTGCCTCAAGGGGCACTCCATGCATTTTGGGGTTCTGGCGAGGCAAATATAGCGCCCGTGCAGAATGAGCCAGTGATGCGCCTTATGAACGAGATCTTTGGGAATATATTTTAAAAGTTCTTTTTCAACCGCAAGTGGCGTGGTAGCCGTAAGCGGAACCAGTCCAATGCGTCGTGAAACGCGAAAAACATGGGTGTCGACAGCCATAGCAGGCTGATTGAAGATAACGGATGCAATCACATTTGCAGTTTTCCGTCCGACGCCGGGCAGCTTCTGCAAGTCATCTATGGAAGCGGGCACCTCGGAATTGAATTGCTCCACGAGCATTCTTCCCATGCCCACTAAATGTTTGGCTTTGTTATTGGGATAAGAAATGGAGCGGATGTATGTAAAAACCTCCTCCACATTAGAGGCCGCCAGTGCAACCGGATCGGGGAACCGCTCGAAAAGCGCAGGCGTAACCATGTTCACACGCTTATCCGTGCATTGCGCGGAAAGGGCTACGGCAACCAGCAACTCATAAGGACTTCCGTAATGCAGCTCAGTCTCAGGTTCAGGGAAGTTATTGGTAAAATAATCAAGGAAGAACTTGAATCGGTCTTTTCTAAGCATAGGAAAATCCTGCCTGCAAATTAATACAGGCGGTTACAAATTAAATAAAAAGACCCACCTCTTAAAAAGAAAGAGCGGTGGGTCTTTTTGGTAAAAATTGTTGGGAGTATTTGAAAACTTTCGCAACCGACGAATCCGAAGGGGTCCGAACGATTTTATCCATCTGGCTCTGAATGTCGAGCGAGTCCAGATAAAAGCTCATCAAATCATTGTCAAGCGCTAGGGCCTCAACAATCAGGTCATTTTCAGTCTCTGTTGTTTCGGCATATAAATACCTTACAACGTCATCGTAGGTAAAAGTTTTTGTCATACTGTGGGGCACGTTGGTTGAATTGCTTACGCAAGTTTATCAACGCGTAACGCATCCTGCCCAATGCCGTATTAATACTCACTCCTGTTGCATCGGCAATTTCCTGAAAACTCATGTCCTCATAGTGGCGCATGATCAAGACTTGCTTCTGAACATCAGGTAACCGCTGGATCATCTCCCGCAGTTGCTCATGTGTTTCCTGACGAATCTGGATTGACTCTACGGAATCCTCCGAAAAATCCAGCGTATTGAAAACACTGCTTCCATCTTCAAATACTACATTGGGGTAGCGTTTATCGCGTCTGAAATAATCAATGGCGAGGTTGTGTGCGATACGTATAATCCATGGCAGGAATTTGCCTTCATCATTATATCTACCACCTTTTATCGTGTCAACGGCCTTGATAAATGTATCCTGTAATAAATCCTCGGCTACATACTGGTCCTTGACAATCAGATAAATAGTGGTGTATATTCTTGATTTATGGCGCTGAACAAGCTTTTCAAATGCCTTTTCATTACCGCGGATATACAATGTTACCAACTCACTGTCGCTAACTTGGACTTTCTCCATTTTTACTATTCGATTTAGTTAACGTAGAGCGGTTCGTCGATATTGTTTCTCCTTTCTGTTTAGTGAAATATTGAACTGTCTTTTCTGTATTTTGAATTATACATATCAAAGAAATGGATTTGAAAAAGAATTTGCAAATCTTTAGGTTTCTTTTTTTTGTAAAATAAATTTCATTAACAACTGTTAACAACAAACCCCTCTTTTGAAGAATATACGTGTACTGGCTGTACGCTGTGTTCCTATTGCAATAATTAATAGAACTTATCAAATGACATACGACCCTGTTATGCCGTTTGGATCACTTCTTATTTTTTATTTATGAATTTTGGTGAATAAAAATTAAATTTCACTTTTCTAATAAAATTTGAATTTTTACCAGATATGAAATACCGGCATCTTTTCTTCGATCTGGACCATACACTTTGGGATTTTGACAGAAATTCTTCCGAATCGCTGGAAGAAATTTTTAACACATTGACCCTGATTCAGTACGGCGTATCGTCTTTGGACTCGTTTATCCAGTCTTTTTTGAAAATAAATACCGCATTGTGGGATGCATTTGACCGCGGAACGGTGCACCATACCTATATACGTGAAAACAGGTTCAAGATGGTGTTTGAAGAACTCGGCGCCAACTTGCCTCCTAATCACACAGAAATCGGCGAGGCCTATCTTCGAACATTGCCGGATAAGAAGCATTTGCTGGAAGGCGCGCTCGATCTGCTCAACTATGCGAACTCGGCTGGCTATTCCATGCACATCATTACGAATGGTTTTAACGAAATCCAGGCGAGGAAGATCGCCAGCTCGGAAATAGGCCACTTTTTTGAGAACATCATTACGTTTGACACGGCAAACGCCAAAAAGCCGGATCCTAAAATTTTCGCTTACGCATTGGAAACGGCCCGGGCGGTGCCATCGGAGAGCATTATGATCGGGGATAACTGGGTGGCCGACATTATGGGTGCGAAGCAATTTGGAATGGACACGGTTTATTATAATCCCGCCGGACTCCAGTTTGATGAGAGCCCTACATACGATATCAGGCGTCTGGAAGAATTAATGCTGATCCTTTAAACTTCCTCTTCATAGAATGTGACGTTTTTCTCGCGCAGAAATTGCTTGATCACGTCCACATGCACACATTGGCCCACATTCAGGAAAGGATAATTAGAAACCCTTTTCCTTTGTCCTTCCGTCGTCACTTCCCTGTTCACCTGGTCAAATCCCAAATGCAGGTGGCGTGTGGAGCTTTGCATGCCGTAAATGATCCCATTTGTGTCAAAAAGCGGCCCGCCACTCTGTCCTCTTAATCCTGGGGTGCTCATTTCAATACCCACAACACCATTGCTTTCACCGATATGGCGCGTAATAATGCCGTCGATCGGGAAACTCGGCGTGTTAATGCGCCCTGCTTTGAGCCACTCAATGTCACCTGTGTTTTTGTTGTATTGATAATTGGTAAATTCGGGAAATGGATAACCTAAGCGGCAGAGATATCTTCCTTGCTTTACAAGTCTGGAATCTTTTAAAAAGCGCGCATAACCCTGATATTGCTTGCTGTCATAATCCCGGAACTGAATGATCGCCAGGTCCTGAGTCGGGTGCAGGTGAATGGCCAGGCCTTTATAAGCCGTGACGCAGTTGATAAAATTAAAAAGTATCCGGATCGGATTATCGTTGCTGATCCTGTATTTGGTTTCCAGAAAAGCGCGCTGTGTTTCCAGCCCGGGATCTTTCTCAAATTTTCTGAGCTCACCCTTAAATTTGAGGTAATTCTCATAAATGGAGCTGGCATACAAGATCTGCTGCGCTACGTGCCGACAGGTGATCGCGTATCCATGTTCATTTACAAAAAACAATGTGGCAGTGCCCGGCACAATGTCACTGCCGGTGTAATAACGCAATATAAAATGAATGGGACGGGTGTACTGATCTACTTTTTCAATAGCTTCAACAAACATAAGGGCGTGCAGACGAGCGGTTTAATTGGTGATAGGAACCAATGCTTCTGTCTGGTCCCAGCTTAAAATCATGTTGACGCCGCCCGGTATATCTTCGAAGTAAATATTGAACAATTCCTGAACTGTCGGCCTGATCCTGATAGGCACTTCCACGCGCATCACATCTTTGCCATCATTATATTCCGTGCCCCACTGGCCGGTCTCCGAGTTAAGGATAATTTTCCAGGTGCTCTGCCCAGGGACCGAGTAAAGCGAATAAGTACCCGCTTTCACCGGCTTGCCGCCGATAGACAAGCCCTCGCCGAGTTCAATGAGTGTGGCTTCATTAGCGCCGGTGCGCCAGACTTTTCCGTAAGGCGCAAGTGCCTTATCTTGTTCCCTGCCAAAAAGCAGTCTTCCTTTCTTGCCTGGCTTACTATAAGTGACTTTTACACTTACACCATTGTTCGTTGTTTCTGCAACTGCTTCCGGGCTGAAAGATTTGGTATACTTTCTCATTCCAAAAAATCCAGCTAAAACAACAACGAGCACGCCGGCAACGATAAGGAGAATTTTTTTCATAGGATCAAGGGCAAACGATTTTATAAAAAGTGTACGTAACTGAAAGTCGTAAATAGTAGTAATTATCCTTTAAAGACGGGTCGCCTTGCTGAAATTTATCAGTCCCTATCGGATCCCCTCCCAAGTTATCAAGATAATCCGAATAAGTTTTTCTGGCTCCGTATTCGATGCCAATGTTCCAGGGACGCCTGATCTGATATTTGATCCCAACCCCATAAGGAAGCACAAACGAGCTGGTTTTGTAACCCACGCCTTGCGGATCAGGATTGAATTTGGTATACCCGATTCCTCCAAAAACATATGGACTCCAGTTCACAGCAAAACGCCGTTCCTGAAAATTAAGAAAGTTATATTCCGCAACGGCGCTTCCTTCAAAAATGCGCGATGTGAATGAAAAATTACGCGCTTGCTGAAAAGGATCCTTGCTATGCTTGTCCTCCGCGCCGATAATGCCGCCCATCAGTTCCGCCCGCAGAGACAATGCCTGGGAAGGATTATACCGAAAAAAAACGCTTCCGGCGGGTTTAAAAAAACGAAGCCTAACCGAAGGTGCAATGTCTCCCTTGTAATTCAATGCGCCTAACCCCGCTCCTATCTCGATTTTTTGCGCCATAACCGCATTCCCGGAGGCCACAAAAAAATAAATACCTGCCGCCAGATTAAGCAGCAAGTATTTTGCATTTATAAATTTTAAAGAAGACTTCAATGGATGCCTTAGTTATTTTAATGGAGGACATTTGATCTGCGATGGCAACATATAGTTGATATGGATCATACCAAAAAGATAGTTGTCCGTGTAAGTAGGGCTGTTTCCCCGGTCTGTGCCCGGCGATCCAAAGCCCGTGGTTGGCAATGCTGCTAAGGGATCATTGGTATCCAGCATGTAGTTAACCACAAGGAATTTTTTCAATGCCTCCGTGCGGTCAGCACCTTTTCTTGCAGCATAACGCTCTGTTGTCCTGTTACTTAGTGCAAGTGCAGTCGGATTGTCCGCAAACAATGCCGGGTCCGCATATTTTCCGTGCGCATCATCTAAGTAATCTGTAAATGTCTTACGGAAACCCAGTTCTGCCGAAATATCAAACTTAGAGTTGATCTTATAGCGAACGCCAATTCCTAATGGAATAGCAAATTGAACCAGCGAGTAAGGCTTATCATAACCTTCATTTCCCTGACCCTCAGTTCCCAATGGCTGTAATTTAACCCAGTCGCCATCCAGCGAATCAAGTGCTTTCGGGTTGTGGGCCGTAAGCGCTATCCCGGCAAACAGGTACGCTCCAAACTGCGGCCTTCTGTCGTAGCTTCTATTATCAGGTGTCAGTTTGAAAATACCCTGCACAGAAAATTCTTTCAGATCATTTCTGAAATGCAGGTTTCGGGCGTAAAAAATGTTGGATTCCTGTTTCTCGCTACGATTCATAATGTAATCGTCACCCGCGATACGCGCATAAATAAAGCTTGCTCTTGCACCCAGACGGGGCGTAAAATGGCGTGTGTAATTCCCGCCAATGCTCCAACGCATCATTTTAAATGTGGAAGCAAGTGGCCTTCTGTAAGGTGCGAAATCTCCAAAATAGCTAGAAGTCCCGAGCCCAAATCCGGCTGTTGAATACGGAACAAAAATGCCCCTGCTCTGCGCCTGGACATCCTGATTCATAAACAAAAGCCCACAAGTCAAGATAAACACCAATGCCCCGGACACTTTCTTTAATTCAGATTTTCTACGCATTTGTGAGATCAATTTTTTGCAAAAATAGAACAGTTGTTGGTTTTATTCAGGGTATATCACCATTTCAACGTATTTCCGAATGATTTATTTGTAACACGAAAATTTTTTAATGTTGCCAAAAATAAAACTTCATTATCATTGCAAATGGAAAAACAGCCTTTGCAATGATTTCAAGCACCAATCTTCACTTTTCTTACTCAGCCCAAAAGCAGTTCAGCTTCCCGGACATTCACTGCAAGGACAAGGAAACACTGCTGATATTGGGCCAGTCGGGTAAGGGAAAAACAACATTGCTGCACTTGCTGGCGCTGCTGCTGAAACCCGAATCGGGACAAATCCTGATCGCACAAAAGCCGGTAACAGCCCTTTCCCCGGAGGAAGTAATGAAGGTAAGAGCGAAAAATATCGGGATCATTTATCAGAAACCCCATTTTGTCAGCTCACTTTCGGTTCTGGAAAATATACTGCTTTCCAACTATCTGGCAGATCAAAAGGAAAACACACAAAAAGCCCGTATGCTGGCGGAAAAACTGGGGTTTGCGGAACATTTGAACAAAAAAACCAATCAACTCAGCCAGGGCGAGCAGCAGCGGGTTAGCATTGCCCGCGCACTCATGAACGAGCCAAATGTCATTCTTGCCGACGAACCTACGTCCAGCCTGGACGATAACAATACCCAAAAAGTAATCACATTATTAAAGGAACAATCCGCCTCCATAGGCGCAAGCCTGGTTGTGGTCACGCACGACCAGCGGTTGAAAGATGCGTTTTCCAACCAGGTCCACCTTTAATAGTGCCATTATCCTAATC
This sequence comes from Dyadobacter sp. CY351, assembly GCF_021502625.1. Taxonomy (NCBI): domain Bacteria; kingdom Pseudomonadati; phylum Bacteroidota; class Cytophagia; order Cytophagales; family Spirosomataceae; genus Dyadobacter; species Dyadobacter sp. CY351. The sequence continues at coordinate 191,746 of NZ_JAKFFU010000011.1, read as the reverse complement.
CTGAACAGATGAATGTTGTCAAAATAAGTCTGGCCAACCTGAAAGAGAAAAAGCTGAACAGTTTTTTAAGTGCGCTTTTGCTTACGCTGGGAATTGGTATGATATCACTGCTTTTGCTGCTCAACAAACAACTGGACGAGCAGTTTCGCCGGAACATTCGCGGCATTGATATGGTGGTGGGAGCCAAAGGCAGCCCGTTGCAACTGATCCTGTCCAGCATTTACCAGATCGACGCGCCTACGGGCAATGTGCCGCTGGCCGAAGTGGATGCATTGCGTAAAAACCCTTTTGTTAAAACCGTGATTCCGCTTTCCATGGGCGACAGTTACCAGGGGTTCAGGATCGTGGGCACGACGCCAAAGTATATCGAGCATTTTCAGGCAAAACTGGCCAAGGGGCAGATTTATAATGCTTCGATGGAGGTTGCAATCGGCAGTAAGGTGGCGGCAATGTCACAGCTGAAAATCGGTGATACATTCGCCAGCTCGCATGGGCTCGATGGTGCGGGCGAGGCGCATAATGACAAGAAATACAAGGTTACAGGCATTTTCGAAACCACTGGCTCCGTTGTCGACCAGCTTATACTGACCAGATTATCAAGCGTTTGGGACGTTCATGCGCATGGAGAAGAAGGCGCTGCCAAACATGAGGAGCATGAAGAGCACGACGAAGCCGAAGCAGGCAGGCAAGTTACCAGCGCACTGATCCAATTCCGGAATCCAATGGGCTTAATGACCCTTCCGCGGCAGATCAACGAAAACACATCCATGCAGGCTGCATTACCCAGCATTGAAATAAACCGGCTTTTCTCGCTGCTGGGCGTGGGCATTGAAACACTCCGCGCATTAGCACTTATCATTATCAGCATTGCGGGGATCAGCGTTTTTATTTCGCTTTACAATTCACTGAAAGAACGAAAATACGAGATGGCGCTCATGCTTTCTATGGGCGCAACGCGTACAAGGCTATTCCTGATGCTATTGCTGGAAGGCTTAATGCTGGCCGTAATCGGCTATTTTTCAGGGATTATTCTGAGCCGCGTTGGGCTTTGGCTGTTTTCGAGAGCCGCAGAGCAAGATTTTCATTATTCGTTGCGGAAATTCACGATTCTGCCCGAAGAAATTTACCTGTTTTTTGCAGCCTTGCTGATCGGCTTCCTGGCCTCGGTGCTTCCCTCGCTGGGCATTTACCGGTTGAATATCTCCCGCACACTGGCAGAGGAATGATATTCTACTTAAATTTGTTTACTTAGTTAAATCCTAACCAAGACAAAATAAGGCGCAATGAAATCTGTAAGAATCATCATATTGCTTTTTTGCTTTACCTCTTTATTCGCATTTACGCCGGCTGTTAACCCGGTTAAGGTGACGTGGGAAACGTTGCGTGATGTGACTTTCAAAAAGAAGTGGTATGCCGAAGAATCCATTTATATGCTTCATCCTACGTTCGGGCCGAGCGTTCAGAAGTTGAAAAATCAGCAGGTTACTATTACGGGATACATTCTGCCTGTGGATCTGGATGCTAATTTATATGTGCTTTCCGCATTTCCTTTCAGTGCTTGCTTCTTCTGCGGAGGCGCTGGTCCTGAGACGGTTATGACTTTGAATTTCAAGAAAAAAGATGGCCGCAAGTTCAAAACGGATGAACGTCTGACCTTCGTAGGAACATTGAAACTGAATGCAGACGATATTTATCAGATGAATTACATCCTAGACGGCGCTGAAATCGCTGAGTAATCAGATCCCAATCAGCCGCCAGACGCCGGAAATGAAGAAAAGCACTAGTCCAACCGGCGTTAAGACTTTCCAACCCAGATACATAAGCTGATCCACACGCAGTCGGGGAAGCGTCCAGCGTGCCCACATTTGAATTAAAATTCCAAAAATCGCTTTGCCCAGCAGCCAGAATATGCCTGTAATGTAACCAAACCAGGTTCCGGGTTCTCCACTGGTCCAGTTGGCCAGCTTCAACGGGCCAATGTTGGGGAAAGGCGTATTCCAGCTTCCCAAGAACAAAATAGCGCCTAACAGACACACCAGGAGCATCATTCCATACTCCGAAAGCATGAAAAGTGCCCAGCGCATGCCTGAGTATTCGGTGTGAAATCCGGCAACCAGCTCCGATTCACCTTCCGGCAAGTCAAAAGGTGCGCGGTTACATTCTGCCAATGAGGCTATAAAGAAGACAATGTATGCCAATAGTAAAAAGGGGTTCCGGACAATGTTCCAGGACAAAAATCCACCTACATTCGTCACATCAATGCCCAGGTCTTTTATGCCAAATAAATAAACAGGCTCATTGGAATAAATGCCTTGCTGAAAACTGATAATCTGTAAATCCAAGGTCTGCGAAAGCATTACCACGCACAAAATGGATAACCCGAGTGGAATTTCATAGGAGATGATCTGCGCAACCGCACGCATCGCACCGAACAGCGCAAACTTGTTATTAGAACCCCATCCGGCCATTAAAAGCCCTATAACGTCCACGGAAACAATGGTCAGCAAGAAAAACACGCCAACCGATGCCCCCGAGCCGGCCAGGTCAGGCGCCAGCGGAACAACTGCAAAACCAGCAAAAACGGAAACAAAAATGACAAACGGGGCGAGAAGAAAAAGACGCCTGTCCGCGGCTTTTGGAACGATATCCTCCTTTTGAAGGAGTTTGAGCAAATCGGCGAAAAGTTGAAGCAAGCCCCATTTACCTACTTCCATCGGACCCATCCTATCCTGAATAAATGCAGAAACCTTGCGCTCCAGATAGACGCCGATAACCACAAAACCAGGCACAAGAAGAAGAAAAATGATGAGTGTAAACGGTATCAACGGTGTTTCGGGATCTTAGTGACTGCCAAAAGTAAACAAAAAACTTACTCTACTTCGTCTGGTTCACCGTTATATCCCGATTCCTGCAAAATCTGTGCAGCGTTTTCCATTCCCATCAATTCGGAAAGGGTTACGCCCGGATTTTCGGCCCTGAAACGGTTTACGATCCGCCAGCCCACCCAACGCGCAATGGCGCCCGGCACCTTTTGCCCGATTTCGGTTGTGAATGGTCGTTCTTCAATAAACTTCTTTTTTTTCATCTCCGCCGACTCGTACAGCAATTTTCCAGCAATAAAATAAGCCCATATCTGCTGCTGGCTCGCATCTGTTCTGCGCAAATTGTCGGCCGAATATCCAATGATCAGGCTATCCGCAGCAGTCGGCATGATTTGCTTTACAAATGCATAACCCTTACCATAACCGATCATATCCGCGAGCAATGTCTTATCGGTAGGATCAATTTTGTTGAAACGGTTGGATTCGAAAAAGACGATAGAAGGAACAATGTATTCTTTCTGGTATCTGCGCAGCTGATAGTCAAATACATCCGGACGATACATGGCGTCTGGCCCGCCGAAATAATCCAACCCGATAATGATCAGTGAATCGGTAATATATAGGTCTGTCCCTGTGAAGCCTGTTACCAAAAACTGCACTTTGGGTGCTTGGAAGGCTGGATAATGATATTTTATTTGCTTAAATGCTTCCGCCAGCGGGTCAAAAATGTTGTGTTTACGGTCGCCTATGAGGCTATCGAGCTGGCTGCGAAATGCTTGAAAATCAGGGTTTTGTGAAATATTGAATAAACGCGTTGCCAGCTGTTGGGGATCCATTTGTGAACTCGCAAAATATTCCTTTGCCAGATATGGACGCGCGTCGAGAAAATTTTCCACATCTTTAACCGATTTGCAGGCAAAAAGTGCCTGATCCAGATTTTCGGACTGAACATTGACAACGGCCTCACTCGTGTCGGATTCGAGGCGCTTATCTTTATTACAGGAAATAAAAGAAACAGAAATCAGGAAGCAAAAGAGAGCAAATCTCGATAGGAACATAGCCTTAATATCAAATGACGGATAACGATTCAAAATTAGAAAAAAAACAAATAAGCATTCTGGGATGCGGCTGGTTAGGTTTTCCATTAGCTCAACGCTTACTAAGCCTGCATAGTACGTGGGAAATCAGTGGCAGCACCACTACAATGCCAAAAATGAACGCATTCGTGCAAAAAGGAATCTCGGCCCATTTGATTCCGATGAATCCTGACTTCATATCCAAAGAGGGTCTGGATACATTTTTCGACGTTGATACGCTTCTGATCTCGTTACCGCCGCGCCTGACGAAGAATGAACCAGGATTTTATGTAAAACAGATCAAAGCAGTCATTCAGGAGATTAATCAGTCGAGAATCCGCGACATTATTTTCATTAGCTCAACGGGCATTTATCCCGAGCTGAACCGGATTGTAGTTGAAAATGATGTAAAAACACCTGAGGAATCGGAATCTCCGGAAATGGTTGCGGCGGAAAATCTGTTAACTTCCTTACGTCCCGACCGTAATGTTACCATTCTCAGGCTGGGAGGCTTACTAGGCTATAACCGCATTCCAGGGAAATATGTGCAGGGTAAAAAAGATATGACAACCGGCTCAATTCCTGTTAATTACATACATAGGGATGATGCTGTGGGAATTATAACGATCATTCTCGAAAACGGCATCATGAACGAAACATTCAACATTGTATCGCCGATCCACACAACGCGCCGTGAAGTTTATGAAACTTCCTCCGCACAATTCGGGTGGGAAGCACCCACATTTATCGAGCCAGTCGAAAAGCCCGATTTCAAAGTTATATCAGGTGAAAAATTGGATAAGCATTATAAATACGACTTCAAATTTCCCGATCCGTTACAGTTTTATTATAGTCTGGAAGATGTTGGCGCATAAAAAAAATCCGCAAGACAGATCTTGCGGATTTTTAACTACATCTAATCTATTATTATTGAGCGCCCAGCAATTCAGTAAGCTTGCTTTCCAATGCTGGTCCGCGTAAGTTCTTGGCGATGATTTTCCCGTCCTTATCAATCAGGAAGGTGGCTGGAATGGCATTCACGCCATAAGTTTGCGCAACGCCGGAATTCCATTTTTTCAATTCCGATCCGTGCAGCCATTTCAGCTTATCGCGCTCAATGGCCGTTTTCCAGGCTTTTTCGTTATCATCCAGTGAAACGCCGTAAATATCAAACCCTTTGTCCTTGAACTTGTCATACATGCGTACAACATTCGGATTTTCCATCCGGCAAGGTCCGCACCAGGATGCCCAGAAGTCGATTAAGACAAACTTTCCGCGAAGTGAGGACAATGCAACCGGCTTTCCGTCAGGGCTATTCAGTGTAAAATCAGGCGCTTGCTGTCCGACTGAAACGCCCGCAATTCTTTTTATCTGACCAATAAAACCTTTCGCTAATGTCGGTGTCGGCGTTACTTTTTCGTAGTCGTCGGCCAGTTTTTTAAGCATTTCAAGATCATTATCCGGACTTAAAAAATTATTAGCCGTAAAAAGGGCGACTAATGATGTGCCCATTTCAGGAAGCAATTTCTTAATTACATCCAGCCTTTCCTTATCCGCGCCAGCAAATGCCTGTTGCACTTCCTGGATTTTCTTAGCGTCTTTTTTCTCCTCAGCCTTTGCATATTCCTCGTTCCAACCCGTCACTTTGGCCGCGAAAGACCGCATAAGCTTGTCTATCTGACCATAGTATTCCATGTTTTTTGATCCGGAAATATCTGCGTTGCCACCATTTCCCTTTTCGTCCCTTGCAGTTCCGTCGGCAACAACATTGAATGTCTCACCACCTTCCACCAGCAAAATCACCTTCTGACGATCCGCAATGTTCAACGAAAAGAAACTTCCGCGATCATTCTCAACTCCTTTAATAGCAAATGTCCCGTCGGCCGCAAGCTGGGTAGAATCCAGCTTGATTGATGATCCGCCCGCCGTGGTTCGCAGCAATGTTACTTTCTCTCCTTTCGCGCCATTCTTCACTTTACCGTTAACCGAGAAATCCTTGGGTGCAAGTTGCTGTGCCTGAGATTGAAGGCTCAAAAAAGCTAGACTAAATATGAAAATACTTTGCTTGACTATTCCTTTCATAACCTTCTATATTGTTTTTGTTAGGCTTGGCTATCAGAGTTTTGCGTTGAGCAACTGGCTTACCAGCTTAGGATCAGCAGTGTTATTTGATTTTTTCATGACTTCTCCCACAAATAGACCCAGTAACCCCTTTTTTCCTTTTCGATAAGCTGCAACCTTATCCGGCATTGCGTCAATAACCTCATTTACCAACGTTTCAAGCTCGTTTGTATTGCTGTTCTGAATCCAGTTATTTGACGACGCGATCTCTTTCGGATCACGTTGCGGCTCAGCCAGAAGCACCGGGAATATTTTTTGCGTAGCCACCGAATTACTCACCACATCCGCCTCACTCAGGTCGATCAATGCAGCCAGATTTTCGGGACTGATCGGGAAACGGTCGATGTTGCCTTCGTGATCATTCAAATACGATTTCACAGGTCCCATCAACCAGTTCGAAGCAGCTTTATAGGCGTTTGTTTTGGCACAAACTGCTTCGAAGTAAGCAGCAATTTCGCGCGTATCCGTAAGTACAGCCGCATCGTAAGCCGGAATTCCATATTGATGCGTAAATTTCTCACGCAGCTCGTGCGGCAATGCGGGCATATCGGCTTTAATGCTTTCAAGCCATTCATCAGAAACAACAACCGGACTGAGGTCAGGATCAGGGAAATAGCGATAATCGTTCATCGTTTCCTTCACGCGCATGCCGTACGTCTGCCCGCTTTCCACATCAAACATCCGCGTTTCCTGCTGGATCGCCTGCTCATTTTCGAGCATAGCAACTTGTCTCTTTTCTTCAAAACTAATGGCCCGCATCATGTTACGGATCGAGTTCATGTTCTTGATCTCCACCTTCGTGCCGAGTTTTTCAGCTCCTTTTTTCCTGAGGGAAACATTGACATCGCAACGCAGCGAGCCTTCTTCCATATTGCCATCGCTAATGTGCAGATAGCGCACAAGCCGGCGGATTTCGGTAACAAATGCTCCTGTTTCTTCCGCAGACCGCAGATCGGGCTCGGAAACCATTTCAACCAAAGGCGTCCCGGCGCGGTTATAATCCAGCAATGTTTCGGTAACACTGCCATCGTGCACCGATTTTCCGGCGTCCTCTTCCAAATGTATGTGATGGAAGTGGATCACTTTTTCGGTCATTTTTCCTTCCGCGTTTTTCGTGGAAATCGTCACACCGCCATTTTCGCAGATCGGCTTCTTGTCCTGAGAGATCTGGTAACCTTTCGGCAGATCAGGATAAAAGTAATTCTTGCGGTCAAAAATCGTCCTTTTACTGATAGAACAGCCACAAGCCAGTCCTAAACGGACCGCATATTCAACTGCTTTCTTATTGATTTTGGGCAATGTCCCTGGTAATGCAAGCGTAAGCGGGCCAATGTTTGTATTAGGATCAGCCCCGAAAAGGTTTCTGTCCTGCGCAAAAAGTTTGGATTCCGTCAGGAGCTGACAATGCACTTCGAGTCCGATTACAGTTTCATACCGGGCCAGAAGTTCATCCGTGATGTCAGCCGGTTGCAGTGCGTTTTGAGTCATATTATAATAAAATGCGTTCGCAAAGATACGAATACGGGCCGTCCATAGCATGAACGGCCCGTATTTTCTAATATTGATAACCCTATATTACAAAGAGTTGATCCAGTTGGCAATCACAACGATATCACCTTTTGGAACGTGTGCCATAGGCGCCATCGGCGGGTAACCAGGCCAGTGTTCCGGTTTTGGACTGTGAACCAGCTCTACAATTTGATCAGAAGTATATTTTTTCTTGGCAACATCCGCATAAGCCGGCCCGATCACTTTGTCATAAGGCTGGTGGCAGGCAAGACAAGCATGTTTGTTAAGCAATGCCGAAACGTCTGCCGGAACAGGCTTGCGTTTCGCAGGTGCCGCCGTGGGAGCTGCCGCTGCATCCGGATTAGTAGCAGCCGCTGCCGCACCTCCCTGACCAATTGCCGCGTCGCCAGAACCAGCATTTGCTGAATCACCGGCTGCCGGTGCCGCTGCTCCTTGTCCGGAAGCTGCCGCCGCAGGCGCTGGGGCAGGCTGATTTCTCCTTTCATTCTGCAAAGCTACAAGCGCCGTTTCTTCTCTGGATTTGCTGCCAGATCCGTAATAATGATCATATTTATCTTTGTCTTCCTGTGAAGAGCAACCAATGAAGAACGAAACCGCCAGAGCTATAAGCGCTAATGGGGTACTTTTTTTAAGAGTCATTGTTTTTAAATTAAGAATTTCCGCCAGAATAAGGATTTGCAAACTAACTGCACACGAAGAAAGTAAGTTTGCATTAGATTTCCTTCAAATTTAATGCAGAAATTGAAACGAGGCAGATTATAAGCACAACTTATTTATTTGTACACCAAGACCTTAATGAAGACCGGGCAGAATAAAAATTTTCAAAAAATATACTAAATTTATTAGAGAGCATTGTGAATAAAAGTAAATGTTCTTACTTTTGCAGTCCTATTTGTAAAAACGATGTAAAGCAATGGCTAAGAAAGGTAATAGAGTACAGGTTATATTGGAATGCACAGAACAAAAAGATAGTGGTGTTCCTGGAATGTCACGTTATGTGACTACAAAGAATCGGAAAAATACGCCTGGCCGTATGGAATTGAAAAAATTCAATTCATTCCTGAGACGCTATACAGTCCACAAAGAAATTAAATAAGTTTTTTAACTTTAAAAGATATACAGACATGGCAAAGAAAGTAGTTGCTACCCTGAAAAAAGAAGGCGGTAAAGCATTCGCCAAGGTTATTAAGGCTGTAAAATCTCCAAAAACAGGAGCTTATACCTTTAAAGAAGAAATCGTTCCTTTGGACGGTGTTCAAGGCGCCCTAAAGAACTAGACTGACATTGATTGCAATCGTCCCACTTAGCGAACCGAGCCGCCGGGCGGTCGATGTGCGATATCAAGTTTACAAAAAGTCCCTTTTGGGACTTTTTTTGTTTTATTTTTGAGCACACTTACACAAATACAGAACTTACCCCAATCACACCATATGAGCTTATTTGGTTTTTTTTCAAAAGAGAAAAAAGAAACATTGGACAAAGGCCTGGAAAAAACCAAAGACAGTTTCTTTGGTAAACTATCCCGCGCCATTGTTGGTAAAACCACAATTGACGAAGATGTTCTGGACGAGCTGGAAGACATCCTGGTAAGTTCGGATGTAGGCGTTGAGACCACTGTAAAAGTCATTAAGCGGATTGAGGAGCGGGTTGCGAGAGACAAATATGCCACCACGGCCGAACTGGACGGCATTCTGCGTGAAGAAATCGCAGCATTATTGACAGAAAATAAATCCGTAGACTTTCACGACAGCTTCGAAACAAAGCATTTGCCCAAGCCTTATGTCATTATGGTTGTTGGTGTGAATGGTGTGGGAAAAACGACAACGATCGGAAAGCTTGCGCATCAGTTTCACCAACATGGTCATAAAGTTGTACTTGGTGCCGCCGATACATTTCGTGCTGCGGCCGTGGAACAGCTCAAACTGTGGGGAAAACGCGTTGACGTTCCGGTAATCGACCACGGCATGAACACCGATCCTTCCGCAGTGGCATATGACGCATTGAAAAAAGGAATGGAAACAGGCGCCGACGTGATCATTATCGACACGGCCGGACGTTTACATACAAAAGTGAACCTCATGAACGAGCTTTCAAAGATCAAGCGCGTCATGCAAAAGATCATCCCCGATTCACCTCACGAAGTCCTGCTCGTTCTTGACGGCAGCACAGGCCAGAATGCTGTAATCCAAGCCAGGGAATTCACCAAGGTCACAGAAATCACCGCCTTAGCCATCACAAAACTGGACGGAACAGCCAAAGGCGGCGTCGTAATCGGCATTTCCGACGAGTTCAAAATCCCCGTCAAATACATAGGAGTAGGAGAAAAAATGGACGACCTGCAAGTTTTCGACCGGGCAGAGTTTGTGGATTCTTTGTTTAAGAAGATTGGCTAAGCGATCTGATTTTTACCGAACTTTGCACCCCGTTTCGCCGTTCGTTATCAGTCACTTTCATGTGACGTCTGCATTTTTATTATCACTTAAAGCTAAAAGCCTGGCGCTGATAGCTAACTCTAATGAAAACCAAAGGAATAGTTAAGAATAAAGTCAATATTGTAACGCTGGGTTGTTCTAAAAACCTGGTGGATTCAGAGGTGCTTTATACGCAGCTCAAAGGAAACGGATTCGCCGTTGATCATGAGTCGAAAAAGGATGATTCCCAGATTGTTGTGATTAACACCTGTGGATTTATCGATAATGCTAAGGAGGAATCCATCAACACAATCCTGCGCTATGCCGATGCAAAAGCAGCCGGAATGGTGGATAAAGTTTATGTTACGGGCTGTTTATCACACAGATACAAAGATGAGCTTTCCGTGGAAATCCCAACAGTAGACGCCTGGTTCGGGACCAATGAGCTGCCACGGTTGCTCAAAACGCTGAAAGCCGATTACAAGCATGAACTGGTAGGTGAGCGTTTGCTAACCACGCCTACACATTACGCCTACCTAAAAATTGCCGAGGGTTGCGATCGCCCCTGCAGTTTTTGTGCAATTCCCATTATGCGCGGCGGTCACGTTTCCCGCTCGATTGAAGAGCTTGTTAAGGAAGCAAAATCACTGGCTAAACGTGGCACGAAAGAACTGATCCTCATTGCCCAGGACCTGACTTACTACGGTCTTGATATTTATAAAAAAAGAAACCTTTCCGACCTGCTGGCTCAACTTTCCGATGTGGAAGGCATTGAGTGGATCAGGTTGCAATATGCTTACCCGGCCGGATTTCCGATGGACATTCTGGATATCATGAATGAGCGCAGCAACATCTGTAAATATCTCGATATGCCGCTCCAAACAGGCTCGACAGAGATTTTGAAATCAATGCGTCGCGGGATAACCAGAGAAAAAACGGAAGCATTGATCGAAACGATCCGTGCCAAAGTGCCTGACATTACATTAAGGACCACATTGATCGTAGGCCATCCGGGCGAAACGGAAGCGCTATTTGACGAAACCTACGATTTTGTTGAAAAAATGCGTTTCGACCGTTTGGGAGCATTTCAATATTCCCACGAAGACAATACACATTCCTACACGCTGCCCGACGACATTCCTGCCGAAATCAAACAGGAACGTGCGGATGCCATTATGGAGCTGCAACAAGGCATTTCGTATGAACTGAACCAGAAAAAAATCGGCAATACTTACAAAGTCCTTTTCGATCGCAAAGAAGGCGGGCATTTTATTGGCCGCACGGAATTCGACTCGCCTGAGGTTGATAATGAAGTACTTGTGCCAGCCAGTCAGTATGTTCGGTTAGGGGATTTTGCCAATGTTAATATTACATCCGCGGAGGAATTTGATCTTTACGGGACGGTTATTTCCTGATAACGCTTTCCCACTCATTTGTCTTTATTACATTTGCGGCTTATTCGAGAAAAGCTCAATTTAAAAAATATGTTACAAAGAATTCAGACCGTTTTTTTAGCCCTTACCGTAATCGGAATGGGTATATTTCTTGCGTTTCCAATCTGGTCAAAAGTTTCGATAGCTGGCGAGGAAAGAGCGGATTTAACTGCGATCAAACTGACACACCAAATCAGCGCCGTGCAGTCTAACATTACACCCGTTTATTACCTCATCATTCTGGCTATTCTGGTTGCCGGAGTCGCAGCTTATGCCATACTGCAATATAAAAACAGGGTTTTACAATCCGCCCTTTGCGCAGTAAACTCCATTTTGATGACTATCATCATGGGGTTGATAATCTATTTCACCTTTTACAAAACCGCAAAGCTCTTCGATCCAAATCTTCCTGGAAACTACGAAATAGGGTTTTATGGGCTGGTAGGGTCCATGCTGGCGAATGTTTTCGCGAATCGGTTCATTAGAAAGGACGAGCGGGAAGTGCAGCAGTCGAAGCGGTTTAGGTAATGTAACATCTGTCTTGTCAGCCTGAGCGGAGACGAAGGCACGCCACCAAGCCAGTAACGCGCCTTCGTCTCCGCTCAGGCTGACAGGGCATTTAGGAGCCTACACCAACCCCTCTCGCAACAGATCATGCAGATGCACGAAGCCTAAAATTGCGTCGTCCTCCACAACCACGACCTGCGTGATGCTGCGGGTTTGCATGAGTTCCAGCGCCTTCACTGCGTATTCATCAGGGGAAACTGAAATGGGCGACTTGCTCATGATATCCCGCGCTTTCAGATGCAGAATGTTACCGCCGTCGTGTTGCTCCAACATTCGGCGTAAATCTCCGTCTGTAATGATGCCGGCCATTTTGCCGTTGGCGTTGTTGACTGCCGTTGCGCCAAGCCTTTTAGAAGTCATTTCCAGTATAATTTCCTGCAAGCCAGCATTTTCCGAAACCAGTGGCAGTGCATTATGCGGATAGATGTCGCAGATTTTCAGGTACAGCCTTTTACCCAATGCACCGCCCGGATGAAATTTGGCAAAATCATCGTGTGTAAAACCCCTGGCTTCCAGTAAACAAATCGCTAATGCATCGCCCAAAGCCATTGTCACGGAAGTGCTGGTTGTAGGCGCAAGATTCAGGGGATCAGCCTCTTCGGGGGCGTAGGCATGCAGGATGTGATCCGCGTTTTTGGCCAGGTAGGATTCTTTGTTGCTTACCATGGCGATCATGGTTACGCCGGTGCGTTTCAAAAGGGGGATAAGCACCTTGATTTCGGCAGTGTCGCCACTCCGGGAAATGACGATGACCACGTCGTTATCCTGGATCATACCCAGGTCACCATGAATGGCGTCCGCCGCGTGCATGAAGAGTGCGGGCGTTCCGGTGGAGTTTAAAGTAGCAACTATTTTTTGCCCCACAATAGCGCTTTTGCCTACTCCTGACACAACCACGCGACCTCCGCAGTTGATAATGGCATATACGCAGTTTTCAAATTTTTCATCAATCAATCCGATCAGATTATGCAATGCTTCCGCCTCTTGCCGTAATACTTCTTTTGCTATTGACTGAATATTTTTTATTAATTTCAAATCTGAAACACAGTTTTATTGGGAACCAATGGGATTTTTAATTTCAAAAGCAAAGATATAGAAGTTTGGGATAACCATTTTGTTAACAGAGTATGGTAAATAATGTTGATGCCGTCGTTTTAGACACGTTAAAAGAAAGACTAAAAGAAATTTTTGGGTACAGTCAATTCCGGGGTGAGCAAGAAGTTATCATTCAAAACATCCTGCTTGGTAAGAATACTTTTGTAATCATGCCAACCGGAGCTGGAAAATCGCTTTGCTATCAATTGCCTGCTCTTGTCAGCGATGGTCTTACAATCGTTATATCGCCGCTTATTGCACTAATGAAGAATCAGGTCGACCAGTTGACTGCTTTTGGCGTTAATGCACAGTTTCTCAACTCTACGCTTACCAAATCTGAAATTACGCGGGTAAAAAGTGATGCGCTGGACGGAAGCCTTAAACTGCTATACATTGCTCCTGAGTCACTTACGAAAGAAGACAACCTGGATTTCCTTAAAAAAGTAAAAATATCGTTTGTTGCCATTGATGAGGCACATTGTATTTCGGAATGGGGACACGATTTCAGGCCGGAATACCGCCGCATTTACGGGATTATTGAAAATATTGGCAACCTCCCCATTATTGCGCTTACAGCCACTGCAACCCCAAAAGTGCAGCAGGACATTCGTAAAAATCTCCAAATGGAGGAGGCGGAAACATTCAAATCTTCATTTAACCGGAAAAATCTTTACTACGAAATCCGTCCGAAAAAGGATGTTAAAAAACAGCTGATCCGCTACGTCCGTAACAATAAAGGCAAATCCGGAATTGTGTATTGCCTGAGCAGAAAGACGGTGGAGGAAGTGGCTGAACTGCTTCGCGTTAACGACGTTCGTGCATTACCGTATCATGCCGGATTAGACAGCAACACGCGCATGGCCAACCAGGATGCGTTTCTGAATGAAGAGGCGGACGTGATCGTGGCAACCATTGCATTCGGAATGGGAATTGACAAGCCGGATGTTCGTTTTGTGATACATTATGACGTTCCTAAGTCGCTGGAAGGTTACTACCAGGAAACCGGCCGGGCAGGACGCGATGGCCTGGAAGGAAATTGCCTCATGTTTTACAGCTATGAGGACATTCAAAAGCTTGAAAAATTCAATAAAGATAAAACCGTCACAGAAAGGGATAATGCACGCCATTTGCTGAATGAAATGGTTGCCTACTCCACATTAGGCGTTTGCCGCAGAAGGCAGCTTTTGAGTTATTTTGGTGAATATCTTGAAAAAGATTGCGGTTTTTGTGATAACTGTATCAAGTCAACGGAGAAGACAAAGGTTCAGGACGGTGTAATTCTCGTTCTGAGAGCCGTTCAGCTGACTGAGCAGCGGTTCGACTGCGAGCACATTGCGGACGTCCTGACGGCTACTGAAAACCAATATGTTAAAAGCTACGAGCACGATCAGCTTGATGTGTATGGCAAGGGCTTGGAAATCAGTGAATCGAGAGAATACTGGATCTCGACCATTCGTCAGCTTGTAATTTTTAATTATCTCGAAAAAGACGTTGAAAATTACGGGGTGATCAAACTGGGTGAAAAAGGTGCAAATTACCTGAATGATCCCTATCCGGTTACGCTTCATAAAGACCATAATTTTGATGAGGAGGAAATAAAACCGGAGGATGATGACAAGGATGCGGCTGCCGGAGGCGGAAGTGCGCATGCCTATGATGAAGCACTTCTGGGAATGCTGAAAGCGCTCCGGAAAAAGGTTGCTAAGGAGAAAAATCTGCCTCCTTACGTTATTTTCCAGGATCCGTCGCTGGAAGAAATGGCAACGACTTATCCGACTACCCAGCAGGAAATGGCGCAGATCAATGGCGTCGGGATGGGTAAGGTGCAAAAATTCGGCCGTCAGTTCCTGGACCTGATCACCCGGTATGTTGAAGAAAATGAGATTGAGACAGCAAAAGATGTCGTTATTAAGTCGACTGTCAATAAATCTAAAATCAAAATATTTATCATCCAGCAAGTCGACCGTAAGGTAAGCCTGGATGAAATCGCAGAAGTTAAAGACCTAGCCCTTGCGGATGTTATCGAAGAAGTTGAACATATCTGCTACTCCGGAACAAAGCTGAATCTTGATTACTATATCAATCAGGTGATTGACCGGGAAAGACAGCAAGATATATATGACTATTTCATGACTGCTGAAACGGACAATATAGCCGCGGCATTGGGAGAATTTGCCAATGACGAGATCAGCGAAGAAGAATTACGGCTTATGCGAATCAAGTTTTTGTCAGAACTGGCGAATTAACGGGCTGGAAGAACTTGTTGTCAGTGTTTTAGTGAAACAATTAACCATTTATGAATATACTAATATTGGGATCAGGCGGAAGAGAACATGCCTTTGCCTGGAAAATAGCCCAAAGCCCTCTTTGTGACAGTTTATATGTAGCGCCCGGCAACGCGGGAACTGCGGGTGTTGCAACCAACCTCTCTATATCTTACAATGATTTTGATGCCATCGCCAATGCGGTGTTGGAAAACAATGTTGAACTGGTTATCGTAGGTCCGGAAGAACCACTGGTCAACGGCATTGTCGATTATTTTGAATCCAGGGCAGATCTTTCAAAAATAAAAATCATAGGCCCGAATAAAGCGGGTGCGCAATTGGAGGGAAGCAAGGATTTCTCCAAACAATTCATGCAGAAATACGGCATTCCAACGGCTTCTTCCGCAACATTCACCGTTGATACATTGGAACAAGGCCTGGAATATCTAGAAGCCCATCCACTTCCGATTGTTTTGAAAGCCGACGGACTTGCTGCCGGCAAAGGCGTTATCATCGCAGAAAAGCATTCAGAAGCGGAAACGGCATTCAGGGAAATGCTTCTGGACCGTAAATTCGGCGATGCCGGAAACAAGGTTGTGATAGAACAATTTTTGAAAGGGATAGAATTATCCGTATTTGTCCTTTCAGATGGAGAGCATTATAAAATATTGCCGGAAGCGAAAGATTACAAACGCATCGGCGAAAACGATACAGGTCTTAATACAGGCGGAATGGGCGCTGTATCGCCGGTTGCTTTTGCAGATGCGAATTTTTTGAAAAAAGTAGATGAAAAAGTCGTTAAACCTACATTGCATGGTTTGAAAAGTGAAGGCATTAAATACGTTGGCTTCATTTTTATCGGCTTAATGAACATAAAAGGGGAGCCTTTTGTGATCGAATACAATGTGAGAATGGGTGATCCGGAAACGGAGGTTGTGATCCCACGGATCCAGTCGGATTTTGCTATGCTCATGGCCTCAACGGCGAAAGGGACTTTGAACGATTTTGAATTACAAATCTCCCCGCAGGTGGCCGTGACGACCGTGGTTGTGTCAGGAGGTTATCCAGGAGATTATGAAAAAGGAAAGGTAATTTCCGGCAGCCAAAAAGTAGAAGATGTGTTTTTATACCACGCGGGCACTACTTTCAATGGAAACACCGAAGTTGTGACAAATGGAGGAAGGGTGATGGCGCTTACAGGCCTTGCCAATTCCCTTGAAAATGCGGTTCACAAATCGCAGCGCGCGGCCCAGGCTGTGCAGTTTGAGGGCAAATATTTCCGTCATGACATCGGTGTGGATTTAATACGTTATAACGATTGATGATATGAGTAACTATGGGATGTGGATCATGTTCATCCGGCGGATGCGGTTCTAATGGATCGGCAGTCTCAGGATGTGGAAGTAATGGAACCTGTGGAACAGGTGGTTGCAATAAAATGAACGTTTTTGACTGGCTTAGTCACATGGATGTGCCTGTCAGCCAGCGTTTTGATGTTGTAGAAGTTAAATTCAAAGGAGGAAGAAAAGAGTATTTCAGAAATATAAATCAGCTGGAATTCATCACGGGCGACTATGTGGTCTGTGAAATGGCTTCCGGACAGCATATCGGGACGGTTTCTTTGCAGGGCGAGCTGGTGAGGCTTCAAATGAAGCGCAAAAACGTGGTCATCAATGATGATATGCACGTTATTTACCGCGTTGCCACTGAAAAAGACCTCGATAAGCATACACAGGCCATGGCTCGTGAAATGCCTACGCTGTATCGGACGCGCGAAATCATCCGCGAGATGAAGCTCAATATGAAGCTCTCGGATGTAGAATTTCAATCGGATAACACCAAGACTACATTCTATTATTCTTCCGAAGAACGTGTCGATTTCCGTGAGCTGATCAAATCATTGGCTTCGGAATTCAAGGTAAGAATTGAAATGCGGCAGATCAGTCTGCGCCAGGAAGCGAGCCGTTTGGGCGGTTTGGGCTCTTGCGGGCGCGAATTGTGCTGCTCGACCTGGCTTACGGATTTTAAAAATATATCAACAGCCGCAGCGCGTTATCAAAATCTGTCATTGAATCCTGCAAAATTATCAGGACAATGCGGCCGCTTGAAATGCTGCCTGAATTACGAGCTGGAAACCTACATTGATGCTTTGCGGGACATTCCGACAGTGGATGTGCCTTTGAAGACTAAAAAAGGAGTTGCTGTCTTGCAAAAAACTGACATTTTCAAGAAGATCATGTGGTTTGGCTTCGATAAAGACACGAACTGGTATCCGGTGGCGATCAGTAAAGTGCTGGAAATCATGGAGCTGAACAAAAAGGATATCATTCCGGAATCACTGGAAATCCTGACGCCACAGGTTGAAAGAACTGCGGTGGACCGGGCGCCCGGAAAGATCAACAGCGATCTTGAAAACCTGGACAAAAAGTACAGCGAAGAGCAAAAGAAGAAGAAAAAGAAGAAAAGTCGGTCGGGCAAGAATAAGAACAATGCCAACAAACCGCAGGCTTCTTCTCCACAGAAAACCGATTAAATCCGGCAGAACTAATAACTGAAAGGAAGTCAGGACTTGTAAGAGTTTGACTTCCTTTTTTTACAAAACGGCCTATGAGAGCACATATTGAGAAACTCTACGAGATCTCGGGCAAAAGGTCCCGCAGGATCATTGGGTTAATGTCCGGAACTTCACTGGATGGGCTGGATGTGGCTGTTTGTAACATTGAAGGAAGCGGAACAAAAACGGAACTGGAACTGGAATTTTTCACAACCGTACCTTACACCGAGGAATTTCGCAATGAAATCCTGCAAATTTTCGCAAAAAGACAGATCGATTTTCAGCAGCTTTGTCTCCTGAACCCGTTCATAGGCACGATGCACGCCAAGATGATCCTGGATTGCCTTAATAGCTGGGATCTTGACATTGAGCACATTGACCTGATCGCCAGTCACGGCCAGACGGTTTTTCACGCTCCCAAAAAACAGCATAAGCTTCCCGGCTTCCCGAATGCCACATTGCAGATCGGCGACGGTGACCACATTGCAGCGAAGACGGGCGTGATTACATTAAGTGATTTTCGCCAAAAACACATTGCCGCAGGCGGCGAAGGCGCCCCTCTGGCTGTATATGGGGATCATTTTCTTTTTTCCAAAGAAGGTGAAAACCGCATTCTGCTGAATATGGGCGGCATTGCCAACTTTACATTCCTGCCGGGTTCATTAGATACGACCAAAATATTCACGACCGATACGGGTCCCGGAAACACACTTCTGGACGCCTATACCAAGCGATTTTACCACAAACCATACGATGAAAACGGCACCATTGCAGCGAGCGGCAAAGTAAATGAAACATTGCTGGCAGCATTAAAGTCCTATCCATTTTTCAAAGCACCTTTCCCCAAAACAACAGGCCCCGAAGTTTTCAATTTCGATTACGTAGAATCCGCCATTCAGCAATCCAAACTGATCTCTGTGTCCCGACAGGACATTATCGCAACATTGACGCAGCTTAGCGCAGAAACTATTTCTGACGCGATCCGAAGTGTAATGGAGGAGGATGAGACTTACACCATTTACGCAAGCGGCGGTGGCGCGCATAACCCGGTCTTAATGTCGGGGATTTCTCACGCATTGAACCGTCCTGTGTTGAAAATTGATAAGCTGGGTATTTCTGGCGATGCTAAGGAGGCGGTTTTGTTCGCTGTTTTGGCAAATGAAGCGGTAGCCGGCCAACAAATGCATTTTGGGGAAAAAGAAGGCGTGCCTGGCGTGTCCATGGGAAAAATTTCGTTTCCAGGCTGATCGGGCGCTTTTCATTTTAGTAATTAAACAACCCATGTACGACATTACCATCATAGGCGGAGGCATTGTAGGGCTCGCCACAGCATTACGACTGAAAGAGCAGCGGCCGTCGCTTAAAATTCTTCTTCTCGAAAAAGAAAACGAAGTTGCCAAGCACCAAACCGGGCACAACAGCGGCGTAATCCACTCCGGGCTATATTACAAACCAGGCAGCCTCAAAGCCACCAACTGCATCCGGGGTTATCAAATGCTGATCGATTTTTGCGACCGGGAAGGCGTACATTATGACTTATGCGGGAAAATTGTGGTCGCAACGAGCGAAGACCAAAGGCCGTTGCTAAGGAATTTGTTTGAAAGGGGAAATCAGAATGGCTTGACAGAAAACAGGATGATCTCGCAAGGAGAAATCCGGGAAATCGAGCCGCATGTGGTTGGATTAGAAGGCATTTGGGTTCCATATACGGGCATTATCGATTACAAAGCAGTTTCGGAAAAGTATGCAGAATGTTTCCAAAAAATAGGCGGAGAGATCCGTTTTGGAGAAAAAGCTATTGATATTAAAGACCGGAACACCCATTCTGAGGTTGTTTCTGCAACGGGCAAAGTTTTTCAAACAAAACTGATCGTCAACTGCGCAGGGCTTTATTCTGATAAAGTTGCTCAATTAACACAACCTGAGGACATTAAGGTGCGGATCATTCCTTTCCGGGGTGAATATTATAAAATAAAACCAGAGAAGCAGCATTTGGTCAAAAACCTGATCTATCCTGTCCCAGATCCTAACTTCCCATTTCTGGGCGTCCATTTCACGCGCATGATCGAAGGCGGCGTGGAAGCGGGGCCTAATGCGGTTTTCGCGTTTCGTCGTGAAGGTTATAATAAGCTCGATGTCAATGTTCCGGAATTAATGGAATCCCTGGCCTGGCCGGGTTTCAGGAAAGTGGCGATGAAATATTGGAAAACAGGCATGGGTGAGTATTACCGTTCTTTTTCCAAAGCTGCATTTACCAAAGCATTGCAAGGGCTTATTCCAGAGATCCAAAGCAATGACCTTATTCCAGGCGGTGCGGGCGTTCGTGCGCAGGCTTGTGACTATGACGGCGGGCTGCTGGATGATTTCTCCATCATTGAAAACAAGAACGCGATTAATGTCTGCAATGCACCTTCTCCGGCTGCAACATCCTCCCTATCCATCGGGCAAACAGTTTCTGAACGCGTACTGGCAAGAATTTAACGTCTTTAAACTATATAAAAAAGACCCTGCTTCCAATGTGAAAGCAGGGTCTTTTTTGTATAACAACAAATCAGATTAAACTTAAATGTTACCTTCTCTACCTATTTTACTGTTTTTCTTTCCATAACCGAAATATACCGCAAGACCCAGTGCCAGCCAGACCGCAAGACGATACCAGCTTTCAACCGGAAGCGAATACATTAGGTAAAGGCATACGACAATACCCATAATCGGCACAAAAGGAACCAATGGAGTCTTGAATGAACGTTTCAGATCAGGTCTCTTCACACGTAGCATCCACACGCCCACACATACGAGGCAGAATGCAAACAATGTTCCGATACTCACCATGTGGCCCAGGTCACTAACCGGCACCAGACCTGCGAAAATGCTTACAAAGCCCATAAAGAAAAGGTTTGTTTTCCAGGGCGTAGCGAATTTTGAATGTACGTCACTGAAAAATCTTGGCAAAAGTCCGTCTTTACTCATTGAATAGAACACGCGGCTTTGCCCCAATAACATAACCAGCATTACAGATGTGTAACCAGCCAGAATAGCAATGATCAAAGCCGTTTGTAGCGAATCGTAACCTGTTTTGGCAAAGGCTGTGGCGGCTGGTTTTGCATCATTTGCGAACTCCGTATACTTTACCAAACCCGTCATAACGTGCGCAAAAAGCACATAAAGGATCGTACAAACAACAAGCGATCCAAGAATCCCGATCGGCATTCCTTTTTGCGGATTCTTTGCTTCCTGCGCTGCTGTTGAAACGGCGTCAAAACCAATAAATGCGAAGAAAACGACCGCGGCACCGGTGGCAATCCCTGTCCAGCCGAAGTTCTCATAGTTTCCTGTATTCTCAGGAATGTAAGGCACATAATTTTGTGGGTCAATGTGGCTCCATCCCAATGCGATGAAAATAAGCACAACTGCCACTTTTAATACAACAAGCATATTGTTCAAAAACGCAGAACCTTCTGTTCCTCTTATTAAAAGCAATGAAAGCATGCAGACAATGAATATGGCCGGCAAATTTACGATTCCGTTGTCTATGATGGTGCCGTCGCTCAGTTTAACGACTTCAAAAGGAGAGCAAACGAGCTGTGTAGGAAGGTGAATGTCAAATTTGCTTAGAAATTCGAGCAGGTAACGTGACCAGCTTACCGAAACGGTTGCCGCTCCCAATGCATATTCCAAAACAAGGTCCCAGCCGATAATCCAGGCAACAAATTCGCCCATAGTAGCATAGGAATAGGTATAAGCACTTCCCGCAATGGGTATCATCGATGCAAACTCTGCGTAGCAAAGTCCGGCAAATCCGCAACCCACGGCTGCAAGTATGAAAGAAATGGTAACTGCCGGTCCTGAATGTTCGGCAGCGGCAATCCCTGTTAATGAAAAGAGCCCGGCACCGATAATGGCACCAATGCCAAGGGCTACCAAACTGGTTGAACTAAGTGATCGCTTTAACTGGTTCGCTTCTCCGGTTGATTCTTGTAACAATTTTTCAATAGGCTTTTTTGCCCAGAGCTGATTTGCCATATAATGCGTTTGTTGTAGTTATATTAACATCTGTTAAAACTAAAAAGAAAATTTTCCATATGAGTATATAGACAAAATAAAAAGGGGAAAGTCATGAACTTAACCCCTTTTTATTCTAAAAAATCCTTATGCTTTAATCTTTTTGCCTCCCGCAGGCGCAACCGGCTCTGCAACCGTTAATGCTGGTTCTTTTCTTTTTTCGCGTTGCAGCAAGTCAACTACTATAGGCGCCGCTACGAACAGAGAAGAATATGTTCCGACGATTACACCAAGAAGCATACAGAATGTAAATCCACGAATTACTGCTCCTCCGAAGATCATTAGCACGATCAAAACAAGGATTACCGAGATACCCGTTACGGCCGTACGGCTCAATGTACTGTTCAATGCATTGTTGATAACCGTAGGCAGGCTTTGGTTATGTGCTTTGTCGTCTTTCAGGTAATCACGGATACGGTCATAAATTACAACCGTGTCATTCATAGAATAACCAATCATGGTCAGGATCGCACCGATGAACGCTTGGTCAATGTCAAGCGACCATGGCAACCAACCGTTAAACAGCGAGAAGATCGCCAGGATAATGATCACGTCATGCGCAAGAGACACAACAGCACCATAACTGAACGCAACCCTTTTGAAACGGATTAATATGTATACAAAGTTGGCAGCAAGCGCAAGCAAAATAGCGTACATAGCAGACCACAATGTATCATTCGCCATTGTAGGCCCTACCTTGTTAGAACTTACGATCTTAGCAGGATTGTTCGGAATTTTCTTGACACCGGCCAGAATTTTTGCCTCTGCCTTTTGATCTGCGTCGGTTGACGTTTCCTCGATCAGATAAGCTGTTGTGATTTTCACCTGATCCTGTCCACCGAATGTTTTCACTTCCGTAGTCGAGCCCAGGTCTTCATCCATAATGCTTCTCAGCTTGTCCGCATCAACGGATTCCTGGAAACGAACAACATAAGAACGTCCGCCTTTGAAATCAATACCCAGTCCAAATCCCTTGAAAATGAATGAACCAACCCCGATCGCAATGATAATTCCGGAGATAATGTAGAAACGACGGCGTTGTGAAACGAAATCGAAATCGTTGTCTTTGAACCAGTTTTTTGTCAAACCGGAATAGAAGTGGAAAGTTTTACCGTTTTTGATCTGCTGTTCCAGGAACAAACGTGTAATGAATATCGCGCAGAACAATGAGGTTAACAAACCAAGCACAAGCGTTGTAGCAAATCCAAGTACAAGTCCCGTTCCGAATGTGTACAGGATAATACCCGTCAGCAAGGTTGTAACGTTGGAGTCAATAATAGCACTTAGTGAATTTTTGAAACCATCGCGAACGGCTTGTGCAAAAGGTTTTCCTTCTTCCAGCTCAACCTTAATACCCTCATAAATAAGCACGTTTGCATCCACGGCCATACCAATGGAAAGTACGATACCCGCGATACCTGAAAGCGTCAAAACCGCTCCCAAAGAAGCCATAACGCCCAACAGGAAGAACAAGTTGATCAGCAATGCAATATCAGCGATCCAGCCGGCGCGGCTGTAATAAGCCACCATGAACACCAAAACGATAAGCAAACCAACCGCAGAAGAAATAAGTCCGTCATTGATCGCCTCAGCTCCCAGTGAAGATCCTACAACCGCTTCCTCTACAATGTGCGTCGGAGCTGGTAATTTACCCGCTTTCAATACGTTAGACATATCTTTTGTCTCTTCCACTGTAAAGCTTCCCGTAATGCTTGAGTTACCATTAGGAATCTCGCCTTGAACAGTCGGAGCTGTGTAAACCAGGTTATCAATGATGATAGCAACCGGGCGGCCTACGCTGCGCGCGGTTAATGTTCTCCATTTACGTGCGCCTTCGCCATTCATACGCATGGTTACTTCCGGGCGGCCACGCTCATCGTAGTCGTGCGTTGCATCTACGATCACGTCACCTTCCATAGCAGCCTGGCCATTTGCTTTTTTGATAAAATACAATGGCAGGATCAGCTGGTTGTTAACGCCTTCGGTTCCTTTACGATCCCACATAAATACGAGGTCGGCCGGGAACAATGATTTCACTTCCGGACGGTTCAAAATCTCATTTGCACGGGCTGTGTCTTTCAGGAAAACACCTAGTCCTTGCGGCATTGGAACGAACAAGTTAGTCAATGCAGCACTTTGTGCAGCCATTGCAGAGGAATCGGTTGCAGTAGAATCAGCTGATTTCTGAGCCAATTGTGCAGCAAGACCGCCGTCTGTTTTCTTCGTAGTGTCTGTTGCAGCAGATGCAGCAGCGGCAGGTTTGCCTGATGCTTTTTTAATTTCTTCCTGCTTAGCCAGATATTTTCCCAAACCGTCCAATCCGGAAGCCAGTTCGTTGGTCAGGTAAACCTCAGAGAATTCAAGTTTTGCAGCGCCAGAAAGTAAGCGACGCACACGCTCAGGGTTATCAACGCCTGGAAGCTCAACCAAAATACGGTTCTGGCCTGGCAAACGCTGAATGTTCGGGTTTGTTACCCCGAACTTGTCAATACGGGCCTGTGTGATCTGGAAGGCACGGTCAATAGAATTATTGACCTCAGTATTCAGCATTTTGATCACATCGCCATCCGATGAGCTACTGCTGATCTTGCCTCTGTTTGAGCTGGTTGAGAAAAGGGCAGCCAGACTTGAATTCGGCGCTGCTTCTTTGTATGCGGCTGCAAAACGGTTAATGAATTGGCTATTGCTGGCTGATTTGTCTTCGGCTGCTTTTTTCAAAGCTGTCTGAAATGC
The DNA here is from genome assembly GCF_021502625.1 of Dyadobacter sp. CY351. NCBI lineage: Bacteria > Pseudomonadati > Bacteroidota > Cytophagia > Cytophagales > Spirosomataceae > Dyadobacter > Dyadobacter sp. CY351. Next base: position 167,078 of record NZ_JAKFFU010000011.1, on the reverse strand, counting down.
AGCGCCGCGAGCGTTTCCACCAGCCATTCCTTTCAAAATGTCGGCAGGAGCCACTTCCATCACCACGTGCATACCACCTTGAAGGTCAAGCCCAAGGTTCAGTTCACGCTCCATTACTTCCTGCAAAGTATGTCCGATATACACATCCTCGCGCCATAGCGAATCAATGTAGCGTTGTTTTTTTGACAGGTCCACCTCACCTTTCGCATCAGTCGCGTAAGCCACAGATTTGGCCTTAATGTTGCGTGACACGAATGTAAATGAGAGATAATAGACGCTAATCAGGGCGATCACGATGGTGAGCCCGATAATTCCGTTCTTATTAGTCATTATTATGTATTGGAAAAAATTGAAATGATATTCCTGAAATGTGAAGAAGATAGAACTGTAATGTTCATCTCAGTGAGCTGATAAAACACATTTAAACGACCGTTAAGCCCGTAAAGTGTTTTAAATCAATGTAAAAAAACAGATAAGCTAGCCACGAATGTCTGCCCTGAATGCAGCGTCAGGGAGCGTTGGTGACTATAAACCGACCGAAGATCCGGTGGAAATAGGAAAATAGAAATACGGATTCCTTAAGAACAACGGGAACAACCGATTCGCTGGCTACAAAATGCCAGATAGGTTGCGGTAAAAAGTAGAAGTAATGGGAAAAATCAAATGATAATGCAGGCGTAATAACCGCATCCAGGGATAATGCACTAATTTTTGCCTGGTTTTGCTCCGGCGATTGGGAAGATTGTTTTGCAAGATCCTTACCAATCTCTTTGGCGTGCGCAACGTGCTTCTGAACCGAATCCGATTGATCAGACCATGAACGCATTCCTGCAACCATCAACAGCATGATGGCCAGCATAAAGCTCATTGTCTGATTAATAACTCTTTGCGCTTTCACTTAGAATTCGGTTCTCTTATTAAACCGCAAATTTTAATCTAAAAAATTACAAACGCAAACTATTTTTTCCAAACAACCCGCTCCCGACCGACCGGCGCCTCATTATTTCACTCTGCCATATTTCTTCATGATTTCGAGAAGCTGCTCTTTGGGAAGTTCTTCAACTTTGTGTCCCTGGGTTCCTTCCATGGTCTGCGCCATTACGAGCGAATTGATAATGGCTTCTTCAGTAGATTCAATTACAGCCAGGAAGAGTGGGCTGATGGCATCATTATGAAGATAAGTTGCGCCATAAGTGCGTTCGGGCATTTCATGTAGCATGCGATTGGCGGTTGAAAATGCGATCACATAATCACCGCTGCCATTAGAAGCGATCCCGCCCGTTTGTGCCAGGCCCATAATTGCTCTTTTGGCAAGCCTTTTCAAATTCCTAGCGTCCAGCGGCGCGTCCGTGGCCACCACGATCATACAAGAGCCGTCGGAGGTTTTATCGAGCTGTTCTTTGAAGGCAAATTTCCCAAGCTCCTCTCCCACCGGGACACCATTGACTTTCAGGACGCCGCCGAAATTCGTTTGCACCAAAACACCAACGGTGTAGCCGCCAAGGTTGGCAGGAAGCTTCCGGGATGCCGTTCCGATTCCACCTTTGAAATTAAAACAAACCGTCCCTGTCCCGGCCCCCACATTTCCTTCGGCAACCGGACCATTCTGCGCTTGCGCCAATGCATTGAGTACATGCTCCTTGCGCACGTGACGCCCCCGAATGTCGTTTAGAAAACCATCATTGGTTTCTCCTACAACCGGATTCAAGGACCTGACATTCTCATTTCCAGGCTGTCCCAACGTCCAGTCAATGATGGCGTCGGAGACTGTGGGAACACTTAATGTATTAGTAAGCAAAATCGGCGTTTCAATGGTGCCCAGTTCCTCTACTTGTGAATAACCTGTCAGCTTGCCGAAGCCGTTGCCGATATAGATTGCTGCCGGCACTTTTGCCTGAAAGATATTCCCATCATGTGGGATGATCGCCGTTACACCCGTACGCACATCTGCGCCCTCCCGCAATGTCACCTGCCCCACTTTTACACCCGCAACATCTGTAATTGCATTGAGCGCACCGGTTGGCAATACGCCGATCCGGATGCCCAGTTCCCTGGCTCTTTTCTGGGCAAGGATTGGCATTGGAAAAAGGAGGAGGAGGATCAGGATATTCCGTTTCATACTATTGTTTATAAAAATGAAATATAACAAAAATCCACTGGCAAAACGTGTTTACCAGTGGATCAGCAGTGTTTTAAAGAAATTAATCCTCGTCAGGACGCGCCTTTTCGGGATCAATAATCGTTTCTTTCCGGCTTACTGCGGAAGCGCCGAACAAACCAAGCGCCCTGGGGCCTTTTGGATCGGCATTCACAACATTGGATTTAATGTTCGAGATCGGGACAGCGAAAAGTCCTCCGTTTGCAGCCTGTTCGCGGATTTGTTTTAGGTATTCAAAGGTTTCGTTTGTGATGCTGTGCAATTCGACACCAACGGATGCCCCGGCCGAGTAAAGAGAGTCTGTTGTAATGGATTCGCGGATGGGAAGGATGAAAATCAGCCCGTCAGAAGGAGCACCCGATCCGAACGCAGCATCATAGGCAATGGAAATGGTCACTGCTTTCTCAACTTTCGGTTTTCCATTGATGAGCGGCTTTATCCAGTAAGTGTCTCCTTCGCCTACGAAGTCACGTGCGTAAAACTGAGCAACATATCCTTCTTTTGGCCCCTTATCAGGCTCGAATGGTAATTTTTCTTTACGATAAACGATGGAATCGACTTGTGGAACGCGTTTCAGTTCGCTGGATGCCGTGTAAGTGGCAGCCTCATTGACGATCTTCAAATTGTAAGTTCTTCCTACATGCCCAAGTGTGTCTGCATTGGTCTTTCCCCAAACATACTGACCATTTCCTGCCACATCTTCAAACTGATAGATCTTTCCCTTATCATCGGTAACCATCACTGTCGCACCTAAAACAGGCTTTGCCGGACCATTATTGAAATAGCTGGCCGACCAGGAAAGTTTGATCGTCTGCGGGCCGGCCTCATTGGTGATCCAGCCGTCCACAACGAGCTGTTCCGGTCCCGTCTTTGTGTCAAGGTCTATTACATTCTCGCAGCCTGTGAGCACCACGAACATGGCAAAAAACAATGACAGCAGCCCGTAGTGCCTGATATTTGAAATTTTATTGAATTGTCTCATGGCTATGATTTTCATCAATGTGATGGATTTGATCTCTTTTAAAACTTGAAATTATAAGTGATAGCAGGAATGAAATTGCCAATAACCGAATAGCGGACCGCTTCCGTTTTAAGCGGCGTATCTTCATTGGCGCGGGTGTAAACCGAGAACGGATTGCGACGGTTGTACACATTATATACGGAGAAGACAAATTCGCCTTGACCTGTTTTAAATAATTTCCTTTTTGTCTTTAATGTAGCTGCCAGATCCAGGCGGTGGTAAGCCGGAATACGGTTGTTGTTTCTCGCACCATCATAATTATTACCGATCGGCCAGCCGCCCCACTCGTAACGGTTCGTAGGGAATGTTGCAGGTGTGCCTGATGTAATGGTAAAGTTGGCCGAAAGCGACAGCCTTTTGCTCATTTCATAGATCGCAACGGAAGTGAAGTTATGCGGTTTGTCAAATCGTGCAGGGAACCAGTCGTTGTTGTTGATCGTCTCCACCATTCTTTCTGTCCTTGATAAGGTGTAGCTGATCCAGCCTGTAAGCTTGCCTTTGTTCTTTTTTAAGTAAAATTCGGCACCATATGCACGGCCTTTTCCGAAAAGCAGATCGCCTGCAACGAACTCATTCAGCAGCAACTCTGAGCCAGGAACGTAGTCGATCTGGTTGTAAAGTTTTTTGTAATACACCTCAACCGATGCTTCATACATATTGTTATTGAAATTCTGGAACCAGCCTAATGCAACCTGATCCGCTTTTTCCGGCGCAATGTTGACCGAGCTCAGCGTCCAGACATCCAGCGGGGAACTTGCGGCTGTGTTCGACAGCAAATGCAGATATTGCGCAGTGCGGTTATAGCTGGCTTTGAGGGAAGCATTGGACGTCAACCCAATGTTCAGAGATGCCCGTGGCTCCCAGTTTCCGTAACTTTTGATCACGTCTCCCTTTTTATAGGTTTTGCCGGGAAACATGGGAAACTTGCGCTGTCCTTTATCCACTTCCAGATAATCATACTCCGTGCCCGGTCCTAAGCTTCTGAAATAAGAATAACGCACGCCATATTGAAGTGAAATCTTATCCCCTAACTTCTGCTCGTTACCTATATATAATGCAGATTCGTCGGCATAACGCGGATCTAAGCTAATGTCTGTGTTTTCACCTTCCGAAACGGCAATGGCTTTCCCCGGGCGTGTATCATAGTAAATATACTGTCCGCCGAATGTCAGCTGGTTGTTGGGCGTGATATAGAATGTAAAATCCGGCTTAATGCTTGTGCTGATGATCTTCGATTTCCAGTCAAACTTGTCTTTCGCGTCCGGCTTGTTCTGGTTCTGGCCCAGGTTGTAATCGTAGTTGCTGTAATAACCGGTCAGGTTCATGAACAATTTGTTGGAAAAAATGTGGTTCCAGCGAGCCGTAGCTGTTGCATTGCCCCATCCGAAACCAAAATCACCTCCACCGAAAACATCTTTCCCGAAATAACCCGACGCAAAGAATGTGTCCTTGTCACCTATTTGATAATTCACTTTGGCCGTCAGATCGTAGAAATAGAACTTGGAATCTTTCAGGTCTGAATTCAAAAATGGTTTTGCCAAAACATCAATGTAAGAACGGCGACCGGCTACAATGAATGAGCCTTTCCCTTTTGCAAAAGGCTGTTCGTAAGTCAATCTGGAAAAAATAGTCCCGATCCCGCCATTGATTTCCCGTTTTTTAGCATTACCCTCCTTCATTCTCACATCCAGAATGGAAGAAATACGGCCGCCGTAAAGCGAAGGAATTCCGCCTTTGATCAACTTTACGTCCTTAACCGCATCGGGATTGAAAACCGAAAAGAAGCCGAACAAATGGGATGAGTTATAAACCGGCGCTTCGTCCAGCAGTACAAGATTCTGGGAAATATCGCCGCCCCGGACATTAAACCCGGAAGCGCCTTCGCCTACGGAAGTTACCCCAGGCAATAACTGAATGCTGCGGATCAGATCCACCTCGCCTAATAATGCGGGCATTTTGCGGATCGTTTTCATTTCCACCTTATTGACAGACATTTCAATGCTCTTCACATTCTCGTCTTCCTTTTGTGTCGAGATTGTGACTTCCTGCAAATCGGTGCTTTCGTCGGACATTTCAATGCTGACCGTCTTGTCTGCATCCAAAGGGACCTGCTTTTCCGATTTCTGGTAACCTATATAGGTGAACACAAGCGTGTAATTTCCCTCGGGCAATGTCAGCGAATAAAACCCGTACGGATTGGTCACCACGCCAGTTTCGGCTTCTCGAACGTAGACAGAAACTCCTATAAGGCCTTCACCATTTGACTGGTCTTTAACATAACCGCTAACCGTGTGCCGGTTCTGCGCAAACGCGCTGACACAAAAAAAGAGCGAGAAAATGAATGGAACGAGTAATTTGTTTTTCATGGGCTTTAATTTCATTATTGAACTTTTCCTATTCTGATGACAACCTTAAAGACGTATACCCTCTTTAAATTCTTTAAAAGTTTTTCTGAACCTAATTCCAGGAGCCTACAAAGCACGTGTTAATCAACTTAATATGATAGAAAAAAGTGATGAACTCGTCTAAAAAGGGAATAAATGGCCAAAACCTGAAAATCAGAGACCTAACAAGAAATAGTATTTTTTCACGAAATTTTTGATACAACCCCGTTGTCTGTACACATTTGCAATAATTCGAGTGACGTTTTTTTCAGAAGCGGGTTTATATAGTCAGGTGCAATTTCGACCAGTGGGATCAGGTTGAAGAGGCGGTCTTGAAGGCGGGGATGAGGTAATGTGAGGCGGGCACTGTTGAGCAGCAATGCATTGTAATACAGCAGGTCAATGTCAATCACACGGGCTCCCCAGCGCTCGTAACGAACGCGGCCAAGCTCGTGCTCAATGTCGAGGATGATCCTCAAAACTTCCTCGGGAGCCAAGGCGGTTTCCACGCGGATCACCTGGTTCCGGAAAGCGGGCTGATCGGCCAGGCCCCAGGGTTCTGTTTCATAAACCGAAGACTCGCTGGATATTGTGCCGACCCGGTTTGCGATTTGTTCCCTCGCCAATGCAAGCACTGCCTGCCTGTCGCCCAGATTTGAGCCTAGCGAAAGAAAAATGCTGTTAGCGGAAGCCATGCCTGCGATCGTTATCAGGGGTGTGCACGATGCATGAAAAAAGGACTTCCCGGATAGGAGAAGTCCTTTTTAAAACTCGTAAATATTTTTAGAACGTAAGCGTTCCTTTGTCGTATGCTTTTTGAATCGTTGCTTCGATACCATTCTTGTTGATAGTACGAAGTGCAGATGTTGCTACTTTCAACGTAACCCATTCTCCTGTCGAAGGAAGGAAGAAACGTTTCTTTTGCAAATTCGGGAAGAATTTACGCTTTGTTTTATTGTTAGCGTGAGAAACGTTATTTCCAACGCGAGTTCTTTTACCTGTAATTTGACAAACCTTAGCCATAACCTTACTTTTTTTCCAAATGAGGGTGCAAAGATGCGCAATTATTTTTTCGTGACCAAACTCTGATAAAAGAAATTTTCAAAAAATACCGCATTACCACCTCATTCTGAACCCTACGCCATGAATATTATCGATTTTAATGTCGGGATCGGCCGATAAATATTTCCTTAACCTTGAAATAAACACATCCAGGCTCCGGCCCATAAAATAATCGTCATCACCCCAAATTGCTTTCAGCAGCTCATCCCTGCGAATGACCTGATCGGGTCTTTCGGCGAGATATTTCAGCACTTCCGCTTCCCGGAAGGTCAGGTTCTGGCTGCTTCCGTTGATAGCCAATGTCAGTTTTTGAAAGTCAAATGTGTATTTACCGACCTTGCTTGAATCTGCTTTGGTTGCCAGGGGCTGCTCCGATTTGCTGCGTCTGAGGAAAACGTCAATACGCAATTTGAGCTCTTCAATGCTGAATGGCTTGGTGATATAATCATCCGCGCCAAGTTTGAGGCCTTTGATCTTGTCTTCCTGCAAAGCCCGTGCTGTCAGGAACAGAATGGGCACCTGGCTGTCCGAATTCCTGATTTTCTCGGCCAATGTGAAGCCGTCCATTTTCGGCAGCATAATGTCCAGCACGCAGATATCGAAATGGTCCTTTCCGAAATATTCCAATGCTTTCACACCGTCCGGCGCATGAACGACCTCATAATCATACTCTTCCAGATTATCCTTCGTCGCAAATGCCAGGTTCGGATCGTCTTCTACGTATAAAATTCGCTTTTTCATTTAGGCTTATTTCTGAGGAATTGATATTTTAAATGTGCTTCCCTTTCCCAGTTCGCTTTCCAGGTCCAGTTTCCAGTTATGCGACCGGACGATCTGTTTTACGTAACTGAGGCCGATGCCAAACCCTTTTGCATTATGCACATCGCCATAAGGAACGCGGAAAAACTGGTTGAAAATCTTTTTGCGATATTCCGGTGCAATCCCGATGCCATGGTCCTGAACGGCTATAAACAGACATTTGCCCTTATTATAGGTTTCAATTCTTACGTCCGGAGTGTCATTGGAATATTTCAATGCATTGTCAATCAGGTTGTTGATCATACATCTGAAATGGAATGGGTCCGCTTCGATCAATGTGTTCTCAGCCTTGTTCAGAAAGGTTATTTTGTTTTCAAAAGGCAGCAAGACAGATTCGATAATGTCTTCCGCGCGCATCACTTCCTTTTGTAATGTCAATGCATTACGCTCGGCTTTGGCCATGGAAAGCACCATTTCAACTTGTCCCTGCAATCGCAAAATCTCGTCCTGCACGATCTGAACGTATCTCTGATGTCGTTTTGGCTGGTTTACAATGTTATCCGAGTTTAGAACATCCGCCGCAATGCGAATCGTCGAAATGGGCGTTTGCAGCTCATGCGTCATATTATTGACAAAATCCCGCTGCACTTCCGACAATTGTTTTTGTCTTAAAATCACAAAAAGCGCATAAGCAAAAAACGAGACCGCCACCAAAACGAGCACAGAAGACCAGATTGCGCCATTAATGGTGCCGGCAAAATAACTGTCCTGCTCAGGAAAACGAACGCCGAAATAATAGGGATATTTATCTGTTTTGATCCAATTCGAAGTCGGCGTGGGGATTTTATCATTGTTTTTGGTGCTCAGTGACATGCCATAGCGCATCCGGTTGGTCGTACAATCATAAATCCCGACTTCAAAATCGGTGATCAGGTTATTTTTTTGAAAACTGTCTTTGATAAAATTTTCCAGGAGTTCCGGCTGCGTGGTCGCGTTGGTATTTACGAGAAAATATTGCGGCGACAGCTGCTCCACGGGGTTGACGCTTTGCATAACGCCATTCACCTTCGCAAGCTTGGTCGCCACGTCCTGCAATGCGACGTGCGCATTCTGGTTAAATTCCCTGTGTCTGAGATCCAGCGCCTGCTTCACCCAATAGATCTGCGTAATCACCACACCAATGATGAGCAGGGCAGAAAAAACGGTGAGTGACTGAATGGTTCGTCGTGACATGGCGCAGGATTAACGTTCGATGCTTTTTTTATTGTAGCAGATCAGGAATAATACTGCAAAAGTCCTTCCAGCGGCGAGCGCAGAATGCGTCCGGGTTTTAGTCCTTTTTTTTCCAAAACATTTTTTAAAATATCCTGATAATAAAAGGCAATAGAACCGGTAAAATGGACCGGGACCATTGTTGCTTCGCTATGTTTGCAAATGTATTTTTCAGCAAAAAGCGTGAACGCGTTTTCGATCATATTGTGCAAGAATAAATGCTCCCTATGCGCTGCAATGAATGTCGAGAAAGATGCAAAATAGCGGTTAGGATAGGGTTTTTTGTAAGCACTATCTAAAACAGAGAGTCGGTTCAGGTCCGGAAATTGAGTTGTAAAATGCGCTTGCAAATCGGTAGGCAGCTCATTTTGCAGGAAATGAACAACCAATGTTTTTCCAAGATAGGAACCACTTCCCTCATCGCCGAGCCAGAAACCCAGCGAGCCAATGGAACGAACAATGTTGGTGCCATCATAATATGCATTGTTTGCGCCCGTCCCTAAAATACACGCCAAACCCGGCTCATGCCCGCACAACCCACGCGCCGCGCCCAGCATATCCGACGCAACTTCAATGATGTCAGCAGAAGAAACACATTTGGTTAATGCATCAAAAACGGGCTTACTTGTCTTTTGATCGGCACAGCCAGCTCCGAAAAAGTATATTTTGTCAATCGTCCCGATCAGATTAGGAACGACTTCCCTTTCCAGAACCGGAATAATTTCCTCCGCAGTCTGGTAAAATGGATTGATGCCGGCGGACTGAAACGAATGTTCGCCTTCCGGACCTTTTATGACCCAGTCGGTTTTCGTAGATCCGCTATCTGCTATTAAATAGGTTTGCTGCATGAATGTGTCTGGCGTTCAGCTGTAATGATAACGTTGTCTGGATTGGCTGGCTTTTCAGGACTGCAATTTTCCGATGGCATTGAAGCGCTTAAAAACCTTTTCCGAATGTGGCGCGTCGCCCAGTTCCTTGGTAAGATCCTGGCCTGCCCAATGCTCATAATGATGCCCGTTTCGCCAGAGTCGCGATGCGGTTACATCATAGATTATGCCTTTGTATGCGCACCAGATTTCCTCCTTATCCTGCCCGTTTCTGAGCGCAAGCTGCGCTTTTGTATATTCTTTCATTACTGCCGTTTAGCCCGCAATTTAGTGATTACGGATTTTCGGTTCGAAATTAAAAATGATCTTGGATGAATATTTTGATAATAAGACTAAAATGTAAGAACTTGGCGTTCTGTTTAGGAAATTCAAGAAAACGAAATATGAAAAAAAGTTACTCTTTAATTTGGTGTACAATACTGGCACTGACCCTGATTGCAACCGGATGTAAGAAAAAAGTGAAACCCGTATCAGAGCGTATTGCCAAAGCGTGGACGGCTGAATCTGTGAAGCACGGGCCGACGGTTGTCTACACCAGAGGAGGCTCAACCAATGCGGTCCCGGCTTATTCGGCTTTCAGACTGACATTGAATGACGCATCCGGCACAAAAACGGTTTCCTATACGGAGTTCGACGGCAGCACATTCAGCGGAACCTGGGAACTGGACGGTGATTCCAAACTGATCCTTAGAGAATTAACGCCTCAGCCAACCGGAAGCGGCGGAACCGTTGAATTCACAATTACATCCCTGGACGACGCCAGATTGATCCTGACCAGATTGAAATCCAGCCCTAAAACCGGCGGAACGATCAACGAATACACATTAAGCAATCCATAATCCTCTCCATTAGCATATTACAATGCTTTTGAGATAGTCTATAATATCACGAAGCCATTTCCCACAGGAAGTGGCTTCGCTTTTTTTAGCTAATTTTGCACCATGGAAACAAGAACTGAAATAAGCAGCCTGGGGGAATTCGGGCTTATAAAAAGAATAAACAGCGGAATAAAAACAACATTACCGGATACGATCAGGGGAATTGGCGACGATGCAGCGGTGATCGATACGGGAGAAGAATTCGGCTTGCTATCAACGGATATGCTGCTGGAAGGTGTGCATTTCGACCTTACCTTTTTCCCTTTGAAACATTTGGGTTACAAAGCCATCTCGGTGAATGTGTCAGACATTGCGGCGATGAACGGCATTCCGAGGCAAGTCACTGTGAATCTGGCATTAAGCAACCGGTTTTCATTGGAAGCGATTGATGAATTGTATGCCGGCATGAAAGCGGCTTGTGCGGATTTTAATGTAGACCTGGTTGGCGGCGACACTTCGTCTTCAAGATCGGGGCTTTTGATTTCCGTAAGTGTTTTTGGAAAGGTTAAAAAGGATAAAATTACTTACAGAAACACGGCAAAAGCCAACGATCTGCTATGTGTTACGGGCGATCTGGGCGGCGCTTACCTGGGTTTGCAATTGCTGGAAAGGGAAAAGCAGGTTTTCCTTGCCAATCCTGATATGCAGCCGGAACTGGAAGGAAAAGATTATGTAATCCAGCGCCAGCTTCGGCCGGAAGCACGTATGGACGTCATATACGAACTTGCAGAAGCAGGCGTGCTGCCTACTTCCATGATCGATGTGTCGGATGGATTGGCTTCGGATCTGTTGCATTTGTGTGCCCAATCTGGCGTAGGTGCCGTGGTTTTTGAAGAAAGAATTCCTATTGACGAGCAAACTTACTTGGCCGCTTCAGAACTGAACATTGGCCCGATTACTGCGGCTATGAACGGTGGTGAGGATTATGAACTGCTATTCACGGTTTCACAGGCATCTTATGATTTGATTAAAAACAATCCTAAAATCAGCTTTATAGGCTACATGACGGGAGATAAGGAAGAAATAGTGCTCCATACCAAAGGAGACAGCCGGGTGCCGATCACGGCGCAGGGTTGGAGCTGAAAAACGATTCGCATTCACTTAGAAAAGCATAGCCATTGGTTATGCTTTTTTTGTTGCGCAACCTTCGGATGGCTTTGCTCGTATTCACGACAATCCAATTCATCTCTAACAATAAAAAATTGAACCCATGAAATTATTTCAATTCACCCGCATGCTCTTTATCCTGGGCCTGATCATGTCCGTCGCCATATCCTGCTCGGATGACGACCCGGAAACGGATCCTACGCCTGTCGCCAATGACATTCAGCTCAAAGATAATGCCACATTAGGAAGGATTTTGACCGATAAGGACGGCAAAACGCTCTATTTCTTTTCTAAAGACGCTAACGGAAATTCCAATTGCTCAGGCAACTGCGAGTCGAACTGGCCTGTTTTCGCTGTAACCGATCTTTCCAAGCTTAAAATCGATGGCGACCTTACGGCCGGTGATTTTGCCAACATTACCCGTGCTGACGGCAAACCTCAAACCACTTATAAAGGATGGCCGCTGTATTATTTCGCAAATGATGCAGCTGCCGGTGAAACGAAAGGTGAGAATGTAGGTGGAATCTGGTTTGTCGCCAAGACGGATTACACGATTATGCTGGCCAATGCGCAGCTTGTGGGCAATGACGGAAAATCCTACAAACCCGATTTGACGGAAGGAACGGGAGAAACGCAGTTTTTTGTAGACGGCATGGGCAGAACATTGTATGCATTCGCCCGTGATTCATCTGGCATTAACAATTGGACAACCAATGATCCCGCGAAAGATGGAACATGGCCGATTTACGAGGTGAGCGAAGTGAAAGGACTTCCTTCCAATCTCGACAAAACAACGTTCGCGACCATTGATGTTTTTGGCAAAAAACAGCTTACCTATAAAGGCTGGCCGCTATACTATTTCGGGCCGGATGAGATGAAAAGAGGCATGACCAAGGGCGTAAGCGTTCCAAGACCGGGCGTATGGCCTATCGTCAACAAGGATTCACCTAATGCACCTAAATAAATTTTAGCTTATTACGAGAATCGGAAAGTGGCAGCCAACCGGCTCGCCACTTTTTTTATTTACCCCAATTGGCGACCAGTTTTTCAAACAACTGCTGCAAGAAAAGCGTCCGTTTTCCGGCCTCACCATTGCCCACCGGCAAATCACCAATTTGAACAACCGGCATCACCCACTTCGTTGTGCTGGTTGTAAACACTTCGTCAGCCATAATGACCTCTTTATACATTACCGGCCGCACCTCCACTTTAAAATGAGGCTTGGCAAGCTCCATAACCACTTTCCGGGTAATGCCTTTGAGAATGTTGCGGTCCGAAGTAATGAGCTTATCTCCCTGAAAAATGAAAATGTTGCTTCTCGTCAGCTCACTTATCTCCCCTTCTTTGTGGAAAAGCAAATCGGCAGCTTGCTGGCGTCGCAGTTCGTCGGCCATCAGCACCATATGCACGTAATTCGTCGTTTTCACTTCCGGCAAATCACGAACGTAGTCATAAGGCAAGACTTTGATTCCTTTCAAACGGCCTGCTGGATTGTCCTGGGGCAAAGCCTCAGTCCGGATCAGAAAATTAGGCTCAACAACATTAACGCTGTCCGGTGCATAGCCGCCGGTTAATACAAAACGGAAAGCAACTTCTTGTTCACCTGACATAGCATGCAGATCGGCCAGCACTTTTGCGGTTTCCTGCTGCGTTACGGGCAATGTCAGTTTTAGCAAACACGCCGAATTTTCAAACCGCTGCCAGTAATCATCCCAGCGGAACGGCACCCCATTATAAGTCCTGAAATAGTCAAAAAGGCCAAAACCGCGGAGTAAGCCAAGGTCATTGGTCTTGAAAACCGGGCTGTCAATAGGAAGGATTTCTCCGTTGAAATATTGGTGAAAAGGCATGCGGGGTGAATTAATATATGATGGGCGGAATCTCAAAGTTATTAATTTTCCCTACTTTGCATACATATCTGATCAAATCACGACGTTACTATTTTACCCGTCAGATTTATCTGAACGGACTTTTTTTACCCTGCGAATGATTAAACCCGAACAATTACTGCAGACGCTGCAAATTGAGTTTGAAAAACAATCCTACGGCGCACATCCTGCTGAGCTTTATGAGCCGATCCGCTACATTATGTCGCTCGGCGGCAAGCGTTTCCGCCCTTTGCTGACATTACTTGTCGCTTCAATATATTCTGATCAATGGGATAATGCTGTGAAACCGGCTATGGCCGTGGAGGTTTTTCACAATTTCACATTGATGCACGATGACATTATGGACCAGGCGCCGCTGCGAAGGGGAAAGCCGACGGTTCACGAAAAATGGAATGCGAACACGGCGATTTTGTCCGGGGATGTGATGTTGATAAAGGCCTATGATCTGCTGCTGGACATTCCTGCCGAAAAGCTGCGCCGTGTTTTGGAAAGATTCAATAAAACGGCTGCCGAAGTTTGTGAAGGGCAACAGCTGGATATGAATTTTGAAACCCGCTGGGACGTTACCGAAGAAGAATATCTGGGCATGATCCGCCTGAAAACTTCGGTTTTGCTCGGTTTTGCATTGGAACTTGGCGGGATTATCGGCGGTGCTGATGAAGAATCCATTCAGTTGCTTTATTCGGCAGGGGAAAATATGGGGATTGGTTTTCAATTAAAAGACGATCTCCTGGATGTTTATGGCGATCCCGATAAATTTGGAAAGCAGGTAGGCGGTGATATTATTTCAAACAAAAAGACATTCCTGCTGATTGAAGCATTGTCCAAAGCGGATCAGGAATCAAAAGCCGAACTGGATAAATGGATCGGTCTGGCTGATTTCGATAAGCAGGAAAAAGTGGCGGGCGTTACAGCCATTTACGAAAAGCTGGGCATCCGTGCATTCACCCAACAAAAAATCCAGGAATATTTTACCAAAGGGCTTTCCAGCCTGCACGCACTTAAAATTGATGAAGCAAGAAAGCAACCATTGCTGCAATTTGCCGAGCAATTGGTTGAGCGCGAAAAGTAACAGTCATTCAAACATTCAACACCGAACATGTCCATAACCCTCATACTCGTCATTATTACATCCGGAATCAGTTATTATGCATTAAACAATTACAGTTTAATGGACAAACTGATCCTTAATCCCTATAAAGTCACGCAGCGCAACGAATATTACCGTTTCGTAACATCCGGTTTTGTTCATGCGGATTTTGGGCATTTGATCTTTAATATGCTCAGTTTGTGGTTTGTAGGAGAAGGAATTGAAAGGCTTTTTGCTATGCTCTTTGGGCCGAGCGGCACCATTTATTTCCTGTTCCTTTACATTGTCGGCATCATTGTTTCAGACATTCCGACATTCCTGAAACACCGGAATAATTCCAAATACAATTCGCTGGGTGCGTCCGGCGGTGTTTCAGCCGTGCTTTTTGCCGCAATCCTTTATTCGCCTTTGATGCAGGTTTGTTTGTATTTCTTTATCTGTATGCCCGGATTTATCTTTGGATTGCTCTTTTTGGGATATTCATTTTACGAATCCAAGCGCGGAACGAGTTATGTGAACCACAGCGCGCACATGGTCGGCGCGATCTTCGGATTTGTGTTTATGGCCGTAGTTTATCCCAGCGCGGTTCCCGGATTTTTACAGCAGATTTTGAGCTGGCGTTTATTTTAATTCCGCCAGCACGGTTACGCTTCCCACAGTTTTATCTTGCAGATTAACCTTTACTTCCGCATCCAGCGGCAGGTAAATGTCCACGCGTGAGCCAAATTTGATAAAGCCCATTTCCGTGCTCTGCTCCACCTGGTCGCCTTCCTTCACATACCAGCGTATACGACGCGCTGCCGCACCTGCAATCTGGCGGAAAAGGATTTCGATGCCTTCAATGGTCTTGATAACAACGGTTGTGCGCTCGTTATCTGTGCTGGATTTTGGGTGCCACGCAACAAGATATAATCCGGGATGATATTTAAAATACTGGATGACCCCGCTGATCGGGTTCCAGTTGATATGCACATTAAGTGGAGACATGAAAATGCTGATTTGTCTCCTTGGACCTTTAAAATACTCACTCTCAACCACTTCTTCAATTACCACAACTTTTCCATCGCAGGGCGCGACGATCTGTCTGTCACTTTTATACACCACACGCTTTGGAACGCGGAAAAACTGAACTACGAGAAAGAATACGATCACACTGCCAATCAACACCAATCTTGGAATCCAATAACCGTCAGGCAGCAGATAATATATGCCTAAGTTTATCAGTATCAATATAATGGCTGTAATGGCCATGATGGTGTAACCTTCTTTGTGCAGTCTCATGCAGGGTTATGTTTCGTTAATGACTTGCTGTAAAATACAAATATCGTATAAATACTGATTTCCTTTCCATCAAAAGCCCTGCCAATCCATTCAGAAGGGCAGGGCTTTACAATTTATTAATGCTTTATGAATGATTATTCGATCACAACGCAATCTCCGTTCTTCACTTCCTGCTCCACTTTTTTGAATTTTACATCACGCAAAATCCGGCCATCGCGATACTGGACAGATACTTTCTGGTTCCTATCGGCGATTTTAATAGTGCGAACAGGCTGTGCCTTTGTGGTTGACTCCATATTACGGGCGTACTCGTTCGGGCCGCCGTCCATGTCTAGGTCAAAATCCTCCTCACGGTTGGTATGCAACTCAGGCGCTGGCGCAGGGCGACGCACGGTTTGCTGCACCGCAGTAGCCGGAACCGCCTCTTCCTGAGGAATATCCGCCTTCATCAGGAAGGAGATCATATCAAAGTTAACCTTGCTCAGGAAGCGTTTGAAAAGCTCAACCGACTCAAATTTATAAATCAATAAAGGATCCTTTTGCTCAAACACCGCATTCTGAACGGATTGTTTCAAATCATCCATCTCACGCAAATGCTCTTTCCACTCCTGATCGATCAGTGATAGCACAATGGCTTTCTCCATTTCAGTCGTGATTTCCCTTCCCTCGTTTTCGATAGCCTTTTTCAAGCCCACTACAACGCCCGTCTGACGAATTCCGTCGCTGAACGGGATCATGATTTCAGAGATAGTCGCACCGCGCTCTGCGTAAATAGAGCTCAAAACCGGTAACGCTTTCGCTGCTATCGAGGCATTCTTTTCTTGATATTGCTTCTCAGCTGCTTCATAAAGCTTTTGTGAACGGTCCGCAGGCCTCATTGAACCATATTCCGACTCGCTGTAAGGAAGTTCCATTCCTAATGTTGTGATCACAGCCAGTTCAAGTTCTGCATAAGAAGTTGCAGAGCCAACCAACTCGTCACATACATCATATAATGTATTCGCAATGTCAACGGCCAGACGTTCTCCAAACAATGCGTTGCGGCGACGTGTATAAATGGCGTCACGCTGATAGTTCATTACGTCATCATATTCCAAAAGACGCTTCCGCATACCAAAGTTGTTTTCCTCAACCTTTTTCTGCGCGCGTTCGATGGATTTGGTAATCATTCCGCTCTGGATCACTTCGCCTTCTTCCAATCCCATCCGGTCCATCACCTTCGCCATCCGGTCGGAACCGAAGAGACGCATGAGGTTATCTTCAAGCGAGACAAAGAATTGAGAAGAACCCGGGTCACCCTGGCGACCGGAACGACCACGCAACTGCCTGTCTACACGACGGCTTTCGTGACGTTCTGTACCAATGATGGCAAGTCCGCCCGCTTTTTTCGATTCCGGTGTAAGCTTAATGTCCGTTCCACGACCAGCCATGTTGGTTGCAATCGTTACCGTTCCCGGCTTACCGGCTTCTGTCACCACTTCCGCTTCACGCTGGTGTTGCTTGGCATTCAAAACCTGGTGCTGGATTTTTCTTAATGTAAGCATCCGGCTGATGATCTCAGAGTTTTCAACCGAAGTTGTACCTACTAAGACTGGCCGCCCGGCTTCCACAAGCTCTACAATTTCATCCGTTACCGCATTGTATTTTTCACGAACAGAACGATACACTTTATCTTCATGGTCTTTCCGAACCGCATTAACATTAGTAGGAATCGAAACCACATCCAGTTTGTAGATTTCCCAGAATTCACCTGCTTCCGTCTCCGCCGTTCCGGTCATACCGGCCAGCTTGTGATACATCCGGAAGTAATTTTGAAGGGTAACTGTCGCGTAAGTCTGAGTCGCATCTTCAACGCGCACATTCTCTTTTGCTTCAATCGCCTGGTGCAAACCGTCGGAATAACGACGGCCATCCATGATACGGCCAGTCTGCTCATCGACGATCTTAACCTTTCCGTCCATGATCACGTATTCCACGTCTTTTTCGAAAAGCGTAAATGCTTTCAAAAGCTGGTTAACTGTGTGGATACGTGCTGTTTTTACAGAATAATCGCGGATTAATGCTTCTTTCCTGATAATGCGTTCCTGCTCATTCAATGATGCGTCTTTTTCAATTGCATCCAGATCAACCGCAATGTCGGGCAGAATAAAGAAGTTGGTCTCTTCCGACTCACCTGTCAGGAAGTCAATTCCTTTTTCTGTTAGTTCAATGCTGTTATGACGCTCGTCAATTGTGAAATAAAGCGGTTCATCCGCTTGTGGCATCAGCTTTTGGTTTTCAGCAAGATAAATCGATTCCGATTCCTGCATGAGCGCCTTAATGCCTGATTCACTCAGATATTTAATCAACGGCTTGTATTTCGGCATTCCGCGATGTGCACGGAACAAGGATAATGCTCCTTCTTTTTTATCGCCGGCTGCAATTTTCTTTCTGGCGTCGGTAAGGAAATCCATCGCCAGCTTTTTCTGTGCTTCAACGATCCGCGAAACGCGTGGTTTTAATTCCAGATATTCCTGCTCATCACCTCTTGGCACTGGGCCGCTGATGATCAATGGCGTACGCGCATCATCGATCAAAACGGAGTCAACCTCATCGACCATCGCAAAATGGTGCTTGCGCTGAACGAGTTCTTCGGGCGTACGTGACATGTTGTCACGCAGATAGTCAAAACCGAACTCGTTATTCGTTCCATAAGTCAATGACGCTTTATATGCATTTCTGCGCGCAATGGTATTTGGCTGGTGGCGGTCGATGCAATCGACGCTCATGCCGTGAAATTCAAAAAGAGGTGCATTCCATTCCGCATCACGTTTTGCCAGGTAATCGTTCACGGTTACAATGTGAACGCCGTTTCCTGCCAATGCATTAAGGAATGCGGGAAGCGTTGCAACAAGCGTTTTACCTTCCCCTGTCGCCATTTCAGAGATTTTCCCCTGGTGCAAGACGACACCACCGATCAGCTGCACATCATAATGCAGCATGTTCCATTTAATAGGCTGGCCAATTACATCCCAGGTTGTATTCCAGTAAGCTTTGTCACCTTCAATGGTAACGTGTGACTTTTTGGTTGCCACTTCCCTGTCGAAGAAAGAAGCCGTCACTTCCAGCTTTTCATTTTCCTTGAAGCGGCGCGCCGTTTCTTTTACAATGGCGAAGGCCTTTGGCAAAATCTCCAGAAGAATCTTTTCAAGTTCTTTATTACGATCCAGATCAAGCGCATCAATTTTCTTGAAAATCGCTTCTTTGCTATCGACATTGGGCTCATCAGCAGCTTGTTGTCTTAAAGCAGCAATCTGATCATCAATAGATTTCAGGTTGTCGGCAATATGTTGTTTCAGACCTTCGGATTTTGCCCGCAGGTCATCATTGGTTAAAGAAGCCAGGAGTGCGTATTCGGCATTGACTTTATCAACGTAGGGAGTCAATTCTTTTAAATCCCGTTCTGATTTTGTGCCGAACAGCTTTGAAAATATTTTAAACATGATTTTAGTATATGTTTTTAACCGATCATTTACAGAAAAATAATTGAGCCTGCCCGTTAATCGTGCCAGATTGTCAGCAAAGCTATCATTTTCAAACTCAAAGGTAATTCATTGCAAATAGTATTGTATATGAATCAGAAGAATCCTAATGTAACTCTAATGTTTTTTTACCGTTTGCTCAAACCAATAAGGCACCCATACTCAGGCAAGAGAACCGTTTGTACCAATTATTTTCAACTACTATGTAATACACAGTACCTTTGAATCATCAAAGAAAAAATAAACAACGACAGCCATGAACAACAACAGATTATTTCGCAATACAAGCAGCAAAATCATAGGTGGTGTAGCATCCGGAATCGCAGATTATCTGGATATAGATGTAACGATCGTCCGTGTACTTTTCGTTTTGGGCGTTTTCATTCCGGTAACATTTCCTATCATCCTGTTTTACATTATCCTTTGGATCGTGATGCCCGACGGCGCTAAAAGGCCCAAAACACACGAAGAACATCAGATTTACTCTTAAAATATCAAAGGTTCCATCAGTAAGACTTGGTAATTGCAAACCACCGGAAAACAAATTCCGGTGGTTTGTTGTTTTATGATTAATTGCTATTTTTACCAATGGTATGCAGGCATACTATTCTCCAGTGCCTGTGTTACGCTCCAAACTAAAAATCAGACATATATGAATGCATACATAGTTGCCGGTTACCGTAGCGCCGTCGGAAAAGCTTCCCGGGGAGGCTTCCGTTTTACCCGTCCCGACGACCTGGGAGCAACTGTCATTAAATATCTGCTTGAAAAAATCCCTAGCCTCGATCCTGCCCGCGTAGACGATGTGATTGTTGGCAATGCGGTGCCAGAAGCTGAGCAGGGCATGCAAATGGGTCGTTATGTGGCTTTGCTGGCACTTCCAAAAAACGTTTCCGGCATTACGATCAACCGTTATTGCGGCAGCGGCGTGGAAGCCATTGCCATGGCGTCAGCGAAAATTCATGCCGGAATGGCCGATTGCATCATTGCGGGCGGAACAGAATCCATGTCACTCGTTCCTACAATGGGATGGAAAACAGCATTGAACTATGAAATTGCGCATACAAATCCAGACTATTATTTAAGCATGGGCCTGACCGCCGAACAGGTTGCAAAAGATTACAATATTAGCCGCGAGAAGCAGGATGAATTCGCTTTCAGCTCACACCAGAAAGCATTGAGAGCGCAGAAAGAGGGCTGGTTTGCGGATGGAATTGTGCCTGTAACTGTTACAGAAACCTATTTTGACGCGGCTTCGGGCAAAAAGAAAACGAAAGAAATTGTTGTAAAACAGGATGAAGGGCCTCGAGCGGATACAACATTAGAAGCACTCAATAAACTCAAACCCGTTTTTGCAGCCGGAGGAACCGTAACCGCCGGAAATTCATCCCAAACTTCCGATGGTGCAGCATTTGTCATGGTCATGTCGGAGAAAATGGTGGAAGAGCTGAATTTGAAGCCCATTGCTAAAATGCTTTCCTATGCAACTGCCGGCGTGGACCCCCGCATAATGGGCATCGGACCAGTGGCTGCTATCCCTATTGCATTGAAACAAGCGGGATTGAAACTGAACGACATTGAACAAGTAGAACTGAATGAGGCATTTGCGGCACAATCGCTGGCAGTGATCCAGGAACTGGACATTAACCCGGAAATTGTGAATCCCAATGGTGGTGCCATCGCTTTGGGACATGCATTGGGATCGACAGGTGCGCGGCTTTCTGTTCAGTTATTCAATGAAATGGAACGCAGAAATCAAAAATACGGCATGGTAACAGCCTGTGTTGGTGGCGGGCAGGGCGTTGCGGGAATTTTTGAAAGGTTAAATTAAACCGTTCGGTAATTGCATAACTTATTTTACGGTCTCCGTTGAAGAATGAACCATCTTCGGCGGAGATTCTTTATTTTTGCCCTAAAACATACACACCTCTGCATGGATGTATCCATTATCATTATCAATTATCGGACGCCTCAGCTCATAATCAATTGTTTAGACTCTATTCATAAGTTTACTTTAGGCATTTCTTTTGAGATTATTGTTGTTGATAATGATCCGGAAAACGGTGGTGGCGAATTAGTAAGAAGGGCATATCCGGAGATTACATGGATTAACGCGCCTTCTAACGACGGTTTTGGGATTGCTAATAACAGGGGAATGGCCATAGCAAGAGGAAAATATTTTCTGCTGCTGAATGCGGATACATTAATTACTGACAATGTCATTCACCGCTGCTTCGAACGCCTGAATGTGCGAACCGACATTATCGCATGCGGCGCACTACAATATTACGCCGACGGCACGCCAATGCCTTTTTACCAAAGTTTTAACGACTTTCGGCGCACATTTTTCATCCTTCCGATCAGTAATACCGTAGATAGGGTCGTGAAAAAGCTTTATCCCGATCCCCAACATGCCGATCCTGACCAGTATGACTGGCTTGTGGGGGCTTTCATTTTTCTTCGCAGGGAAGGATTTGAGAAAACAGGCGGGTTCAGTGATGATTTCTTTATGTATGGCGAAGATGTGGAATGGTCGGGACGGCTTGGGAAGCTGGGGAAGCTTTGCTATTTCAAAGACTGCAAGTTCATTCACCTGGAAAACAACAATCCTTTCCGGCGGACGAATATTTCCTGGATCAACCGTTTCAGCACGCAAATGCAGATTTCCAACTTCCTTTGGGTGAGAAAACAATACGGAATGTTCCAGTATTTGCTGCTCATTGCGCATTACATTTTCATGATCCCCGTTATTTACGGCTGGAAAATGGCTTTTAACCTAAAAAAAGACGGAAACCCATTCGCAGAACTGCGCACGCAGCATATATATGTGCGCAAGACGCGGGTAATCCTGAAATATTTCTGGCGAACACTCCTATTGAAAAAAGGGCTCTACAAGATAAAGCCCGAAGAAAATATTGATCTGCTAACAGCTGTACATGAACAACGTTAAGAAAAAGATCCTCTTCTTTACTCCTTATGCAACGCGGACAGGGTCAGAAATGATGCTGCTTTATATCGTGAACAAAATTGACCGAAGCCGCTTTGATATCGGCATTGTCAGTTTTGCAAATGGTGAATTATTGAAAGAGTTCCCCTCGGACATTCCCGTTTTTATAGCGCCTAAAACTTTCAATATGGTGGAAAAGATCTCTTTTCACCTCGGGATTCATCCAACATTAAAATATCTCAGAAAACTGGCAAAGGATTTCAAGGCTGATTTTTGGTACGTAAATACAACGATGATGCCCGAAACGATTGTGGTTGCCAAGGAATTTTCCATTCCGGTGATCACACATTTTCACGAAATGCCGTTGACATACACCTATTTAAGTTCACCGGATTTCAAAAGCATTATCGATTATTCCAGCCTGCTTATCGGCTGCTCGCAAACAACCTGTGAGCCGATCAAAGATGCCGGTGGAAAAAATGTGGAGCTGCTTTATTCCTTTATCGATCACACGCTCGTAAAAAAAGACGAAAAGCGCACCGCCGAGTTGAAACGTGCATTAGGCATTCCGGCCGACGATTTTGTATGGATCCTGTCAGGAATGACCTCGGAAAGAAAAGGTTTTGATATGTTACCCGATCTTGCACAAGAACTTAACGATCCGCGCGTTCACCTGATATGGGTGGGAGCAAGCATTGATGACGGGCTCGTTTATTACACAGAACAACGTTGCAGGAATTCGAAATCGGCGACGAAAATTCACCTTGTCGGAAAGCAGAAAGAAGATTATTATAATTACCTTAACATGGGAAATGGGTTTTTACTCACGTCCCGGCAG
Source organism: Dyadobacter sp. CY351 (assembly GCF_021502625.1). Lineage (NCBI taxonomy): Bacteria > Pseudomonadati > Bacteroidota > Cytophagia > Cytophagales > Spirosomataceae > Dyadobacter > Dyadobacter sp. CY351. Next base: position 143,984 of record NZ_JAKFFU010000011.1, on the reverse strand, counting down.
GACCCGTTTCCTTTGGTGATGATTGAAGCTGCGCTGCTCGGTAAGCCTATTGTTTCATTCCCTTCTGGTGGTGTTTCGGAATTTGTAAAAGAGGGCATGGGCATTGTTACTCAGGATATTAGTATCAAACAAATGGTAAAAGGAATCCGCTCGGTAATGAGTGGGGAAACGGCAACCAGCAGTGAAAAAAGCGTTGAAGTAGCCAGTCAGTTCAACGTGGACAATGGTTATAGAAACTGGATCGAATTAATAGATAAAAATTATTAGCATGCACCATTCTACGTACGGGTCTAAATTTCTCACGAAGCTATTCTTTGTGGTTTTGGCTTGGACTATCTCTTTTCAAACGCTCCATGCCCAGACCAGTCCTGGAACGACCGAGGCGGACAACCAGCGCTATCTGGCACTGATGCTACTTAATGTGTTGGATAAAGATGAAAAGGGCCCTGAGCTGGATCTGATCAGATCGGCACATGCGTACGGATTGAATGCGGTTTATCTTACCATTCCCTGGGATAAGATCTATTATACCTCACCGACAGACAAGCCGCTTTGGGACAAATTCGACCAGCAAATCAAAACAGCCACGGATTTGGGAATGAAAGTGGCGCTGCGCATTCACCTGGGCAGGCATAGCACGCGGATCAAGGGCTTTTGGGAACCTTCGGACAGCCACATGAGCTCCACGGGCAAGCCGGTGATCAGTGGATATCAGGATACTTCATTTGGATTTGATAATGATGCGATCTCGGCAAAAGCACAAGCATTTGTCAAGGAAACGGTTACGCGATATAAATATCTTCAGACCAACAAACAGCTGTTATTCGTTTCCATAACCACCACCGGAACGCAGGAAGGCGAATATCCGGGCAGTCTGATCGAAAATGGCAAGGAAAGCCCTGCGGTGTACGATTATTCCAGGTCCATGATAACCGGGTTCAGGGAGTTTTTGATATCACATTATAAAAAACTCCAGCGCCTCAATTATTTATGGGGGATCAATCACAAGAATTTCGAAGAGGTGTTACCGCCTGCAACGCCCTGGGAACCGTCGGAATCCTTCCGTCAGCGTGCTGGTAAGGACTGGTACATTTACCGTCACCTTGTCCTGAAGCGTTTTACAGAGCAAATGATCACGGCTGTTAAGTCTGTTGATCCGAACGTCAAATTTGTATCTGACTATGGCTCTGTTTTTGACAGAATTTCCAGTGTACGTGGAACGCTGGGTTTCAGGAGTTTAAATGAAAAATCTAATGGTATCAAAATCAATGATGACCTTGCCACGCACGATCACAGATGGTCCGTTGATATCATTAAAAGTACTGCTCCTGCCAACTTTATAATTGCTAATGAGCTGTTTATCAACACCGTATTTGATAACAATGCTCATTTAAGGCAGATCAACGAGAATTTCGCTCACGGCGCAAATGTGGTTGCTGTTGTCGCATCCGTTCAGAGCACAATGTCAAGGGCCGAGCCTTTTCTGCGGCAGGCCGCTCAGACCTGGCTCAACCAGCCAATGAAACCCATTGTTTATACCGATTCCGTGAGTTACAGGCTTTCGGCAGCTGTGGAAAAAAGCGGGCCGATGAATGTTGTTTACGACGAATGGAGAAAACGTGCTTACGCCGATCCGAATAACCCAAAACCGGTTTATATTGGCTTGAATGAAGACATTCTTGCTCCTGAATATTGGGACGATGCATCTAATTACCCACCTTATGTGTTCAAGCCGGTCCCGATGCAGATCATTGCGGTTAACAAAGATTTTGCTTACAAGCTGCCTATTGATACTTTTTCTGATGTCGACGGAACGGTTGTGAGAATGGAGGTCGGCACTTTGCCATCCTGGCTGAAATTTGAAAACGGTCAGCTGAGAGGACGGCCAGCAACGCTTGGAGATTACCGCATTCAGGTAAAAGGAATTGATGATGAAGGCGGTGTCACGGAAGCATTTCTGACTGTTCGTGTGGACACGCGTGAAAATGCCAACAAGCCACCAACGGTAGATGCCAGTTTTTCAAATCAGACTATTGCTGTAAACGAGCCATTTTCACTGCCCATCAACGATGGCGCATTTGAGGATGCAGATGGTGAAGTGACCAAAATAGAAGCAAGCGAGCTTCCAGGCTGGCTTAAATTTTCAAATGGTGTCCTGACCGGAACGCCGCCTAGCTTGGGTGAATTTCGCATTAGTTTGAAAGCATATGACGATCTGAATGCGTTTGTGGAAACGTATTTCACGATTAAAGTCGTCGAAAAGCAGTTCCTTAATGCGCCGCCTTATGCTGCTGGTTCATTACCGGTCAAGTATGGCCAGTTAAACATGCCGTTTAATTACATTTTACCAACAGAAATCTTTGGTGATCCCGACGGGTATATTTCTTCCATAACATTACAAAACCGCCCATCCTGGCTCAACTTTGCACTTAATACATTTTCCGGAACGCCAACAGAGGAGGGAGAATACAGGCTCATTATCAGGGCTTACGATAATGCAGGAGCATATGTGGAAGTGCCGTTTATACTGATCGTTGAAATTCCCAAGTTCCGTTTCGAACTGGTGCAAGGCGGAAGCAAAGTGGATCAGCGTGTCATCAGGAAACTCACGGGCGATGACGTCCTTGCGCACAGCGATTTACCATCCTCCCTGAATATTTACGCACACGGGAATTTTGACTACGACAAAGTTGATTTCAGTTTAACAGGTCCGTATAACAGGAAATCACAAACGAAAAATTTCCCGTTTGCACTTTACGAAAATGCCAGCGGATTTGCACCTTATATCGGCCGTTACACCCTTACGGTCACTGCAACGAAAGAGGATTCGGCGATTGTCACAAACTCGATCCAGTTCAGCATTTCCTACGGCGATTCTATCAACATTACAAAAGACCTGGAAGACTGGCGTTTTTTCCCGAATCCGGTGGAAAGCGTTTTTAATGTGAAGCTCCCGGCCGGTTTGGACGCTAATGACATTTCCTACGAGCTGATTACAGTTTCAGGGAAAAAGATTGATTTCCCAAAGGAATTTGTCACTGTTTCCGATGACCTGGCCAACATTGATCTTTCCAGATTATACATTTCTTCGGGCATTTATGTTGTCCGTCTGCACAGCAACGGCACGGTCTTAAAACAGTTTAAAATCTTCAAAAAGTAAGGCTTCAAATCACCACTTTTCTCCTTTGGTTTTTGCGAAAGGTATGCTTGCATAATACTGCGAATGATTTATATTTGCAATACAAGAAGTAGTATGCAAGCATACCTTAATTCAAGCCTTAACCATCAATAAAAGTTAAAGAATATGGCCGTTGCAGAAGCGAATAAGACGTCTATTAAGGGAGGTGAATTTTTGATTAAAGAAACCTTATCATCCCAAATTTTTATTCCTGAGGAGTTTACGGAAGAGCAGCGTATGATTGCAGACACTTGCAGGGAGTTTCTCGGCAAGGAAATATGGCCCATCCTGGACGAAATTGATCATGCAAAAAGTCCCGAGCTGATTTCAGGATTGATGGACAAAGCGGGTGAGCTGGGCTTACTGGGAACGGCCGTTCCGGAGGAATATGGCGGTTTTGGCATGAACTTCAACACTTCCATGCTCGTTGCAGAGGCCACCGGCGCAGGGAATTCATTCTCCGTCGCACTTTCGGCGCACACGGGCATCGGCACATTGCCAATTCTTTACTACGGAAATGAAGCACAAAAAAGCAAATATCTTCCCAAGCTCGCCACGGGTGAATGGAAAGCAGCATACTGTTTAACAGAGCCGGATTCGGGCTCGGATGCCAACTCTGGTAAAACAAAAGCGATACTCACTTCCGACGGTCAACATTATGCGATTACCGGCCAGAAAATGTGGATTACCAATGGCGGTTTTGCAGATGTATTTATTGTTTTTGCCAAAATTGAAGAAAACGGACAAACTGATAAAAACCTGAGCGCCTTCATCATTGAAAAGTCATCCGGCGGCATTACAATGAATGCACCGGAACATAAAATGGGGATTAAGGGCTCGGATACGCGGCAGATATTCTTCAATGATTGCCTGGTTCCCGTCGAAAACATGCTTTCAGAACGCGGAAACGGCTTTAAGATCGCAGTTAACATTCTTAATATCGGGCGGATCAAATTGGCTGCGGCAGCATTAGGCGGTGCCAAAAGAGTAACGCAACAGGCCATTGCATATGCCAATGAAAGGAAACAATTTGGCACGGCTATCTCCCAATTTGGTGCGATAAAGCATAAGCTGGCGGAAATGGCTACGCAAATGTTTGCCTCCGAATCAGCTTCTTACCGCGTTGGGCAAAACATTGATGACCTGATTTCCGCCTTTCAGGAAAAAGGGATGTCAGACGCGGAATCCAAACTGAAAGCACTGGAAGAATTAGCCATTGAATGTGCCATTATGAAAGTGCATGGCTCGGAAGTGGTTGATTTTGTGGTGGATGAAGGTGTTCAGATCTACGGCGGCATGGGCTTTTCCGCAGATGCGCCTATGGACCGGGCTTACCGCGACAGCCGTATTAACCGGATTTTTGAGGGAACCAATGAGATCAACAGGCTCCTCGTTGTGGATATGCTCCTGAAACGCGCCATGAAAGGCCAGATCGATCTGATGGGCCCCGCGATGGCGGTTGGAAAAGAAATTATGTCCATTCCTGATTTCAGCATGAGCGAAGACGAAACGCTCTTTGCAGCTGAGAAAAAGGTCATTCAAAATCTTAAAAAAGCAGCCTTAATGGTGGCGGGTGCGGCCGTTCAGAAATTCATGATGAAACTTTCCGAAGAGCAGGAAATTATCATGAACCTGGCCGACATGGTAATTGAAATTTATGCTGCTGAATCGGTGCTGTTACGGGTTGAAAAACGAATTGAGTTGCTTGGAGCTGATGCCAATAAGCTGCACCAGGATATGGCTATCATTTACTTACACCGCGCTGTTGAGAAGGTAAACAATGCCGGAAGAGCTGCCATCACAAGCTTTGCAGAAAGCGATGAGCTGCGGGTGATACTGATGGGATTGAAACGGTTTACGAAAATTGAACCGGTTAATCTCAAAGATGCGCGCCGCAGCGTTGCTGATGAACTGATTGCCAAGAATGATTATGTTTTTTGAAACAATATTTTGGGCGGAGAGCCGGGTTTAAAGCTCGATTACAATGCCTGCACAACTAAAAACCAAATGAATCATGGAAAGCCGGACCTTTGTAAGGTCTGGCTTTTTTGTTGTGATGAAAGGTTTTTTATTCTACCCCAAAATGCGCAAATTTGGGAAACCAATATCCTTTGTTTTCACGTTAGGTTAATGGTTGTTTGAATAAAATATCGCTAAATAATTTACGTTGGATTCTCTATTAGTTACTGAAAAACCACCTTTCATGACCCTGCATTCCCTGGATCTTCGTACAACGGGCCAATTTCCTGCATTACTCCTTGATTATCTCGATCAAAAACCTGCATTGGAATCGTTTTACAGTATTTATCCGACTTTGGAGAATGCAAAAGAGGCCATCATTAGCAAGCAGAATTTTGATATTGAAAAGCGTGAAACGCTGGTTGATGTTTTAGAAAAACAATACACAGGACTTCCTTATCTGCCCGATTTTTCGATCCTTTTAAAGGAAAATACATTCACTGTCACAACAGGTCACCAGCTCAATATCTTCACCGGCCCGCTTTACATTATTTATAAAATTGTAACGACGGTAAAGCTCGCGAGAGCATTAAAAGAGGCTTATCCCGAATACAATTTCGTGCCCATTTACTGGATGGCCACGGAAGATCATGATTTCGAAGAAATTGCGACTTTTCATCTGTTTGGACAAACGCATAAATGGACCGGCGAGCACAAGGGAGCGGTTGGCCGCCTGAATCCGAAGGAGCTGGAAAGCATTTTAAAGCAATTGCCGGATAAGCCCATGTTGTTTGCAAAAGCTTATCTCGAAAACACCACGCTGGCCGATGCAGTGCGATGTTATATGCACGAATTATTTGGAAAACAGGGCCTGATCACGCTTGACGCAGATCACGCAGATTTAAAACGGCACTTCCTGCCCATTATTAAGGAAGAACTCACCGACTCAGTTTCCGAAAAACTGGTCACAGAAACCACCGGCAAACTCAATGCACTGGGTTATCACACGCCGCTTCACGCACGAGAAATCAATCTTTTTTACCTGGCCGACGGACTTCGCGAGCGCATTACGCGTGACGGTGAGAATTTCCAGGTTTTGAATACAGACATTACATTCACCAAGTCGGAAATCCTCGATCTGGCTTCTAAAAATCCCGAATTTTTTAGTCCGAATGTGGTTCTGAGACCATTATACGAAGAAGTAATCTTACCAAATCTTGCGTATATAGGCGGGCCGTCAGAAGTGCCTTACTGGATGCAGTTAAAAGGAGTTTTTGAGCATTTCAATGTGCCCTTTCCCATGTTAATGCCGCGTAACTTTGCATTGTATATCAATCATTTGCAAGGCAAAAAGGTCGAGAAATTGAAGATCAATTACAAGGATCTTTTTCTGGATGAAGTTGCGTTAAGGAAGACATTTGTTGAGCGGAATACTGAGCATATTTTAAGTCTGGAAGATCAGAAAAATGCGTTTAATGAGATTTTTGAGGCAATTTTAAATAAAGCAACCGCAGTGGACCAAACCATGCACGGAGCTGTTAAAGCCGAGCAAACGCGGTTACTGAATTCGCTGAAACATCTTGAAAAGCGCATTATTAAAGCCGAAGAGCGCAACCACGAGTCTGAAATTACGCAACTGATCAGCCTCAAAAACAAGCTGTTCCCGAACGGAATCGCCCAGGAACGCTATGATAATCTGCTGAATTTCTACATCAATGATCCACAATTTATCGAAAAGCTGTTCGATCTTTTCGATCCGCTGGATTTCAGATACAATGTGTTAGTTGAAGATAAATAACTGGCTTACAGACATTAATCTTTCAATTTCACATCACCGAATCGCGATACGACGGTTATCCGCGTTCCTGATCCGGTTCCTACTTTTCCTTGATATTGCTTTTGTTTATAAGCTTTATCATCCTTCGCCGGCTGCATGGAAAAATTCACATTGGAAGAAGGATAACTGAAATTCCCATAAGTAACCGTCACATTGAACTGGTTTGCATCTGCCGGCAAGATAATCGACGAGTAAGACGCCTGAATGTCAATGTTCTCCGCTGAATTGGTGAGCTGATCAATCTTGAAATTACCTGAGTAGTTCAGCTTAATTTTTCCCGAACCTCGCATAGTTCCGATTTTCGCGCCCGAATAATCAATGTCGGCGTCCAGATTTGTCACATCACCAATGTTCAGCTCGCCGAACTTGTTGGTAATGAACACTTTTTTAGCCATATCCAGTTTCAGGTTCGAGTATTGGAATTCCAGCTTTCCGCCGTCCATTTTCCCAATTTTAGCGCTGCCATAACGCACATCGATCACGTTTTCAGCATTATCCAGAATGTTGGCTACGAAATGCCCATAGCGTGAATCCACCGTCAGCGGCGCGTGGAAGGAAGGAATGTCTGTGTCGCCAAACTTGTTGCGCACGATCAGCGCGTTTTCTTTTGGCATATATACCGTGTAATCGATCTGAATGAAGTTCTTGTCACCTTTTTTGTTGTTCCAGCCATTGTTTCCAAACTGGCTCCTGTCAATATGTGTCGTCAGGTTGATCTGGTTCTTGATCCGTTTTTCGTCGATTCTAACAGCCCCGAGATATTCCGAAGCGCGGCCGTCCGTAGGCGCATTCGCCGTTACAATGATCTCAACCTTAATCTCTTCCTTATTCCAAAGATTGATTTTGACCTGCCCAAACTGATTGTCAACGACAAGCTGGTCATTATTTTTAACATCAAAAACCTTTACAATATTCCTTCGTTTTTCAATGAGCCCGTTCTGTTCCGGATCCGGGCTTACTGCCAGCAACAGCTGCGGCAGCATGAAAAACATGCTAAATAACAGGCGCGCTGTCGACTTCTTTATCGTCTCCATTTTTTACTTTATTAATGCGTTGCAAAATTTCTAATTGTTGGTTGAGCAGGTCAACCTGCCATTGTAAGTTCTGGACCATCGCTTCCAGTAATGCTTCCTGGTTGGGAGCATTCGATAAGTTGGAGCGCAGATTTTTATAACTCACTTCCAGACTTTCCAGATCTGCAGAGAAATCTTTATACACTTCCGGATTATTCCGCGCGAGTTTGATGATCTCCTCTCTTTTCTGGTCTATTGCAACATTGTAAGCATTGAATTCCTTGGCATAGGTAGGGACTTTGAGCGCCACTTTCGGGTCGCGGGTTATGCCGTATTCATTATTGAGGTAAACTAAAAAACCAATTCCAAGCGCCAGGAACACACCGGCCGCTATGCGCCAGTCAAAATAAGGGCTGCTCAGTCGCCTAATTTTTTTTTTGGATTGCTCCGGCACAATCGGAATCTCGTTATGTAATTTGCTATCGATCTGGCTCCATAAAGAATCTTGCGGTAAGAAAGTATCAAATCCATCCCTGTTATCTCGCACAAACCGCTCCAATCGATCTTTTTTATCAGAAGAATTTTTCATAGGTTAATCAACTTGTCATGTGTAAATAATGTTCTCAAATCCTTATTAGTTTAGATGGAACTCAAACGATTAAGTTTAAAATTATTGCTGCAACTATTTCGAAAGCATTTCTGTGAGTTTTCTTTTAGCTCTCATATATTGCGTCCTTGACGTCGTTTCGCTGATCCCCAGCACCTCTCCTATTTCCTCGTGATCGTATCCTTCAAATAGGTAAAGGCTCAAAACCACTCTGTAACCATCCGGCAGCTTCTGCACTGTGTTGCGCACCCGCTCCACTTCCAGGTTCGTCTCATGCTCATCCATCCCGAAATAACTTTCATTCCGGTCGATATTCTCCGCCGTCTCCTGCCATTCTTCAATTTCCACCCACTTCACTTTCCGGCTCCGCATGTGATTAATCGCCTTATTGACAACGATCTGCTTCAACCAGGCACCGAATGTCGACTGCTGCCGAAACTGGTGCAGGTTGGTAAATGCATCCACGAATGCTTCCTGTAAAGCGTCCTCTGCCTCCCCCAAATGATTCAATATCCGCATGCAGATGTTGAACATGGCTTTCGAATACAACTTATAAAGCTCGTATTGCGCTTTGCGCTCACCGAGTTTACAACGTTCCACCAGTTCGACGTGCCGGTCAGGGTAAAAATGTGTTTTCAAGCAGAATGGCTAATATATATTTGAACGTTCTGTATCAAGGACAGCAGATGCGCCTGCACGTTGCATCAACGGGAAAAAAATTTTCCGTAAACGTCGTTCGAACAATGTTTGATGAACCGTTGTTCTTAAAAAAGGATCGTATATGTTTGATTTTTGGTCATAATATACCCTAATTTGTTTACTGCAATCTACCAAATTTAGTCAATGAAAACGTTCAACATTCCTGATTTTTACCGGAGCAGGATCATTACGCCGATTAAGGAATTCCGCCGTAAAAATGACAAGCTGAAACGTGACTATGCACCTACATTGCTGGATTTCGGCCCGGTCCAATTTCTGATTGCGCGGCATTTTGGATTTTGCTACGGGGTTGAAAACGCCATTGACATTGCTTATAAGGCCATTGCTGAAAACCCGGATAAACGCATTTTCCTGCTCAGTGAAATGATCCATAACCCGGACGTAAACCGCGATCTGGTGGACCGGGGCGTGCGTTTTATCATGGATACCAAAGGAAATCCGCTCATTCCCTGGGAGGAACTGAATGCAGATGACATTGTGATCGTCCCCGCTTTCGGCACAACCGTCGAAAACCAGCAAAAACTGACCGAACTGGGCATTAACGCCTACGTTTATGATACAACCTGCCCGTTTGTAGAGAAAGTCTGGAACCGCGCCGCGCAGATCGGAGAGAAAAATTACACGATCATTGTCCACGGCAAGCCAAATCACGAAGAAACCCGCGCCACATTCTCGCATAGCAAGGAAAACGCGCCGACCGTTGTGGTTGAAAACATGGCGCAGGCCGAACGTCTTGCCGAATACATGAAAGGAACATTGCCTGCAGAGCAGTTTTTTCAGGATTTTAAAGGTCAGTATTCCAATGGCTTCGATCCGGAAAAAGATTTGCAGCGCATCGGCGTCGTGAACCAGACTACAATGCTGGCATCTGATACACAAGGCATTGCCGACTTTTTGAAAAATGTAATGATCAAACATTACAGCCTCCGTCCCGAACAAGTGGAAGATCGTTTTGCCAACACGCGCGACACATTATGCTATGCTACAAATGATAACCAAGATGCTACTTACGCCTTGCTCACGCATGAGGCTGATCTGGTGATCGTTGCCGGTGGTTATAACAGCTCCAACACGACGCATCTGGTCGAGCTTTGCGAGCAGAAATTCCCGACTTATTTTATTGAGTCAGTTAATAAAATTTTGGATAAACAGCTGATCCGCCATTTCAACCTGCATTCCAAAGAAGAAATGGTGACAGAAAACTATCTCCCGCAACATACGCCTGCCCGCATTATGCTTACGTGCGGTGCTTCCTGCCCGGATGCAGTCGTAGAAGGTATTTTGATGCGCTTACTTTCATTTTTCGAGGCCTCGAAAGACATTAATGAAGTGATGCAGCAATTTTAAATTGAACCGGAAAAACATTTAACTCACCGTTCGCTCAATTAAGTGGGCTAACCGGTTTTGCTGAAATTATATTCGTAGGATGGCTCAAAACGGCCGTCCTTTTTTCGTTTCTTACGTGTGTTCTCACTTACGTTTACTCCCTTCGTGATTATGAAAAAGACTTCTGCTTTTGCGATCTTTTTATCCCTTTTTATTCCAATCCTTTTTAACAGTTGCTCTTCTCTTAATGAAATTCGCGTTGCCGGGACCAACTTTACCGATGAGATCAGCCAATCCCAAAATCTGATTTTTACATTCAACAAAGACATTGTCTCCGAAAGCGAGCTGAATGATTGGGACTCCACACAATATGTACAATTCGAACCGGCAGTGCGTGGAAAGTTCAAATGGTCTGCGCCTAATGAGCTCGTTTTCTCGCCTGTCGCGGGATTTGGAGCCGCTACAAAATATACGGCCAAACTCACCGATCAGCTGACGGAGAAGATTGATAAAGACAAAAAATTATCTGTTTCAAAAGAGCCGCTCGACTTCCATACGCCTTATCTTCAATTGGTTGAAACAGAAAGCTGGTGGGCACTTTCGCAGGAAAGCGGCAAGCAGGAAGCCAGATTAAGGTTAATTTTCAACTATCCGGTAAGCAGCCAGAATGTCGCTGAAAAACTGAAAGTATCGCTCGGGGATAAGTCTTTGGATTATAAAATATTGCCAGTTACGAACGAACATTCTGTCACGCTCGCCATCAGCAACGCTGGTAAGACAGACAACAACCCCATTCCTGTTAACATCGCCATTGAAAAGGGCCTGAAAGTCCAGAACACTTCTTATATAAGCCACGAAGCGATCATCAAAAGCGCAAGCCTGCCTTCGCCGCTTCATCTCGAAATTGTGAACATTAAAACCGGTTTTGAAAACAATTCCGGATACGCCCGCATTATTACGACCCAGGAACTGGATAAGGAAAGCATTGCAAATGGCTTCAAGCTAAGCCCGGAAATTCAGGTTCAAACGGAACCGACAGAAAACGGCTTCATCATACGCGGTGAATTTAACGAGACAGAAACTTATAATTTACTGATTAATAAGACACTGAAAGGTGTTTTGGGCGCATTTCTGGGCGATGAAACATCCAAGGATCTGTTTTTCGGGAAAATGCCTGCGTCCATTGCTTTTGCCAACAAAAAAGCACTTTATATGACGCCTAAGGGCTCCAAAAACCTGGGCGTTCAGATCGTGAACATTCCCAAAGTGCAGGTGAAAGTTTCCAAATTATACGCCAATAACATCCTGAGTTACGTCCGTAACAACCGCTGGAACGAATACGGCTATTCGGGCGACGAATGGGTGGAAACCGGCGCCTTTAATTACAGCGACGACCGGGATAATGAGCTGAGTGACATCATTGTTGACAAAACCGTTGAAACCGAAAACCTGCCGAAAAGCAAAGGAATTTCAGCATTGAATGTGGCCCTGCCCGAAGATAATCAGCGCAAAGGCGTATATCTGGTTTCGGTCAATTCAAAAGATGAAGCCTATCTGGGTGCAACAAAGCTTGTTTCCATTTCCGACATTGGCTTGATCGCGAAACAAGGCAAAGACGAAATGTGGATTTTTGCCAATTCCATTAAAACAAATGAGCCGCTCGGCGATATAGAAATCACGCTCATCAGTTCAAATAATCAGACTGTGCATACCGCAAACACCAACGGCGACGGCATTTTGCACATTGAAAAACTCAGCGAAAAAGCGCCGGGATTCAAAATTGCCATGTTAACAGCGACTTTCAAGGAAGATTTTAACTATCTGATCTTAAAGGATACGCAAGTGGAAACCTCGCGATTTGAAGTGGAAGGTTTGCGGGATAATGCCTCTGGTTTACAAGCCTTTATTTACGGACAAAGAGACATTTACCGCCCGGGTGAAACCATGCATTTCAACACGGTTATCCGCACAAAAAAATGGGATAGCGCCAAAGAAATTCCCCTCAAACTACGCATGCTGACGCCTAATGGGCGTGAATATCGCACCTGGCGTAAAAATACAAATGCTCAGGGCGCCGTAGCAATTGAAGTGCCTGTTGATGCGGCCGGGCTTACCGGAACATATGTGCTGGAAGTTTACAATGGTAACGACATTCTGCTTGCCTCGCATGCTGTTAGCGTGGAAGAGTTCATGCCGGACCGGATCAAAGTGGATTTGAGCGGCGCAGCAAAGGAATATGTATCCGGAAACAATGTATCATTGACCGCAACTGCAACCAACTTATTTGGGCCACCAGCCAGCAACCGCACGTATCAGATGGACGCGCAGTTTAAAAGAAAAGGCTTTTCCTCGGCTGCTTTCCCCGAATTTGTATTCGACATTCCAGGCGAAACAGCGTTTGAAAAACAGAGCCGCCAGGGTGTTACCAATGAGCAGGGACAAGCCACCGAAAGTTTCCCGATAGCCGCCGGCCTGAAAGATATTGGCGTGCTGGAAGGAAAAATATTCGTGACCGTTTTTGACGAAAATGGTCGCCCGGTCAATCGTTTACAGCGGTTTGATGTTTTCACGCAGCCAACATTCTATGGAATCCGCCTTCCGGACGCCTATGTAGGAACCAATGCCCCGGTTCCTGTTGAAATAGTCGGTGTAAATAATAAAGGTGTTTTGAAAAAAAGCGCTGCCAAGATCGAGATCGTTCGCCTTGAATATCAAACCGTTGTAGAAAAAAGATATGATGTGCTGCAATACACTTCCCGGAAAAGTGAAAAGACGGTGTATGCTACAACATTAGACCTCAAAAACGGAAAAGGAAGCATTCAATATGTTCCCACGATCTCGGGAGAATATGAGGTTCGGGTGCGTCGCCCAGGCGCAGAACATTATACACTCGCTCATTTCTATGCATACGGCTACGGTTACACGCAATATTCTTCATTTGAAGTAAGTAATGAAGGCCGCGTGCTGATGGAAACTGATAAGCAAAATTATAAGGTTGGAGAGTCGGCTAAGGTTTTGTTCAAAACACCTTTTGACGGAACGCTGCTGGTTACAGTCGAACGCAATAATGTACTTGAACAGCATATTTTGAAAACGGAGAAAAAGGCTGCGGAATTGACATTCAAGCTGAAAGAAGAACATTTACCCAATGTCTTTATCACCGCCACATTAATCCGCCCGTTCGACACCACGGACATGCCCCTCACCGTAGCGCACGGATTCACTCCTATCCTGGTCGAAGACCCGGACCGAAAACTGCCTGTTGCTATAACGGCCATTGAAAAATCGAGATCCAAGACAAAACAACAAATCAGGATCAAAACCGCACCGAATGCGCAGGTAACGCTGTCCGTTGTGGATGAAGGCATTTTGCAGATCAAAAACTCCAAAACGCCCGACATTCACGGCCACTTTTACCAAAAATGTGCTCTGGAAGTGACCACGCACGATTTATATGCGCAGCTATTTCCTGAACTGACTATAAGCGGCTCTTCGAGTTTTGGTGGTGATGGTTATGATCTGGAAAGAAGGATTAATCCTTTGAGCAATGGCCGGACAGAACTGGTTTCATTTTGGAGCGGCATATTAACCGCAAATAGCAGCGGCGAAGTCAATTTCGACGTCAATCTGCCACAATTCAGCGGCGATCTTAGGATTATGGCCGTGGCTTATAAAGACAACGCCTTTGGTTCGGCAACGAAAAACATGAAAGTCGCCGATCCTGTGGTGATCAGCGCAGGTTTACCCAGATTTTTAAGTCCCGGCGATGAATTAACCTTGCCTGTCAACATTAGTAATACCGAAAACAAAGCCGCCAATGCGACTGTTTCCGTGCAACTTAGCGGCCCACTGACATCAGGAGCGATTCCTTTGACTCAAAAAATGACGATCCTGCCTGGAAAAGAAGCACGTGCTATCTTCTCGGTGAAAGCGCTTCAATCAATCGGACTTGCGAACATTACGGTGAAGGTTTCGGCATTTGGCGAGACTTTTACCAATCAAACCAACATTACGGTCCGGCCCGCATCGCCGCTTCTGAAATCGAGTAACTCAGGGCAGATTGCAGCCGGGAAATCAGGATTGATCAATCTTGCCTCCACCTTCATTCCTTCTACCAGCAGAAGTCAGATCGTTTTGAGCCGGTCGCCATTGGTGCAGGGTGGCGGAAAAGCGCTTTCAACATTGCTCGGTTATCCTTACGGCTGCCTGGAACAGACCGTTTCCAAAGCATTTCCTCAGATTTATTTTGCTGATCTCACCAAAGCAATGGCCGCGCCGGTCTACACAGTGAAAAGTGGCGCGAGCGATTTCAATCCCATGACCAATGTGCAACAGGCGATCCGCAAAGTGGAGTCGCTGCAACTATTTAATGGCGGAATGACGATGTGGCCGGGTTCGACGCAGGAAGACTGGTGGGCAACCGCATATGCTGCCCATTTCCTCGAAGAAGCGCGGCGCGCAGGCTTTGAAATCAATACGAAAACACTCAGCCGTGCATTGGATTACCTTAAAACGCAAACAGGAAACACGGCAAACAAAGAAGTCATAACCGCAAGCACCGGAAACAGCTTGAATTATGGGAGTGAGCCATCGGCCGGATCTCAATCCAGGAAAACGGTGGCGCGCAGAGAAGCCATTTATTCGCTTTATGTCCTGGCGCTGAACAGTCAGCCTAACCGGGCTTCCATGAATTATTACAAGCAAAACCCACATTTGCTGACATTGGATTCCAAATATTTGCTTGCAGCCGCGTTTCAGCTGGCAGGTGATACAAGAAGTTTTAATGCGCTATTGCCCAAAAAGTATGTTCCTGAAAACCGCACACAAGGCTTTGACAACAGCTATTCTTCTCCATTGCGGAACATGTCATTGGTTTTGAACACACTTATAGAGTCTGATCCAGACAATATGCAAATCCCTGTTTTGGCCCGCCAGCTATCCAAAACAGTTCAATCGGCCGCATATCTGAATACACAGGAAGCAGCATTCTCCGTTCTGGCATTAGGAAAACTGGCTAAAAAGACCTCAGGATCAACTGTTACTGCGACCGTTTCAGCCAATGGAAAGAATGTGGGAACATTTACGGGCAAAGAGCTTAAAATCGCAAAAGGAATTGAAAATCAGAAGGTTTCGATCCAAACGCAGGGCTCAGGCGATTTGTATTGGTTTTCGCAATCGGAGGGCATGTCCGCAACAGGCACATACGCGGAGGAAGATCAGGGGTTAAGCATTCGCAGGCAGTTCCTTACCCGTGACGGCGCACTTGCTAATACATTCAAACAGAATGATCTGGTCATCGTAAAGCTAACATTAACCAGCACAAACGGCCTGCCGATTGATAACATTGTAATAACTGATATGTTACCATCCGGCTTTGAAATCGAAAACCCAAGAATTACGGAGCCGCGGGATATGCCATGGGTTAAAAATGCTTCAAGCCCTGAATATCTGGACATTCGCGACGACCGCATTCACTTTTTCACCACTGCCAATAATACGGCCAAGACATTCTATTACCAGGTTCGCATTGTTTCCAAAGGCACATTTACAGTAGGACCAGCTGCCGCTGACGCCATGTATCAGGGCGAATATCGCAGCTATTCGGGTGGCGGAAAAATTAAGGTTGAGTAATTAAAAATAAAAGAAACGAAGAATCAAACCACCGGCGATGGCTCCAAAAACGGGGCCGGCCACCGGAACCCAGCCATAAGACCAATCGGAACTGCCTTTATTAGGAATGGGCAGAATGGCATGCGCAATCCTTGGTCCCAGATCCCTTACCGGATTAATGGCATAACCTGTGGTGCCGCCTAGCGACAAACCAATGCTCCAAACCAGCATTCCCACTAAATAAGGCGCAAACCCGGAAGGGATTCCACCTTTTTCAGGATCCGAAGTGCCGGCATAACCAATGGCTACAATGCCCACGATTAGAATGACAGTCGCAATAAATTCACTTAGAAAGTTAGCACCTGACGACCGGATAGCCGGACCCGTGGCAAAACAGGCCAGTTTAGAACCCTGATCCTCAGTGGCTTTCCAGTGTGGCAAATATTGAAGCCACACGAGCACTGCACCCAAAAACGCGCCGATCAATTGCGCCGGAATGTAACTTGCAAGCAAGCTGTAATCCTGACGCAAGAACGCAAATCCAATGGTAACGGCAGGATTCAAATGGGCCGCCGCGCTGCCAAAAGCATTGGCCGTAAAAACCCCGATCATTACTGCAAATCCCCAGCCTGCGGTAATCACAATCCAACCCGCATTTTCTCCCTTGGTTTGTTTGAGAACGACATTGGCGACGACCCCGTTACCTAATAAAATAAGGACCATTGTTCCGATTAATTCTCCAAGAAAGGGTGAAGGCTGCATGAGTTACAAATAAGGTTGGATCGGCGAATATGCGAATTGTTTCATAATTTCTGACATCAATACCAAAAAGAATATTTCCTGCATTTTTTACCAATTTTCGACGCCGTTTTCTACTAACTTTGCCTGATAATCAATTTTTGTATTGAAAATCATGTCATTAAACCAACTTACGGCTATCTCTCCTGTCGACGGCCGTTATTACAAGCAAGTATCCGAGCTTTCTGCTTATTTCTCCGAATATGCCCTAATTTATTACAGAGTTTATGTGGAGATCGAATACTTTATCGCTCTTTGTGAAATTCCATTGCCACAGTTAGCGGAGTTTGACAAGAAACATTATGCTTCCCTGCGCAAGATTTATGAGGATTTTAGTGAGGATGATGCGCTGCATATCAAAGACATAGAAAAAGTTACCAACCACGACGTTAAGGCCGTTGAATATTTTATAAAGGAACAATTCGAGAAACTAGGCATCGAGTCATGCCAGGAATTTATCCACTTCGGGCTTACATCGCAGGATATCAACAACACAGCCATCCCGCTTTCCCTTAAAGACGCGCTCGAACGTCAGATCAAGCCCTTGTTCCGTCAGGTTCTTTTTGTATTGAAAAGAATGTCGATCGAGTGGAAAAACGTGCCGATGCTGGCATTCACGCACGGGCAACCGGCCTCCCCTACACGCGTAGGAAAAGAGTTTCTGGTTTTTGTGGAAAGGCTGGAACGTCAGCTGGAAATGCTGGACAAAATTCCGCATTCGGCTAAATTTGGTGGAGCCACCGGAAACTTCAACGCACATCACGTGGCTTATCCGAAACAGGATTGGATGGCTTTTGCCAACCACTTTGTAGAAGGTTTGGGATTAAAAAGAAGCCGCCACACCACCCAAATCGAACATTACGATAACCTCGCCGCCACATTCGACTGCCTGAAGAGACTGAACACAATCCTGACCGACTTGAACCGGGATATGTGGACGTACATTTCAATGGGTTATTTCAAACAAAAAATCAAAGCAGGCGAAGTAGGTTCCTCTGCCATGCCACATAAAGTTAACCCGATCGATTTCGAAAATTCAGAAGGAAACCTGGGATTAGCAACCGCATTATTTGAGCATTTCGCTGCAAAATTGCCCGTTTCCCGCCTGCAACGCGACCTTACGGATTCAACTGTTTTAAGAAATATTGGCGTGCCGTTGGCGCATTTGGCCATCGCATTGAACTCGTTGATGAAAGGCTTGGGCAAAGTTGAGCTGAACGGAGAAATCCTGAAAGCCGAACTGGAAGACAACTGGGCAGTAGTTTCGGAAGCGATCCAAACCATCCTGCGCCGCGAAAGCTATCCAAAACCTTACGAGGCATTGAAAGAGCTAACCAGAACAAACGAAAAAATTACCCACGACTCCATTTCCCGCTTCATCGAGACATTGGATGTTTCTGAGAAGATCAGGGAAGAGTTAAGGGCGTTATCGCCGTTTAATTATCTGGGTGTTGTAGAGGACACGCATTAAAAATCGCGCAGCGAATAATATTCAGGCCTTACGGTATAATGTTTGTCGGCCTGTAACAAAAACGGGGAGCGACGTAATATTGGTAGAAATAATCGTTGCACAAATAAAATAATAATCCCGGAGGGATGTAACAACTAACTAACTGTTACATCCCTCCGGGATTATTTTGTTTCAAATATGATTTCCTGCTACCGATGTTATGTCCCGCTGGGACTTTGTTATCACCTGCTGGACTAGCCACACTTCGAAGAGCCGCAATCCTTGCAAGTCAAGCAGCCTTCCTGATACAGCAAATTCGTTGAATTACAATTCTGGCATTTCTGCTTTTTTGCTTCCGTTCCATCCGGAATGTATTGTTTCAATGCACGTGCAACGCCGTTTTTCCAGGTGTTGATGGATTCGTCCAGTTGCAGGCTGCTGATCAGGTCTACGACTTTTTCAATCTGCATTCCGTGACGTAACGTGCTGGAAATCAATTTCGCGTAATTCCAATATTCGGGATTGAATTTATACGAGAGCCCTTCAATAGTGGTTTTATAGCCACGCGTATTTTTATATTGAAAATCATAACGCGAACTGCCGTCTGCTTCGCGATTCTTAATAATTACGCCTTCATTAACCCATCTTGGCAAAAGGATCCCATCTTCATCATCGGCAAGACCGGTGAAAATTTCATAAGGCTGGTTATCGATCAAACCTACAAATGCAATCCATTTGTCTTTTTTGTTTTGGAAGCGGACAACATCAGCTTCCAGAATTTGTGGCCTGGTCGTTGGGAAAGGCACATTACCGGCAACAGTTTCCTCCTTTTTCTCCGTATTGGCAATCAAAACGCCGGATCTTGAACCGTCGCGATAAACTGTAACTCCTTTGCAGCCAGCCTTCCAGGCTTCCATATAACATTCGCCTACCAGCTCTTCGGTCACGTCATTAGGCATGTTAATGGTTACACTGATAGAATGGTCCACCCATTTCTGGATAGCGCCCTGCATTTTTACCTTTTTCAAATAATCCACATCATTGGACGTGGCTTTGTAGTAAGGCGATTTTTTAACAAGATCATCCAGCTCTTTCTGCGCGTAATTTTTGCTGATATCATGGCCATTGATCTCCATCCATTCCTTGAAACGATGGTGGAAAACGACATATTCTTCCCAGGAATCGCCTACCTCATCCACAAAGTCCACACGAACGTCCTTATCGCCCGGATTCACTTTTCTTCTTCTCTTATAAACGGGCAGGAAAACCGGCTCGATGCCCGACGTCGTCTGAGACATTAAACTCGTTGTTCCTGTTGGCGCAATGGTAAGCATAGCGATGTTACGACGGCCATATTCCAGCATTTCGTAATAAAGCTGCGCATCAGCTTCTTTCAGCCTCAGAATGAATGGGTTATTCTTTTCCCTTTCTGAATCAAAAATAGAAAATGCGCCTCTTTCTTTGGCTGTCTTTACAGACCCACGGTAGGCTTCAAGTGCAACGGTTTTATGTATTTCGACTGCAAATTCGGTTCCTTCGTCACTTCCGTAACGCAGGCCCAGCGCGGCAAGCATATCGCCCTCTGCGGTGATGCCGATTCCTGTTCTTCTGCCTTCTCTTGCTTTGGTTTGAATGTTCAGCCAAAGGTTGCGCTCCACTCTTTTAACCTCTTCGTCTTCCGGATCCTCATCGATCTTGTGAAGAATTGCATCCACCTTTTCCAGTTCGAGGTCGATAATGTCGTCCATCATGCGCTGCGCGGCTGCAACATGTTTTTTGAACAAATCCCAATTGAATGATGCCTCGCTCGTAAAAGGTTTGTCCACATAAGAGAACAAAT
The DNA here is from genome assembly GCF_021502625.1 of Dyadobacter sp. CY351. NCBI lineage: Bacteria > Pseudomonadati > Bacteroidota > Cytophagia > Cytophagales > Spirosomataceae > Dyadobacter > Dyadobacter sp. CY351. The sequence continues at coordinate 123,646 of NZ_JAKFFU010000011.1, read as the reverse complement.
TAATCGCCAGCAGGCGGCAGGAATCGTAAGGACATAATGGAATTTCGCCGCAAGGATTGGTAGAAACCGTTTCATAACCCAAATCAGCATAGCAATCGGGCACAGATTCGCGAATGATCGTATCCCAGAACAAAATCCCGGGCTCGGCCGATTGCCAGGCATTATGCACAATTTTTTTCCACAAAGCCGTCGCATCAATGTCCTTAATGTGCGTTGGCGTTGTGCTTTTGATCGGATATTGTTGCTTGTAAGTTTCGCCGGATTCGACAGCGCGCATAAATTCATCGTCAATGCGGACCGAAACATTGGCGCCGGTTACTTTGCCCTGCTCCAATTTTGCATTAATGAAATCCTCAGAATCCGGATGCCTGATTGCCACCGACAGCATTAATGCCCCTCTGCGACCGTCCTGAGCCACTTCTCTCGTCGAATTCGAGAAGCGTTCCATAAAGGGCACAATGCCCGTGGAGGTAAGCGCAGAATTTTTAACAGGCGATCCTTTCGGACGAATGTGCGACAAGTCATGGCCAACACCGCCGCGCCTTTTCATCAACTGAACCTGCTCCTGATCAATCTTCATAATGCCGCCGTAAGAATCCGACGCACCATTGTTACCAATCACAAAACAGTTTGACAAGGATGCAATCTGATAAGGATTGCCAATGCCCGTCATCGGACTTCCCTGCGGAATAATGTATTTGAAATCTTTGATCAGATCAAAAACCTCGTCTTCACTTAATGGATTCGGGTAAATGGCCTCTATCCTTGCAATTTCCTTCGCAATGCGTCGGTGCATGTCGTCGGGCGTGGCTTCGTATATGGCGCCGTATGAATCTTTGAGCGCATACTTATTAACCCAAACGCGCGCCGCCAGATCGTCTCCTTTAAAGTATTGAAGCGAAGCCTGGTACGCCTCTTCTGTCGTATAGGTCTGTTGTGTTTGTGTGGTTTTGGTAGATTCCATATCGCTTATATATCAAGAACATTGAAGAAAAATCAAGTATTAAAAGTAACTCTTTTCTCGCTTGCATCTTCAAAATTTGTTCACTTTATTAACTTAATGTTAAACAAATGTTTACAAACTTTTTTCGTAACATTTTGAAAATGAGTAATCTGGTCTAGCTTCGTTAAGAAAAAGTTCGCAAATTTTATTTTCACATCTTTTTTTACAAGAAAATATTTACAAAAAAAACCGGCTTCAATGGAAGCCGGAAATTTAGAATTACCATGGCGAAATTTTGTCTTAACTCCTAACTACTGCTTAAAGCCGGCTAACAGATCTTTCAACTTAGTTTTTTCTGGTGATTTCAAAGCGGAGGCGTTTCCGTCTTTTAGTACTCAATTATATAAAGCAAATATAGAATTATAATTTAGACCAAATATAAATAATTAAGAAAAAATTACTTTTCCATTCTTGAAACAATTCCTCGGACTTTTATTATTGTATCTTGAAAACTTGCACAAACCGCCCCGATCCTAGACCCCTATCCTATTGAAAAAGTTAGTCACTAATCTTACCTTCTGGGTTCTCACCGCCATAACGGCCGGTGCCTTAATGGGACATTATTTTCCGGAGCAGGCCGTGCAAATGGAGATTCTCGGAAAGGGATTTATTTCCATTGTCAAAGTATTTATCAACCCCATCATTTTCCTGACCATTACATTGGGGATCATTGGAATGGGTGATTTGAAAAAAGTTGGGAAAGTAGGTGCTAAGGCGCTGATTTACTTCGAAGTGGTAACAACGCTGGCGCTGATCGTGGGTGTTGTGGTGGCCAATGTGATCCGGCCCGGAGATGGCGTCGTAACCAGCAGTTTGCAGAAAGGCGACGCGTCTGCTTATACCAGTAAAGTGCAGGATTTCAGTTGGTTGCAATTTTTTCTGGATAATGTTACGCTTCAAGTCCTGTTGTTCTCATTGGTTTTGGGAACTGTTTTAAGTAAATATTCGGGTAAAGAAAAAGTCACAGAATGGCTTACTTTTTTGTCCAAATACGTTTTCCGCGCCCTGCACCTGGTGATGATTTTCGCCCCCATCGGCGCTTTCGGCGGAATGGCTTATACTATCGGAAAATATGGCATTGATACATTATTGCCGCTTGCCAAGCTCATGGGAACCGTTTACGCCACGATGGCCGTCTTTATCTTTGGCGTTCTGGGGCTGGTGATGCGAACTTACAAGATCAGTCTCTGGTCTTATTTGAAATACATTCGGGAAGAATTGCTGATTGTGCTCGGCACGTCTTCCTCGGAAGCCGGTTTGCCTTCATTAATGGTCAAATTAGAAAGAATGGGCTGTTCCAAACCAGTTGTAGGGCTGGTCGTTCCGGCAGGTTATTCCTTCAATCTCGACGGAACAACGATTTATCTTTCCATGGCAACGATCTTCCTCGCGCAGGTTTTCGATGTGCATCTCACATTTGGGCAAATCTTGTCATTGATCGGCATCCTGATGGTAACCTCCAAAGGCGCTGCGGGCGTTACGGGAAGCGGCTTCGTGGTGCTAGCGTCCACATTAACCGCCATTAAAGTGATTCCTGTCGAAGGCCTGGCGCTGCTCCTGGGTGTCGACCGCTTCATGTCCGAAGCCCGCGCCATCACGAATTTCATCGGAAACGGCGTCGCCACAATCTGGCTCGCCAACAACGAAAAAGAATTCGACCGCAGCAAAATGGAATACGCCTTCGCGAATGTTAACGAAACAGAAAACGTTATTACCGATAATTTGACCGATACAACGCAGCGGAAGGATTCGGTTTAAGGCAAAAAATTCACAAACACTTTAAACACACTTATACATGTCAAAAAGCACCAAACTGGTTGTCCAAAACATTGAAATCGGACTAGTAAGTATTAATTCTGAGGACTATATATGTTTAACAGATATGGTAAAAGCTAAGGACGGAGACTTCTTTGTCAGCGACTGGCTCAGAAACGTTAATACACTTGAATATCTTCAGGCCTGGGAAGGAATGTACAATCCAAATTTTAATTCTGGCGAATTCGCTTCAATTAGAAGCCAGTCAGGCATTAACTCCTTTAAAATTAGTGTCAAAGAATGGGTTGCGAAAACCAATGCAATCGGAATAGTGGCGAAAGCAGGTCGGTACGGAGGAACATATGCACATAAGGATATTGCATTCACCTTCGGTATGTGGATTAGCCCTGTTTTTCAATTATACATAGTAAAAGAATATCAGCGGCTAAAAGAAGTTGAATCTAATATATACAACCTAGAATGGAACGTTAAGAGAGTCCTTTGTAAGGCAAATTATAAAATCCATACGGATGCGATCAAAAACTACATTATCCCGCAGGCAGGTTATACAAAAGCGAAGGAATGGCTGCTTTATGCCGATGAAGCTGATTTGTTGAACATTGCTATGTGGGGATGTACTGCACGTGACTGGAAACAAGCCAATCCTCAGCGAGTCTTACAAGGCGAAAATATCAGGGATATGGCCAGCATAAATGACTTGGCCATCTTGTCGAATATAGAAAGTTTAAATTCGATTTTGATCGGCCAACGGCTTTCAAAGGCAGAGAGACTCCGATTTCTTGCCAATACAGTTGAACAGCAACGGAAATCGCTGGAAGGAATTGATCTCATTAAGGGCATCAAAAAACTAAATGATAGCACATTCTTAAATGCCAAAAATTAACTTTGAAAATTCAGTAACAAGCTTTTTACAAAATGACAACGGATAATATTGAGATACTGACCCGGGGAAAAAGGGGTTTCATAGGGGAAGAATTTGATTTGAAAAAATGGGAGGATGTTGAGCCGTTTTTTGAAAACCTTAAAAATAGGGAGATCAATTCGGCCGAGAATTTGCAGCAGTGGTTTCTGGATAGGAGTGAAATTGAATCTTATTTGTCGGAAAACTTTGCGTGGCGATACATTCGGCAGACTTGCGATACGGCTAATACGAGCCTGATCAACGCTTTGCAATTTTTCATCACTGAAATCCAGCCGAAACTTGCGGAATATGGCAATGCTTTGGACAAAAAAGTGGTCGACAGCCCTTATCTGAGCGAATTAACGGAACCTGGATTTGAAATTACAGTGCGCGGCATGAAGAAAGCCATCGAAATCTTCCGCGATGAGAACATTCCGCTGATCACAGAAATGCAGACCGAAGAGCGCCGCTACGGAGCCATCGCGGGCGCCATGACGGTGACATTGGACGGTGAGGAAATGACTTTGCAAAAAGCCGCCGACCGGCTACAATCCACTGACCGCAACATTCGGGAAGAAGCCTGGCGCGCTATCAGCGGCAGACGCTATGACGACCATGAACAACTGGACGAGCTGCTGGGCAAGCTGGTAACATTGCGCGACCAGGTTGGTAAGAATGCCGGTTTTGCCAATTACCGCAACTATATGTTTGCTGCGATGGGCCGTTTTGATTACACGCCGGAGGATTGTTTCAATTTCCACGGGTCGGTGAAAAAAGCAGTCGTTCCTATGCTGGATGAAATGGCTGCGAGCAGAAAGTCGGCTTTGGAGGTGGATGCGCTTCGTCCGTGGGATACAAAAGTGGATCCGCAGGGATTGGCGCCATTGAAGCCGTTTGCAACGGGCCAAGAATTGCTGGACAAAACAATCCGCTGTTTTTCAAGGCTGGACCCATTTCTTGGAAATTGCCTGACCACCATGAAGAATATGAAGCATCTCGATCTGGAATCCAGGAAAGGAAAAGCGCCGGGCGGCTACAATTATCCGCTTGACGAGATTGGCGTTCCGTTTATCTTCATGAATGCAACGTCGAATCTTCGGGATATGGTAACATTGCTGCACGAGGGAGGTCATGCGGTGCATTCGCTGGTAACGCGGAATTTGAAGCTGAATTCATTCAAACACACGCCTTCCGAAGTTGCGGAACTTGCTTCCATGTCGATGGAATTGATCACAATGGATTATTGGGATGAGTTCTTTGAAAACGAAAATGACTTGAAGAGAGCGAAAATCCAGCATTTGGAATCCATTCTCGAAACACTTCCCTGGGTTGCGACGGTTGATAAATTCCAGCATTGGATGTATGAAAATCCACAGCATTCGGCCACTGAACGCACAGACGCATGGGTTCGCATCTATGAAGAATTTACAGATAAAGTAATGGACTGGAGCGGTCTCGAAATTTATAAAAAATATCTTTGGCAGCGTCAGCTACACATTTACGAGGTTCCTTTCTATTACATTGAATACGGAATTGCACAACTGGGAGCAATCGGCGTTTGGAAAAATTACCGCCAGGATCCTGCAAAAGGCCTGAAAGGTTATCTGGATGCGTTGAAGCTGGGCTATACGGCCACAATTGGCGACATTTATCAGGCAGCCAACATCCCGTTTGATTTCTCGGAGCAGCATATCACTGATCTGATGCAGTTTGTCCGCAACGAACTGGCCGAATTAAAAAAGTAACATTTCGTCAGGGCTGATTTGGTGGTTATGAAAATGACGGTTATTTTTGCCCATATTACTATGAACGATCAAAGAAATGAAATTCTATAAAATTGTTGCATTTGTTGCCTGTCTTGCATTGCTTTCTTCATGTGACTATCAGAAATACAATCACATCGAGCAAAAAGACCTGAATACTGGCAACGAATTGGTTTACGGCGTAAGCCCGGATTCATTGCCACGTCAAATGTCTTTGAAATATGAGGCTAAGCCAGAACTTGAAACACGTGTAAACGACATCCGTGCCAAATTATACAGCGGCACGACGAATGCAGTGGTTAAACAATAGTATATTTCTGCCTAAATATGAAGATATCCTCACACAACTGGGGATATCTTTTTTTTGAAATGCTGCCTATATCTTATTGAACAATTTTAATACAGGTTGCAGCGTATAATCCTTCTGATACAGTTCCATTGACTAACTGAGTTGTGACAATTGAACATTTTTAATTTACTTTACGTATTCGAGGCAGTAGAATACTCGTATTAATCAGGAACGGACAGGCAAATAAAAATACACAAAAACATGAATATAGCTTTGGTAACCGGCTCGGCCGGTCTGATAGGAAGTGAATCGGTTGCGTTTTTAGCGGATAAATTTGATCTGGTAATCGGTGTTGATAATAATTTAAGAGAATACTTTTTCGGCGCTGACGGAAATACAGAATGGAACCGTAACAGGATCCAGGATCAGTTTAACAACTACAAGCATTATGCTGCTGATATTCGTGAAGTTAGCCAGTTGGAACCGATCTTTAAGGAATACGGAAACGACATTAAGCTGATCATCCACGCAGCCGCACAGCCAAGCCATGACTGGGCAGCGAAAGAGCCGTTTACAGATTTTGGTGTAAATGCGGTTGGAACGCTTAATATGCTGGAAATGACACGCTTGCATACACCGGAAGCTGTGTTTATTTTCACTTCTACCAATAAAGTTTATGGCGATAATCCTAATTATCTGCCATTGATCGAGCTGGAAACGCGTTGGGAAATCGATCAGAACCATCCTTACTTCGAGAATGGAATTGACGAGCAGCATAGCATTGACCACACAAAGCATTCGGTTTTTGGTGCTTCCAAAGTGGCTGCCGATATTATGGTTCAGGAATATGGCCGCTATTTCGGGATGAAAACGGCAGTTTTCCGTGGCGGATGCCTTACGGGCCCGAACCACTCCGGCGCTCAATTGCACGGATTCCTAGCTTACCTGATGAAATGTGCCATTACCGGCAACCATTACACGATTTTTGGTTATAAAGGAAAACAAGTTCGCGACAACATTCACAGCCATGACCTTGTGAATATGTTCTGGCATTTTTATCAAAATCCACGTCCGGGTGAAGTGTATAATGCGGGTGGCGGACGTTTCGCAAACTGCTCAATGCTGGAAGCGATCGCGCTTTGTGAAGAGATTACCGGCAACAAGTTATCATACTCATACTCAGAAACAAATAGAATCGGTGACCACATCTGGTATGTGAGCGATTTGTCGAAATTTAAGTCGCATTATCCAGGCTGGAACTGGGAATATGGCTTGACTGAGACACTTACCCAAATTCACGACGGTATTTCTTCAAGACTAGCAAAAACCGTTTAAAATCTTTCCGAAGCCTCCGAATTTAACTTTTCGGAGGCTTTCAAATTCCTCCCCCATGCCCGAAAATTTTGTCATTATCATTCCTCAATTCAACGACTGGGAGGCGCTGAACCTGCTTATAGAAAAGATTAACGCGGATTTAAACGCCTCGATCTTAAAAAACACCACGCTATTTATCGTTGACGACTGCTCCTCCAAGGAAAGAACATCACCATTTGTAAGTTTTGGGGGGAAAGAAATCAAAGTCCTGCGCTTATATCGCAATCTGGGACATCAAAAAGCGATTGCCATTGGCCTTTCCTATGTTGCCGAGCACATTGCAGCGGATAAAGTTATTGTCATGGATGCGGACGGCGAAGATGCTCCCAGCGACATTAACTTGCTGGCAGAAAGATCATTACAAGAGCCGGGCAAGATCATTTTTGCAGAACGTAACAAGCGCACAGAGAACTTTCTATTTAGATCTTTCTACGTGATTTACAAAATGCTTTTCAAGTTGCTGACCGGAAAAGTGATCACATTTGGAAATTTCAGCCTTGTTCCGCAAAATCGTTTGCAAAATCTGGTCCGCGTTTCAGAGATCTGGAACAATTATCCGGGCGGCATTATCCGTTCGAGGATTCCTTATGATTCCGTCTTGACGAACCGCGCCAAAAGACTGGCCGGAGAAAGCAAAATGAATTTCGTTTCGCTGGTTTTGCATGGGTTGAGTGCCATTTCTGTGCTGGTTGACACCACGGCTGTCCGCATTCTGATCTTCTCGATTTTCATGTCGGGCATAGCCATTGCTTTTATCATCTTCATCATTTTCTTGAAACTCATTGGCAATGCAACGCCTGGCTGGGCATCCACATTGGGCAGTACGTTAATGATTTTGATGTTGCAATCCTTCCTTATTTCGCTATTTTTGGTTTTCATGGTATTGCAATATCGTTCTCAACAACATTTTATTCCGGCAGTTCATTACCGCGATTTCGTTGAGAAGGTGGACACTTTCAGCTAAACCGCATGCTCACTTTTGACAATTCACCGCCTGTATATTGGCTCATCGGATATGTGCTGGCGGCGTTTGTAGTCTTTTCGGGTTTTTATAAATCCATTTCAACAAAAATCTACATCATATCAGCAATTATTCTGCTGATTTTCATGCGTTTACCAGTGATCGTTTTCAACCGGGAGCTTAATCCTGATGAAAGCCAGATGCTGAGCCACGCGATCACGTTGTTCAAAGATCCTATTTACTGGCGCGCGGTGGACGGCACGACCATTGGTCCGCTCGACAATTATTTACTGGTTATCCCAAGGTTACTAGGCTTCGAGATCAACTACACATCCGGCCGGGTGATGGGCCTCATTTGTGCGGCGGGTGCGCTGGTAATGCTGTTCTATGCTCTTAAAAACTGGTTTGGAGCGTCTGTTGCCCGTAAAATCTCCCTGGTTCCGCTGCTGTTTCTGGCTTTTACACAGGAGATTGACTTCGTCCATTATTCCAGCGAACAGCTTCCCGTTCTCTTGCTTTCTATTTGTGTCTGGTTACTTTCAAGAGCGACGCAAGGCCTTGGAAATGACAAGACTAACTTATATTTCCTTGGACTAGCCGCAGGTGCCGTTCCTTTTGCCAAGTTACAAGCCGTTCCACAGGCACTGGTTCTTGCTGCGGCTGGTTTATGCGTTGGTTACCAATGTTTTAAAACAAAAAAGGAGTTTAAGCCGATTCTGTTTCTCTTGTTAGGAGGTCTTACATTTCCTATCCTGACACTCATTTGTACATTGATTTTCAATGTCTTTTCTGACCTGATCTTCTTCTATATCTTAGGAAATGTGATTTACGCGGGCGGAAAAGGATTTCTCGACATCCCAAGCCAGTTCATTACAATTTTCAGATTAAGCGCTGATTTCCAAATATTTACATTAGCATTGATCTTGCCGATATGCATTGCATTTTACCAGATATTTCGTAAACCGAGTATTGGCAAGATGAAGCCCATTATTACTGTGTCCATTCTATTGCTGTTGTTTTCAAGCATTTACGCGGTTACCAAGTCAGGTAATGATTTTATACATTATCTCAATTTCTGCATTATCCCCTGCACATTGCTGGCGGGTTATGGTTTATTTAAAATTGAAAAATGGTCGGTTGCCTTCCCTGTTATCGTTTTGCTCTGGTTTGCTTCCAATGACGCGTATCACTATGTTAAAGAGCGCAGGCTGAACGCTTTTAACTCTGTCAATGCAAGAACATTGGCGCAAAGTCCTGTTGTAACTGCTTTGAAAAAATATAGCAAACCTGACGATTACATGGCCGTATGGGGTTGGCAATGTGCATATTATGTAGAAGCCCAATTGTTACAGGCCACCGCAGAAAACCATTCCGAGCGGTCTATTTTCCTTCATCCGATGCAGGATAAATACAAGAGCCGCTATATGGCTGATATGGAGCGAACTAGGCCTGCTATTGTCCTGGATGCGGTGGGGAAAAACAGCATGTGGGTGCAAAACAAAAAAGCACAGGGAATTGAGAGTTACCCTGCGCTTTTGGAATATGTTAAAGCTAATTACAAACTGATCGGCGACTTTGACGACACGCGCTTATATGTGCGCAACGACCGCCTATAATTGTGTCAAAACGTCTGTTGGCTGTGCGTTTTCGGCTTGAAGCAAGTCGTTTAATGTAGTTTGGTCCAATACGGCGAGGTTAGCGTCGCGCCATCTTTCTAGCACGGAGCGCAGGCTGCATGTTTCTTCATCCTTACAATCGTCGCAACGGCCATAAAAGAACATCGAAACACAAAGTGCCGGCGCGATCGGACCGTCGATGATCCGCAATACTTTTGAAAAATTAACCTCACCCGGCGGAATGCGCAGCAAATAGCCGCCTCCTTTTCCCTTTTGACTTTGTAAAACTCCGTTGTTACGCAAGTCAAGTAGTATCGCCTCCAAAAATTTCTTCGGAATCTTCTCTTTTTCAGCAATGTAGGAAATCAAGACCGGCCCTTTCCCGTATTGTTCTGCTAAAACTTTTAAGGCTTTAAGCGCGTATTTTGCTTTTTTAGAAATCATTTTTGCTCAAATGTACTTTTAGTCAATTTAGCATAAAGGGCGAATCTTTTTCATCCCGGATTAACAGATGATCAGTTCTAAATATCGAACATTTCACCAAATATCCTGCTAAATGCAGAACATTAATTGGTTAAACAATAATTCCCTTGAAAATTTACGAAGAAATTGCAGTGTCTAATTGCTAGTTTCTAGGCGGCTTCCCGCCGTTCAGCAAGCCTTGCATTCTTTCAAGCGTCTTCTTTTCGCCGCAAAGAGAAAGGAATGCTTCTCTTTCCAAATCGAGTAAATATTGTTCGGTAACATTCTGCGCATAACTCAAATCTCCACCGTTGATCACATAAGCCAGTTTGTTGGCAATTTTAGCGTCGTGATCTGAAATATAATTGGCCAGTCGCATCTGCGCAATGCCCGCCATAAAGAGCGCAATCCCGGTTTTACCCTGGACTTTAATGTCATTTCGCTGCTTCGGCTGCGTATAACCGTTATCCGCCAGATCCATCGCTGCCTGTTTCGCCTCCACAATAAGTCTTGAACGATTCAATACGATCTGATCTTTATCCTGTAAATAATTCATCTCACGCGCTTCCTGTGCCGAGGTCGACACTTTCGCTTGCGCAATGTTCATGAATGCAGTTTGAAGAATGTTCAATTCCGTATCGCCTGCGTGATACATATCCGAGCATCGAAGCGCCATTTCCTTCGTTCCGCCACCTGCGGGAATGATCCCGACGCCAAACTCAACTAGGCCGATGTAAGTTTCCGCATGTGCCACAACTTTGTCGGCATGTAAATTCAGCTCACAGCCACCGCCTAATGCCAGCGAATGTGGTGCGGTTACCACTGGAATCGCAGAATAACGTGCCCGCATCATGGTCTGCTGGAACTGTGCAATCACCATATTGATCTCATCGAATTCCTGCTCGATGGCAAACATAAACAGCATAGCCAGGTTCGCACCGGCGGAAAACGCCTCGGATGATTCGTTGCCGATCACCAATCCACGAAAGTCCTTTTCTGCCAAACTAATGCCTTTATTAATCCCTTCGATCACCTCAGAACCCATCGTGTTCATTTTTGACTTGAATTCCAGATTCAGGATTCCGTCGCCAATGTCATACAGATTCGCCCCGGCGTTTTTCCAGACAATGTTGTTTGAAAGATTGCTCAGAAGAATAAAGCTCTCCTGTCCAGGGATTTTTTTATAGGTTTTTGAAACAATATCATAGTAAGAACGCTTACCATTTTCAACCTTATAAAAAGATTCGTTTCCGGCTGCGATCATTTCGTAAACCCATTCCGCAGGTTTCATATCCAGGCTTTCCATGATCGAAAGCATGTTTTTCACACCAATGGCATCCCAGGTTTCAAATGGCCCATATTGCCAGCCAAATCCTGCGGCAATGGCCTGATCGATCCGGAAAATTTCATCCGAGATCTCTGGAATCCGCAAGGATGCGTATCGGAAAATGTCAGCGAAGGTCTTTCTGTAAAATTCACCAGCCTTGTCCCTGCCGCCAACCAGCACGCCAAAACGTTTGGAAACGTCGCTAATGGCCTTGGTTCCTTCCAATGTTTCAAACTTAACTTTTTCAGAAGGCTTATATTCTAATGTATTGAAATCCAGTGCGAGAATGACAGATTTGCCTTTTTCATCCTTTATTTTTTTATAAAAACCCTGTCCCGTTTTATCGCCTAACCATTTATTATCATACAATTTCTGCATGACCTCGGGCACCACAAATGCGTCCCTCGATTCATCTTTCCCCTCTCCGGAAGCATACAAATTGTTCGCGACATGAACGGTTGTATCCAGGCCTACAACGTCCGAAAGACGATATGTCCCTGACTTGGGCCGTCCTACAACAGGCCCGGTAAGCTTATCCACTTCATCCACGCTCAAACCGATTTCAGCAGCGACGCGGATGGTTTGGATTAATGCATAAATTCCCAGCCTGTTAGCAATGAAACCAGGCGTATCTTTTGCTAAAACTGTGGTTTTGCCCAGAAAAAGATCTCCGTAATGCATCAGGAAATCAACAATTTCCTGATCGGTTTCTGAGGTTGGGATTATTTCCAGTAATCGTAAATATCTGGGTGGATTAAAAAAGTGCGTTCCGCAGAAATGCTTACGGAAATCCTCGCTCCGGCCTTCCGCCATCAAATGGATCGGGATTCCGGAAGTGTTGGAAGTTACGAGCGTTCCCGGCTTGCGCAATGCATCCACTTTTTCGAAAATGCTTTTCTTAATATCAAGCCGTTCCACAACGACTTCCATCACCCAATCGTAATTTTTTATATCGGCCAGGTTATCATCAAAGTTTCCTGTTTTAATGCGTGAAGCAAAAGCCGGGCTGTAAAGTGGCGCCGGCGACGATTTTATGGCCTGCTGCAAGGCATCATTCACGATCCGGTTACGGAATGCCGGGTGTTCGCTGGTCATTCCTTTGGCCTTTTCAGCGTCATTAAGCTCCTTAGGGATGATGTCAAGCAACAACACTTCCACACCAATATTGGCAAAGTGGCAAGCAATGCGCGATCCCATAATGCCCGAGCCCAAAACGGCTACTTTACGAATTGAACGATTCATTATTTAAAGGTTTGGTTTAAAGCTCTTCTTCTATTTCGCCGGCTTTGAGTTTTTGATTCTCCTCTTCTACCAGTTTGTTGATATCTTTAATTACATCGAAAAAAACGACCAGCTTATCCAGCGGAATCTTGTCCCTGATCATCGTATTGAACGAAATAACGCCTTCCCGCGCCAGTTCCCGTTTTTCTTTTCCTAAATCAGTCAGCACAATCCGCACAAACCGCTTGTCCTGCTCGCTGACCTCGCGCTTGATGAGTCCGCGTTCTTCCAGGTTTTTGAGCATCCGCACGAGGCTTCGGGGTTCCATGCCGAGCAACGGGGCTATTTTTGTTGCCGGCGTTCCGTTTTCAATGTCAATGTTGAGCAAAACATAGCCTACGGCCATAGTTGTATCAAAACGTGCGGCATAAGCATTGTACATTCTGGAAATCGAATGCCATGCCCATTTTATCTGGAAATCAATTGTTTTTTCCTTACGCATCCTTAAAAATTCTGAGTAGTGTCAGGAGTGCCCCTTCTCACAAATGTAAGAAATCAGCCCACTATTATGCAAGCATACTAATTTTAGTTTAAATAAAAAACGCATCGCCCGGAGCCGGACAATGCGTTCTTCAAAACCCTGTTAAAATCTATTTTTCAGCAATCAGCTTATCCATTAAGCCATTGAAATCGGTTACAAATTCATCGAAATAAGCGCCTGTTCCCTGGCCTGAAAAACCTGTATGGATCTCCCGAACCTTCCCTTTTCTGTCTATAAAAATGGTGGTGGGGTAAGACATTACCTTATTCAACATGGGCAATGCTTTTGCAGTCGCTTCGTCGGTGTTGGTTCCGGCCAAGAGGATCGGGTAATCGATTCCCATGCGCTCGATCATGCGTTTGATCTTTGGATTCGAAACTTTCGGATCGTCCGATCTTTCGAAAGACAAGCCGATAACTTCCACACCGCGCTCTTTATTCTTTTTGTACCAGGGCGCTATGAAATTGGTTTCGTCCATACAATTCGGGCACCACGAGCCCATGATCTGAATGATCACAACTTTGTCTTTAAATCTTGGATCTTTTAGAGAAACCGGCTTGCCGTCTGAATCAGGGAATTTAAAATCAACCGTTTCGAAACCCGGCTTTAAGTAAGTAAGACTTGCCGCATCGGGCAGTTTCGCTTTATCATTAGGCTTAGCAGTAAAGCTCCGCAAGCTCTTAATGCCAGACCACATCGAACCTTTCAGCGTGCCGTCGCTTTGAATAGCCGCTTTGAAAAGCTTGGCATTGGAGCCATCAAATGTGGATAAAAACAAACTATCGCCGTGCACATTGCCCGTAAGAAAGCGATAATCGCCCGTTGTGGTCAATATAGAGCCTTTTACATCCGTTCCACTTTGTGAAAAAGTCCCTACCGACTGCGTCGTGTCACCCGTAGCCTCCGTAATGAATGTTGCGTCCCACTTCCCGGCAATGGTTTTAGTGCTTTTTGCTTCGCCGGGTTTGAAAAACTTATAATCCTTGCCAAACTCTGCTTCAAAAGGGATCGAGCCGGCCACTTTGCCTTTTGCATACCGGTAGTAAGTCCCTTTCAGCTTTTCTCCTTCCGCTTTTGCGATGATTTTCATGTCAAAAAGCTCCATCGGGATCACAAGCGAATCGTTCTGGAAGAACGCGGTGTCCATTTTGAGCCTTTCCGTGTCATTGATTACAACAACGGAATAAGTTTTCCCATCCGGGTTTTTGGATACATCCATAATAAACGGGATCCGGTTTGCCTCCCGGCTCAGCGTTGCGCGCCAGGTGCCGGTTTTCAGGTCGGTTTGCGCAGAAGAATTGCAACTTATCAATGCAAATAAAATCAGAACAGTAGCAATCTGATTGAATAGTCTCATATACAGGGGATTGTTATTAAATTAACCAAATGCTGCCGAAATTAAATCCTTTGCTGACAGCGATTCGTACGCTTGAAAATTGCTAAGTTTGTAACTGCCTCCTGGCAAGAATAAGTTCCTATTACGTTGCTTTTAACAAATGGATTTACAAAGTACATATCACGAGCCTGTCATGTTGTCCGAATGCCTGGAAGGGCTTAACATTCAACCGGAAGGTGTTTACGTGGATGTGACTTTTGGCGGCGGCGGCCATTCCCGCGCCATTCTGGAAAAATTAACAACGGGCAGGCTGCTCGTTTTCGATCAGGATCCTGATGCTGCTGCCAATGCTGCCGAATTTAAGGACGACAAGCGATTTACATTCATAGCGGCGAATTTCAGGCATTTGAAGCGTTACCTGAAACTGCATAAGGCCGAAAAAGTGGACGGAATCCTGGCCGATCTGGGCGTTTCTTCACACCAGATCAATACGCCTGAACGCGGTTTTTCCACAAGGTTTGATGCCGACCTGGATATGCGTATGAACCCGAACATTGAAAAAACAGCGCGGGAAGTGATCAATTCCAGGTCGAGCGCGGAATTGCAGCGGATTCTGGGCATGTATGGGGAGGTTACCAACGCCCGTACAGCCGCCGAAGCGATATTTACATCAAGACACAGCACGCCAATTGACACGATTGCGGAATTGAAAGGGATTTTACTCAAATATGCCCCTAAGCATCGTGAAAACAAGTATTTCGCTCAGGTGTTCCAGGCATTAAGGATTGAAGTGAACGATGAGCTGGCGGTTTTGGAAGAGTTTCTGACGCAGGTTCCGGAAGTGCTTAACCCGGGCGGACGACTGGTCGTCATGTCTTACCATTCGCTGGAAGATCGTTTGGTCAAAAATTTCATTTTAAAAGGAAAATTTGACGGAGAATTAGAAAAGGACTTCTACGGAAATGCGATTAGGCCCCTCAGCAGCGTTACCAGAAAGCCGGTGGAAGCAACTCCCGAGGAAGTTGCGCGAAATCCGCGGGCAAGGAGCGCAAAGCTCAGGATCGCAGAAAAAATATAATTTGTTTAAAATCCCCACTTGAGAGATGTCGGAAAATAAAAGAAGACCTAAGCCCATTCCGCCTAAGCCTCCAAAACCAGCGAAGCGCAAGCGGGAATATCATTTATTCAACTGGCTGAACAAGTTTTTACCGCTGGACAAAGTTTTCGGTGAAAAAGCGCCAGGTAAGGAAGAGCGGCTTCCGGTTAAATATTTCTACTATTTCGGCTGGATCGTCATCCTGCTCGTGGCTTACGAACGCATTGGTTTTCAATCGGAACAATATGTGCGGAATAGCATTAAGCTTAAAAAAGAAGTGGATGATCTCCGCGCTGAGTACACGTCCATTCATGCCGAATACATGAAGAGCGGATTGCAGTCTGTGATCATTGAAAAAGTAAAATCCGAAGGTCTCGAAGAAAACCTTACCCCTCCCAAAAAAATCATTATCAAGTCGGAAGAAGACGATTAGTCGATGCTGACAAATAAAAAATACTCAATCTTTATAAGCTTAATTTTCTTCTGAAAAGTAATGAAGAACGACGTTGAAAGCGGTCAGAATAATAAGAAAGCGCTGATTGCCCGTGCCAGAACTGTGGGGTGGCTTTTGTTTTTACTGGCCATAGCGGTTTTTGGTAAACTGATCCGTGTGCAGTATTATGACGAATTCAAAGGCAAGACCTGGGCAGAATATTCGGCAAAAAACGACCTGAAGATCGACACCATTCCGGCCATGCGCGGAAACATTTATTCTGTGGATGACCGCCTGCTGGCCACATCGCTGCCTTACTACTATGTGGGTTTGGATACGAAAGTGGCTGATTCGGCATATTTCAGGAATAACATTGATGAGCTGTCGTCTCTACTCGCCAAAAGTTTTGGAGAACATACTGCCGCTGGTTATAAAAACAAGATCATGCGTTACCGCGTGAGTAAAAGCAAGCGCTATTTAAGGCTTAAATCTCGTCAGATCAGCCATTTGGATCGGGAGAAAATCAAGAAATGGCCATTCTTTGTAAAAAACAGAAAAGGCGGCGGAGGCAAGTTTGAAACGATTTACAGACGCTATAAGCCTTTCAGCCCCATGGCTGACCGGACCATTGGCGGGATCGATCCCAAAAGCGGACGTGGATACATTGGCCTCGAAGCCAGTTTTGACAAAAACCTGGAAGGAAAAGCGGGTATAGGATGGGTTGAAATGGTGGAAGGCGGCATGAAAATTCCTGTAGGCGATGCATTGAATGTGCAGCCGGAAGCTGGAAGAGACATTTATACCACGCTGGATATGAATTTTCAGGACCGGGCAGAAATTGCTTTGCGCAGAAAACTCATTGAAAGTAAAGCCAATTACGGCTGCGTGATCATTATGGAGGTGGCAACAGGCGAGATCCGCGCGATGGCCAATCTCACCAAACGCGGCGAAGGCAAATACGAAGAGGTTTTCAATTACGCCGTCGCGGGTGGCGCCGATCCTGGCTCAACATTCAAGCTGCCGACGATGATGGCGCTTTTGGAAGAAACAAAAATGAACCCCGACCAGATTACGGTGAATACAGGCGCAGGCTCGGTTCGCTTCCGCGGGACTTCTATCAATGATTCCAAAAGGGGCGGTCACGGTGTTTTAACGGCAACGCAGGTTTTTGAAAAGTCGTCCAACATTGGCGTGCATATGCTTATGCAGCGCTATTTTTTCTCAAAACCGGATACTTACCTGTCCTATTTGAAGAAATTCCACCTGACAACGCCGACTGGAATCCATATGAAGGGCGAAAAGCCGCCTTACATCAAAGACCGCACATCAAAGCAATGGAGCGCTTATTCCCTGACATTCATGTCTTACGGCTACGAAATGTCCATGACTCCGTTGCAAACGCTGGCGCTTTATAATGCTGTTGCGAACGATGGTTACTGGGTCAGGCCAATGATCGTGCGCGAGATCAGGAATGCGGAAGGTGTGGAAGATAAAATTCCACCGTATGTAGAAGACAAGCCGATCGCTTCGCCTGAAACGATCAAAAAAGTAAAGACAATGCTGGAAGGCGTCGTAAAAGCAGGCTCTGCCAAAAATATCAGTTCGGAACTTTACCAGATCGCCGGAAAAACGGGAACGGCACAGAAGCTGATCAACGGCATTTATACTCCCGGAAAATATTACACGTCATTTGCAGGCTATTTCCCTGCCGATAAGCCCAAATACAGCGCTATTGTGATCATTGATACGCCTCAGGGCTCAGGAGCCAACTATACATTGTACGCAGGAAGCGTTGCTGCGCCGGTTTTCAAAGAAGTTGCCGACCGGATTTACGCCTACGATGTTAGCATTCAAAAACCGATCAAAGACACATTGCCTGAAACGTCGAAAGACGTGAAATGGGCGGGAAGATCAGCAGATCTGAACATTATCAGCAAAGAACTCAAACTGACACCCGTTCCGGAAGGCAGCGAATATGCCGCTGCATCGCTTCTGAAAAAGGGAAAAACCAATTGGCAGTCACGCAATATGAGTTCAAGGGATGTGCCTGATTTACAGGGTATGGCCATGCGTGATGCGTTGTATATTTTGGAAAATAAAGGATTCAATGTCACATTTAAAGGTTCGGGCAAAGTGGTGGAGCAATCCCTGCCACCCGGAACCAGCGCTGCCGGCAACAAAACGATCCTATTAACATTACAGTAATTCCTTCATGGAGAGCACCCCAGAAAAAATTTTAAGCGATATCCTGATCGGCGTGGCCGGCGCAAATGTTACCGGCTCTGATATAGTAATAATTAAAAGCATCATTCTGGATTCCCGAAGGGTTATGCCCGGAAGCCTGTTCGTAGCGCTCAGGGGAACGCAAACGGATGGCCATCAGTACATTGGGACTGCAACGGAGCTTGGAGCGACTGCTATTCTTTGTGAAGAACTTCCTGAAAAAATCAGTGACAATGTTACTTACATTCAGGTTCCGGATTCGGCGGAAGCGATGGGGCTTATTGCCGCTGCATTTTATAACCATCCTTCTCAAAAGATCACATTAGTAGGCGTAACCGGCACAAATGGTAAAACATCTGTCGCTACATTTCTCTTCCAGCTTTTCCGTGCACTCGGCTATCGCTGCGGCCTGATTTCGACGGTCCAGAACCAGATAGAGGATGAAGTTATCCCATCTACACACACGACCCCCGATGCTGTTGCGCTGAACCATTTGCTTGCTCAAATGCAGAGAAACAAATGCAGCCACGTTTTTATGGAGGTAAGCTCTCATGCTGTTGCACAACACAGAATTACCGGTTTGCACTTCGCAGGAGGCATTTTCACCAACATTACCCACGATCACCTCGATTTCCACAAGACATTCGATAATTATATCAAAGCCAAAAAAGGATTCTTCGACCAGCTTCCTAAAACTGCCTTTGCGCTCGTGAATGTCGACGATCGCCGCGGCGCGGTTATGGTCCAGAACACAAAAGCCAAAGTCGAAACATATTCTTTACAGACGCTTGCCAGTTTTAAAGGAAAAATTATTTCTGATACGCTGGCGGGCATGCATATGGAGGTTAATAATCAGGAAGTTTGGTTCCGGGTTATTGGCCGGTTTAATGCTTATAACTTGCTTTCCGTTTATGGAGCAGCGGTTCTTTTGGGTGAAAAACCAGAGTCGGTGCTGACCGAACTTTCGAACCTGAAAAGCCCTCCCGGACGTTTTGAGCAATTCCATTCTGCGGATAACATTGTGGGGATCGTCGATTATGCGCATACGCCGGATGCTTTGGAAAATGTGCTGGAAACCATCAATCATTTGCGGAGCGGCAATGAGAAAGTGATCACGGTTGTAGGCTGTGGCGGGAACCGGGATGCAGAAAAAAGGCCTAAAATGGCTGCTATTGCTTGTAAACTGAGCAACCGGGTCATTTTGACATCGGATAATCCGCGCTATGAAGAGCCTATGGATATTCTGGAACAGATGAGAAAGGGAGTTCCGCCACTGGACTACAAAAAAACATCGGTTATTGAGGATCGTTACGAGGCAATTAACAGGGCTTTTGAAGAGGCGAATCCGGAAGACATTATTTTAATTGCCGGGAAAGGCCATGAAAATTATCAGGAAATCAAGGGTGTTAAGCATCATTTTGATGATAAGGAAGTTTTGCTGGAAGCTTTTGCCAAACGTTATTCCTGATATTGGCACCAAAAATCACAATTGCCTTTTTGCGTAGTCTTTGAAAAGAACCAACTTTGCAAAGTCATCCCCAATACATTATTCATGCTCTATTACTTATTCGATTATCTCGACAAGCACTTCAATATCCCGGGAGCGGGTGTTTTCCAATATATTTCATTCAGGGCGCTGGGAGCCACGGTTCTATCCCTTTTCATCGCCGCCACTTACGGAAAGACCATTATTAACTTCCTGAGAAAGAAGCAAATGGGCGAGACGATCCGGGATTTGGGATTAGCCGGGCAGATGGAAAAAGCAGGAACGCCGACCATGGGCGGGTTCATTATTTTGGCTTCACTGCTCATTCCCGTGCTGCTGTTCGCAAAACTGACTAACGTCTACATTGTCCTGCTCATTATTACTGCGCTCTGGACAGGAATGATCGGGTTTGTGGATGATTATTTGAAAAAATTCAAAAACAACAAAGACGGCTTGCATGGGCGGTTCAAGATTGTAGGGCAGGTTGGTTTGGGCGTCATTGTAGGCCTTACGCTCTCTTTTAATGATAATGTAAGGATCAGGATTTACGAACAACCATTGCTAAGCTCCAATTTGGGCGAAATCCAGCGTTATCGGGACATTATTCACCCGACAGTAACGACAATCCCATTTATCAAGAACAACGAATTTGACTATAAAGCCCTACTATTCGGCTGGTTACCAGAAGAATACACCTGGGTTATTTACACAATCATCGCTATTTTCATCATCACCGCCGTTTCCAACGGAGCCAACATTACCGACGGAATCGATGGTCTAGCCGCAGGTGTTTCGGGGATCATTGCGCTTACGCTGGGCGTTCTGGCCTATTTATCCGGAAATACGAAATTCTCACAATATCTGAACATCATGTATATCCCGAATTCGGGGGAGCTGGTGATTTTTTGCGCCGCATTTATAGGTGCCTGCGTCGGGTTTCTCTGGTATAATGCTTATCCTGCCCAAGTTTTCATGGGCGACACGGGAAGTTTAATGTTGGGAGGAGTGATTGCTGTTATCGCATTAGCCATCCGCAAAGAATGGCTTATCCCTTTCATGTGCGGAATTTTCATCGCCGAAAACCTGTCCGTAATCGTCCAAGTCAGTTATTTCAAGTGGACCAAACGAAAATACGGCGAAGGCCGAAGGGTGCTATTAATGTCTCCTTTGCACCACCATTACCAGAAAAAAGGCATCCACGAATCGAAAATTGTAACCCGGTTCTGGATAGTTGGGATTATTCTGGCGATTTTGACGCTGGCGACTTTGAAGTTAAGGTAAGTTATTGATGCCCTGTCAGCCTTGGCGGCGGGGCCGGGGGGGGGGCCGCGGGCGCGCCACCAGGTTTTCGCGCCCCTTCTCTGTCACACTGAGCGGAGTCGAAGTGCAGGTACATCGTGCAAGCACTTCGACTCCGCTCAGTGTGACAGGGTATGTAACGCTCAGTGTGACAGGGTATGTAAAGCTCAGTGTGACAGGGTATGTAAAGCTCAGTGTGACAATGTAGGTTTACCGCCCTACTGCTTCGCTATAACGTCTCGGATCATAACCCTTTGCAAAGAGCGGATATTGGTCGAAGATCCTTCTTACAACGCTTCTGTAATGGTTATTGGAAGTTTCTACGCCTTTGAAAATTCCGGACGCGTAGCCTCTCCATACAACCTGGTCACTCTCGGCGTCGATCAGGGAAACGATAAGTGTTCCTTTATCCAATGCGTATTTAATCGGCTCATAACGGAAGCCGTCATTTTCTGTGTCGACCCAGTTTTTGATGACCGGTTGCATATAGCCCTGGTAACGCAGGTTGTCGTAGAAAATTCCGTAGTTAACAAGTAAGGTTGGTTTTTCAGCCGTTAGCTTGTAGCCGCGCACCTGCATCTGGCGACGGATGGCTTCGTAGATCTCTGTGCAGAGATTGTTGGTGTCGCGTTCACATTCCAGGAAAGTATAGGAAGAATAATCCTTGAAGTTGGTCTCGTAGCTGTAATCATGCTCCACAAAAACTTTCCGACCACTGGAACAGCCCGCTATAATGATGACTAGGAGTAAAGCGGCATAAGTAAAAATTGACCTTAGCATAAGCATTTAATTTGTCAGGTTTATGAAAATATGTATCAAGCATGTATTTATACAAATCCATCAAAACCAACAGCTTATGCCAGATATTTTTAAAAACTATCCCAAATAATAAGCTATTGATTTACGCATTTCAGAAGCAGAAACCACTATGTCAAACGCACATTGCCCTGCTCCTTTCAACAATGAAAACCGCACTTCTTTTCCTTTATTTTTCTTGTCCTGACGGGTCAGGTTTATGATCTCTTCGATATCCTCCTGCTTAATGTCCACTTTGCCATAAGTAGCAAAAAGGAACTCTTCAATATTTGTAAGCGTCTGCTGGTCAATCATTTTTCGGGAAAAGGAAAGATAACTTTCCATGATCATTCCTACTGCAATCGCTTCCCCGTGATACAACCTCTGGTTCGCAGGTTTATTTAGAAAATAAGTCTCTACGGCATGCCCGAGCGTGTGTCCGAAATTCAATATTTTTCGCAAACCCTTCTCCGTAGGATCCTGATCTACAACCGATTGCTTGATCTTTACAGAATGTGCGATCAGATCTGTCCAGTTTTGTTCTTCAAAATCCTTTGACCTGATCTCTTCCCATTTCGCTGCATCTGCAATCAGGCAATGCTTGATAATTTCTGCAAACCCGGACCTGATTTCCCGTTCCGGTAAGGTTTTCAAAAAAACAGGGTCTATCAATACTTTTCGAGGCAGCGTAAAAACACCTAAGTGATTTTTAAAACCTTGAAAATCAACACCTAATTTACCTCCAACACTTGCATCGACCTGCGAAAGCAAAGTCGTCGGCACCTGTATAAAATCTATTCCACGCTTGTAAACTGCCGCACAAAAACCGCCCATATCCCCAATCACTCCGCCGCCCACATTGATCACCAAAGCATGCCTGTCCAAAGCTTCTTTTGTCATCGCATCCCATATTTTTTCACAGGTCGACAACAATTTATTCGATTCTCCGCTGGGCACACTTACAATGCTATGCGCTGGTAAAACCGCCTTAAAATATGGGTAACAATGCTTTTTTGTATTGTTATCCGCAATTACAAAAACCTTGGAATACTCAGACGAACTCAAAAATTCACTTAAACTTTCACTAATTGGGGCAATGACTACGGAATCGTTCATTCTACTATTTTGTGAGACAGCGCTCGTAACACATACGACGAATGCACCATAATGGATGCGTTGATATCCAGGTTTTTAGAAATAATATTCTGGAAATCTCATTTAAAGATATGAATTATTATGTTTATCAAATATGCAATGAGGTTCTGTATCCCAAGAAAATTTTTCCACACTCCACATTTTCACCTCAATTGCGCTTACAGCTGCCTGGTTTGCGTTTTATTTTGTAAAATTGTCGTCCGCTTAACCCCGGAATTGAAATATTAAGCCTTTAACTAATTATAATTTTTAACGAATGAGTACTCCGCTGATTTCAGGGATTCAACAGGTAGGAATTGGTGTTCAGAATGTGCCAGACGCATGGAAATGGTATCGTAAGATGCTTGGTTTTGATGTGCCCGTGTTTGATGAAAAGGCCGAGGCGCCGCTGATGACGCCTTATACGGGCGGAGAAGTGCATCAAAGACATGCCGTTTTGGCTATTAACCTGGCTGGTGGAGGCGGACTGGAAATCTGGTCATTTACGAGCAGAAAGTCGCAGCCTGCGAATTTCAAGATTGAAATCGGAGATCTCGGCATCAATGCCATTCGTTTTAAGGCGCCCGATGTTAAAAAAGCACACGAATGGTTAAAAAGCCAATCCAAAGAGACTGTGGCCCCATTGGTTTCGCTGCCGGAAGGACAGGGATTCTGGGCCAATGACCCTTATGGAAATACATTTCAGATTACAAGCGACGAAACGTGGTTTCAAAAAACCGAAAAACCGGTTGGCGGCGTATCAGGCGTTGTTGTGGGCGTTTCTGACATGGATCAATCGCTTGTTTTTTATAAAAATTTACTACAACCGCTGGAAGTCGTTTATGATGAAACGGGTGTTTTTGAAGACATTCCAGCATCGGTTAAAGGACAGCGTTTCAGAAGGGTGTTATTAAGAAAAAAGTTTACGCCGCATGGTGCATTCAGCCGTTTGCTGGGTAACGTTCAGATCGAACTTGTGCAGGCGCTGGACCGTACGCCTAAGAAAATCTTCGAAAACCGGTTCTGGGGTGACTGCGGATTTATCCATTTGTGCTTTGATACAATTGACATGGATACATTAAAATCCAAACTGCAATCACAAGGTTATCCATTCACTATTGACAGCGAAAGATCATTCGGTATGGAATCGGCTGCGGGTCGCTTCGCCTACCTGGAAGATCCGGACGGCACATTGATCGAGCTGGTGGAAACGCATAAATTGCCCATTTTGAAGAAAATAGGCTGGTTCCTGGACATTCAGAAGAGAAAACATCAAAAGCCTTTACCCGATTGGATGCTGAAATTGATGGGTTTGAGCCGGGTGAAAGATTGACCCACAAGCCATAGACTTTCCAGGTTTATAAACTTGGAAAGTCTAGTATCTGGCTGCAAACCAGGCTAGTAAAGGCAGTATGAAGAACAATGCCAGCCCCACAGCCCAGCCAAAAATCAACCCGGCGATCAGCGACAGTAAAACAACGATCGTGGGATATAAATACATTAGCAAGCCAAACAGGACCGAGTCATAAAACACAGACCTGGCGGTTAGCTTGGCAGTTTTTCTTTCAAAAAAATGATACAAAGGGCGATGAATTGCACGCCCGAACCAGCCGATAACTTTCTGAATCGCATTACCACCAGGTGGAAGCGGACAATCGCCAAATAGTGCATTTAAACGCTGTGTACGTTCCGCTTTTGAAATGTCAGCAGGGATACTCCATACTTCGGCACTCATTTTCCGCTCTAAAATCTCATTGAATTCGCGTAACCATCTTTCGTATTCCTGCGGGTCCGTTTTGATATCATGAATCAAAATAGCCTCTCCAAAGTGCAGTGAAACACGTTTTCCAGGCCCACGAAAGTGTTCGTAGTTAACGCCTGTTGGCACAACACCCATATTTTTAAGGGGAGCATCGCCATACCAAGTCTGATAAGCCATTCTCGCTGTGCCTTTTCCCAACGGACGCAAATTCCATTCGTTCACACAAACGCCCTCCGAAAAAATAATCACTGCTCCGCCGCCTTTCATGGCATCATAGCCTTCCTTGACGGTAATATCATGATTCTTGACATATTGACGACCTTCCGACCCTCTGAAAACCGGGATAAGCTTGATTTGCCGGAGCCAGAACGCTGCCGCTTTTTTCTTGAAAACATCGCCACGGGTAAGCGTGAAAATAGGCTGTGTCATGATTGAGCCAATTACGACAGCGTCAAAAAACGAGCCTGAATGATTGGAAGCTAGCAGCACTGGTCCTTTGTGCAGCTTCTCGAAGCCTTTTACACAGAGCTTTTTTAAATAAATCGGCAACGCTAGTCGAACCAGGAAACGGGAGAAGTAGAAGAACAAAATGTATATGGTAAAATTGACCTGCAAAATTATTCAAAGTTTCGATATATGCCTCGTGTCCGCTCCCCCGAAGTTGCTAACTTTGACATTGAATTGAGCTCTTAAAGAGCATAGCATCAACATTTTGCAATGCCCAAATAATAGAATAAATGCGTTTAAAAGATTATCCTGAAATTATCCGGAAGGCCTGGGCAGGGTTTGATAATTCGATTGGAGTTAAGTTTGTTGAAGATATAAGTGCCAAAGTGTCAACGAATCACGTCTTTCGTGTGACGCTTGATAACGACGATATTGTTGTTGCCAAACTGTCCTATTTTGGCAAATATGAGCATTTCAAAGAAGACCACAGGATCATTCAGGCGCTTGCCAATAATTTGCTCTACCCTTTTGAGAATGTGCTTGCCAGGTCGCTGGTAAAAAACAACCAGGTTTATACTTATCGCTATCAGGAAGATTTTGTAGATACATGGGTCGTTTTTTATAATCCGATCCGGGCGATGAACCGGCTGCCGAAACGACTTAATGATGAACAAATCAAGAAGTTAGGAAACGAGACAGCAAAATTTCATCTTGCTTGCCTGCGGGCGGGAAAATCCATTCCAAAATCTTCCAAGAACCTGCGCACGGACATTCAGCATTTGCTGGAAATTCTGGACACAGACACCGGGCAGTATGAGCATCGCGGCTATATTCAGCTGTTACGAAAGCAATGCGATATTTTCATGAAAAATATCCAACGCCTGAATGTCAGCTCGTTTGATAAAATGCCCGTTTTTGTCGATTGGAACATTGGCAATTTTTCGGTAACCGATGATTTGAAGCTCTATTCGAGATGGGATTACGACTGGTTCCGCGTTTCGTCCAGAATCATGGACTTTTACTTTTTCGCGAGGGTCTGTTCCAATGTAGGCGACCGGACGGTTTTTAGCTATCTGCTGGGGCCATTGATGGAGGACCGTTTTATGATTTTTTTGAAAGAATACCATCAGGTTTACCCACTGACGGTGAATGAAGTACGGTTTATGAAAGAAGCCTACCGGTTTTTCATTCTGAATTATGTGATTAAATATGGTAAATATTTCTTTCACAGGTCCTATTGCACGAAATTACAAAAGGAAGCATACGAACTTTATTTCCCTTCCATCGAAGGTTTTGACGAAGACAAGATCCTGAGAGCGCTTAATTTATAACCCGATTTTCCGCTCGCATTTTATTCACTCCTAAGACACCACCCATAATGATCCTTGACAATTTTAAGTCTGTAATCTCAAAATATGAAGTAATTTTCTTTGATGCTTTTGGTGTTCTTAAAACCTATAATGGCCTTATCCCGGGCATTGAGAACACATTTGCCTATCTTCGCGAAACGGGTAAGGACTTTTATGTAGTTACCAACGATGCATCGCGGAGCCCTGAACAGCTGGCAGAATCCTATGTTAAGCTGGGCATCGACGACGTTACGCCCGACCGTATCATTTCTTCGGGAATGTTGGCGAGAGAATATCTTGAATTAAAGGTGAGAAAAGGCGTGGTTGCCTATCTGGGAACGGATAACTCTGCACACTACATTGGCTCCACTGATCTTAAAACGCTGTCAATCAGAGAGCTGGATCTTAATGCAGTTCATGATGTTAATGCATTGGTTTTTCTGGACGATGAAGGTTTCGACTGGAATACGGATTTGACCAAAACATTAAATTTGCTTCGAAAACGCAACATTCCTGTGATTGTAGCCAACACGGACAAGACTTACCCTGCTTCAAAAAGCCGCTTATCTATTGCTGTTGGCGCGTTGGCGAAAATGATTGAAGACACCATTGGCCGGCAATTCATCCGCTTCGGAAAGCCTGATCCTCAGATGTTTATTTTTGCTTACCAGCACATTAAGAACTATCCTAATGTCAATAAGCAGAACATTCTGATGGTGGGCGATACATTGCATACGGATATTTTGGGTGGCAATAAATTCGGTTTAGACACTGCCCTGGTGCTAACTGGCAATACGCAAGCGGAAGACGCAGAGGTCCGTATAAGGGCCACCGGAATTATACCAACATACATTTGCGTTTCGGCTGTCGTTGAGTAACAAGTGGTTAGCAGTTTTTGGCAAGCATTATTGGATTAATGATTTCTTTTTCCGATTTCCTGCTATTTTTGCCAAAAACTAAACTACACACACATGCTTGCCAAAACTTACGGAAGTGCCGTTTACGGCGTGGATGCGACGATCACTACGATCGAAGTAAATGTGGCCCAGGGAATGGGCTTTTACATGGTCGGGCTGGCCGATAGTTCTGTAAAAGAAAGCCAGCAGCGCGTTGAAGCCTCGCTCAAATATTACGGCTACAAAATGCCGCGGCAAAAATTGGTGGTTAATCTCGCCCCGGCCGACATCCGCAAAGAAGGCTCTGCCTATGACCTGCCCATTGCGCTCTGCATTCTCCAATCCTCGGAACAGCTAAATTGCCAGCACAATCTCGAAGACTACATTATTCTTGGAGAACTTTCACTGGATGGCATTTTAAGACCCATCAAAGGTGTTTTGCCGATTGCCATCGAAGCACGCAAGCAAGGCTATAAAGGGTTTATCCTACCGGCCGAAAATGCGCATGAAGCTGCAATTGTAAACAATGTTGACGTCATTCCTGTGGAAACCCTTGCGGACGCGATTGCTTTTTTTGAAGGCAAATCCGATGTTCAGCCCATCGTTGTGGACACGCGTGATTTATTCTTCACATCGCAGAATGAGTACGATGCTGATTTTGAGCACGTTCAAGGACAAGAGAACATTAAGCGGGCGCTGGAAATTACCGCTGCTGGTGGCCACAATGCAATTATGATCGGCCCGCCGGGAGCCGGGAAAACAATGTTAGCGAAGCGTATCCCGAGCATTCTGCCGCCATTGAGCTTGCCTGAAGCTTTGGAAACAACAAAAATCCACTCCGTTGCCGGTAAGCTTGGAAAAAGCGCTACGCTCGTTTCCAGGCGGCCTTTCCGGGCACCGCACCATTCTATCAGCGACGTGGCGCTGGTGGGCGGCGGGAGCTTTCCGCAGCCAGGAGAAATATCCCTGTCACATAATGGTGTACTGTTCCTGGATGAGCTGCCCGAATTCAAACGCTCGGTGCTGGAAGTGATGCGGCAACCATTGGAAGAACGGAAAGTAACTATTTCGAGAGCCAAAATGACGGTTGAGTTTCCAGCCAATTTCATGCTTATCGCCAGCATGAACCCTTGCCCCTGCGGCTACTACAATCACCCTGAAAAGCAATGTGTTTGCGGAACGGGCGTTGTTCAGAAATATCTCAACAAAATCAGCGGCCCGCTCCTGGACCGCATTGATCTACACGTAGAGGTTACCCCCGTTTCCTTTGATCAGATTGCCTCCACGCGCAAATCCGAGAGCAGCGAGCAGATCCGCGCCCGCGTGATCAAAGCCCGCGAAATGCAGACGGAGCGGTTCAGGAATAATAAGGAAATTTATTCCAATGCCATGATGTCGCCTGAAATGGTCAAGGAAATCTGCATTATCTCCGACCCCGGAAAAGCCCTCCTACGCACCGCCATGGAACGCCTAGGCCTCTCCGCCCGCGCCTACGACCGCATCCTAAAAGTCTCTCGCACCATTGCCGACCTCGCTGACAGCGCTGACATTCAAGTGCAGCATCTTGCTGAGGCGATTCAGTATAGGAGTCTGGATCGGGAGAATTGGGCTGGGTAAGAGCTAAAAACGACTTTTATATACATTTTTGAATTTGAAAACACACTAATAAGAAAGGATATGAGAAGCACTATTATTTCTGAAATCTTAGACCGGCCTGATGCTTACCTTATTATCGAAGAAATAAAATCTGCATTAGACCGAGAGAAAGAAAACCGGCTAAAATTTTATGACGCCATCGCCGAAAACGACAACGTTGAATTTATCAATGGCGAAATTGTTGTTCAGTCAAATGTAACAATGCGACACAATCAAGTGACGGGATTGCTACTCTGTCTTCTCAATATATATGTAGATAAGTCGGAACTCGGTTTTATCGGATCTCAAAGGTTAATGATCTCGTTAACGCGCAATGACTATCTGCCGGGCATTTGCTTTTTTCGCCAAAAAAAGTCGGCTCAATTCACCGATGATCAACTGTATTTCCCAGAGCCTGACCTTGTCATAAAAGTACTTTCCGACTCCACAGAAGCCATTGATCGCGGCTTGAAGTTTCAGGACTATCAAGCGCACGGAATTGGGGAATACTGGGTAATTGATCCAGAACATGAAACATTGGAGCAGTATCAGTTATTAGGAAAGGAATATCAGCTAATTCTAAAATCTGCACAAGGTGATGTGAGAAGCTTCGCAATTGAAGGCTTTCAAATTCCTATCAGAGCCATTTTTGACAATAAAGAATATTTGACAGTACTTCAAAACATATTAGGTTCTCAAAGTTCCTCTACACTTACTCCACCCAATTCCTGAAATAACGTTTGCCAGTAATGTGTAACATGCGGGTTGTTTTCTTTGCTTGACGCGGTGGCTTCGAAGGGGGAAACTATTGTGACCTGCGGGGAGCCTATGGTGTATTTTTCCAATTGTTTTACGTCCTCTTTCGCGTCCTGCTCGGCTTCGGAGTCTGATTTTGGGGGTTTGATGTGGAAATCGCGGCGGTCGGCGCCCTTTACGCTTTCCACCATGTCGCTGAAATAGTAGACTTTTACTTCCGAACCGCTTTCGCCCGCTTTGGCAATGACGGGCAAACTCGCCCAAATGTCGGTCGACTGGTTAGAAGCACCTGTATTTTGCTGATTAAGCTTGGCCAGCAATTGTCTCAGATAGATTCCCTTTTCTTTTTGCAACGAAAGCTGAAATGCGGTTTCAATGCCTGCGCGGTCTGTGGCATTAACGCCTTCTACATTATCTTTTTCACTTCTTACAGTAAGCGAAAGTGCGCGGGCTTTGGATGTGTTTTCGTGTATAAAATAGACTTCCAGCTTATCACCCTTGTTCTTCATGTTATTTTCAATGATATCGGTCAGCGCCTGGCGATATTTATCGTTAACATAGGCCTTATCCACATGTACACTTTGCGTTTTGTCTAAAAAGACCAATGTGTACATCGGCGCATCCGGAGCGGCTGGTTTTTCTTGTTCTTTATCACCTCCGCAGGAGCCCAGCGAAAGCATTATTACCGATAGCAGCAGCAGCTTCCACTGTGCATTGAAAGTCTTCCAAACAGGCATAGTCACCTTTAAATCCATAGGGTTAAATTGTTGAGCGAAACTAACTGGTTCACAAATATTACACAACGCGAAACGGACGATCGGCTGCATTATTTTATATAAAAACAGAAACCCCTCAAAACGTGTGCCTTGAAGGGTTTCTGCAATGTATTTTGTGAAATGTTATTTATGCTGATTCTGGATCATTGTAACCAGCTCTTCTGAGATCCCGGTTGACGAATAACCACCGTCGTGATAGAGATTTTGCATTGTCACAAATTTCGTCAGATCGGAGAACAGTGTGATTGCATAATTCGCGCAATCGTCGGCCGTTGCGTTTCCTAATGGACTCATTTTCTCAGCAAAGTCATAAAATGCATCAAAACCTTCGATTCCTGAACCAGCTTTTGTTTTGGTAGGTGACTGGGAAATGGTGTTTACACGAACATTCTTCGCTTTTCCGTAACGGTAGCCATAGCTGCGTGCAATGCTTTCCAACATCGCTTTGGCCTCCGCCATATCACTATAAAAAGAATACGTGCGCTGTGCTGCAATGTAGGATAACGCTACAACCGATCCCCACTCATTGATCGCGTCCAGCTTTTCGCCAACCTGTAAAAATTTATGTAGGGAAATTGCAGAAATATCAATGCCTTTTTGCATCCATTCGTAGTTCAGGTCTCCATAGGATTTTCCTTTACGAACATTGACAGACATTCCTATCGAATGCAGGACGAAATCGATTTTTCCGCCCAGAATTTCCATGGACTGTGTATAAAGATTTTCGATATCCTCAACAGAAGTGGCATCGGCGGGAATAATCTGTGCGTCGCATTGTTTGGCCAGATCATTGATTGCGCCCATTCGCATGGCAATCGGCGCGTTGGTCAATGTGAATGTGGCTCCTTCCTCTTTCGCTTTCAGTGCGACTTTCCAGGCGATGGAATTTTCATCCAATGCACCTGAGATAATTCCTCTTTTTCCTTTTAATAAACCGTAAGCCATGTTTTCCTTTTATAATTGATTAATTAGGATAGTCCGTTTAAGGCGGCAAAGTAAAGCATTTTTGGTTTCCTAAACCAGATCCTTTGCCCGATCCGGTTTTCGAAAGCCATTAAATCAAGGCTGTAAAACGCTATTTTCTACTGGTTTAAGGTGCAGCTTTTGCTGAAAAAACTGGTCTGTGGCGTCATAAACGCTTTTCAGATCCTTTGAGCGCAACCGGGATGCAATTACGTGGTCGCCGCTCTCGGGAAATGCTTTCAAAACTTTCTGATTATCGGGCGTGCCCAGCTCCGGGAACATTTTTTCAATGGCTTTTACCGAAACCACCTGATCCTGCTCCTCTTCGTTTTTGTAATAATAACCCACAAAAATTGGCATCTTGATTTTCTCAAAAACCTCCGGCCGGGAAATAGCGTCCATCATTTGCTGTAATGTAATGAGGCCATTGGTATGATAGCCCTGCAA
This sequence comes from Dyadobacter sp. CY351, assembly GCF_021502625.1. Lineage (NCBI taxonomy): Bacteria > Pseudomonadati > Bacteroidota > Cytophagia > Cytophagales > Spirosomataceae > Dyadobacter > Dyadobacter sp. CY351. The sequence goes on along the minus strand of NZ_JAKFFU010000011.1, from coordinate 91,579 downwards.
CCAAAATTGCGCACGCTCTGGAATGCTGTCCCGTGACTTGCTGTATTCGCCGATGGCTTTATGCAAAATCTGCTTGCCCCAGGGACGCGTAATGAGCTTTAATGTTGAGTTTTTGACCTCAATACAAGGCGAGTAAAGCACGACGCCTTTGATCTCAGGATGGGTGGCCGCGAGATAAGTGGTTAGTAAGCCTCCCGCAGATGTCCCGATCATGATCACACTGTCTCCCAGCACTTTCCCGATCGCCAATGCGCGTTTTGCGCCTTCCAGGAAATTTTCAGGCGTAAGATCCTTCAATGCGTTCGTATCCGCAATGCCGGCGTCGTGCATACGCGCCACGTATAGGTTCGCGCCATATTTTTTGGCTAAATCCTTGTGAATAGGATCACCCTCCGCCCAGCTGGCGCCAAAGCCGTGAATGTAGACAACGCTATAAGGTGTTTTCTGCTTTTTGGACGAATCGGCCCAGATAATGCGGGCTTCATTGTCGGGTTTAATGTTGGGTGTGGCCTTTTCGGTTTGGTTAATTTCTTGTTCCAATGCGGTCAAATTACTGGTTACCGCAGGCAAAACGGGCGTGAGTTCCGCCTCCGGGACTTTCGGTCCGACGAGGTAAACGATGCCCAGGACCGCGATGATTCCAACAATCCAAAGTAGGAATTTTAACATTTTTTATGAGTTAAGAAGGTTTATCAATATTATCTTGCAAACATAATTTAATTATCCTTCCCCATGCCGAATCTTTTACTCGTCGAGGACGATGCCAACCTGGGATCTTTGCTTCAGGAATATTTGATAGATAAAGGCTTTCCTACCGATTTAGCTACTGATGGGCAAAAAGGCTGGCAATCATTTGTAGACAAAACCTACGACCTCTGCATTTTCGATGTGATGATGCCTAAAAAAGATGGGTTTTCTCTCGCTAAGGAAGTGAGAATGACCGGTCGTGACGTGCCCATTATCTTTTTAACGGCAAAGTCCATGAAAGAGGACACCATGCAGGGTTTTCGGGTGGGCGCAGATGATTATGTAACAAAACCGTTTGATAGGGAAGAGTTGTTGTTACGCATTGAAGCCATTTTACGCCGCTATAAAAAACAGCCGGACGCGCCGGAAGAAGCGAAGACATTTCAGGTGGGTCAATACACATTTGATTATGACCATCAGCAGCTTTCTGCAAATGATAAATCGGTGCGGTTGACTAGTAAGGAGTCGGAATTGTTAAAATTGTTTTGCCAAAATCTCAATCAGCCGATCAGCCGCAGTTTTGCTTTGAAAACGATCTGGGGTGATGATTCCTATTTCAATGCGCGGAGCATGGATGTTTACATTACCAAATTGCGAAAATATCTTCGTGAGGACACTTCTATCCAAATCATGAACCTGCACGGCGAGGGTTTCAAGTTGATGGTGGGCTGATTCGGGCCTCTAATTTTGGGTAAAGAATTTCAAAAAACGTTTTTGCCGGAAACTCTAACATTTTCCGGATGGTTCTTTACCTAGTCACATAGTAAAAATGCCGACAGCCAACCGCTGATCGCCGCAAGCCAATCAATCATGATCAATATATCCCGTCGTCCGCGACGCAATAGAAAATCTTCTGCCATCAGGGATCTGGTTCAGGAAACGACGCTTCAGGTTTCTGATTTTATTTATCCAATGTTCGTTCAGGAAGGCACAAACCTCAAAATTGAGGTGAAATCTATGCCCGGCATTCACCGTTATTCGCTGGATAATTTGCTGGAAGAACTGAAAGAAGTCACAGACCTGGGCATCCGCGCCATTGACCTTTTCCCTAATTATCCTGAAAGCAAAAAAGATCGTTTTGCCTCTGAAAGTCATCAGGAGCACACATTTTATCTCAAAGCGATCACTGCCGTCAAGGAAAAATTCCCCGAACTGGTCATTATGACGGACGTTGCCATGGACCCATACAGCTCTGATGGTCACGACGGTTTGGTTGAAAACGGTAAGATCCTGAATGACGCAACATTGGAAATCCTGGGCAACATGTCACTCGCGCAAGCCAAAGCAGGCGCCGACATTCTGGGACCGAGCGATATGATGGACGGGCGCGTCGGATACATTCGTAAGCATCTTGACGATCATGGCTTTACGGATGTAAGCATTATGTCTTACTCAGCCAAATACGCCAGCGCATTCTACGGACCTTTCCGCGATGCATTGGAATCCGCACCAAAATTCGGAGATAAAAAAACCTACCAAATGAACCCGGCCAACAAGCGCGAAGCATTGCTTGAAGCGCAGCTGGATTTTGAGGAAGGCGCTGATATGCTGATGGTTAAGCCCGCATTATCCTATCTCGACATCATCCGCCAACTGGACGAAAACTTCGACATCCCCATCGCCGCCTACAACGTCTCAGGCGAATACGCCATGATCAAAGCCGCCGCAGCAAACGGCTGGCTCGACGGCGACCGCGCCATGATGGAAGTCCTCACCAGCATCCGCCGAGCCGGCGCAAAATGCATATTAACATACTTCGCGAAGGAAGCGGCGGTGATTTTGAACAGATAATCGCTATCTTCAAGTTGATAAAACACCAAACTCTGCCCATGAAAAAAATATTATTGTCGGCGGCGCTTTTCGCCTGCCTAACCTCCTATTCAGCCTACGCTCAAAAGAAAACGAACTCCCTTCCCGAATTCCAGATAAAAAAGGCCGATACCGAAGCGCATATGCGGTTTTTGGCGGCGGATGAGTTGTTGGGGCGCAGGACTGGGGAACAGGGGAACCTCGTGGCGGCGCGGTACATTGCGGAGCAGTTCAGGAAGCTGGGCGTGGTGCCGGTTCCGGGAAATGGGACAAATAATTCGACTTATTTCCAGAATGTCCCTTTTGAGAAAATGGGCGCTAATGGAAGTGGGGAGATCATTGCGGATGCGGAGGTGATGAAAAGTGGCGTGGACTGGATCCTGATGAATGGCGATGAAATGACTGTTAAGGCGCCGATCGTTTATGCGAGTTTTGGTTTGGTTAATGCCGATAAAAATCAGGACGATTATAAAGATCTGGATGTGAAAGGTAAGATTGTGCTCGTGGAAAGCGGCACGGCAGAGACGCAGACGCCGCGTGAAATCATCAATACTTCCAATGAAAAGCGTAAAACGGCGATGGATAAAGGCGCCATTGCGGTGATTGAATTGTTCAATGCACCTATCCCCTGGAATGTAGTAACCAAAAACTTTTCTGGTGAGAAATTGTCGTTGATCGAGGGAACGGGAGCTGAAAAATCTATTCCGCACGTTTGGATCAATGGTAAAGAAGCCAAATATGCACGGGCGTTGCGGGCTGCGAAAGAGGTGGAATTCAAAACCTCCGGTCGGAAATCACAGACTGTAAATAGCTACAATGTCGTAGGTTACATTGCCGGAACCGATCCAAAACTGAAAGAAGAATATGTGCTGTTAAGTGCTCACTATGACCACATTGGCATAGGAAAGCAAGGGGGACAACCTTACACTGCGGAAGACAGCATTTTCAATGGAGCGCGGGACAATGCTTTTGGAACCGTTGCTTTACTCACTGCTGCCGAGGCACTTGCCAAAAATCCGCCGAAGCGTTCAGTGCTCATTGTTGCATTGACAGGCGAAGAAATTGGCTTGCTGGGAAGCAAATATTACGCTTCTCATCCGCTAATGCCTTTGAACAAATGTATTTTTAACATTAACTCGGACGGCGCAGGTTACAATGACACGACCATTGTTTCTGTAATGGGCTTAGACCGGACCGGAGCGCGGGCGGAGATAGAGGCGGCTTGTAAGGCATTCGGCCTGGGCATTTTTGCCGATCCTTCGCCGGAACAAGGCCTATTCGACCGTTCGGATAATGTGAACTTTGCAAAAGAAGGAATCCCTGCACCGACATTCACGCCTGGTTTTAAAGAATTCAATGGTGATATCATGAAAAACTATCACCAGGTTTCTGATAATCCGGAGACGATTGATTTTAATTATTTACTGAAATTCAGCCAGGCTTATGCTTATGCAACTCGCTTAATTGCGGATCGGAAAGTGGCTCCGCAATGGAGTGCAGGCGATAAGTATGAAGCGGCTGCTAAGAAGTTGTATGGGAAGTAGTTAGGTTAGCATCCCTGTCAGCCTGAGCGGAGTCGAAGGCAGGTCACTCCTTGGGTGACGTGCCTTCGACTCCGCTCAGGCTGACAGACAGAGGAACAGTGTCAAGCCTACTTCTTATTATAAAAATCAAACACGTTTTTCAAATCAAGGTCACTCTTTAGGGTGGCCTTGTTTTCTTTTATGTAAGCTTCAACTTCCTTTTCTTTATCTGCCATCAGCGCCAAAACAGCCTTCTTGCCAGCATTAAACTTCTCTGGCTTGCTGTTTGAAATCACATAATAATCACTATCCAGCCGCACAATCGTGTTTTTCTGGCCGGTTCCGAAGCCTGGGTTGTAGTTGGGTTTTGTGATTTTGGGTTTGTAATGTTTTATCAAGGTTAGTTTGCCGGAGCTGAGGACTTCGCAAACGCCTTTGAGATCCGTACCTGGAGTTAAAGATTTGATGCTGACGAAGCGTTGTGACGTCCCGCGATTTTTGGTTTCAAAACTCTTTATATAACTGGATTTAATGACCCGGACGTCATTCTTTTTGGCCAGCACTTCCAACTCATCGTTCAGGACATTATAGCGAATGGTTATGCCCGCCAGACTGTCTGATTCCATGCCTCCGAACTGGGTCATAGGTGCATTGAGCTTAACGGATCCTTCGTGCCATAATGAATCAATGTAGAAGTCGCCGATCACATTGGAGGATTCGGTCGGGGATGACCAAAAAACACCGGATCTATCCGTATTAAGGCCTTTTCCGGTTGCTACGCCTACTTTTGTTCCTTCGCTCAGTTGTGCTTTTACAGCGCCGACGGAACATGTCAGCGCTGCTAGTATGCTTAGAAAATATTTCATCTGGTCAAACTTTTGGCTTGCAGTTCAACATTATCTTGCTCCCGGAGGGCAATTCTTTTTAAGATAATCCGTGAATAAGCTTCTCAAATGCTTTGATGTCCCTTCGCCTTCTGAAATGCCATGCGAGCGGTTAGGGTAAGGCATGAATTGGAATACTTTATCATGCTTAATGAGCTCGTTGACAAGCATTTCAGCATTTTGATAATGCACGTTATCATCTCCTGTTCCATGAATGTAAAGCAGGTTTCCTCTCAGATTTTTGGCATGCGTAATCGGCGATCCTTTGACAAAATCTTCGCGGTTCTCCTGAGGAACGCCCATGTAACGCTCCTGATAAATGTTGTCGTAAGTCAGCTGATTGGCCACAGCGGCCACGGCAATGCCGGTTTTGAAATGCTGCGGATATTGGAACAACAAATTCAATGTGGACGAGCCGCCACCGCTCCATCCATGTACGGCAACGCGGCTGGTGTCGATGAACGCATATTGCTTGAACATGGCCGTTGCGGCGCCGTCGATATCCTTAATGTTGATTGTTCCGATGTTTTTATAAATCGCTTTCCGCCAGGCAGCTCCTTTTGGCGACGGCGTTCCGCGGTTGTCAACAGAAGCATAAATGTAACCATCATCGGCCATGCTTCCTGAATAAAGGCGGTTGCGGCCCGTTCCATAAACGTCTTTCACGGTGCTTCCAGCTGGCTCACCATAAACCATAAACACGATCGGATATTTTTTAGCCGGGTCAAAGTTGGTTGGTTTCACCATCCAGGCGTCTATTTCAACTCCTTCCGCGGTTTTTACCTTGAAAAACTCAATGTTTAACTTCGCAGCATTGATCTTGTCGGTGGATTGTGCAATGGAGTTTGCCGGGTCGATTGAAACGTGCTTTGGCAAAGATATCCACTCCTGTAACGGGGCGGTTTTGGCATTGGAAAACTGATGTCTGGCAAATTTTCCACCCGGAGAAATCTCATAACTATGTGTTCCCGACTGATTGGCAGGCGTTATGCGCTCCGCTTTCCCTTTTCCGTCCAGTGAAATTTTATACAAATATGTCTGCGTAGCATTATCAGGCGATGCGGTGAAGTAGTAGACATTGTTTTTCTCATCAATGCGCACCGGATTGATCATATCGAAGTTTCCGATGGTGATCAAAGTCTCTTTTTTCCCATCACGGCTTACGCGGTAGGTGTGGCGCCAGCCATCTTTTTCACTAACCCAGAGGAACTCCTTGCCATTGTTAATCCAATCCCAGCCCATCGGGTCATTTTCCCAACGGCTTTTAATGTCAATCCAGGCGGCGTCTTTCTCTGTGTAAAATGGTTTTGCACTTCCGTCGGTTGTATTAATGTATAACAGTGTGCTTTCGTTTTGTTTGCGGTTTAATTGCTGGATCACCAGCTCATTCGGCATGCCCGACCACTCCATTCGAGGCACATAAGTGTTTTGCGGATCGCCCGGAATGTTCATCCATTTGGTTTGCGCGCTTGCAATGTCTACAACGCCAATTTTATAAGGAGAAGGCGTTTCACCCACTTTCGGATATTCCACAGGAACATTAAATGAGTAGATAGAATCTGTGGTGTTGATCATCAGGAAGTTGCGGATCTTGCGCGCGTCCAGTTGCCAGTAAGCGATGGATTTGCTGTCGCCGCTCCACCGGAAACCATCGCGGCAATCGAATTCCTCTTCGTAAGCCCAGTCAAATGTTCCGTTAATGACGCGGTCGGTGCCGTCGGTGGTAAGTTGTTTTATTTCACCGCTTTGAATGTCTTCCGCATAGACATTATGCTTGCTTACATAACCTGCTTTTTTTCCATCCGGGGAGAATTTTGCGAACATTAAGGAGGATGCCGGCAATCCTTTGCCGAGCTGTTTCAATGTTTTACCAGCAACATCAAAAACCCAATAATCCCCACGCGTCTGATAACGCCATACGCGCTTTGAATTGGTGTATATCAACACTTTATCACCCGCCTGACTCATGGTGTAACTCCTGATTTCCATTGGAGACCCATCTGCTTTTTTAAGTAAATCCTGTGCTACGATCACTTTTTCTTGTCGGGACGGCAATGTAGTTTCTACAATTCCCTGCTCGGTAACATCACGATAGCCGGTTCCGTCGGGGAGCCATTGAAATGTATCCGGAATTTGGGCTTGAATTTGAAAAGTAAGCAGTATTAAGATTAATGTGCTGACAAAGTGCTTCATCTGAAAATTTTGGTAAATAGATAGTACGACAACTAAGTTACACAAACTTAATATATTTGATCAGAACGATCCGATTTTTACTCTTTTGCCTTGGAGCGCTTCTGTTTTTTCAGCGCCTCGCTCAGCAAAAATTCGATCTGACCATTCAAACTACGAAAATCCTGCTGTGCCCAAGCTTCGAGTTCTTTGAGCATATCAGGATTTACGCGTAAAACAAATGCTTTTTTTTCTGCCATATTAAGGATACAAAGTGCCCGCGTTCAGGATCGGGGTTGCCGCTTTTTCACCGCAAAGTACAACAAGCAAATTGCTTACCATAGCCGCTTTCCGCTCTTCATCGAGCTGGACAATCCCTTTTTCGGAAAGCATGGCCAAGGCCATATCCACCATTCCTACCGCTCCATTCACAATCTGCCTGCGTGCTGCCACAACGGCCGACGCTTGCTGGCGCTGTAACATGGCCCCCGCAATTTCCGGGGCATAAGCAAGGTGACTAATGCGTGATTCCAGGACATCAATGCCGGCACGGCTCAAACGTTCGGTCAGCTCGGCTTCCAGCATTTCATTGATTTTTCCGCTTCCATCGCGTAATGTTACTTCCTGGATTTGCAGGTCTTCATCTTCCATCGTGTCATACGCATACACTCCGGCGAGATGCCTTACCGCTGCTTCCGACTGGATTTCAACGTATTTTACATAATCATCCACTTCAAAAGATGCCTTTGCAGTGTCACCCACGCGCCATACCACCACGGCGGCGATTTCGATGGGGTTACCAAGCTTGTCGTTTACCTTTAATTTCTGACCATTGAGGTTTCTGGCACGCAGGCTTATTTTTTTTCTGCGAAACAACGGATTAACCCAGCGCAAGCCGCTTTGCTTCATGGTACCCATATAGTCGCCAAAAAACGTAGTTACAACAGCTTCATTGGGATTAATGACTGTCAGGCCAATTAGGATAATAAACCCTATTCCGAAAACCAGGCCACCGCCAAGCACAGAGCCGGCTGCTGCAACGAAACCTACGCCAGCAAACATTAAAAGCAGGCCGAGCCCAAAGAGCGCATAGCCTGAGGACGATCGTAATTCTTTCTCATTCATGATCATATTTATGATAGTAAAGTGATATCACAATATTATCAAATCAGGATCAGATTCTGTTGTTTTTTAGGACAAAAAAATTCCAAAGCTTTTGACCGGCTTTGGAATTGGATAAGTGGCAGATCTCCTGATTCAGTTCATTTGAAAATTGATCGGCAAATTGTATTTTACTCTCACCACTTTCCCGCGCATCATGCCGGGCTCCCACATTCCGCTCATCTTTTTCACCACGCGCAATGCTTCATCGTCAAGCCCGAACCCGATGCCGTTTTCAACCTTATAGTCGCACATGCTGCCGTCTTCACAAACCACGAACGAAAGATAAACGCGACCCGTAATGCGTCTTTGGGCTGCGTCCATGGGATATTGGATGTTTTCGGCTAAAAATTTATAAAACTTGTTGAGTCCTCCCTTAAACTGCGGCTGAACGATTGCATTGTCGTAAGTCCGTTTCGCTCCATCCTCATAAGCGATGCCTTGCTGCAGCTTTCCTTTGTCATCATATGTTTCCTCATAATGCAGGGTCCCGTCTGCCCATTTCCCATGCCATTTCCCGCTCTTCCGGCCTTTTGAAACAGCGCCTTCCTCGGTGAGTAATTTCGATGCGCTGATCCTGGTTACAGACTTCCAGTAACCGTCGCCGTCCTTTACAATCTGTGTTCCATCCCTGTTCCAGGCATTAAAAAACATTCGCTCCTGATATTCATTGCTTTTCACGGCCGGCATTTCTGTAACCGTTTGGATCTGCCCATTGTCATACCACGACAAATGCAGGGTCGCACTATCAGAAACCACCGTAATGTCCCTAACTACACCATTAAGGTCATATTTTTTGATCAATGATGCTTTATTGCCAACACCATATTCTGTATAGGCGAGCAACTTCCCGTTCATTTGAAATGTGGCTTCCGATGAGTGGCTTGCCTCGTTATCGTCCCTGGCAATCACCTGATAGGCCTTCACAGAGTCGACAGCGTCATTCAAGAGATTCGTATGATACCAGATCTCTTTCTTTTTAAAGGGAACCCGGGCTACTTCTTTCCATTTCGAGCCTTTTAATTGTTCATAAATTACATCACTGCTTATGTAACCTTGGTCGTTAACAGGCATTATGCTCCTGTATTCATACTTTTTAGGATCTTTGGCAATTCTGTAACGGTCATCGAAATAGTTAACGATCGCGAATTTAGTGCTGTCGAAGCTGGTATTTGGGGGTGTTTTAAAAGCAATGGGATAAATCATAGACTGCCGCACTTTCTCACCATTCAATGTTGCCGGTTTCCAGGCTTTATACAGGCTCATAATGCGGATCGCTTCTTTATTCGTCAGCGAATCCAGTCCTTTTGAAATTTCGAGCTGGGACATGCTGCCATCGGGTTCTACGATGCCTTTAACATAAACCCGGCCATTGACTCCCTTCACTCCGCTTAAAAATGGAATCCGAACATTGGAAGCAATAAACTGGCTCAGATACGACACTCCGCCGGTTGGCTCCGCGCCCTTTTCAACTTCGTGGGGAAGGTAGATTTTTTGCCCGTAAACAGATGCACTGAACAGGCAGAATAAGAGAAGAAGTCGGTTCATAGATTGTAAAAATATTCAATCAAATATAAAAAAAGTATTCTTTTGAATTTCATATGTAACCGCAAATAACCCCTAAATACTTCTACAAGCCGGTTTTAAGAGTTTGCAACCAAATTCTTAACCATCTGATAACCTGCCAGTAACATCCAGGTAATGTTAAATGAGAATATTTGTAATATGGGAGATACAACTCACTTCAGAACAATCATCATTTCTGACTTACACCTCGGAGCAGGTGGTTCGAAGGCGGAAGAGGTTACTAATTTTTTGAAAAGCTATTCCTGCAAAAAGCTTATCCTGAACGGCGACATCATTGATGCCTGGCAACTGAAAAAATATGGGGTCTGGAAACGGAAGCATACCATGTTCTTCAAGCGGGTTCTGAAGATGATCGAGGAAAACAAGACCAAGGTGATTTACATCCGCGGAAATCATGACGATTTCCTGGATCAGATCATCCCCCTGAGGCTTGGAAAGCACTTCCAGATCCGGAAAGATTACATTCTCACATCAGGTTCTCAACGATATTATATTACACACGGCGACGTTTTTGACTCTATTACCACACACCTGAAATGGCTCGCTTACCTGGGAGATATGGGTTATACATTTCTTTTATGGGTAAACAAGCTCTATAACCGATATCGCGAATGGCGGGGGTTATCGTATTATTCACTCTCACAGCGCATTAAGCAGTCTGTAAAGATGGCGGTGAACTACATGACCGATTTTGAAGAGAAGCTTACTGAGCTGGCGCGTTCCAGAAATTGCGACGGCGTGATCTGCGGGCACATTCATCACCCGGCAATCCGCGAAATCGATGGCATTATGTACATGAATTCCGGTGACTGGGTAGAAACATTAAGCGCATTGGTTGAAGATTTTGAAGGAAACTGGAGCCTGCTGTATTATGATCAGCATACGGTTCAGGAGAAGGGTTTTTCCAAAAAATCGGCGAACAAAACGATCATTGAAAACTTCCCCGCAAGCATGGATAAGCAGGTTGCATTTTCAAGTTTGCTTCCCGGGAAAAACCAGCGGTTCCTATGAAAATCCTTTTCTTGGTTCAGGGAGAAGGGCGCGGACATTTGACGCAAGCCATTTCAATGAGCCAAATTCTGGGCCATGCCGGACATAAAGTTGCAGCGGCAATGGTAGGCGTATCCCCCGGACGCGTTATTCCGGCATTTTTTGAGGAACAGGTTGCTGCACCGGTTTTTCATTTCTCTGCACCTAACATTGTTTATAACAGCCAGGCCGAGGGGATTAATTTAAAGGCAACTGTTTACAACTTGCTTAAAAATCACAGCGCCTATTTAGCCGGGCTGCGCCTGATCCACAACACAATTCAGGACGTTAAGCCCGATCTGATCATTAGTTTTTACGAGACGTTCAGTGGCATGTATAATGTGCTATATCGGTCCAAAATTCCGATGGTATGCGTCGCGCATCAGTATCTCCTCTTGCATCCGAAATTCATTTTTCCGAAAAACAGCAAGGTTAATCAGCTGATTATCAATTTCAATTCAAAACTTACGTCCTGGCTTGCGGTTAAGCGCCTGGCGTTGTCGTTCCGGGAGATCGAATCGAGGAATGACCTGAAAATAACGGTTGTGCCACCATTATTACGCAAGGAAGTGGTTCAGATGCAGACAATTAAGGAGAATTTCTTCCTGGTTTACATGACACATCACAGCCTTAGCAAGCAAATTATCCAATGGCACCTGTCGCATCCTGAGGTGAAATTGCATTGCTTTTGGGATAATGCGGAGGTTTCCGATGAATTTGTTTATGATGAAACATTAACTTTTCATCGCATTAACAGCAAAAAATACCTCCAAATGCTGGCAAGCTGCACTGCGCTGGTGACAACGGCGGGTTTTGAATCGGTTTGCGAGGCAATGTATCTTGGCAAGCCGGTAATGATGGTGCCCGTTCCCAATCATTTTGAACAGGAGTGTAATGCCATGGACGGCGTCATTTCCGGTGCCGGCGTCACTTCACGATCGTTTGACCTCTCTGTTATCCTTGACTATTTACCTAAACACCTGGACCAGGCGCAGAAATTTCGCGCCTGGTATCACCGTGGTGAAGCAATGTTCTTGAGAGAAATTGAGTCTTTCGACATAAAAAGTAAAGCAACTGCTGCACAGGTCTAGAAACTGATTCCCAACCTGAGCGCTAAGCGGTTGTAAACCCTGTCTTCCCAGCGTTCCAGCTGATTCCATTGAGGGACTTTGGTAATATGCGCTTCCTGCCGTTTATAGCTCATTGTGAATGTAACTGCCGTGCCGCCCGGCTTGCCCATGCGAAGGCCCAGGCCGGGATTCAACATGAGCCCGCCGGTGGTTCCGAAACCATCTGAGTCATCCTGAAACCATGCAAAGCCGTAACCCGCATCAGCCGTTGCGAATAGCTTTACGTCGCCTTGGTTTGTCAGATCATATCTGACTCCTGCTGAGATAGGATTCAGCAGCGCTGTTTTATACCAATCTATCCCCACAGTCACACCGGCAGCCAGGCGCTTACTTAGCATGACTCCGTTGAATGTCTGTAAGGTCAGATTTAACCTGTTGTCCACCTGGCTCTGGCCGTTGTTGCCTTGAAAGTCATATTTTACCCTGCCAAACAGGCCACCGAATTCGGTATGGTTCGTGTATTTCAGCGGAATGTGGTTCTGCGCATGCAAACTGCTCGCCATGAGCAAGGAGCTTGCCATAATTAGAAATGCTAACTTTTTCATCGGGATCGTTTTGAAGAGGAATGCCTAGATCGCTTTGCCGACCGGAATTTTACTAAGCAGCCGCAGATCCTTCGGATTGCTGGAATCGTATTGGTAAAATCCGTCTTTTCCAATGAGCAGTAATGTTTTTCCCAATGAGATCACATCAAAGGCGTCCATATCCTTGCAGTGGGCGAGCAGATTTTTGTCGATTTTGAATTTATCTTTTACATCAAAAACTTTAAGCCCATGCTCGCCTTCGCAAAGGAACAATGTGGGCGAGTCAATGCTTAAACCGTGCGGATTTTCCATTTGATAGCTTTTGATAAGCTGTGGCGAGGAAGGATTGCTTACATCTACGAGGTCCAGCTGATTCTGCGATCCCTGGCAAAATGTTCCGGTCCTGATCGTTACATAGGCAATGTTGTCCTGCACCACCACCGGATCGCACGCGCGGCCATGCTGGAATGTAGACAATTGTTTTGGCTCCGCCGGATTGCTGTTGTCAAAAATGAACATTCCGGTGTTGGAGCCGATGAAAAGCTTGTTGTCGTGCGGGAAAATGGTCTCAATCCCCCACCCGAAGTTTATGGTTGAGAAATCTTTTGGTTTCGAGGGAATAGCAACATCAAAAAGATGCAGGCTGTTTTGCGTTACCGTGTATAGGAAGTTCTGATGCAGTGCAAACCGCGCCATGGAGCCTGCTTTTCCACTGCTTCCGCCGGAACTGGGCGCCGATGACGATGATCCGGAAAACGACGACTGAGCAAAGGAGTCATTCATCCATCCGCCCCACCAGCCCGGATTTACACCTTCCTCGCAATTTACAGTGACCGTTTCAGTTACAAAATCTACATTCTGATCGTTGATAGCGCCTGTTGTTTCGTTCAATGTCCAGGTGCCGCCATCGAAAAGGCCGTTTTTGAAGACATTCTTAATCCGTTGCATTTCTTTTGGATTCGAAGGATCGCTGACGTCAATCGCGAGGAGATCCGAAAAGCTGTCGGCATACAGAATGTTGTCACGAACCGCCATATCACCGTTTCCAGGTATACGGATGAAGGTTATAAATTCGGGGTGCGATTTGTCTTTATTATTGATGATGTGAATCCCTGATTTGATCTCATTTACAAAAAGATAATCGCCCTTAATGTACATTTTACCAGGCCGTTCCAGCGCTCTGGGTGATTCGTTCTTAACCATCGTCCGCAGCTCCAGAAGAGAGTGTGTAACATTGGTAAAGCGCCTGGTAATACGCGTTTCCTTGCATTGGTCGTTGCATGACCAGCACATTGCAGCAAGAAATAATAACAAGAGTAAAGGATTAAGTTTCATAGCAGTTAGATTATAGAGGCCAGTAATAATTACATTTAAACTTGACTTATTGCATGACACGGTGATTTTGTAAATGGTTGTAATACAAAACAAAATCGTCCGAAAGCAAGGCCTCCGGACGATAACGCACCCCGAAAATGCCAGGACTACCGGCATTTTTTATCTTAAATATCTTTATGGCTGAAAGACCCTGCTATTTGCTTTCAGGGTTCTTGATCCTGCCCATGAAAAGTATCGTATTCGATGTATTTTCGCTGATGATCAATGCAAACGGACGATCACAAAGCACCTGTTGGTTGGGGCCAACGGATGTCATGCCCACTCCGATCGAAGTCACTGCCGCAGCTTCTGTTCCTTTTTCATCAATGCCTAAGTAGGCGTCTTGCTTTACGAAATCCACAAACAGGTCCGCTTTCGGATTTATTCTGCCCAGTTCGGCCTGGGTAGTAAATGCTTTTTGAATACCCATTTCTTTCAAAGTTTCTTTGAGCTGAGCCGAATATTCCAATGTAAATCTGGGTAAGCCTACTTCAATGTTTGCTTCCGGCATTCCTCCGCGAATCCGGTCCCAGTCGCTTGCATTGAAGCTTGTGAGCATGTTATCCACCGTATTTTGCCCTTTCGGAACGAGTAATGTCATATTGTACTGCCCGTTTCCATAAGGAAGCTGGACCGCCGAATAGGTTTCGGTGCTGGTTGTTTTAAATTTTGATTTGGTAAACATCATTTTAACTGGTTTACCGCTCCCGTTTTCCAGCTTAAATGTTTCTTCTCTGGTATTCTTGGCGTCAAACTGATATTTCCAGTCTCCTTTGAAATACAATGCGTTCAGCAGGAACATGACGTGCTCAGGCTTGATCTCATCTATTACTTTTTTGATCTTACCATTTGTTTTATCACTCGCCCATTGGTTAATCTTGTCTTTGGCTGCATTATCAAACGGAAGACCGGTTGCCTCTGCATTGAAGGAATTTTTCAAAACAGATTGGAAGTCGGGCTGCACACTGAAACCGCTTTTATACCAAAGAGAATTTGCGAGGCCAAGGCTCACTTTCGAATCTGCGATGGGCAGATCGTTCAGCAGCGTTTTGTACGCATTGTTAAGATCTGTGAGCGAAACGCCTTCCATTTGCAGGCTTTTCAGTATTTCGTCGGCCGTTTCCTTCTCGGCTCCATTGAGCAGCATACCCAATGCCATATGCAGGCTCAGCGGTGATACGAACAGGTTTTTGTCCGAAGCCTCTGTCTGCTGTAAGGTGTGAAGGAATTTAAATGAAAATTCATTTGTCCCTGCTGAAATGCGGGAAGGAACCTGAACCGGATAAATCGGGTCCGGCAAATTGTCCGGACCCGGATTGTCGTTGGTACAACTGATGATCGTACCGGCAATGATTCCTGGGATTAATAATGTTTTAAGAATCTTGTTCATGGCTAATAGATCGTTTTTAATCTACATTATCCTAGAAACTCAAAATCAAAAAATGGTTGGAACTGATTTGGATTTATTTCAAAAAGAATAGCGCATTCCCCATGAAACGCCGTACAGATACGGCCGGGAATCCAGGCTCTGCGTAGACCGAAAACCTGATGTTACCGATTTCTGGTAAGATCCTGTCAGGTTTGCATTCCAGCGCGGGGAAAGCCTGTAATTAAATCGCAGACCGGTTGTGGCTGCCCAGTTCATGCTTCTGTAAATCTCGTCGCTGGCCTTTGTGGTGATGATTTCACCTGATGCGGATTCCAACTCATTGCTGAGGAAGAAATTAGCCATCATACCGCCTAAGATAGAAGCATTAAATTTTTTCTCGGGATAAAGCGTAAACCCGGCCTGAACGGGGAGTTGCAGATATTGATAGTTGTTGCTTACTGTTTTGGCTACATCAATATAGAGTGCACCATTGTTAACAAAATCAGCAGTTTTATCACCATTTACCCCTGCATAACCAGAGGCCAGACCCGCATAAGCGTTTTCCAGAACATTCGCAGACTTGTTGCTGAATGCATTCAAAACATAGCCGCCACCTTCATAAGTCGAATTTCCTTTCAGATAACTCACACCCATTTCCAGGGACCAATGCTTGGAAATTTTCATCCCACCTTGTGTTTGTACGGCATAGGAAGCACCTGCTTCGCTCGTTCCGGAAACTGCTCTACGCATGGATAATGATTGCCCTGAGAAGCCTACGGGAGCTTCCTTTACAGTAAGATTAGGATTGAAAGATGCTGGCATAAGGCTCAGCCCAGCGTAATATTCGGTGTGTTTTGCCGGCGCCAGAGGCTCTTCCTTGATAACGTCAGGCTGGAAAAACACATAGCGCTTCTGCATGTGAATGTCCAGGTCGCTGTAAGGTGTTGTCGGCAATAATGCTACCGCCATTGTGGATTCGGACGGAGCATTCGCAACATTTGCCGGAGCATTAGCGACATCTGCCACACCATTAGCAAGGCCTGCATTGTTATCTATGACCGAAGCCGCAGGTGTTTTAGTGTTCGTAAAAGCTGGTTTTTCGGATGACGTCGAAGCGGCGCTTTCTGGCGATCTCTCTAATGCTAATATCTGATTTTCATTGCTGATGGCAGGCTTACGAATAGCAGTTGCGCTTCCCTTCTTGCTTTTCACAACAGCCAGTTGCTCTTGACCAGCATCTGCACTTGTTTCAGTTTGTTGACTTTTCTCAGTTGGAGCGCTTGTTTCAGCTTGTGAATTTGCCTCGGCGTCTGCGCTTTTTTCAGCCTCTCCTATTCCACCTTCCGGTGTCTGGTTGTCAGTTGTTACACCTTCTTTTGCATTTTGTTTGACAGCAATTTCAGTATTAATTTTATTTCCGCTCATTTTTGAATTGGAATACCAAATCCCACCACCCACCAGCAAAAGTGCTACAATGGAGGCTGCTGCATACCATAGCCTCGATGACTGCCACCAAAGCGGCAGTATCATTCCTTTATCCTGCTGATCGAGACGTGCTTCTATGCCCTCCCAAACTGATTGAGGAGGAGCCTCGGAGGCTTCTTTCAAAGCCTTTCGCCACTGATCTTCAAAGTTGTTTATCTCGGACGGATCCATCATTAAATCTTTTTTCTTTGTTCAATTTTTGTTGAAGGAGCCCTCTCGCCCGCGCATATTGCGACTTTGAGGTTCCTTCTGATATGCCCAGCTTTTGGGCTATTTCATTGTGCTGATAACCTTCAATGGCATAAAGGTTAAATATGGTCTGACATCCGGTTGGCAACTCTTTTATGACTTCCAAAAGTTGTTTCAACTGAAAATCCCCCAATGTTACTTCCCTATCAGCAATGCCATTATGGTGTAAATCAATGTCATCCAGGTCTTTCAGATATTTCTGCTGCCTCAGATGGTTCAATGCTGTGTTCACTACAACAGAACGGAGCCAATACTCCAACGGGCTATCGTTTCTGAAAGAATCTATATTTTCATAAATCTTAATGAACGCATCCTGTAAAACATCCTCCGCATCGGTCCGGTTTTTAGTGTAACGCAGGCATATAGCAAACAGCTTGCCCCCGAAGACATCATAAAGTTGTCTTTGGGCAGACCGGTTGCGCTGCTTGCAGCCTTGCACTAATTCCTGTTCGTTAAAGGTCATCCGAAGTTTAGGGGTGCTTCGTTCGGTTTATTGTTATAAAAATCAGCACCGCTATCCCAAAGATAGATGAATACTGCTTCATGGCTAACGCATTGCACAATTCTGACCAGGGCAATTCGTATTAGGTTGGACACGATGCACATTGAAATGGTTGGAAAAAGTAAAAAAGGTTTTTTGATAATGTTTGCTACATTACATGCCGGAACTAATCATTGATACATATCCTTTTATTACAAGTGAAGTAAACGCTAAGGTATTTCTGTACACCTAACTTCTATCACCTATGAGCCAATACATGGTTGAAATTCAACTTCCGGCTGTTATGTCGGAAGATTTTACAGCGAAAATACCTGCTCAAAGAAAAAAGATTAATGAAATGATGGAGCAGGGACGGCTGATGTCCTATGCCCTTTCGGAAGATTACTCCAGACTTTGGTGCGTGGTAAGAGCAGATAGCGAGTTTGAGGTAATGTCACTTGTGTCTGAATTCCCGCTGATTGATTATATGGATCCAAAAATTTCCAAACTCATGTTCAACAATGTGGTTGCACTGAGGTTGCCGATGTTTTCTTTGAACTAGGCCGAAGACCATACAAAAAGCCCTGTTACGAGACCGTAGCAGGGCTTTTTGCTTTTAACTCAATTATAGTTTTCGCTCAATAAGTCTCATGATCTTGCCCAATTCTTCGGCATCGACTTCACTGAAATCATTTAATTCATCACTATCCACATCCAGCACCATGGCCACAGTTCCATTCCGGTGAAAAACGGGTAAAACGATTTCTGATTTGGAAGCGGAATTGCAGGCAATGTGGCCCGGGAATTCTTCAACGTCGGGCACTATCAATGTTTTTTTCTGGGAGTAACTGGCTCCGCAGACACCTTTGTCGAATGCAATGCGCGTGCAGGCGATCGGCCCCTGAAATGGCCCGAGCACTAATTGGCCTTCTTTTACGATATAAAATCCAACCCAAAAGAAGCCGAATGCTTCCTTCAATGCCGCGGCAACATTGGCCAGATTGGCGATGAGGTCACTTTCTGTTGTTACTAATGCTTCGATTTGTGGAAACAGGGCTCTGTAAACCGTCGCTCTGTCTGTGCTTGTGGGGACTATTAGTTCTTCTGCCATATTGGTAAATATCTTTGTCAATTATTGAAACAGGCCTGGAAGTCGATTAGTTACCGCAACCTTTGGAAAAGATAACGGGTTAAATACTAATTTTAAGTCCATTTAGTTTAAAACGAATGATCCAAAGACATATCCTATTAATGGACGGCCCCGATCACAAGGGCTTGATTTACCAGGTTACCCGCATCCTTTTTGCTCATAATCAGAACATTATCCGCAACGATGAATATGTAAGCCCATCCAAATATTTCTTTATGCGGACGGAGTTTGAGGGCGAGACGGACATTGATAAGTTAATGGACGTTCTGAAATCTGATTTACCAGCCGGCCTGAACCTTCGCATTAATCCTAAAAAGAAAAAGGACATTGTGCTCATGGTGACTAAGGAGCACCATTGCTTAGGCGAACTTTTGATCAGATACGCATTTGACGAGCTGGATGCCACAATTCTGGCCGTGATCAGCAATTACAACACATTACAGCCGCTGGTTGGCAAATTTGGCATTCCTTTTCACTTCATTTCCCACGAAAACCGCACGCGGGAAGAGCATGAAGAAGCTATTTTGAGAACACTGGACATTTACCGTCCGGAATATCTGGTTCTGGCCAAATACATGCGCGTCATCACCCCCAATTTTGTCAATCAATTCCCGGACAAGATCATTAACATTCACCATTCCTTCCTTCCTGCGTTCATCGGCGCAAATCCTTACCGGCAGGCTTATGAGCGCGGCGTCAAAATTATTGGAGCCACGGCGCATTTTGTAAACAACGATTTAGATGAAGGGCCTATCATTGCGCAAGACGTAAAATCTGTAGATCACAGGCAAACTGCATCGGATATGGCTACACTGGGAAGGGATACGGAAAAGGGTGTTTTGTCGAAGGCGTTGAAGCTGGTTTTCAATGATCGCGTGTTTATCCACGGCAACCGGACCATTATCCTGTAACAAGAAAAAAGCCCTTAGTCAGAATCACCGAGGGCTTTTTGCAATCTGATGGATGTTATTGAATATGTAATGTTACAAATAATTCTTTAAAACATCAAATTCAGATTCAATGGGTTATGCTTTTTAATGATTTTCTAATTATTCCACTGGGATCGCCGTTCTGGCCAAATCTACCAGATCCGCGTCGTTCACTTCCTTCTTCAAATCGGCTACTTCAAGGAATCTTGTATATAATTCGTCCAATGCTGGCTTGTCGAAGCTGAATCCAAGTAATTCTAGGCGGTGCTTCAAAGCATGTCTACCACTACGGGCAGTCAAAACGATGTCCGACTTATCCACACCCACATCCTGCGGGTTCATAATTTCGTAAGTCAACTGGTGTTTTAAGAAACCATCCTGGTGAATTCCGGATGAATGTGCAAACGCATTACGTCCCACAATCGCCTTATTCGCCTGAACCGGCATGCGCATCATTTTCGAAACCAGCTGGCTCGTTGGATAAATGAATTGCGTGTTAACTCCCGTTTCCAAACCAAGTTCTTTGTGGACTGTCAAAGCCATCACAACTTCTTCCAAAGACGTATTTCCAGCTCTTTCACCAATTCCATTGATCGTAACCTCAACCTGGCGCGCTCCCTGGCTTATGCCCGCGATAGAATTCGCAGTCGCCAATCCCAAATCATTGTGGCAGTGAATGGAAATAACCGCTTTATGAATGTTCGAAACGTTCTCGAAGATGTATTTGATTTTGGACCCATACTCGTCCGGAAGGCAATATCCGGTTGTGTCCGGAATGTTTACCACTGTTGCGCCAGCACCAATCACTGCTTCAACCAATTGCGCAAGGAAAACGAGATCCGCACGTCCTGCATCTTCGCAATAAAACTCCACGTCCTCAACCTTGCTTTTTGCGTATTTCGTGGCCGTAATCGCTCTTTCGAGGATCTTTTCCCGTGTTGTATTGAATTTGTGCTGAATGTGAATGTCCGAAGAACCGATGCCCGTGTGAATGCGTCCGCGACGTGCGTATTGCAATGCATTGGCAGCCGCATCAATGTCGCCCGGCACCGCCCGCGAAAGCGCGCAAATGATAGGCTCGCGCACTGCTTTGGATATTTCAACAACAGAATTAAAATCGCCAGGGCTTGAAACCGGAAAGCCGGCCTCAATAATGTCTACACCGAGTTTTTCGAGCTGCTTGGCTACAACAACCTTTTCTTCTGTCGTTAATTGGCTGCCTGGAACCTGCTCGCCGTCTCGCAAAGTTGTGTCGAAGATCTGGACTCGATTACTCATTGGTGGGTATCAAAATTTTAATGGATACGAATTTAATAAATTTCAAACAATATAAAACCCTTTCCGGATTAGAGAAAGGGTTCAAACGAATCAAAACATAACCTTTCCCGTATTTACGGTATCAGCAAATTCAGGAGATTAAGGTTCAATTCGAGTGCGTTCATGATATCAGGTTGCGAAATTTCGCTAACAACATTTTGTTCTGCAAATAAAACATAAGTTTTCCTTCAAACAAATATTATTTGGTAAAACTTCTATTAAATCAGATTCTCTTCAAAAGCTCAGCACCAGCCGATTGCGTGTTCAATAGCAAGTGCGCAGGCGTCGAAGCATCCGAAATGTCTTTTGTACGGAAACCATCTTTCAAAAGTTTATCAACCGCCGCAATAATCGCATCCGATTCTTCTTTCAAGCCAAATGAAATGTCCAGCAACAATGCAGCAGAAAGAACAGAAGCTAACGGATTAGCAATGCCTTTTCCAGTAATGTCATGCGCTGAACCGTGGATCGGCTCGTAGACGCCCGTGCTATCGCCCACAGAAGCAGACGCCAACATGCCCATAGAGCCTGCAATCTGGCTTGCTTCATCCGTCAGAATGTCTCCGAACAAATTAGCCGTTACCACAACGTCGAAGCGTCTTGGATCTTTGATCAGCAACATTGCCGCTGAATCCACAAACTGGTGTTCAACCGTAACATCCGGATACTCAGGAGCAAGCGCCTGGATCACTTCTCTCCACAAACGGCTTGTTTCCAAAACGTTGGCTTTATCCACTGACATCAATCTTTTGCCACGCGTACGAGCAGCTTCAAATGCCTTGCGGCCAATGCGTTCTACTTCGTATCTGCTGTATTCCGCAATGTCGTAAGCAGTGTTGTTATCGTTTTTACGACCTTTTTCACCAAAATAAATATCCCCCGTAAGCTCACGGAAGAAAAGAATATCCGAACCTTTCAGAATTTCAGGCTTAATCGAAGACGCACTCAAAAGCTCATCAAACAACTTGATAGGGCGCAAATTGGCATACAAACCAAGCTCCTTACGCATTTTCAGCAAGCCTTGCTCCGGACGAACTTTGGCAGTTGGGTCATTGTCATATTTCGGATGGCCTACGGCGCCGAATAGGATTGCATCCGAGTTACGCATTTTTTCAAGCGTTTCATCCGGAAGCGGGTTACCAGTCGCTTCAATCGCAACGTGGCCCATTAATGCTTCGTCATAGCTGAATTCGTGACCGAATTTCTCAGCAATTTTTACCAAAACACTTTTCCCAACTTCTGTAACTTCCTGTCCGATTCCATCCCCCGGAACGATTAGAATATTTTTCTTCATTAATTGTTTGAATTGATAATCAATTATTTAATCATTTTCATTCTCGCCAAAAGTAGTGGCAAATCTTCTCTTATGGTTGCAAAAACGGCGTTGGATGAGATTCCAAAATATTCATGAATCAGCTTATTTCGCATTAGTTTCATCAATCGCCATTCAATATCTGAATGTGCTTCTTTGAAAGCATCTGAAACTTTGGTCGCTGCTTCACCGATGATTTCAAACCGGCGATAAACCGCATCCTGTAACATCAGACTTACTTCAAAATCCGTTTCCGATTTCCCTTCTACATAGTCCATTATAATCTCAATCGACTCTATAATGTCCTGAATGTAAACCTGATCGTCCCGAATCATATAAGCTCGACCGTATTCTCAAAAACATATTTTTGAATGGAAGACTTAACGGCCTTGAACTCAACCAGATCAATTTTCCGCTTGAACATTGATTCTAATTCATCTTCAATACGCAAAATATCAAACATAGTAAGCCCACTCGCTTCAATTAAAAGGTCAAGATCACTATCATCATTCTCCTCATTTCGTGCAAAAGAACCAAAGACAGCCGCCTTTGTCACTTTCTTTTGCAAAAGATAGTTTTTGAGGTTTTGATATAATTGTGCCTTGTCCATTCTATTATTTTTTGGTCAAATTAATCAAATCGCGCTAACCAGCGGGATCTCACCGATCAGTTCCGGGCTTGCGGGAATGCCGATTAGGTTTAGCATTTTTTGCGTGGCCATAATGGCTGAGACGGTTTGGTCAGAGTCTAATCCTCTGGTTTTTACGTCCTTGCCGTTGATTTCCCAGGTAATGATCGTTTCGCAAAGAGCGTCGGTTTTGCCGCCAGGCGGGATGCGCACTGCATAATCCGTCAGCATGGGCAGACTGATTCCTTTACGGCAATATATTTTCTTCAACGCATTCATAAAGGCATCATACTGACCGTCGCCCTGCGCATTTTCTTCGAAAATCTCGTCTTCAAACCTGATTTGCAGTGTGGCAGAAGGCTTTAAATTTTTAGAATGCGTGAGCACGTAATTGACGATAACAACCTTCTCCTCAATGGCATTACTAGCCAGAATATCAGAAATGATATAGGGCAGATCCTCAGGCGTCACCGCTTCTTTGCGATCGCCGAGTTCAATAATCCGCTGCGTGACTTTTTTTAGATCCGAGTCAGAAAGGGAGATTCCCAGATCCCTCAGATTATTCTCAATATTAGCTTTTCCGGAAGTTTTACCCAAAGCATAAAGCCGCTGACGACCGAAACGCTCTGGCATTAACTTACTGAAATACAGATTGTTCTTTTTATCGCCATCCGCGTGAATGCCAGCTGTTTGGGTAAAGACACTTTCACCAACGATTGGCTTATTAGATGGGATCCGGACACCAGAAAATGTCTCAACCAGCTTGCTAACCGTGTATAATGAGCGCTCGTTGACAGACGTTTTAAATTCCGGCATGAGGTCATTGATGACTGCAATTGTGCTCGCCAGCGGCGCATTACCCGTTCTTTCACCCATGCCATTCACCGTCAAATGCAACCCATGCGCACCTGCACGCAATGCTTCCATGACATTCGCAACGCTCAGGTCATAGTCGTTATGCGCGTGGAACTCGAAATGGCTGTCAGGATAACGGTCAACGATCGACTTGACAAAAGTATAGGATTCCGAAGGCGTTAGAATTCCCAGCGTATCAGGCAGCAAAATCCGTTTTACCGGCTGAGTCACCAGGAAATCAAGCGATTGGAAAACATATTCGGGTGAATCCCGCATGCCGTTGCTCCAATCTTCAAGATAGACATTGCAATCGATACCTTGGTTTTCAGCCAATTCAATCACCTTACGAATGTCTTCAAAATGTTCGGCAGGCGATTTTTTGAGCTGATGTTTTAAATGATTCAGCGAACCTTTGGTCAAAAGATTCATTACACGCGCGCCCGATTCCAGCATCCAGTTAATTGACGCGTCGCCGTCTACAAAAGTTAAAACTTCAATTTTATCCAGAAAACCATTGGCCCTTGCCCATTCAGTGATTTTCCGGACAGCCTGAAATTCTCCTTCCGAAACCCGGGCCGAAGCGATTTCAATGCGGTCTACCTTCACTTCCTGCAACAGGATTTGCGCAATGGTCAACTTTTCTGATGCGGAAAACGACACGCCGCTGGTCTGCTCACCGTCGCGGAGTGTCGTGTCCATTATTTCAATATAGCGGCTGTTCATAAGTGCGGCGGCCGGCTTTAATAGATTCTTTCTGCTTCAAACTCCTTGATCTCGCCTTTCATAGCTTGCAGATAATCAATATCGTCGAAGCCATTCATCATGTTATGTTTTTTATAACCATTGATGTCGAAAGATTCAGATTCGCCGGAGCCTACGATCGTGATCGTCTGCGCATCAAGGTTCACCTCGAATTCCGCATTTGGATCCGCCTCAATGGCCTGGAATATTTTATCCAGAAATTCGGGACTAACCTGAACCGGCAAAATGCCGATATTCAATGAGTTACCTTTAAAAATATCCGCAAAAAAGCTGGAAACCACGCAACGGAAACCATAATCATAGATCGCCCAGGCAGCATGCTCCCGGCTCGATCCGCTTCCGAAATTGTGACCGCCTACCAAGATTTTTCCTTTGTAAATCGGATTGTTTAATACAAAATCCGTTTTCGGCGTATCATCGCCATTGTAGCGCCAGTCACGGAAAAGGTTGTCGCCGAATCCTTCGCGCTTGGTTGCTTTCAGAAAACGCGCAGGGATAATCTGGTCTGTATCAACGTTTTCTATCGGCAAAGGAACTGCCGTACTTTTTAAAACTGTGAATTTATCGTAAGCCATGTTAATGTCGGGTTTGAATTAAAGAAGATCACGTGGGTCTGTAACAACGCCGGTCACTGCCGCAGCCGCAGCCACCAATGGACTAGCCAGAAGCGTTCTCGCGCCCGGGCCTTGGCGACCTTCGAAATTCCGGTTTGACGTGCTGACAGCATATTTTCCGGCTGGAATTTTGTCATCATTCATCGCCAGACAAGCTGAGCATCCTGGCTGACGAAGCTCAAAACCGGCTTCCGTAAGAATGTCCAAAATCCCTTCTTCTTTAATCTGCGCCTCCACAATGTGTGAACCCGGAACAACCCAAGCCGTCACATTATCAGCCTTTTTACGACCTTTTACAATCGAAGCAAATGCACGGAAATCTTCAATGCGACCATTGGTGCAGCTTCCGATGAAAACATAGTCGATTTTCTTTCCTAGCATGGATTCATTTTCATGAAAGCCCATGTAAGCTAATGACTTATCATATGTAGACTTTCCGCCTTCGACTTGTTCCGAAGTTGGGATATTCCTGGATATTCCCTGACCCATTCCCGGATTCGTTCCGTAAGTGATCATGGGCTCAATGTCCGCTGCATCGAAAGTATATTCTTTGTCAAAAACAGCGCCTTCGTCTGTTTTCAGTGTTTTCCAGTAAGCAAGCGCCTCGTCCCACTTCTCTCCTTTTGGAGCCTGGTCGCGACCATCAATGTATGCAAATGTAGTTTCGTCCGGAGCGATCATGCCGCCGCGTGCACCCATTTCAATGCTCATGTTACAAACCGTCATACGGCCTTCCATGCTCATATTTCTGAAAACGTCACCCGCATATTCAACAAAATAACCCGTTGCGCCGGCTGTTGTCAGTTTGGAAATAACATAAAGCGTCACGTCTTTCGGCGTTACTCCCTTTCCTAATGTTCCGTTAACATTCACACGCATTTTCTTAGGCTTAGGCTGCATGATGCATTGTGAAGAAAGCACCATTTCAACCTCAGAAGTGCCTATACCAAAGGCAATTGCGCCAAAAGCACCGTGTGTAGATGTATGTGAATCCCCGCAAACGATCGTCATGCCGGGAAGTGTAATTCCATTTTCTGGGCCCACTACGTGCACAATTCCGTTTCTGGCATGGCCTAGGCCCCAGTGCGAAATTCCGTATTTTAATGAGTTGGTTTCCAGTGCTTTCAATTGATTCGCAGAAAGCGCATCCTGAACCGGAAGGTGTTGATTGATTGTCGGCGTGTTGTGGTCGGCAGTCGCGAATGTTCTTTCAGGATACATTACACCAATATTTCTGCTTTCCAGACCCAGGAATGCAACCGGACTGGTTACTTCGTGGATAAAATGACGGTCGATAAAGAACACATCCGGACCATCTTCAATTTTGCGTACAACGTGTGCGTCCCACACCTTGTCGAAAAGGGTACTTGCTTGATTACTCATTTTTTTATTATTAAAATTTCGCCTCTTCAAGACTGACTTCTAAGAAATTGCGATTCAAACCGCCCTTTTCCCAAAAGGAGAACTGAGATTACAAATTACCACAAATTCAACCGAATAACGATAACGTTAAAGGTTCAAAAAATAGTGATTTTGGTTTTTAAGAGAAGTTTGAGCGGAAATTGTTATTGGCAGTGTCGACTTAGCGCCCGGCGGTCATATTAAGCAGCGCATCTTTTAAAGGAGGCAAATGGATTTCTATGATGCGCCAGACGATTTCATAATCAATTCCGGCATAATCGTGCACCAAAATATGTCTTGATCTAATGATCCGCATCCATTCAATTTCCGGATATTGCTCACGAATGTCTTTTGGAACGCGATTGGCAGCCTCACCCAAGATTTGAATGTTCCTAATCACCGCATCCCGCGTTTTCCGATCTGCCAGGAAATCATCGAAGCCCATTCCCAATGTATATTCCAGAACCGTTTCAACGGAATCCAGCATATCCAGAAATAATATGGAAGGTGCCCGCTCAGACATAAATTAAGCTTTTTTCAATAAAAGGCAATAATGGGGCTTTCAAACCTTTTTTACTCACGAGGTCAACCTTCGTTTGAAGAATATCTTCCAGTTCAATAGCAAGATCGATGAATTCAAAACCGACAGGAGCCGAGAATTCGACAAGAATGTCTACATCACTGCTTTCATTGGCATCATTTCGGGCATAGGAGCCGAAAAGAGCCATTGATTTTAAAGGATATTTGTTGAAAAAATAGCCTTTTGATTTGTTCAATTTATCTAATACGGTCTGTGTAGTCATGGCAAGCACATTATAACAATGAAGCTAGGCTTTTCAAAACACAATCCCAAATTACGCCTGCTTCTTCGGCGTCCTACCGAACTTCTCCTTATAAGTCTTTATAAAATGGGAAACGCTTTCGTAGCCGATCTCTGTGCTGATTTCCGAAACGTTTTTAGTGCTGTTCCTTAGCAAAAAATCGGCGTAATCGATTCTTTTGTTTTTAAGCCAAAGCGCTGGGGAGGTGTTAAATTCGTCTTGGAAATCTCTTTTGAATGCGGATAGGCTGCGTCCGGAGAGCCGTGCTAGTTCGTTTAATGTGAGTGGTTTGAGATAATAACTGTTCATCAGGAACGACAAATCGGCTTTTTCTCCTTTGTACAAACTGTAAAGAATAGCGCGAAGCTGTTTTGAATTGTCCAGTTCGAGTAAATGAAGCAGTAACTCCTGAAATTTAAGCCGGAGGAAATGATTTTTCAATTCAGTACGCGATCGGAAATAAGGGAAAACCGATTGAATGAACTTCTCAAAATTCTCGTCTGACTTTAAAAGCAAAATCGGGTTTTCCAGCACTGCCGTTGCTTTGGAAGGATTAAAAAGCTCAGGATGCAGACTGACGAATTCCTTTAAAAGCTTTTCATCAAAGAAGAAAACCAGACTTTTATAAGACTCATTAATCGACTCTGACATTAGATAAAAACCGCGCTGGACAAACAGAATGTCACCTTTTTCAACATGCACTTCTTGGGTAGGACTTGTAAATTTCTTTTCCCCTTCCAAAACCACAATCACGGCATGTTCTTCAAAAAACACGTCATACTTGGACGGATAGACCTCGTTGCGATACGCAACAAAAGTCATATCCTGAATCTTTAAGGATTCAAATTCCTGAGAGCTGATATCGGAAGGGACGCGGAGCATTTGTTAAACCATAAATTGAAACAAATCCGGCTGGTCATTCAAATATTCGTAAACAACCCGGTTCGCGTCCATTCGCTCGATTAATGGTGCGAAATCTTCGCGATTTTTCAGCTCGATGCCGACTAATGCAGGGCCTTGTTCGCGGTTGGTTTTCTTGACATATTCAAATCTAGCAATGTCGTCGTTGGGTCCGAGGACATTCAAAAATTCGCGAAATGCGCCGGAGCGTTGAGGGAAACGGATGATGAAGTAATGTTTTAAGCCTTCGTAGAGCAACGAGCGCTCTTTGATTTCTTCGGTTCTGGTAATGTCATTATTGCCTCCACTGATCAATGCGACGACATTCTTGCCTTTTATTTCTTCTTTTATTAAATCCAATGCTGCAACCGTGAGCGCACCTGCGGGCTCTGCAACGATGGCTTCTTCGTTATAAAGCTGCAAAATGGATGAGCAAACTTTGCCTTCCGGAACGAGGATCACTTTATCCAGACTTTTGCTGCAAATCTCAAATGTGATTTCCCCGGCCCTGCGAACCGCCGCACCATCAACGAACTTGTCAATGTGCTCCAAAGTAACGACGTGCCCCTCCTGCATGGATTGATACATGCTCGGTGAACCTTCGGGTTCGACGCCTATCAGCTTTGTTTTGGGCGAAAGTTGTTTGAAAACCGTTGAAATCCCCGACGCCAGGCCTCCGCCGCCAATCGCCATCAGCAAATAATCAATCTTGAAATCAGCGTCTTTGAAAATCTCCAGACCCACCGTTCCCTGACCTTCAATCACCTGCAAATCATCAAATGGATGCACAAAGACGGCATTATTCAAGGTTTGATATTCTTTGGAGGCATAGTAGGCATCGTCATAAGTATCGCCTACCAAGTGGATCTCGATCCATTCCTGACCAAACAATCTAACTTGTTTTACTTTCTGCGCTGGCGTGGTTGTAGGCATGAAAACCGCTCCTTTGACCTGCATTTTCCGGCATGCATAAGCCACTCCTTGCGCATGATTGCCAGCGCTCGCACACACAATCCCGCCTGCAAGCGCTTCGGCGGACATGCTTGCCATTTTGTTATACGCACCACGAATTTTGTAGGAACGCACGGTTTGCAGATCTTCCCTTTTCAGATAAATGTTAGCCTGATATTGTTCCGAAAGATGCGCATTGTAGAAAATCGGTGTGTGGTTAATGATGCCTCGAAGCCTCTCGGCAGCAAGAAAAATATTATCTAATGTCGGAGCGGAGTGAGCTGTATCCATTGCTGTTAATGAAAAAAGCCTTGCATGCTGCAAAGCTTCATATTTCTTTCTCAATTCTCAATTGCCGTTGGCTTAAGCCAACGGCAAAGAAAAAAATCTAATTAATTGTTCTCTGGGCGCAGGCTGCGAACAGTTTTGCCTGATTGCCACATTTCTGATTCGCGAAGCTCAGCCAATTCTTCTTCCAATTTCACGCGATAATCAGGTTGCGAGTTACGGGTAATAGAAATTTTAGCTTGCTCGCCGCTTTTCACAGAGTTGTAAAGTTGTTCGAAAACTGGCTTAGTAGCGTCACGGAATGGTTTCCACCAGTCCAATGCACCGCGTTGTGCTGTTGTAGAGCAGTTTGCGTACATCCAGTCCATGCCGTTTTCAGCAACAAGCGGCATCAACGATTGCGTCAATTCTTCAACTGTTTCGTTGAATGCTTCTGATGGAGAGTGACCATTTGAACGCAACACTTCGTATTGTGCTGCGAAAATTCCCTGGATAGCACCCATCAATGTTCCGCGCTCGCCTGTAAGGTCAGACGTAACTTCACGGTAAAAATCAGTTTCGAATAAATATCCTGAACCAACACCGATTCCCATTGCGATGCATTTCTCACGCGCTTTGCCTGTTGCATCCTGGAATATTGCAAAAGAAGAGTTCAAGCCTTTTCCTTCTACGAACAAGCGGCGAAGTGAAGTTCCTGATCCTTTTGGAGCAACCAAATACACGTCTACATCCGCAGGAGGGATAATTCCGGTTTGATCTTTGTAAGTTACACCGAAACCGTGTGAGAAATACAACGATTTTCCGGCAGTAAGATTAGCCTTAACAGTTGGCCATAATTCAATTTGAGCGGCGTCAGAAAGCAGGTAACAAATGATTGTTCCTTTTGCCAATGCTTCTTCCAATTCGAAAAGTGTTTCGCCAGGAACCCATCCGTCAGCAACGGCTTTGTCCCACGACTTACCTCCTTTGCGCTGTCCAACGATCACATTGAATCCGTTGTCACGCATGTTCAAGCTTTGGCCTGGGCCTTGTACGCCGTAACCAATTACAGCTATGGTTTCATTAGAAAGTACTTCACGTGCTTTTTCAAGAGGAAATTCTTCACGGGTTACTACTTCTTCTTCGACCCCGCCGAAATTTAATTTTGCCATTGATTATTGATTGGATTATTGATTACTCGATTTAAAAACAATATTAGGTAAAGTTGACCGGTTACTGATAATACTCCCACTCAGCCTCAGGAAGATAATCGACCAGCGTCTGAGGCGATTTACTCACCGCAACACGTCCTGATCTCACAAATTCCAGGATTTCGTGCGGTTTTATATAGTCAAAAAATTCAAAGATCTCTTCTTCCGTGCCCGTTTTCTGGATGATCACATAAGTCAAATGCCAGTAAACGACCCACGCTTTGTAAGTTTTGTTAATGGTCTCAATATCAAGTGGTTTTGCGCCAATTGGCGTTGAGATTTTAAACAATGCGATCTCATTATAAGCGATATCGTCATTGAGATAACCAAAAACAGCCAGCACTTCAATCACTTTACGGATCTGGCGCACGAGCTTTTCAACTGCATCGCGCGACTCATGGCGAATGACGATGGTAAACCTTGAAATACCCTTACGCTCCGTTTCGGAAACAGTAAGACTATCGATATTAATGCGTCTGCGTGTCAGAATGGTGGTAATCTTGTTCAGAATACCAATCGTATTTTCTGTAAAAACACAAATGGTGTATGTTGTCATGATCAATTAATGTCTATTTTATTCCAATCTGATATCTGCCACGCAAGCTCCGGTTGGAACCATTGGGAACACATTTTCTTCTTTTTCTACCAAAACTTCCAACAAGTAAGGCTTATCGGAAGCCAGCATTTTATCCAGCGAATCATTCAAATTCTCCCTGGCACCGCAAGTGTGGCCGTCGATCCCAAAACCTTTTGCTATGGTGATGAAATCGGGGTTTTGCAGCTCTACAAATGAATAGCGTTTCTGGTGGAAGAGCTGTTGCCACTGGCGCACCATTCCAAGGAAATTGTTATTCAAAATGATGATCTTAACCGGCAAACCGCTTTGTGCAATGGTCCCCAATTCCTGGATCGTCATTTGGAAACAACCGTCGCCAATAATCGCAACAACCTCACGATCAGGCGCTCCTACTTTCGCCCCAAATGATGCAGGCAATGCAAAACCCATTGTTCCTAATCCCCCGGAA
This sequence comes from Dyadobacter sp. CY351, assembly GCF_021502625.1. NCBI lineage: Bacteria > Pseudomonadati > Bacteroidota > Cytophagia > Cytophagales > Spirosomataceae > Dyadobacter > Dyadobacter sp. CY351. The sequence continues at coordinate 59,915 of NZ_JAKFFU010000011.1, read as the reverse complement.
GTAATGAAAGAGTTTGCTTTTTTGAACTGATAATAACGCGCAGTCATCATTTGGTGCTGACCCACATCCGCTACAATCACCGCTTCGCCTTTTGTTTTATCGGAAAGCGTCCGGATCACCTCAGCCATTTTGATCTTTTCCGTTGTCGGAGCAAGTTCTGGCTGCGTAATTTTCTGATCCTCAATCGCATCGTATCTTTTAAATTCCTCGCGCCATGCTTCGTGGTTATTTTCCTTAACCAGTGGAAGCAACATTTCAAGCGCTCTTTTAGCATCACCTACAACCGGTGCGTCCGCTTTTACGATCTTGTCAATTTCCGCAGGGTCAATTTCAATGTGAACAACCTTCGCCTGCTTGGCATAACGGCTCAAATCACCCGTAACGCGGTCATCGAAGCGCATTCCTACTGCAATAATGACGTCACATTGATTGGTCAACACATTAGTCCCGTAATTTCCATGCATTCCCAGCCAGCCGACATAATTAGGATGGTCGCAAGAAACGGAAGAAAGTCCGAGTAATGTTGAAGCCGCAGGAATATCAGTTTTTTCAATGAATTGGATCAATTCCGCTTCTGCATTCGCAATCTGAACACCATGTCCAAAGAACAGGAACGGACGTTTTGCCTGATTGATCAATTTTGCAGCCGCTGCAACCTGCTCATCTTTTGGAGACAAGCGTGGGTGATAGCTAACCAGTTTTTCACATTTTTTGTGAACAAATGGCCGTGTCATCAATTTTTGCTGCGCATCCTTTGTAATGTCGATCAGGACAGGTCCCGGGCGACCGGATTTTGCTATATAAAACGCTTTTGCAATAATCTCTGGAACTTCATCCGCGTTGGTAATCTGGTAATTCCATTTTGTGATCGGAATGGTAACGCCCATCACATCCGTTTCCTGGAATGCATCCGTTCCCAACAAATGAGAAGCCACCTGACCAACAATGCAAACCATTGGTGTTGAATCGATTATCGCGTCAGCGATTCCGGTTACAAGGTTCGTCGCTCCTGGGCCTGATGTTACCAGGCAAACGCCCACTTCACCCGTAATGCGTGCAAAACCTTCCGCCGCATGTGCCGCACCTTGCTCATGACGCACCAGAATATGGTTAACCTGATCCTGATAATCGTAAATCGCGTCATAAACCGGCATGATCGCCCCACCCGGATAACCGAAAATGGTCTCAACCCCTTCCGCGATCAGCGACTGGATCACCGCATGTGAACCATTGATCAACTCCGGCTTAGCAATCGAAGCCACCGGCTCAACTGCTTGCATTGTTTGTGTTTGATTTTCATTAAATCCCATGACTCCTCTATTTATTTAGTCGGATGAATTTTCAAGATTTTCAATGTCATTTATATCTCTCGGCCTTCCTGCCGCCTTCTTTGCCGTAATCAGATCTTTGTAATGTATCAATCTAATTATCAAATCGTCTACAATGTGATCTGACGCATTTTGGAAGGCATAATCGAATTCCAAGCCTTTCAAATTGGTAATTATATCTATCGAAACGGGCGCTCTTCCAAAGGTGAAAACATCAAACTTCGGATTTGACAAAAAATTTTCTTCGGTCATATCAAACAGCGGCATGCCGAATTTTCCAAATGCCTTTGCTATTCGCGAATAGTTATCTTTTGTTTTATTCACCCAAATATCCATATCACCGGTTGTTCTGGAATAACCATGAAGGATTACCGAGTAACCTCCCACTAATATGTATTCGACCTCACTTTCATTTAATGATTCCAAAAAATCCTGAAAGTCATCATTAAAGATATTGGCCATTATAATGTGTGTTTCCGCATAGAAAAGGCCGTTCTGTCCATCTTCGGCGGATTATCTATGTCAAATTGAAAAGCGATACTATTCAGGTAATTCGCTGCTGACAGCCTTTCATTTGGTGTCTTTGGCTGATTTTTAGCGTAATACTTTTCAGTTTCCTGATGGGATCCCGCGTGAAATGCCGTCCTGTCCAATTTAAACTCGCTTTTCATAAGCTATCATGTTTACGCTTCGTCCGTTACGCAGCCTTCGGCGGCGGATTTTACGGTTCTGATGTATCTTCCTAGCATTCCTTTTGTGAAAAGGGGCGCAGGCTGAACCCAAACCGCTTTGCGCGCTGCCATTTCTTCGTCTGAAATGTGTAAGGTTAGCTGGCGGGTGTTGGCGTCGATTGTAATGCGGTCGCCGTCTTTTACCAGTGCGATTGGTCCGCCGTCGAATGCTTCCGGTGTAATGTGGCCTACAACAAATCCGTGCGTTCCGCCTGAGAAACGGCCGTCAGTGATCAATGCGATTTTGTCTCCCAGTCCAGCTCCCATCACTGCGGAAGTTGGTTTTAGCATTTCCGACATGCCTGGGCCTCCTTTTGGACCTGCGTTACGAATTACAACCACGTGTCCTTCTTTGATTTCACCTTTGGAAAGCATGGTGATGATTTCCGATTCATGCTCGCAAACCTTTGCCTCCCCGTCGAAAGTCATCCCTTCTTTTCCTGTAATTTTCGCAACCGCGCCCGTTGGCGTGAGGTTACCATACATGATCTGAATGTGACCGCTTGATTTGATGGCTTGCTCCAATGGAAAAACCATTTTTTGCGTATCGAAATTAAGATCAGGTGCTTCCGCAAGATTTTCAGCAACTGTCTTACCCGTTACCGTAATGCAATCTCCGTGGATCAAGCCTTTGGAATACAAGTATTTGGTAATGGCTGGAACACCGCCGATTTCCAGAATATCTTCCATATAATATTTACCACTCGGTTTCAAATCCGCGATAAATGGCGTACGATCTGAAATGGCCTGAATGTCATCCAATGTCAACCAAAGGCCGGCCGAACGCGCAATCGCCAGGTAATGCAATGCTGCATTTGTTGAACCGCCTAGTGCCATAACCACTGTCAAAGCGTTTTCAAGCGACTTTTTAGTAATAATTTCTTTTGGCGTAATGTTCAGTTCCAAAAGCTTTTTCATCGCCGCGCCGATTTTCTTGCATTCTTCCTGCTTGCCTTCGTGCGTCGCCGGGTAAGAACTGCTGAATGGCAAGCTCATTCCCATCGCCTCAATCGAAGCCGCCATGGTGTTCGCCGTGTACATGCCACCGCAAGCGCCCTGACCAGGAATTGAATTTTGGATAACGCCTTTGAAATCTTCGTCTGAAATGTTGTTCGCAAACTTCTTTCCAAGCGCTTCAAATGCAGAAACGATATCGAGTTTTTGTCCTTTATAATGTCCTGAACGAATTGTTCCGCCATAAACCATAATCGCAGGGCGATCGATCCGGGCCATCGCCATTACTGCTCCCGGCATATTTTTATCACAACCAACAACCGCAATCACGCCGTCATACCATTGTGCAGAAACCACCGTTTCAATCGAATCCGCGATAATGTCGCGACTAGGCAGAGAGTAACGCATTCCGTCGTTTCCGTTGGTCATCCCGTCTGAAACACCGATTGTGTTAAAGATCAAACCGACCATTTCATTGGCCGTAACACCTTGTTTCACATAAACGGAAAGTCCGTTTAAGTGCATATTGCAAGGATTTCCTTCATAACCCGTACTGGCAATCCCGATTTGCGGTTTTGCGAAATCTTCTTCCTTTAACCCAATGCCGTAAAGCATGGCTTGTGCTGCCGGGTTGGTTACTTCTTGTGTAAGTGTTTTAGAAAATCTGTTAAGTTCTGTTGCCATGGTGAATATGTTGTAAATAAAAACACCTCATTCAGTGCGGTGAGTGAGGTGCCAGGTTTTATGCAAATCGTCCTCACTCACACTAACGCGTGACTAGAATTAGAATTGGGACGATTAAAATGAATCTCATTAGCGTAACTATCAGGTCTAGCGAAATTTCGCTGATTTTTTATTTGTGATACAAATTAGAAGGGTATCTTTCTATTTTCCAAACATTCGCACGATTTTTTGAAGATATTCTGAGATAAATACCAAATTAATGTTTGGTCAAGGATGGTTTCAGGAAAATATTTAATTTTGACCATCGCAAAATCCATTACTATGCTTACCACCGAATCGTCGTCCAAATACCAGGATCTTGAAAAAATGAGCGTTCAGGATATTTTGTTTTCTATTAATAAGGAAGATAAAACAGTCCCGAATGCAGTTGAAAAAGCCATCCCACAAATTGAAGCGCTGGTGTCGCAAATTGTGCCGCGCATGCAGCAGGGCGGACGGTTATTTTACATCGGCGCAGGCACGAGCGGCCGTTTAGGCGTTGTAGATGCGTCGGAATGCCCACCTACATTCGGCGTTCCGTTTGATCTGGTGGTGGGAATCATTGCGGGAGGCGATAAGGCGATCCGTAAAGCGGTTGAAAATGCTGAAGATGACTGGAACCAGGCATGGCTGGATCTGGCACCTTATCAATTGAATGAAAATGACACATTAATAGGCATAGCCGCCTCGGGCCGCACACCTTATGTGATCGGTGGCTTGAATGAAGCGCAAAAAGCGGGTTTGCTGACGGGTTGTGTTGTTTGTAATGATGGCTCACCGGTTGCCAAAGCGGCGGAATTTCCAGTGGAAGTGGTTGTAGGACCTGAATTTTTGACGGGAAGCACGCGTATGAAATCTGGAACTGCTCAGAAATTGGTCCTTAACATGATCTCAACGGCTGTAATGATCCGCTTAGGCAAAGTGAAAGGCAATAAAATGATCGATATGCAGCTTACCAATGAAAAACTGGTGAATCGCGCGCAGCAAATGATCATTGACGAGCTGAATGTCGATGCCGCAGAAGCTGAGAAGTTGTTGAATCAATACGGAAGCGTTCGCGGGGCGATTGAATCTGTGCAAAAATAAATGCTAGATTTTTAAGACAATTTTCCCAAACTGCTGACCGGAATCCATCAAGCGTAATGCCTTTTCGGCTTGGTCTAATGGGAAAACGGTGTCAATTATTGGTATAATCTCTTTTTCTTCAACAAAGCTGATCATTTCCTGAAACTCCGACTCGGTGCCCATGGTGGTTCCGATAATGTTGAGTTGTTTGAAAAAAACTTTGGCCGGAACAATGTCGGTAATGTTGCCGGTTCCGCCGCCATAGAAGCAAATTCTGGCACCGGGAGCGGCAATGTCAATTAATTTCGCAAATCCGGCACCGCCTGCGCTGTCAATAATAACATTGAAATAGCCCAGCTTCGGACCTCTTGCTTTGACTAACAGATCTCTGAACCAGGTTGGATTTTTATAATTAATCCCGCCTTTTGCACCCAATTCAATCGCTTTTTGAATTTTTTGATCTGAACCGGAAGTAACCCAAACTTCCGCTCCTGCCGCAATGGCGAACTGAATGACAAAAAGTGCAACGCCTCCGCCCGCACCCGTCACTAAAACTTTATCGCCCGACTGAAAATTCGCGCGTGTATGCAGCGCACGCCACGCCGTCAACGCGCCAAGCGGCAATGTTGCGGCTTGCTCAAAAGAAAGATAAGCTGGCTTTTTGACCAGATAACGGGCTTCTACTTTGACATATTCCGCAAAAGTCCCGTTATCCGGCAAACCTAATATTTTATGATCCGCTCCGTAAAAAGCCGGATTATCACCCCAATTATGCGATGGATTAATAAGCACTTCCTTGCCGATCCATGCCGGATCAACCCCTTCGCCCACTTCACTTACAATGCCAGCGCCATCGGAACCGGGGATGATGGGCGTCGTGATTTTAGGATAAAGTCCTTTTTGGATCCAGACGTCGCGGTGATTTAATGAAGCTGCTTTTAATTGAACTATCACCTCGCCCGAACCGGCCTGTGGTTTTTCAACATCTTCTATAACCAAAGGTTCGTGAAGATTTTTAATGACAGCAGCTTTCATTCATTCGGGGTTTTAAATGTCAGAGTAATCTGTTGGTGTCAGGAAAAAGCTCGTGTTCTTCGAAACGTTATTTTGATACTCAGGATTTACTTTTAGCTTATTCCACTCCGCATCAGATCCAAATGCTTTCCAATGTTCGTCACGGGAAGCTTTGTTCTCAAAAGTGGTCATGTACATCAAATTTGGCTGGTGACTTCCGGCAATTACTTCTGCATAGAAAACCGCATTAAAACCAAGTCGCTCAAACAGAGGAACTTCGCCGCCGTCATTGAACATTTTTACTTTGTTCTGATAAATTTTTTCTGTGTGACCTTCGTAGCTGCGCAGTTCATAAACACGGTCTGCTTTTGGGCCGGTTAAGCCTGGTTTTTTGTGCATCGGCATGCCTGTAAATGCTTGAAGCAAAATCGTTTCGTAACGAGCGTAAGGTGCATTTTTATACTCAGCATCAATGTAATCCTTTCCGGCCGACGCGTAGGCTGCATCTTTTGCAAGCGTTTTAGGCAGTTCAAGCAATTGTTCCAGCGATTTCAATGGCGTGAAAACGTAGATTAGTTTCCCAGCGGCTGCTGTGTCAGAAGCAACGGGCTTGAAAACTCCTACATTTTTGATCCCGGCGCGGTGCATGGCAGGAATGTAAGCGTCTTTGAGATAATTTTCAACACGCGTTCCTTGTTCAGCGTTTTTGAGTTGATAAATTCTAATCTCGTAAAATTCTCTTTTGGGAGGAGCAGCTGCAATGCTTAATACGGCTGCGAACAAAAATACTGCGGTAAAAAGACCGCTCTTCAAGTAACTTATCATCGTTTTGGTAAAGGTAATAGGTGGATCATTGTAGGAAAAAGTCTACTTAAATGCTTTCTACCGCTATACGCCACGAAAATAATTTACCAACAACCTATTTTAGAACTTCGGACAAGAAAGCTGCCGTTTGCTGCTCTTACTCCTTCTGGGTTTAGACTCAATAGGATCAAACACATAGGAAAGCGAAATCTCATGCGCACCACCGCTGCTGGCACCTAATGTAGAAATGGTTAAGTCGTAGCTATAACCGATTGAAAACTTGTCCTGTCTGTAACCCGCCAAAAACACCAACGATTCGTGGTTATTAATGTTCTGTTCGTATTTTTTGAAAGGAATCCCGCGATACCAAACACCCAAAACCAACGGCTCAATGGTTGCGTAAAGTCCTGCGTCAAACTGATCATATTTGCCTTGCTTTTTGTACATAATGGCAGGTGAAATCGTTTTTTCCTTATCAATTTCATCCCCAAGGAATGTATAACCTGCAAATGGAATCCTTAATCCGGCCTGGAAACTTGTTTTCATTGGCAGCCTTGCTTCGGTCAGCGATGAAAATGCCTGGTTAGGACGGTTCAAATGGTGCGCCGAAATCCCGGCCCAATACCAGTCTGAATACAACATTAATCCAGACCCAAAATCAGCGTAATTTACATTAGGACCGCCTAATGCGAAGGGATCATCCGAAGGGCGGCCTGTAAGTCCGCCATTATCATATTGATCACCAAATGTCAGTCCGAAATAATCCAGTTTCCGGGAAACAAACCCGCCCTGAATTCCTAATCTTAATGAAGTAACATCATTCAACTGGATCTGATAGGAATATTGAAGCGCAATGTCGGTTGATTTTAAATTACCCAAACCCTGGCTGTCCATCGTTACCAAAACGCCCAACCCGCTGTTGTAATTAGGCAAAAATACATCTGCACCAAAAGAGGTGGTCACGAAATTCGCTGAAAGTGACGGCCATTGATTCCTGTAATTGATCGTCGCACGCGGCGCGAGCGCACCACCCGCCAAAGCAGGGTTCAGATATAACGGATTCGCATAAAATTGAGAAAACTGCGGGTCCTGGCTCCAACCTTTCAGGCAAAGCAGTGTCAGTACAAAAAGGAGAAGTAAACGCTTTGTCATAGATATTTCTTATTGCCGCAAGTTCAAAAGCGGGAGGAAAACAGGCTCAAAAAAAATACAAAATTAAATTCACAAAATATCATCAAATTGCGTATTAATATTCAAATTAGAGTGGTTTTTACGACATTACCGCACAAAATTTTAACATTTTATTTTCGTTAGTAGTGTCAGGTAATCCGAATATTAATTGTGGTGGCGTGGGGTGTTTGAACTAGTAACGAAACATGGGGCGATTTTATAATAAGTACCAACAAATATTTTATTTAACATTCTTTCTGCTCCTGCTGACCACAGTGTGTGCTAACGCACAGGATTTTGTGGTTCAAGGGCAGTGCATGCAGAATCCCGATTGCGAAGCCGACTCGACTACATTCAGTGATACGCTCCGCACGGCCATTGCGTGGCAATGGACTTTTGGGGAAGGCGGCGCAACGGACACCCGTCGCATTGCGCAACATTCCTATTTAGCCCCTGGCTCTTATACAGTTACATTGCTAAGAACATTGAGAGGCGGCGCGCAGCAAACGGTTTCAAAAGTCGTACAGATCGGTGAATTGCCGCCTGCTTTTCAGCAATGGAAAACGGACACAACGATTTGTCCGGGCGATACATTAATTCTGGATCCTTATCCCAACGGCGCACCCGATGGCGCCCGATATGTCTGGTATCCAAAAGGCGACACGACGCAGACCTTAAATGTCGACAGTTCAGGCTGTTATTCTGTGGAAGTTATCTTGCCTAATGGTTGTAAAATTCAGGACCGGATCAATGTGAAGATCTGTATGGAGCCAGCCAACCAGGAAGGCGCAAAATGGTTTTTTGGTGGAAATGCGGGCCTTGATTTTTCCAACAACCCACCCACGCCGATCACCGATGGAAAGCTCAATACGCCTGAAGGAACCTCATCCATAGCCAATTCCAAAGGCCAATTGCTGTTTTATTCCGATGGTATAACGGTCTGGAACAAGAATGGCGACCCGATGCCCTGTTTCGAACAGCCCAATTGTCCGCCGCTGAAAGGAAGCCCGAATTCCACGCAATCCGTCCTTATTGTGCCTCAGCCTACTTGTAAGGGTTGTGAATATTTGTTCAATGTATTTACAACTTCCGACATCAATGGTGAAAAGCTGCTGACGAAAAGCGTTGTGGATATGCGTCGGAACAACGGCCTGGGCGCGATCATTGAAACCAATACATTATTGCAGGAGCCAACGACCGAACGTATAGTGTCTGCACGTAATGACCGCGACAGCACTTACTGGGTTATTTCCCACGATTACGGCACGAATAAGTTCCGCATTTTCCACGCCACAACCGGCGGATTGGTAGAAAGCAGCGCGCCTGAGTTAGGAATGAAGCATGATAGCCTCGGAAAGGCAGAAGGTTATATGAAATTTTCTTCTCCTGACAGTGCCACCGGACAGCGCCGACTGGCGGTGATCATTCCGGGTCCTCCAAAAAATTACGTTGAATTGTTCAGTTTCAATGACTCAACAGGCACATTAACCTATGATAAAACGGTGGATCTGGGAGCCGCGCCGCCCACAGCTTATGGGATCGAATTTTCGCCCAGCGGGGAGAAAATGTACATTTCGTTTTCGGGCGAAAACGGCACCAGTTCTTATTTAAAGCAATACGATCTCACATTGCCCGACAGTTTGCTGACGGAAACTGCCATAACCATTGACAGTTCTGCCAACCGAAAATTTGGCGCATTGCAATTTGGTCCCGATGGCAGGATTTACATGGCGATTGAAGGCAGTGAATATCTGGCGGTTATTGGTGAACCGGAGGGGAATTCGCTTACTGGGGTGGAATATGAGCGCGATGGCGTGAGTTTAGGCGGCAAAAAAAGTCAGTTAGGTTTGCCGAATATGGTGCAGGATTTCACGCAGGAATCATCAGGTCCTGGTTTTGAGGCAAATGGTTTTTGTACAAATGAACCCACCACATTCGAAGCAAGCCCGATCTGCGATCCGATCGAAGACACTTATCAGTGGGATTTCCTTGGAGACGGCAGCTTTACAGCACCTTCGAAAGAACAAAAAGCAACTTACACCTATACAAAGCCAGGCACATACATGGTCCGCATGCGTGCGACCAATAAATGTAAAGACACAACAATTGTTCAGGAAGTCGTGATTTTCGAAACGCCTCCACCGATTAATCTGGGTGCTGATAAAGATACTTGCGGTGCATTTGTTCCTTTGGATATGGGCGTTCAGGCTGAGGTTTATGCCTGGATCAACCGCGGAAGGGTTGTAGGACGTGGAAAAACTTATAATGCAACTGCGACAGGCCGTTACATTGCCGTTGCATTCAATGGTCCGCAAGGCGAATGTTTCTCTGCCGACACCATTGAAATCACCTTGCGCCGCCCGCCAGCTGTGAGCATCGGGCCAGACACAACATTATGCCGCGACAGTTCAATTGTTCTCACCGTGCCAAGCGAAAGATGGATTGAGTTCAACTGGAGCACCGGCGAAGACACCAGAGACATCACAGTGGCTCAGCCAGGTTCTTATTTTGTGATCGTAAAAGACCGCAATGATTGCTATAATTCAGACACCATTCAGGTTGGCGAGCGTCCTTCACCGATTTTGAATCTCTTACCTGAATACGCGATATGCATTCCGGATGGACAGTCTGTTATTCTGGATGCAAACGGACAAGGCGTGCAATCCTATGAATGGCCGCATTCCGGCGACACCACGCGGACGGTGACTGTGGGTGCAGAAGGAACTTACACGGTGATCGCTGTCAATAAAGAAGGTTGCGTAGCGCAGCAAACAACTGAAGTTGTTGATCGCTGCGAGCCACGGTTCTTCATTCCCGATGCATTTACTCCCGATGGCGAAGGGCATAATGAGATTCTGGAAATTTTCGGGGCTTATTATACCAATTTCTCCATTCGCATTTATAACCGCTGGGGTGAAGTAATTTATGCTTCTACGAACATTGAAGATCGCTGGGATGGAACCTATAAAGGCCAGAAAGTGCAGCCAGGCGCCTATCCTTATGTGATCTCCTACGAGGCCCTTTACTATCCCGAGCGCGCCCCTAATGTGAAGCGAGGATCGGTAATGATCATCCGGTAAGCTTCTTTTTGCAGATTAAAACGAGTATTTTTTTGTTTATTTAGCCGATTATTATGCGTCAGGATTATTTATCCGGAGATAAAGAAAATCTTTCCAATACTGAAAAAGAAGTTGAGCGCGCATTGCGTCCGCTTACTTTTGATGACTTTACAGGTCAGGACAAAATTCTTGAAAACCTTAAAATCTTCGTTCAGGCTGCGCGTCAGCGTGGCGATGCGCTGGATCACGTTTTGCTTCACGGGCCTCCGGGACTTGGGAAAACAACATTATCTAACATTGTCGCAAATGAGCTTGGCGCTGGAATCAAGATCACTTCCGGGCCCGTTCTGGACAAACCAAGTGATCTTGCCGGCTTGCTGACGAATTTACAGGAACATGACGTATTATTCATCGACGAAATCCACCGCTTAAATCCCATCGTCGAAGAATATCTGTATTCGGCAATGGAAGATTACAGAATCGACATTATGCTCGATAGCGGGCCCAATGCACGCAGCATTCAAATAGGATTAAACCCTTTTACATTAATAGGTGCAACAACACGCGCCGGGATGCTTACTTCTCCGCTTAGGGCGAGATTTGGCATTAATGCGCGTCTTGAATATTACGACGCGGAATTGTTATCCACGATTTTGAAGCGTTCCGCAGCTATTTTAGGAACGCCGCTGGAAGAAGACGCCGCCTACGAAATCGCTCGTAGAAGCCGCGGGACGCCTCGTATTGCAAACAATCTATTGCGACGAACACGTGATTTTGCACAGGTAAAGGGCAATGGAAAAGTTACCGTTCAAATTGCTGAAATGGCATTGCTGGCGCTGGATGTAGATCAGAATGGCCTTGATGAGATGGATAACCGCATTCTGTCAACAATTATCAACAAATTCAAAGGCGGCCCAGTTGGAATTTCCACCATTGCAACGGCTTGCGGCGAGGAAGCGGAAACGATTGAAGAAGTGTACGAGCCATTCCTGATCAAAGAGGGATATATGAAACGGACTTCGCGCGGACGGGAGGTTACGGAGAAGGCTTACAAGCACTTAGGGATTCTGCCGACCTATCGTTCAGGAGAATTATTCTGATCAAATACTCCGCGAAGTTTTAAGAATTAATCGCGAATTAACATTGAAATTTGTATTTTTGCGGTAAATTACTAACCGCCTCTATGATTGAAGTACTGGTTTCCGAAAAATTGGTTGTGAGAGTGCCCTGTGCTGTGATTGAACATAATGGAAAAGTACTGGCTGGACAACGTAGCGCTGCATTATCTTTCCCCTTGCAATGGGAATTCCCCGGCGGCAAGCAAGAGAAAGGTGAAACGGACGAAGAGACACTCGCCCGCGAAATCATCGAAGAGCTTAATGTTGAAATTGAAATAATTGACCGGCTGCCCGAAACTTCCAAAGATCAGGGCTGGCGCGAAATTATCCTAGTTCCCTTCGTTTGCAAACTCAAAACACTCGACATTACATTAACCGAGCACGAACAGATCCTGTGGCTTACGCCAGGGCAATTGCCCACATTGGATTGGACCGAAGCCGACCTGAATGTGATCGAAAACTATTATGGCTATTTAGCGGCTAAAAAGTAGCCGTTGACCCTTCTGATTTTCATTGAATTTCCCGTTCTCAAAAACCAGGTTTCCTGACACAAATGTATGGGTTACACTGGATTGGAAATTAACTCCCTCAAACGGCGACCAGCCGCATTTTGAATAGATATTACCCGGCTCCACCGCCGTTTGCGCATTCAAATCCACTAAGATCAGATCTGCCCAGTAACCTTCACGTATATAACCGCGTTTGCTGATTTGGAATAAGTCGGCAACAGCGTGGCTCATTTTCTCAGCAATTCTTTCAATCGATATTTTGCCGGATTTGTGTAGTTCCAACATTACATTCAATGTGTGCTGCACCAAAGGCAAACCGGATGGCGCCTGCCAGTAACCCTGCGCTTTTTCTTCAATCGTATGCGGCGCGTGGTCTGTTGCGATCACGTCAATGCGGTTGTCCAGCACGGCTTGCAGAATTGCCTCTTTATGGTGCGGCGCTTTGATTGCCGGATTGCATTTAATTTTGTTTCCAAGCGTGTGATAATCTTCGGCATCAAACCACAAATGATGGACGCAAGCTTCGGCAGTCACTAATTTCGGTGTTCCGTCGCTCAACAAAATCTGACCGTTTTTCCTGATTCCCGGTTCAAAAAGCACAACCTCATCACCCGTCGAAATGTGCAGGATATGCAGCTTTGTGCCATGCTTATGCGCAAGTCCGCTCGCGAATGTGGATGATTTCAGGCACGCTTCCTCGTTTCTTATCAATGCGTGAATGTTGTAAGGCACATTCTCGCCGTATTTTTCTTTGAAATGCTCCATTCGCTGCCGCACGGTTGGCTCGTCTTCGCAATGTGTGGCGATGATGCAGGGCGCGTTTGCAAATATTTTTTCCAAAACCTCCGGCGCATCCACAAGCATATTGCCCGTTGACGAGCCCATAAAAATCTTGATCCCGCAAACTTCCGCCGGATTGGTCTTCATCACTTCCTCATAATTGTCATTGGAAGCGCCCATGAAAAAGGAATAATTGGCCAGTGAAGTGTCCGCGCCGATCTTGTATTTATCTGCCAGAAGCGCCTGCGTGAGCGTGTTTGGAACCGTATTCGGCATTTCCATAAACGACGTCACGCCGCCTGCAACGGCTGCTTTGGATTCAGTGTAAATGTTTGCTTTGTAAGTCAGCCCAGGCTCGCGGAAATGCACTTGGTCGTCGATTACTCCCGGCATCAGATACTGCCCTTTTGCATCAATGACCCGATCCGCCGCAATGTGCTGTAAATCTTTTCCGATCCTTTGAATGTGACCATTTTCAATAATTACGTCAAACTCATGGATCTCATTCTCATTGACAACTTGGGCATTTACGATCAGCGTGGTCATTCGGGGGTGAATTTTGATGTGATGCAAAGTTATTTAAAACAACCAAAAATGAATCTGAAAAAAATTTTAAGTGATTTCACCGACCTTATTTTCCCAAGATGTTGCGAAGCCTGCGACAGCTCGCTCGTCGGTAACGAAGCCACCATCTGCACTTCCTGCATGATTTCCCTGCCCAGGATTCATCTCCACGGCCTGCATCAGGATGTTATTCGTTACAAGTTTGTAAATGTTCCCGAAGTGGCTTTGACGCATTCTTTTTTGCTTTTTACCAAAAAAGGAAAAGTGCAGCGCCTGCTGCATGCATTGAAATACAAAGGAAATCAGGATGTGGGGTTGCTGCTGGGCTTTATGTTTGGGCAGGAAATGATGACAGCAGGAATGCTTCCCGCAGCCGAAATGATCATTAGCGTGCCTTTACATGCTAAGAAAAAGAAATCAAGAGGTTATAATCAAAGCGATTTGCTGGCAGAAGGTTTTGCTAACGCAACCGGCATTCCGTGGTCAGCAACGATTTTGGAACGAACAAAACACACCGCCACGCAAACGGGCAAAAGCAAAACAGAACGAAGGGAGAATGTAAAAGGCGTTTTTGCCGTGAAAGATCACATTGATTACAAAAAAGTAATTATTATCGACGATGTGCTCACTACAGGTGCAACGCTTGAAGAATGTGTGCAGACATTAAAACTCGCAGGTTGCGAATCATTCACAATCCTAACCATTGCATTGGCAGAACATTAAAAAAGGCGTTGCCCGATGAGCAACGCCTTCCATATATTCTTTTAAATCTAATCCTATTCTTTACGACTTCCAGTTGCGATCATTGCGCAACGGAAACCTACCATTGCAGTCGCTGAATCCTGATCCATATAGCGACGTGTTCCTGGTGATAACCAGTATGCAACGTCTGACCAGGAGCCACCTTTGTAAACTCTCAAATTATCGTTTACCAGGGAGTTGCTGTTTTTGTTATCGTAATTTTTAGCCTCATCCTGATATCCATCGCGACGGAAAGAGTTCAAATCATTTACATCGCTGTTTGAAAGCGGACGATAAACGTCATAAACCCATTCGCTTACGTTTCCAGCCATGTCATAAAGACCATTGTCGTTGGCAGGATACGAGCGAATTTCTTGTGTAATGATCGCTCCGTCATTGGATTTACCTGCGATACCTGCGTAGTCACCAGGACCACGTTTGAAGTTGGCAAGCATTGTTCCCTGCTTACGGCCGCGTGGCTGACGCATTGTGGAGCCGTCCCATGGATAAATACGCTGGTTAGATTGGTTTTCATCAGAATATTGTGTTCCAATCATCGCAATCGCAGCATATTCAAATTCTGCTTCTGTTGGAAGACGGTAAGGAGGCATTACGTAACCACTTTCAATTCTAAGCTGTGGTGCCGGTGCATCCGTCGCTGCAACTGCCGCGTCTGCCGCTGCTGCATCTTTTTTCTTCTTGCCAAAAGAGAAGCCTTTTTTCTTCTTAGGACCCGCTGCTGCTTGTCCGGCTGTATTGTTAGCCTGACTTACTGCCGCCGTTCTCCAAGCGCAATAATCATTTGCCTGAACCCACGACACACCCACAACCGGATACAGACGGAAGCCTGGGTGACGCAAATACATGGTCACATATGAATCGTTGAATGATAATTCATTGTACCAAACGTTGGTATCAGGCAATGCTTTACTGTAAAATTCCTCAGATGAATCTCTTTGAACTGCGTTTAGATATTCAAGATAATGGACATTTGCCACCTCTGTCTGGTCCATGTAAAATGATTGGATACTGACAGTACGCTTTGGATTGTCACGTCTTCCCATCACTTCCTCTTCCAAAGAACCCATTGTAAACCGGCCGCCTTCGATATAAACAAGGTCGGGGCCTGCTGGCAATGCTTTGTACTGTTTAACCTCGAACCCGTCTTTGCCATTGTAAGCCAAACCCGTTTTAGAGCTCGTTTTACCAGGTTTAAGACTGGTTGGTCGTTTCTTTTTACTACAGGCAGTAGCCGCTAATAACACAATCAGAATCAACGCGATCGACCGGATACCCATCTTATGCATGCAAATCATTGCTTTAAAGTGACTTAAGTGTTTGGTATTTTTATAGTATGCGAAATCGCAAATGTAAGAAATGAAAAGAAATTATTTTTAAAAATCAATTATTGGTCATCGTGACCCGGTCATCTCCATCAGAACCTTTCTGGCTTGCTCAATGCTTTTAATGTCTTCACAAATGAGCATTAGCTTGCTTTTCTGGTCTTTTAAAGCAATTTTTCTTGGGTGTTGTTTAATGTAATCAATCACCTGCCCGAACTTCGGAGACTGAAAGAATTCGTCGTTCTGCGAAGTAACGAAGTAGCCTTTCAATGTATTGCTTTTCAAAGTTAATTTTTCGAAGTGCAAAAGCTCTGCTTCCCAGCGCAAACGAACGGTTTTCAACAGATCTTCCACTTCGCCAGGAACCGGGCCAAACCGGTCGAGGATCTCTTTCTCGAATTTGGCAAGCTCCTCTTCCGTCGAAATGTTGTCGAGGCGGGTATATAACGACAATCTTTCTGAAATATTTTTGACATAATCATCAGGAATCAGTGTCGCAAAATCGGTTTCGATCTGGCAATCCGGAACCAACTTGGATGGCAGACCTAAGGCATTGGAGAACAGATCTTTAAACTCATTATTCTTCAATTCTGAAACAGCTTCATCCAACATTTTGTGATATAGCTCATAGCCCAGATCATTCACAAAACCGCTCTGCTCCGCACCCAGCAGGTTCCCTGCGCCGCGAATGTCCAAATCGCGCATAGCCACCTTGAAACCATCCCCCAACTCAGAAAACTCTTCCAATGTCTGCAGACGCTTCCGCGAATCGCTCGCTAATGTGGAAACAGAAGGCGTTAGCAAATAACAGAAAGCTTTTCTATTGGAACGTCCTACACGCCCGCGCATCTGGTGCAAGTCGGACAAACCAAACATATGCGCCGAATTAATAATAATGGTGTTCGCATTCGCAATGTCAATTCCAGACTCAATAATGTTGGTCGAAACCAGCACATCATATTCGCCTTCGATGAAATTGACCATTACTTTTTCGAGCTTATCACCGTCCATTTGCCCGTGTGCGATGCCTATGCGTACATCCGGAACGAGGCGCAAAACAATGTTGGCAATGGATTCAATGTCATTTACACGGTTATGGACGAAGAAAACCTGTCCGCCGCGCTGCACTTCGAAGCTGATCGCATCCCTTATAAACTCTTCACTGAATGTATGCACTTCCGTCGTAACCGGCTGACGGTTAGGCGGTGGCGTAGCGATAACAGAAAGGTCGCGTGCGCCCATAAGCGAGAAATGCAACGTTCTGGGGATCGGCGTCGCCGTTAATGTCAGCACATCCACATTCACCCGCATTTCCTTTAATCTGTCTTTGGCCTTAACCCCAAATTTTTGCTCCTCATCGACAATTAAGAGCCCCAAATCCTTGAATTTCACATCCTTATTCAGAATGCGGTGCGTGCCTATTAATATGTCAATCTTGCCTTCTTCGGCTTGTTTCAGCGTTTCTTTGATTTCTTTGGGAGATTTGAAACGGTTGATATAACCTACTTTTGCAGGAAAATCGCCTAATCGTTCACTGAATGTCTTGAAATGCTGCATCGCCAAAATGGTCGTCGGCACCAGTACAGCAACCTGCTTACTGTCGCAAACGGCCTTAAAAGCCGCGCGGATCGCGATTTCGGTTTTACCAAAACCCACGTCCCCGCAAACCAGCCGGTCCATCGGATGCGCTTTTTCCATATCCTCTTTTACATTGGCTGTCGCCGTAGCCTGGTCGGGCGTATCTTCGTATAAAAAGGACGATTCCAGCTCGGCTTGCATATAATTGTCGGGCGAGAACGGAAAACCCGGTGCCTGGCGCCGCTTGGCATAAAGCGCAATGAGCTCGTGCGCAATGTCTTTGAGCTGCTTCTTGACCTTCGATTTTTTGGCTTCCCATTCACCAGAACCCAACTTGCTCATGGCGGGCGGCGTGCCTTCCTTACCCGTGTATTTTGCGATCTTATGCAGGTTATGCACACTCACATAAAGCAAATCATTGTCTCTGTAAATCAGCCGGATCGCCTCCTGCTCCTTACCATTTACGTCCTTCCGCTCCATGCCTGCGAAGCGGCCGATTCCATAATCCACATGGGTTACAAAGTCGCCCGGATGCAGCGATTTAAGCTCTTTGAGCGTGATCGCCTTTGATTTGCTGAATTTTTCTTTAAGTCTGTATTTATGAAAACGGGCAAAAATCTGGTGATCGGTGTAGCAAACCACCTTTAAGTTATCATCCACAAATCCTTCCCGCAGCGAAATGTGCATTGGTCGGAATTTTACAAATGGATCCAGGTCTTCAAAAATCCTTTCAAGCCGATCGAGCTGCTTGGGCTGCTCGGCAACAATAATGTTGACATAACCTTTCGATTGGTTTTCGGAAAGATCGTCGAGCAGTCTTTTGAAATCCTTATTAAATGAAGGCTGCGGTTTGGAAGAATAAGGAAGCTTGTTTTCTGTTTTGAAATAACCTTTTTTACCAAATTCAACGGTTTTGAACTTCTTAACCTGGTTCAGAAATCCCCTGCGCGTTTCGAAAAGGTCCTGCGGATTGGAAACAATCTGAATGCCGCCTCCGGTCACTTCCTGCAAGGCTTTTTCCGCTTTCTCAAAACAACTTTCAATGATTTCCAATGTCAGCTCAGCATCCTTAAACCAGAGAACCGTCTCCGGCGCAAAGAAATTAAGGAACGACTCCCGTGTTTCCTGTGACAATTTTTGCTGAATGTCCGGAACAATGTTGATCTGCTTCGCACTCTCGATCGAAAGCTGTGTATCCGGGTCAAAAGAACGGATGCTCTCCACCTCATCGCCAAACAATTCAATACGGAACGGATGCTCATTAGCAAATGAAAACACATCCAAAATCCCTCCACGCACGGAAAACTGACCCGCTTCAAACACAAAATCCGTAATCTCGAAGCCATAACTGGTCAGAAACTCTGTCAAAAATGACGGATCAAGCTTCTCGCCCACTTTCACCGAAAATGTGTTGGCTTTCAGCGACCGCTTATTGATCACTTTTTCAAACAATGCTTCCGGATAAGTGACGATTTGGGTTGGCAATGATTTGCTGCCGCTCAGCTTGTTCAGGATTTCGCCGCGCATGAGGACATTGGCATTATCCACTTCCTCGTAATGATAAGGGCGTTTATAGGAGGTCGGGTAGAACAAAACTTCCGTTTTGCCGATCAGATTCTGCAAGTCATTCTGAAAATAAGCAGCCTCCTCCCTGTCACTCAAAATGTAAACGGCCGGGCTCTTCTTTTTTTCCTGGATAGACGCGGCCACAACCGCATCCAGGCTCCCCACCAATCCTTTGATCTGTACATGCGCCGCTTCGGGATCTTTTGAGGCAATTTGCGTACTCAGGATATCGAGATAACTGTCTCCTTTGTAGAGTGTTAGTAAGTCTTTAACTTCCAATTATGTATCGTAAATAAAGCGGTGTTCGCTAAGTGAATGTAAATGCAAAAAGCCGTTTCAGGATTTTCCCTGACCGGCATTTTAAATAACAACGGTTTTATACAAAATGTTTGCCACAAACTATTTGCCACAAACTATTTGCCACAAACAGCATATCTCAAATGTCTGCCACTTTGCCTGCCGTGCTATCTTATCACAAAAATAGCTGGAAACACAGAACACGGCAAATTACAAAATTGTTAATCGCCCCGGAGCTGATATATTTAGCCGGATAATCATTGAAAGCACTGAAAATATGACCGATTGGCTCAATCAAACCATTTCTCTGGCGGGCATTGCCACCACCTGGCTTGAAATACTGGGCTTTATTACCGGCGCAATCTGTGTTTATTTAAATACGCAACAGAATGTCTGGGGATGGCTTTTCGGGATTGTAAATGCAGTGCTGTATGCGATCGTTTTCTGGCAGGTCCGGCTCTATGCTGATACAGGTTTACAGGGTTATTATTTCCTGACGAGCATTTATGGCTGGTGGATGTGGAAATTTGGAGGGAAAAATCACGACGGGATCAGTGTAACCCGCACGCCAGTTCGGATGTATCCTGTTTTCGGCTTGATTTTCATCGCTATAACCGCTTCGTGGGGATTTTTATTAGGCAAATTTACAGACGCCAGCCTTACTTATGCCGATTCCGCATTGACTGTAGCCAGCCTGATCGGGCAATGGATGATGGCGCGTAAATATCTGGAAAACTGGATCTTGTGGATTATTGCGGATGCCTGTTACGTGGTCATGTATTTTTACAAAGACCTGCATTTGACGGCCATATTATATGCTGTTTTTCTCGCGCTGGCAGTAGGCGGCTATGTACAATGGAAGCGTGACGTGGTTCAACTCAAAACCCAGTAAGGAATTTCCTGCTCGTCAAGCAATGTGCGGATGCGTTCCGAATCGTGGAAAACGATCTGCAATTCCTTTTTCGGCGTTCCTTCTTCTTCCTCATCCATCCATTTCCAATCCTCCGCCGTGGCATCCAGAATGTCGATCACCGAAAGCAGTTTCTCCTCGGATTTTTCCCTGGCGAGCCAATCAGCCGAATTTTCAATGTAAATGATCACTTTTTGCTCTTTGATCCATTCCAGATCATTCAGCATTTCGTCCAGCGCATCGAGATTTTTCCCGTCATGTTCGGGGAAGTGCATGGCTGTGGAAATTTCCTGGTAAAAATCTTTGAGTGAAGTGGCTTTGCTGCCATCGACTTGCGCGATGAATGCGCCCAGAAACAAGGTCCGGACATCCGATTGCTCCCTGGTGATCAGGAAGTGCGTGTTCTTCATATTTTCGGCGGATTACAGAGCTGCAAGTTAGAAAAAATAAAATTGCAACACCGTAAATCAGCTGTCAAAGTCGGAAAACCTCCGGGCAGGAAACTGTTTGCGGCGAATTGTCTGCATTAACCTCCATTAAATCTGCCATGTAATCCCACCACTTTTTCATGATCGGCAATGATGCCAAACCTGCGGTCTGATCATTGCTTCCCAATTTTTGGAATGCAAAAAGAGCTAATGTAACCTCGTCCAGAAAGATGTAATATTCCTTAATGCCCGCGTCTTTAAGCAGTTGCGCCAGCTCAGGCCAGATCTCATCGTGACGTTTTTTATATTCTACCTCATTACCCGGCTTCAATTGCATCCGGAATGCTGAAATTTTGTCCTGCTCCATTAAGGCGATTTTGGTTAAACCCTGAATGTGTTTAAGCCCGGTGCCAACACTTTTCTAATGCCGTGCGGACGGATTTTTTTAAAGGATCAATGGATTCAGTGGAGAATTAAGGGCTTGGCCAGCCGACTGGCCGCACATCCAGCGCTGCCGGTCGGCTTCCTGGTGTTTATTTTTAGGTTCCGTCACTTTTGCGCCGTCGGCTATGAAAATAATGGTCATTACTTCACGCATCGTATCAGCCGATTTGTTTCCCGGAGCGGAATGCAATGTCCAGCCATAATGCCAGGTCGCATCGCCCGCTTTCATGGTTTGTGCACGCGCAATTTTGAAACCCTTATCCTGAATAAATTTTTCAAGCATAGCCTCCGATTCATCGGAAATGGGCACATTCTCAACAAAACCGGCCCGATGCGACCCAGAAGCAAATGTAAGCATGCCCATATCGACGTCTATATCAATCAGCGGCATCCACATGGTAATGGTGTTTTTGGTATCAACAGGCCAGTAATATTGGTCCTGGTGCCAGGGGGTAAAGCCACCGCCAGGCTCCTTATAAAGAGCCTGGTCGTGGTAAATTCTGACGTTTTCTACTCCCAAAAGGTCTGCGGCAATTTTTCCAAAGCGTTTGGCCAATGCATAATTCTTCACGTTTTCGTCCACTTCCCACAAATTTGTAATCTGTAAAAAAGCTTTTCCATACGTGTCCCTGTCTTCCAGCTTTCGCTTTTCGGTGTTGAACTTTGTGGCAGCAGCGTTGATAACGTCCCTGTAATGAGACACTTCCGCTTCATTCAGCACGCCAGGGATGAGCACATGACCATTTTCTCTGAATGCATTGATTTCAGTTTCAGAGATTGCCTTAAAATCAGCCAGATCGGGAGCAGTTCTGGTCGTCATAACTTTTTAAGAGTTTAGGAATAATCAATTTCAAATTTCGGCTCTTTTGTTGTTGGTGGCTAGGCTAATAATGGATATTTTGTGGCTAATATTATCTAGTTTTACCTCAACAATTCTACTACGATTAAGATAGTCAATGATAAAGGCCCTATTTGAGACGATTAATTCCGGATCGGATGCGTCGTTTCTGGTTAACTCATTCAATCTCGAAAAGTTTAACGTCCCCTATCATTTTCATCCCGAATTTGAACTTACATTGATCCTGAAAGGGAAAGGGAAGCGCTATGTAGGCAAGCAAATGGCCGATTTTAACGACGGAGATCTTGTGTTACTGGGCTCGGATCTGCCGCATTCCTGGAAATCGGAAAGCATTTCAACGCCTGGCTTTCACGCCAAGTCTATCGTAGCGCAGTTTGACAAAAGTTTCCTGGGAACCGACTTCTTTGACAGACCAGAACTGTCTAACATTCGCAACCTGCTAAAAATCAGCGCACACGGCATTCATTTCACGGGACAAACTGCCAGGGAAATAGGCGCCAGAATGAGCGTTTTGGCGCAGGAAGAAAATGCTTTGAAAAAAATGCTGCTGTTACTGGACATTCTCGAAGATCTGGCCGATTCCAAAGAATTCGTCCTGCTGGACCAGGACGGTGTTGTCGCCACTCAGATCAATAGTAATAAGGATCGCATTAATGCGGCGCTGGGCTACATTATCGATAATTTCCGGAATGATATTGTGCTGAATGAGGTGTCAGCGGTTGTTAATATGTCACCCAATGCTTTTTGTAAATATTTCAAAAGGGTTACCAACAAAACTTTTCTGGACACAGTAATCGATTACCGCATCAATTTCGCCGTGCAACAGTTGCTGTCAACAGACCGGCCGGTTTCGGAAATCTCCTTTGACAGCGGTTTTGGCGACGTCTCCCATTTTTATAAACTCTTCAAAAGGCGCATGAAAATGAGCCCGCTTAATTATAGAAAAAGCTTTCAGAAGGGGCTTTAAATTGGTTATTTACACGGTCTCACTTACAAAAAGCATCCTCAATGTGATAAATGTCAGACTTCCCGTCTGGTTGAATCAGGATGGAAACAATGTCGAAGCGGATGTCGAACATCCAGTCTTTTTCGAAAATGTAATGTTCGGCTGCACGCATGATCAGGCGGGCTTTGGTCACGTTTACAAATTCTTCGGGCATGCCAAAACCTGTGTTGCTGCGCGTTTTGACTTCGACGAAGATTAGCATCTTGTCTTTTGTAACAATGAGGTCGATTTCGGAATATCGGTTGCGATGGTTTTTCTCGACAATCTCAAACCCCTTCTGCGCCAAAAACGCCGCTGCCTGATCTTCACCCCAGTTTCCGAGGTCATTATGTGCTGCCATGAGAACAATTTACGTGTTAATGTGTGTTAAATATTAAACCACTTCCAACATTAAGACGTTGGAAAATAAATTGGTCACAAAAATTTTAAATGAATACCCTCATCAACAAACATGTTCATTTCCAGGATCTGGGGCTGATTGATTATCAGGAGGCTTGGGATTATCAGGAGAAGATTTTTGCGGAGACGATCTCTGTGAAGACGGCGAACCGGAATCTCGGTACGGACGAGCAGCTTTTAACTCCCAACTATTTGCTTTTTTGCCAGCATCCGCACGTTTATACGCTCGGGAAAAGTGGAAAAGCGGATCATTTGCTTCTTGGTGAGAATGATCTTTTGGCAAAACAGGCAAAATATTACAAAATCAACCGCGGCGGCGACATTACTTATCATGGTCCCGGCCAGATCGTTGGTTACCCGATTTTTGATCTGGATAACTTTTTTACAGACATTCACCTCTATATGAGGACATTGGAGGAGGCGATAATCCTAACATTAGCTGATTATGGGCTAATCGCCGGTCGGATTAATGGTTTGACGGGCGTTTGGTTTGATTTTGAAGAACAAAAAAATCCTAGAAAAATCTGTGCATTAGGGGTGAAATCTAGCCGGTGGGTTACGATGCATGGTTTTGCTTTGAATGTTAATACGGATCTTTCTTATTTTGGCAACATTGTGCCGTGCGGCATTCAGGATAAGGCAGTTACTTCCATGGCAGCGGAATTGGGCAGGGACTTGGATATGCAGGAAGTTTCAGATAAATTAAAAAATCATTTAGCAGGACTGTTCCAAATGGAGCTGTAAGTAGAGAATTAATGAAAAAAGACATCATATTTCATCCCGTTCAGGGCATACAGGTTGCAATTGTAAGGAGTATCAATGAAGCGCAGGCAGAAGAATGGAACGTGATCGTGATCAACCGGAATGCGCAGCCGATCACCAACGTTTTTGTTACGTCAAAAGGTTACGGCAGCGGTGAATCAGGCACAAATGCGGACCAGCGCACTTCCACATTAAGGCATTTCTTTCCCTTAATAAATGCAGGCGAACATGCTGTTGTTGAGCCTATTATGCCCGATGTTTTTCATCTTAACAATGAATTTTGGGTGAGCTATTTCATTGAAAATCAGATATACGATAAAAAGTTTATCTTCGTGCCCGACAGCATTATTGAAGATAACCTGATCCAGATCAGCCCGCTTGGTCTGGAGGGAGTAGTGCACGAGTAGCGGGAATTTTATACCAAACACACATTATGACTGATGAATTTAGAAAGCGTGCCAAGAACTTCTTGTTACTTGACATTGAAACGGTCTCTGCATTCGCATCCTATGACCAGCTCCCCGAACGGATGCAGAAGCTTTGGGACAAAAAAACCCTGAGTTTCAGGAAAGGCGACGAGACGCTCTCCAATGCGGAATATTTCTATGATCGCGGCGCCATTTACTCGGAATTCGGAAAGATTGTATGCATTGCATTCGGTGCATTTTACTGGAATGATCACGATGAAATTTCGTTTAAAGTCAGCAGCTTTTCCGGAGATGATGAGGCAGATATTCTTCTGCAGTTCAAAGCGTTAATAGAGAAATATCCACCCGAGCAACTCATTTTGTGCGCACATAACGGTAAGGAATTCGACTTCCCCTTCCTGTGCCGCCGAATGCTGATCCATTGCATCGAAATTCCAAAAGCTTTACAGATTTCGGGTAAAAAACCATGGGAAATCCTGCATCAGGACACAATGGACCTTTGGAAATTTGGTGATTATAAAAGTTACACTTCCCTGGACTTGCTTGCAGCCGTTTTCGATATTCCCGGCAGTAAAAATGAAATGAGCGGCGACCAGGTAACGCGGGTTTATTGGGAAGAAAAAGATCTGGCCAAAATTTGTCGATATTGCAGGGAAGATGTTGTCGTACTGGCACAGCTTTATCTGAGATTACACTGTTTCAAAGCCGTCCGGCCGGAGAATATTATTCGGATAGAATGAGTGGACGGAGCCAGCAATCCGCTTTTACATATGTGAAGGCATTACATTAAGAATAAATGAGAGATAAAAAGATAAAAGATAAACAAGGCAATGATAAGAAAGAGGCCAAAGCGCCTCATCATATCGTTTCCTACATCGATAATTTGAAGGCTGATATTGCGGCTTTCTTCGATCTGAACAGTGAGCAGACGTTCCGGCCGTTTGATATCCACGACCATTTTGGCGTTCAGGATAAGAAGGTCAGGGCGCTTTTTAATGAAATCATACATGAGCTGGAAGAGTCAGGAAGGCTTATGCACCAAAACGGCGGTTACACAGCCGGGCCGAATAAAGAAGTTAAAAAAGGGCTGACCGGCCGCGTAGACCGTGTTAACAAGTCGTTTGCATTTGTGATCATTGAGGGTCGTGAAGACGACATTTACATTGAATCCGAAATGCTGAACGGCGCCTGGGATGGCGACATTGTGACGGTTCAGCCACTGACAAAAAACAGTCGGAATTCAAGATCCGGCCGCAATGATTCGGGCAAAACCCGTGTGGAAGGTCGCGTTGCGGAGATTGTGGAACGATCGGGCACCGATATTGTCGGGGTGATAGAAATTACGTCCCGCTATGCTGTCGTCCAACCGGATAACAAGAAGCTTTTTGACCCTATTTACATTGAACCGGAAGAGGTTAAGGACGCGGAGAACGGTGATAAGGTGATTGTAAAAGTTACCCAATGGCCTACGCGCAGAAGCCAGGCGGAGGGCGAGATCGTTGAAGTTCTTGGAAAAGCGGGTAACAATGATGTCGAAATGCATGCCATTCTTGCTGAGTTCGGACTTCCCTATCATTTTCCTGAAACAGTTGAAGCGGAAGCCCAGCGAATTCCGGATAAGATTTCAAAAAAGGACATTGCAAAACGGAAAGATATCCGTGACGTGCTGACGTTTACAATCGACCCGGTTGATGCGAAAGATTTTGACGATGCACTTTCTGTGCGTTATCTGGATGAAGGTAATGTTGAAGTCGGCGTGCACATTGCGGACGTTTCGCATTATGTACTGCCTGGAACCGAGTTGGAAAAAGAAGCTTACCGCCGTGCTACATCAGTTTATCTGGTGGACCGGACTGTCCCGATGCTTCCTGAAAAACTGTCTAATAATCTTTGCTCACTTCGCCCTAACGAGGATAAGTTATCGTTCTCAGCGATTTTTGAAATAAGTCCGAAAGGAAAAGTGCTCAAAGAATGGTTTGGCAGGACAGTCATACATTCGGACAGGCGATTCTCCTATGAAGAAGCGCAAGCCGTTTTGGATTCGGGAGAGGGAGATTATCCGCGCGAGCTGAACACATTGAATACGCTTGCCAAAATCCTGAGGAAAGAACGGTTCAAAAACGGCGCCATTAATTTTGAGACAACGGAAGTTCGGTTCAAGCTGGACGAGCAAGGAAAACCGCTGGGCATTTATACCAAAGAACGCCACGATTCGAACAAGCTAATTGAAGAATTCATGCTTCTGGCCAACAAAAGGGTGGCGGAATATGTGTTTTCACTTTCAAAAGGCGAGAATAAAAATACAATGGTGTACCGGGTCCATGAAGCACCGGACACCGACCGTTTGCAGACTTTCGCCAATTTCGTTGGTAAACTGGGCTATAAACTCGAAGTGGAGGAGGAAAATAAAATCGCCAAATCCATGAACAGCATGCTTTCAAAAGTAGAAGGCAAACCGGAGCAAAACCTGATCGAATCCCTGGCGGTGCGAACCATGGCAAAGGCAAGGTATAGTATTGATGATCTGGGCCATTTCGGACTGGCTTTCCAACGCTATTCCCATTTTACGTCGCCCATTCGTCGTTACCCGGACGTGATGGCGCACAGGCTGTTGCAACAT
The DNA here is from genome assembly GCF_021502625.1 of Dyadobacter sp. CY351. Taxonomy (NCBI): domain Bacteria; kingdom Pseudomonadati; phylum Bacteroidota; class Cytophagia; order Cytophagales; family Spirosomataceae; genus Dyadobacter; species Dyadobacter sp. CY351. Next base: position 32,715 of record NZ_JAKFFU010000011.1, on the reverse strand, counting down.
TATCTGGATGGTGGCAATTCTGTGCCTAGTGAAAGCTATGAAGAGGCGTCCAAGCATTCGTCTGAAAGAGAAAGGCTCGCCGCGGAGGCCGAAAGGGCTTCGATCAAATACAAGCAGGTTGAGTACATGAGTATGATGGATAAAGACCGCGAGTTTGACGGGATCATTACCGGCGTAACTGAATTCGGGATTTTCGTCGAAATAACGGAGACCGCTTCCGAAGGCCTGATCCGTATGACAGACCTTGGAGATGATTATTACGAGCTTGATAAGGAAAATTACCGGCTTCTGGGTCAGCGTACCAAGAAGATCTATACTTTCGGCGACAAGGTGAAAGTAAAGGTAAAAGACACGAACCTTGCCAGGAGAAGCATGGATTTGTATCTGGCTGGAACGATCCCATCGCCAGCTAGAAATAACAATGGCTCGGGTGATCGGGACAGGCGACCCAGAGAGTCGCGCGAGTCGCGTTCTTCCGGAAAAAGCGGACGTTCATCAACTTCATCTTCCCGCTCCTCTTCCGCACCGAAGCCGAAAGAGCGCCGCAAGCGGCGATAGTTAGGCGGGTAAGCTTGCCATTGGTTAATTTCGCACGAGGTAAGTTAGAATTTAAGCGATTCGTGCTTTGATGTTTTGCCACGGATACACGAATTTTCACTAATCGTTATTCGTGAACATTCGTGCATCCGTGGCAACAAAAAAATCAAAAATCCAATGCTCAAAAACCTAGCACTCCTATCTTTTCTATTCTTATCCATCAGCTTAAAAGCCCAAAAAGCCGCTGACAAGGAAGAATGGCAATCATTGTTCAATGGCAAAGACCTGACGGGCTGGGACATTAAGATTGCGGGGCATAAGGTGAATGATAATTACAAAAACACCTTCATTGTTGAGGACAACATGATCCGGGTGAACTATAAGGAATACGATAAGTTTACGACCGAATACGGGCATATGTATTACAACAAGCCCTTTTCTCATTATAAGATCCGGCTCCAATATCGCTTTACTGGCAATCAGGTGCCCGGCGGGGCTTCCTGGAATGTGAGAAACAGCGGCATAATGCTTCATTCGCAGTCTGCTGCAAGCTTAGGCCTCGATCAGGACTTCCCTATTTCTCTGGAAATGCAATATTTGGGCGGGTTAAATGCAGGTGAACGCACAACGGGCAACCTTTGTACACCCGGAACGATTGTGGAGATCAATGGCAAAGTGGATGAGGCACATTGCATCAATTCCAGCTCAAAAACTTACAATGGAGACCAGTGGGTAACTGCCGAGGCGATTGTATTGGGCGACTCGATCGTTTACCATATGATCGAAGGCGACACCGTCCTGGTGTTTACAAATCCAAAAATTGGTGGTGGTTATGTTGGTAAAAATCATACATTTAAAGATGGGAAAGTAGGCAGCGAAGCGGAATGGGTGCGCAAAGACAATACGCCGCTTGGAAGCGGTTACATCGCACTTCAGGCCGAAAGCCATCCCATTGATTTCAGGAACATTCAATTGCTCAATTTAAAGGGTTGTATGGATCCGAAAGCGTCTAACTATAAGTCTTATTATCGGTACGCGGACAACAGCAGTTGCACGTTTAATAAGTAGTAGCCAGCGGTGACGCATTTGCTCCGTCACGCCAAGTAGTTTTGATTATATTTGGTAACATCATTTTCTTTAACCCATTACAACATGAGCATTGTTCAGCGCGTCATTCGCAAGGCCGAATCTCTTAAAGACCATTATTTCCCTTTAAAAGAATTTGACTCTTCTACGCTCCCCTGGATTGACAAGCCTGGTGCCAACATTGCCGACTTCCTGGCAAAACATCCACCTCGTTACAAAGTGCCTTATAACATGGCAGAAAAGCTCGAAAACTGGGAACAAAAAGGTTACGCCGTTCTCGAGAATGTTATCCCGGAAGAAATGATCGATAAATTCTGGGGCGATTTCCAGGAGCTGGTGCAAAATCCTGACAAATATGACCTCTCTGTCCGCATAGATCTGGATGAGTTTAAACCAAATCAGGAACGAAACATTAGGGAATTCCCAAAAGAAGCATTACTGGGTAAATATGTGAAGATCAATGATTTCCACAACTCATCGGTGGCAGGGAAAAAACTGATGACGCATCCTTCCATTGTTTCATTCCTGGAAGCAATTTTTAATCAAAAAGTGGTGGTCATGCAGAGCCTCGTCTTTATGTATGGAAGCCAGCAGCCCACGCATCAGGATTTTCCTTGGGTAACAGCCAAAATTCCAAGCCACCTGGCAGCCGCGTGGATTGCTTTGGAAGACATTAAAATCGATTCAGGCCCGCTTTATTACTACATTGGCTCACATAAAATGCCGAAATTTGATTTCGGAAGCGGTATTTTGTTCAAAAAAGATTCAACCAAATCACCGCTCGAATTTGCTCAGTATCTCGACAAAACCTGTGCAGAGCATCAGTATCCGAAGGAAACATTGCTCATTAAGAAAGGTGATGTGCTGATCTGGCACGCAGCGCTCGCGCACGGAGGTTCAATGATCACCAATCCGGAACAAACCAGAAAATCGTTCGTTTGCCATTATTCAACTGAACAGGCATTGCCTTACCACAGAAATTTTGTGACCCAGGAGCCTGTTAAGCAGGAGTTCAATGGCGTTTACATCTATAACAACCCTGTTTTCCCCCAATCCGAGGATGTATTGAAATAATTAATAACCAATTCATTTTTGGTTTTTTATATTTTTGCAAAAAATGGACGTTTATACTGGACACAGCATCGTCCATTTTTTGTTTTATATCATTTGCCAATCTCCCTGAATGAAAAACACAACACTCCGGTTAGTCTTGATTATAGGTTTGCTCGCCGGGGTAAACTGGTTGGCTTCACAATTCTTCTTTCGATGGGATCTTACGGAGGATAAGCGTTATAGCATTTCGGAGGCTACAAAACAGCTTTTAAGTGATCTGGACAAAGATATTATTGTTAATGTTTACCTAAATGGCGATCTGCCCGCCGGTTTTGAAAGGCTGGAAAGTGCGACTCGGGAAACATTAGAGGAATTTAAAACCTACGCAAACGGCCATCTGATCATCAATTATTCGGATCCATCCGAGGCATCCAGTGAAGAGCAAAGGCAAAAGCAATATTTAAATCTTGTAGACCGGGGATTAACCCCAACCAATGTCTTTGCAAACGAAGATGGCAAACGAACGGAAAAGATCATTTTTCCGGGAGTAATCGTTCAGGCGGATACGATGTCAGTCCCGGTGCAGCTCCTGAAAGGAAACAGATCCAGCTCCCCGGAAGAACAGCTTAACCAGTCCTATGAGGGTGTAGAATTTGAAATTGCATCCGCTATCCGGCTTTTAGGCAGCCAGGAACATAAAAAAGTCGGGCTGGTGGTAAGTCATACCAAAATCTCCCCTGCCCGATTGAGCGACCTGATAGCGACCATTCAGCAGAGCTACGATGTGTTTCTGGACATGAACAATCCCGAATCCTATGAGGGACTCGATGCATTGCTTGTGTTGAAACCCGACAGCGCATTTTCGGATAATGAAAAATTTAAGCTTGACCAATACATTATGGGAGGCGGGAAGGCGCTTTTCTTTGTTGATGGGGCGCGTGTCGACAGCGTTAGTCTGGATGGGAATTATGCGCAGCCACAGGATCTTAATCTGAATGACCTGTTCTTCAAATGGGGCGCTCGTGTGAATACAAATCTTGTGAAAGACTTAAATTGTGCCGAAATTCTGCTGAATGTCGGCAATATGGGCGACAAGCCGGAAATCAGGCCTATGCCCTGGCGTTTTTTTCCCTTGCTGAATAACTTTGGCACACATACGATCACGAGGAACCTCAATGCAGTTTACACACGATTTTTGAGCTCGATTGACACGGTTGGCGGCGCTCCTGAAATCAATAAAACACCATTACTAATGACTTCCGGTTACACGCAGGTCGTAAATGCACCCGCATTGGTCGGTTACAACGAAGCGCGTAAGGATCCGGATCCGGCGACTTATAACAATGGGGCAAAATTGGCGGGTGTCCTTTTGGAAGGGTCATTCACATCTCTGTTTGCCAACAGAATTTTACCGGGCGACCCACGCGCTGCAAAATTTAAATCAAAGGGAAGTCCGGCGAAAGTGATCATTTGCTCAGACGGTGATTTGATTGTAAATGATTATGATTATAAAAGGAATGCTCCGCTTCCGCTCGGTTACGACCGCGTGACGAAACAAACATTCGGAAACAAGGACTTCGTGATGCATGCGCTTGATTACATGACGGACGCAAACGGATTGATCAAAGCACGCAACAAACAGATCGACATTCGGGCATTGGACAAAATCCAGATCCAGGAAAATAAGAAATTCTGGCAGGCACTCAATTTACTCTTGCCTATCGCGCTAATCGGGATTTTTGGAGCGTTGCGCTACTATCTTCGTATGCGAAAATTCACCGGATAAGGGCTGCTTCGTCGGTAATTTTTTATACTTTTGTTCACTACAAGACAGATTTTTTCAAACCTGTCATTCTATAAATTTATCATCTAAACACTTACGTCACGAATTATGAAGTTTGTCGTTTCGTCATCAGTTCTACTCAAACAGCTATCTGCTATAAACGGTGTCGTTTCAACGAACCCAATTGTGCCTATTCTTGAGAACTTCCTTTTATCGCTGGAAGGTAATACATTAACTGTAACGGCTTCTGACCTGCAAACGGTGATGATCACTGAAATCGAGGTTGAATCTTCTGAAAAAGGAGCCATTGCGATCCCTGCTAAATTGTTGCTGGATACGCTTCGCGGACTGCCTGAACAGCCTATCACATTGCAAGTGAATAGTGAAACATTCGGAACAGAGATCATCTCTGACAATGGTCGCTACAAGCTTTCAGGCGAAAATCCAATTGATTTCCCTAAGACACCAGCTGTTAATCGCGGCCAATCCGTTGACTTTTCTTCGTCTGCATTGGGTGCGGCCATAGCGAATACATTGTTCGCCACCAGCACAGACGATCTTCGGCCTGCTATGACCGGGGTTTTCGTTCAAATGGGGACAGAAAACGCAACATTCGTGGCAACGGACGGTCATCGCTTGGTAAGATATCGCCGGACGGATATCAAATCTGATGTAGATACGTCAATGATCATTCAGCGGAAAGCATTGAACTTGTTGAAGTCTTGCTTGCCATCCGAAGATTTGCCGGTTAAGGCTGAATTTACTTCCAGCAATGCCTTTTTCAGCTTTGGAAATATCCGCATGATCTGCCGTCTTATTGATGAGCGTTTCCCGGATTATGAGAATGCGATTCCAACGAACAATCAAAATACGCTTACCATCAACAGGATGGAAATCCTTAGTTCGCTAAGACGTATTTCTATCTATTCAAACAGAACAACGCACCAGGTTCGCTTGAAAATGTCATTGAACGACCTCGTAATTTCCGCTGAGGACCTTGACTATTCCAATGAAGCAAACGAGCGCTTAATGTGCGAATATAATGGTGATGACATGGAAATTGGCTTCAATGCTAAGTTCCTCATCGAGGTTTTAGGTAACCTTTCCAGCAAGACAATTACATTTGAATTATCTGCTCCAAATCGCGCTGGTTTGATCATTCCAGTGGATCAGGAGGAGAATGAAGATATCTTAATGCTTGTAATGCCAGTAATGTTAAACACTTACGTTTAGCAATTTACCCCAACCCCTTAAAGGAGCTTACAGATGTTATTTAAGTAAAACAAGTCCCTTTAGGAATTTAGGGTTTTACCCGTTCAAGAAAATCCAGCTGCGCTCAGCTGGATTTTCTTGCTTTATCTCATTACCAATCAACTCTTTAACTTATTTTAACAATTAACTACGAAAAAAATCGTAGTTAGGGCTTGCATGTACGATTTTTTTCGTAGACATTTGATACGAAGATTATCGTATAACATTTCTGCCATGTACATCAAGCCAACCGATTCCGAATTAGAAATTTTAAATTACCTCTGGCAAGCAGGCCCCAGCACCGTGCGTGCTGTGCATGATGCGTTGTCAGTGACCAAAGATGTGGGTTACACAACTACATTAAAGCTCATGCAGATTATGCATGACAAAGGACTTTTGTATCGCACCGAACAGGGTCGCTCACACATTTATGTTGCATTGCTGGGGAAAGAGGAGACACAACAAAACTTGCTGGGCAAATTGGTGGAAACTGCATTTCAGGGCTCAGCCGCGCAGATGGTTATGCAGGCACTGGGAAACCATTCCACCTCCAAAGAAGAACTAGATGAAATACGTGCGTTATTAAACAATCTTGAAAACAATCGTTAGCCATGAAAATAATCCAAAACCTTCTTTCTGACCAAGCCGTCACTTCCTTTGGATGGACTTTGATTCATTCCCTCTGGCAAGGCACATTAATCGCTGTGATCGCCGTAGCTGGCTTCTATCTGCTTCGCCGCCAATCTGCTAATCTGAAATACGTTTTTGGCGCCGGATTTTTAGCCGCTCAGGTTTTCGTATCCGGACTCACATTCATTTATTATTATTTTAAAGCAACCTCAGCGGCAATAGTGGACGCAGGCGTTGGCGCTAACTCCAATGAAATGATCCATTTGGCCAGTTCCACGATGAACCGTGCGATGGATTCACAACTTCCACTTTCGTTTAAGGTTCAGTTTTGGCTATCGGCCCATTTAAACGAACTGGTTGTATGTTGGCTCATCGGCGCTGCTTTTCTGCTCTTGCGTTTTGCAGGCGGATGGATCTTTACAGAAAGATTGCGCACAAAAGCCAACATTGTCATGGATAAAGAATGGCGTGCCCGATTTGGCGTGATGATCGCGAAAATGAATATTACGCAATCGGTTGAATTCCGGGAGTCCGCCAAAATTGTAACGCCTATGGTCATTGGAGCCCTTAGCCCGGTCGTGTTGATTCCGATCGGTTTGCTTTCCGGATTTTCGACTTCACAAGTGGAGGCGATTTTGGCACACGAACTGGCGCATATCCGTCGCAATGATTATTTGATCAACATGCTGCAATCTTTTGTTGAAGTTGTTTTCTTTTTCCATCCTGCCATATGGTGGCTATCGGACCGAATCCGGGCGGAACGTGAACATTGCTGTGACGACATTGCACTGAGCGTTTGCGGGGATAAAATGTCGCTGGCGCACGCATTGGTAAAAGTAGCCGAATGGCAGCACACCCCTGGTTTCGCGATGGCCTTTGCCTCTAAAAAACCATTGCTTTTACAACGGATTCAGCGCGTTATGGGCATAAGCCCTAAGCCTGCCAGGACACTTGGTAATTTCCCCATCATATTTTTTGCATTAAGTTTGGCCATTGGTGTTTCCGTTTATGCTGTCGCCCAAAAAAGTGACAAGCAAAAAGAGGCAAAAAAGATCACAAAACCGATCAGCAAAAAGCACAAGCAGCACACTTATAAAGTTAAGGAGGGTAATGTTTACCAAATTGCTGCTAACGAACCGATTGACATTCAAGTAGATGATGTTGCGGAAATAAGCATCCCAGATTTTGACATCCCTTCAATTGAAATTCCCGAGTTTGAAGTCCCTGAAATTGACTTCGCCGGTATGGCAGACGTTCCCTTCATGAACGACTCGACGCAGAAAAAGATGAACGAGATCCATCGCAAGCTGCAAGCATTGCAGGCAGAAATGGAGCCATATAATCAGCGTATTGAGGAGCTTAATCTCGAAATGGAAAAATACCGGTTCGAGGTGGAGCGTGTGGAAAGGAATATGGAAAAGCTCGATTGGAAAAAAGAAGGCGCTATGGAGCTGCGCGAAGATCTGATGGAAAAAAGATCCTCGCTTCTGGAAAAATCCCGTTCCAATGATGCCAAGATTAACGAACAGGAACTGGAAAAGCAACTGGCTGATTTCGAACAACAGATCAAAGCACAAGAGCAAACTATTTCCGAGCTGAATGCACAAATCGCTTCTACGAGAAAAGAAACATTAAAAGCAGAAGAGCCGATCCGAAATCTTGAAAAGGAAATGGAAGGCCTTCGTGAAAAGATGGAATTGATCGGTGAGAAAATGGGCGTTGAATCACTTGGTCTTGCGCGCTTCGAAGCCAGATCCATCCCAAGAGCAAGGGTTGCACGTGTTCCTCGACCCGCAAAGGCCACTTCTATCCGGAGCGGACAAGCGCCACCTCCACCGCCCGCGCCTGCAAAGGCAAAAGCACCGAAAGCTCCTGCTCCGCCCGCGGCACCAGCAGCACCAGCGGAAAAATAATTAGACAAAATGCAAATAAGCCGGTTACAGCAATGTGTAACCGGCTTTTTTGGAATATTTCAAATTTACTCTACTTCAATAATCACGTCATCACTCATGGGATGACTTACGCAAGTGAGAATAAATCCTTCATTCAATTCTGCCTCTGAAAGTGCATCCTCTTCGTCCAAATGCACTTTTCCGGAAGTACATCTGCCCAAGCAAGCCGTGCACATGCCCGCCTGACACGAGTAAGGCAGGTCAATGTCCATATTCAATGCCGCTTCGAGCACTGTTTCATGCGGTTTTACAGGTAATTTGTATTCCGCGCCTTCATAGAATAATGTGATTTCGCGCGTTTTCAATGTATCGTCTTCTTCATCCAAAGTCACTTCCCCAGGTTGTGCGGCAGTGGCGGTCATGAAGCTTTCTTTCCGGATTTTGTTTTCCGGAATAGCCAAAATCGCCAATGCCCGATGCGCTTCCTCCATCATATCTTCTGGCCCGCAAAGAAAGAATTCGGCCTCGGCCTTATTCAATGTAGGCAGCTTTTCAACGATTTTGAGCAAATGACTTTTATTCAAACGCCCCTTTTCCCCTTCCCAATTTTCCGACGGCTGACTTAATGTATGCACCACTTTCAAGCGCTCGCCATATTTGGCCTGTAATGCATCGAGCTTATCTTTAAAAATAATGCTTTCCTCATTCCGGCTGCCGTAAATCAGGAAAACTTCACTTTCCGGCTCGACCATCAACACAGATTTCAGTATAGAAAACAATGGTGTCACACCGCTTCCCGCTCCTATAAACACAACCTGCCGTGTTTGGTCGTCACTTTGTTTGGGAAAAAATGCGCCCATCGGCTCCATTACTTCCAATGTATCGCCGACTTTAATCGTATCCAAAAGCAGATTAGAAGCATAACCACCGGGCACCCTTTTGATCGTGATGGCCAGGGAAACATCCGTATAAGGCGAACTCGACATGGAATAGGAACGCCGGATTTTCTTATCATCAACCGGCAAAAGCAATGTTAAAAACTGCCCTGGCCTGTAAGCCACCACTTCATTCAGCGGATGCCAGAAATGCAGTGTCGAAGCCTCTTCCGTCTCCTTTTCTATTTCTTTAACCTTCAAAAAATAATACTTACTCATTATTCAAATGTTGCGATGAACGGCCGATCCCCTTGGGCCGGGAATACAAAAGCCTCACAGGTAACACCCATGAGGCTTTTATGATTTCAATTTATGTTATTTTAAAGTCGCTACGGCATCTTTAATGCGTTGCACCGCTTCTACAAGCGCTTCGTCAGCAGCCGCAGTTGAAATACGAATGCAATCCGGCGCGCCAAATCCCGAACCTGCCACGGTCGACACGTAAGAGTTGTTAAGCAGCCAGTTAGAAAAATCGTCCGAGTTGTTGATCGTTGTCGTTCCGTCCGATTTTCCGAAATAGTAACTCACATCCGGGAATGCGTAAAATGCTCCCTGCGGCATATTGACCTTAAATCCAGGAATTTCTCTCAGCAAGCCAACAACTAAGTCGCGACGACGTGCATAAGCTTTTGTCATTTCAATTGAAGGCTCCATCGGACCATTGAAAGCAGCTGTTGCCGCTTTTTGAGCGATAGAATTGGTTCCCGAAGTAACCTGGCCCTGCAATTTTTCAACACCATCCGCGATCCATTTGGCGGCAGCCGTAAAGCCAATCCTCCATCCGGTCATGGCATAACCTTTTGCCACACCATTCACCGTAATCACGCGTTCTTTCAAAGCAGGAATTGATCCCATGCTGAAATGTCCTTCGTCCGTGAAGTTGATATATTCGTAGATTTCGTCAGCCAGAACGTAAACGTCTTCATGTTTTTCAATCACAGCTGCGATCTCTCTCAATTCTTTTTCTGAGTAAACTGCACCGGTTGGATTGTTTGGCGAAGCATACATTACAATTCTTGTGCGCGGTGTAATCGCCGCTTCCAATTGTGCCGCCGTTACCTTGAAATCATTGTCAAAAGCACCATCGATAATCACCGATTTGCCCTCAGCCAATTTCACCATTTCCGAATAACTTACCCAGTAAGGCGCAAAAATTACTACCTCATCGCCTGGGTTGATCAAAACCTGGATCACATTAGCTAAAGAATGCTTGGCACCCGTTGAAACCACGATATTTTCAGGTTTCCAATCTATATTATTGTCGCGCTTTAACTTATCAGCAATGGCCTTTCGCAGATCAGGATAACCTGCAACGGGAGAATAACCATGAAAACCATCATCAATGGCCTTCTTAGCAGCCTCGCAAATGTGAGCGGGCGTCTTAAAATCGGGCTCTCCAACGCTCAGACTGATTACTTTGTGACCTTGTGCGGCCAATTCACGTGCCATTTTCGTCATCGCAAGCGTCGAAGATTCTTCGAGTGCGTTGATCCGGTCGGCCAATAACCGGGGTGCAACCTGGGTTTGCTCTGCTACTGCGGACATTGCAACAAATAATTTAGTTAAAGAAGGTACTGCGATCTGTATGAACAAATTGCCCGCAAAGGTACGTGTTTTTTAGAAGTTGTTTTGTGTAATGCAAAGAAAGATTTGTGAGAAGTAGCGGTGGGAATCAAATTAAATACCCAGCTCCGCCTTCACATCATCCAGAGAATGCCAGGTTTTATTTTCCGACTTTACCTTTATTGCTCTTAGATAATCGGCGAGGTCTTCTATGCTGTCAAAATCAGCCAGCTCGTTTACCAAAGATTCGTATTCGTCAATCGGCAGCACTGCGAACTTTGGTTTGCCGGATTCTTCGATTATTTGTGCATGTAGGTTCATTCGTAAATATGTTTTCGGTGGCCTAAATCGATGACCTCGATAATTCTCAAAGCATCTTCTTTGTCAAAAAGTATACGATAGTCGCCTATTCTCAAACGAAAAACGGCTATTGGATGGCTATGAAGTCTTTTTACATTTCGGGTGGCATCCGGATTGATCGATAGCTCTTCCAGCTTTTCCAAGATTTTTGAGGCGTCGCTTTTCGGGATTGCCTTCAAGCTTTTGAGGGCCTTGCTGGTAAAAATCAGTTTGTACATTGGAGTATAGTGTGCCTAGCTAAAATTAAGCATCGAATTCCAATTAGACAAACGAATGAGTGAATCAAAAAATTTAGATTAAAACACTTCCCCCAAATTCACAAACAACCCCCGCGACCCTTTCATGCCGAACCCATAGTCAATCGCCACATTAGCCCTTGATTTTTTGTTGACTTTGATTCTAAGCCCTACGCCACCGCCAGGTGCTATTTTGGTGAAGTTGTTGGCGGGCCAGTTGGAGACACTTTGAGCGTTGCCGAAGACTACGGCTCCCAGCAGTCCATTGCGGGTGAGGGACATGCGATATTCTGTTTCGAAATAGAGTAGCTTCGGACTTCGGAAACGGCCCTGGATGTAGCCGCGTCCCATGGCTGTGGCCGGGTCCCAGCCGGTGCTGGGGAGATCGAGGTAGGGCGCTTTTCCGCTTACTACTAGCCAGTTATAGTTCCAGAAAGCCAGTGTGTTTCTGCTGCCCTGCGGGAGGTTGAAGTATTTTCGGATATCTACAACCACTGAATTCCAGTTGCCGGTGCTGTTCAGCTTTTTCAGGCTGGATCGATATTGAATACTGGTGTAAAAGCCTTTTTCAGGGTTGATGGAATTGGTGCGGTTATCGTAGACCAAGGTGGCAACCGGGCCGGATGAGATAGATTTTGGCGTCAAGCCGTATTTAGTGACGTCGGCGTTGGTGTCTTCCATCAGGATGTCCCAGCGGTAATCGTAGAAAAATCCGAGACCTGCATAGAATGATTCTGTGACCTTTTTCAGAACTGTTTGATGCAGCCTGATGTGCCTGTAATCAATCTGTGAGGCGTCTTTTATTTCACTGTTTGGGCCGAGTCCATAAGTGTCCTGCGGATATTTGAAATAACGCCAGTCGGTGAGAATGTTCAGGTCGTTGTCCCGCGTCCAGATGCTGGCTTGCAGCGGAATGGTGATTTGCTTGTATTGGGTGTATATAAAATTGGCAGTAATACTTGATAAGCGCGTTTTATGCGGATCGCTGGAATAGAACGCGGAATTGACATTCATGGAACCGATCAGGCCCGAGGTTAATGTGTAGCCGAATGCAGGGACAATCGAGAACAAAACTTTTCCCGTTTTTAAAACCGTATCCACCTTAACCGAGTCCTGGCGATGCTTTTTCCGCAATCCTTTCAGCACATCGATAATGTCCTTTTGCAGAACGATTTTTTCAACAGAGTCCGCCTTTGCGACGGGCTGGTCGTCAGGAATTTGCATAGGCCGGCCATACATTTCCACACCTGTGAGCGACAGGCAGAGCAATAACAGCCATATGCGTAGAGAATTGCGTTTCAATTTATTTATGGGGGTAACATTTACATCAAAACAATACATACCAAAATGATACCCAAGCAAAAAGCCACCGATTCGCAAGGAATCAGTGGCTTTTTGTAAACAACTATAAGTGAATTATGCCAATGCTGCTTTCAGATTTTCATCGATTGCATCAAGGAATTCTTCTGTATAAAGATAATGCTCGCCGTGTTTCACGTCATTTCCGTGAATGTTCACTGCAAGGTCTTTCGTCATTTTACCGCTTTCAACCGTTTCGATACACACTTTTTCAAGGGCAAGGCTGAAATCGATCAATGGCTGGTTGTCGTCAAGCTTTCCACGGAATGCCAAACCACGCGTCCAGGCAAAAATCGATGCGATTGGATTTGTCGAAGTTGGTTTTCCTTTCTGGTGCTCGCGATAGTGACGTGTTACTGTTCCGTGCGCTGCTTCTGCTTCCATTGTTTTGCCATCCGGTGTTACCAACACAGAAGTCATCAAACCAAGTGAACCAAAACCTTGCGCAACTGTATCTGACTGAACGTCACCATCATAGTTTTTACAAGCCCAAACAAAGTTGCCTTCCCATTTCAATGCAGAAGCCACCATGTCGTCGATCAGACGGTGCTCGTAATGTACTTTTCGTGCATAATCGCTTTCGTAAACCTCCTGGAAAATATCCTTGAAGCGGCCGTCGTATTTTTTAAGGATTGTATTTTTTGTAGAAAGGTAAAGTGGCCATCCTTTGTCCAATGCAACATTAAAACAAGCATAAGCAAATCCACGGATCGACTCGTCGATGTTGTACATTCCCATCGCAACGCCCGGCCCTTTGAACTGATACACTTCGTGCTCGATCACATTGCCATCTTCGCCTTCAAACTTAATGGTGAGCTTTCCTTTTCCAGGAACAACAAAATCCGTTGCTTTATATTGATCTCCAAACGCGTGACGTCCTACGATGATTGGTGCGGACCAGTTTGTTACCAAACGAGGCACATTGCTCATTACGATCGGCTCGCGGAAAACCGTTCCATCCAGGATGTTACGGATTGTTCCGTTCGGCGACTTCCACATTTGCTTCAAATTGAACTCCTTAACGCGGTCTTCGTCAGGTGTAATCGTTGCGCATTTGATACCAACACCATATTCTTTAATCGCATTAGCGGCATCTATGGTCACCTGGTCATTGGTTTCGTCGCGGTATTCCACGCCCAAATCGTAATATTTGATATCCAGATCCAGATATGGTAGAATAAGTTTTTCCTTAATAAATTTCCAGATAATTCTGGTCATTTCGTCTCCGTCAAGCTCCACTACGGGATTTGCAACTTTAATTTTGCTCATGTCTTGTTTATAAACTATGGTTAAAGAATTTAAAATGCGAGCGTGAAAGTACAAACAATAGCGTAAAAAGGCGAAAAAAGGAGAACATTGTTAGGCGGTTAACTTTGAATGCATTCCGCTAAATTTCGATATTGCCAGGTGCAAAAAAACCAACAAATGATGGACAAAGCCGCGTTGCGTAAAGATTTCCTTTCCAAAAGAATGTCGCTGACGGAAGATGACAGTTTGGTCAAAAATAATCTGATCTGCCAGAATCTGTTTGCAGCACTTACATTAAAAGGATCGGAAACAATTCATCTTTTTTTGCCCCAAATCATTAAAAAAGAGATTGATACCTGGCAGATAATCAATCAATTACAAGCTTCATTTTCTCAAATCCGGATCGTTGCACCTTACGTCATTCCGGGCACCAAGGAAATGGAACATTATCTTTTGGATAAAAACACAAAGCTGATCACCAATCCATGGGGCATTCCGGAGCCGGATCCTGCGACTTCCATACGCGTCAATGTTGAGGAAATTGACCGGGTTTACATTCCGCTGCTGGCTTTCGACGAGCGGGGTTACCGGGTGGGCTATGGCGGCGGTTATTATGACCGTTTTCTGGCTAAATGTCGTCCTGACATTGTTAAAACCGGCCTTTCCTTTTTTGACCCGGTTTCTAAAATCGATGACATTGATCCTTACGACATGCCGATGAATGCCTGCATAATGCCTGAAAAAATCTGGACTTGGTAACTGATTTTCGTTTTCGTGGCTGAAATTCAGCGCATAAAATGTAAAAATCCACATTCATTCTAAATTTCCTCGTAAATTTGCGGCACTTTTCAACTGCTCAGGCAGCTGAAGGGATCAAATTTCTATCCACTTTTTATCTTAATGCTAGAATGAAAATCGCAGTAGTAGGCGCTACCGGTTTGGTAGGCGGCGAAATCCTCAAAGTGCTCGAAGAGCGTAATTTCCCGGTGACGGAATTATTAGCCGTTGCATCAGAAAGATCTGTTGGTAAGGAAGTTACATTCAAGGGTAAACAGATAAAGGTGATCGGATTTGAGGACGCGATTGCAGCCAAACCTGAAATAGCGATATTTTCGGCTGGTGGCAGCACGTCATTAGAGCTTGCACCAAGATTCGCAGAGGCGGGAATTACAGTTATCGATAATTCCTCGGCATGGAGAATGGACCCGACCAAAAAACTGGTTGTTCCTGAAATCAATGCAGGCGAATTGACCAAAGAAGACAAAATTATTGCAAACCCAAACTGCTCAACCATTCAAATGGTGGTGGTTTTGAATCCTTTGCACCAAAAATATAAGATCAAACGCGTGGTGGTCTCCACTTACCAGTCTGTAACGGGAACGGGTAAGGCGGCCGTTGATCAGCTTTTCTCGGAGCGCGCCGGCGATCACAGCCGCGGAAAAGTATATCCGCACCAGATCGACCTGAATGTATTGCCGCATATCGACGTGTTTTTGGATAACGGCTACACAAAGGAAGAGATGAAAATGACCAACGAAACGAAGAAAATCATGGGCGACGACAGCATTGCAGTAACTGCAACAACGGTTCGTATCCCAACGATCGGTGGTCACTCTGAGGCGGTTAACATTGAATTTGAAAATGAATTTGATCTGGATGAAGTGCGTCAGATCCTGAGCGAGGCGGAAGGCGTGATTTTGCAGGATGATCCTAAAAACGCGATTTATCCAATGCCATTAACAGCACACGGCAAGGACGAAACATTCGTAGGCCGCATCCGCCGCGACGAATCTCAGCCTAAAACATTGAACCTGTGGATTGTAGCAGATAACCTTCGCAAAGGAGCAGCCACGAACACCGTTCAGATTGCGGAGTTTTTAGCCAAGCATGATTTGGTAGGCGTTGCGCAGGCTGTTTAAGTTTAGAACAAAATAAGAGAGAAAGAAAGGAGCTGCTGAAAGGCGGCTTCTTTTTTGCCCCTAAATCCCCTGAAGGGGACTTTGCAGTTTACTAGTAAGAAGCAAGCCCCTTTAGGGGTTTGGGGCCAAGCACCATGTTATCGATCCACTTCTCCCATTACCACGTCAATAGAACCGATAACCGCCACCAGATCCGCTAGTAACGACCCTTTTGTAATTTCACCAATTACAGAAAGGTTATGAAAGCAGCATGACCTAGCCCTGCAACGAAACGGAACGTCGGACCGGCCGTCGGAGCGGAAAAAGAAGCCTAGCTCGCCTTTCGGACTTTCGCCACGAACGTAGAAATCCATTGCCTTGGGGCGAATTTTCTTGGGAACAACGGCCTGCGGATCGAAATCGCGGGTTCGCTTGTAGTCTCCCGTAAGTTGTTCGAGGCTTTGCTCGATTAATTTCACTGATTCCCAGCATTCTATCACACGCACCCACGTCCGGTCCCAGCAATCACCGGTTGTGCCCATAGCGCCTGTGCCGATAGGGATCTCAAAATCCAGCTCGGGATAAACGGAATAGCCGTCTACTTTTCTCAAATCATAACGCAATCCGGAACCGCGGAGCATCGGGCCCGTGCAGCCGTAATTAATGGCAACCGGCAAGGGCAATACGCCCACATTTGCTGTGCGCTGGATGAAAATCTTGTTATCAACTACAAGCTGCTGCAACTCCGTCAGCTTGGGTTTCAGATACTTTACAAATTCAAGGCAGCGTTCTTCAAAACCCACAGGCAGATCGTAAAACAAGCCTCCGATCCAAATGTAATTGTAAAGCATTCTCGCGCCGCAGGTCCATTCCAGCAAGCGGAGGATCTGCTCGCGGTCACGCATCATCCACAAGAATGGCGTATAAGCGCCAATGTCCATGGCATAAGTGCCCAGCGCGACGAAATGGGAAGCCAGCCGGTTAAGCTCTGCAACCACTACGCGGATATATTCAATACGTTTTGGAATATCATTTTCAATGCCGAGCATTCTTTCCACACCCATCACATAAGCATGTTCAGAATTCATCGACGCCACATAATCCAAGCGATCCACATAAGGAATAACCTGGTTAAATGGCAGTGATTCTGCGTGCTTTTCGAAGCACCGGTGCAGGTAACCCAAATGTGGGACTACATCTACGATTATTTCCCCGTCCGTAACCACTTCCAATCGTAAAACACCGTGAGTACTAGGATGTTGCGGACCCATATTCAACACCATTTCTTCTTTACGAAGCGTTTCGGAGCTGTATTTTGTGGGGCCTGAAACCGATAAATACTCGGGTTTATACTCGTATTGAATTGTATTGCTCATATGCTAAAATCTCACAAGCTTCTGATCATGGACTTCCACTTTTAATGGCCCGATCGGGCGTCCTTCGTTATGCAACCGGTCCACTGCCGTAACATAATATATGTATCTTTTTCCCGCCTCGGCCGTCATGTCTACATATTTTTCACCCTCGTAACACATGCCTATGATGCGTCGCGGGTCATGCGCCGTGGCTTTTTCTTCCGGGCCAAAGCGGTAAATGACATAGTACCAAGCCAAATCCCCGTCCGAAGCGGGCTCAGGGCGTTCCCAGGTTAGTTCGAGTCCTTTGGACAGCAATGTTGCTTTTAAACTTCTTGGAGACAATGGGGCAATGCGGTCTTTCCAGGGCATTGTAGGAACCAGTGATGGATAACGGAAAAAATCCTGGCGGAGTGAATCAACAAAGCCAAGACTGTTGCCTTTGAGCGAACGGGAACTGAAAAAAATCGCCCCATCCGTCTCGCTTTCCCGCAAGTACCGGACCTGATTAGGGATTTCCAATGGATTAGACCAATGTTTATCTCTATCTCTATAACCTACGCGGTAAGCGCCCATTCCTATATATAAATGTCTTTCGTATGAATTTTCGGTCCACCAATCAACCAGGTTCTTGTATGGAACACGTGAAAATCCAGACGAGAAATAAACCTGCGGTGCAATGTAATCGATCCAGCCTTCCTTGATCCAGCGCCTGCTGTCGGCAAAAAGGTCGTCATAGGAAGCCAATGCACCAAATGTTTTAGAACCTTCCGCATCGCGGTCTTTATTTCTCCAAACCCCGAAAGGACTGATCCCGAATTTAAGTTTCGGCTTAACCGCTGCCAGGCCGTCATGAATTTGTTTTACCAATAAGTCAATGTTGTGTCTTCTCCAATCCGCCTTATTGGCAAATCCTGCGCCGTACTTTTGGAATGTTGCCTCATCCTGGATAACCTGACCGGGAGCCGCGTAGGGATAAAAATAATCATCAAAGTGAATGCCATCGACATCATAATTTTTGGCCACATTCACTGTCATATCCGTGATAAACTGCCTAACCTCCGGAATGCCGAAATTGAATAGCTTGTATCCGTCATAACTGAGGATCCATTCGGGATGTATTTTGCTGACATTATCGGCCGAAACGCTGGTGGAAGACTTATGCACCAAGCGGTTTAAATTTAGCCACGCATGAAATTCAAGGCCGCGCTTATGCGCCTCTGTAACCATATAATCCAACGGGTCCCACATCGGGTAAGGCTGCCTCCCCTGCCGGCCGGTAAGCCATTCCGACCAGGGTTCAGGACTTTTGGCATAAAATGCATCACCCGCCGCGCGCACTTGCACGAAAACGGCATTCATTCCTACTCTTTTATGAAAATCAAGTAGCGTGGAAAACTCCTGTTGCTGTTGCTCTGGTATAAGATTTTTGCTGCTTGGCCAGTCTATATTATCAACAGTAGCGATCCATACTGCCCTGAATTCCCTTTTTGGAGGTAAAATTTCTTCAGTATCGGCAGTCTGGGCAATACAACTTTCCATTATAAACAGAAGCAATGTAAAGGAAAGCGCAACTATTTTAATTTTTTTCACTATCTAACCAATGCAAAATGTTAATCCAATCAAAGTAACGTAATTTGGAACAAAGTTAGCCGAGAACCGTCTTAAATTCATGTCATGACGGTTTCATTTGGCTTGATTCAAAGTAAGATTGCTATAAGGCGTATTCTTGACTTTGTTATATTTCTGGCGTCCAGGCGCAGATTCGACTTTGTTTAAGGACAAAGAAACAAACCATAGATTGTTGTAATTGTGAATAATTTTTCTGCATATTTATTGTGTAATTACAAGGATTTTTGTGACATAAAGAAAACAACAAGCTTTGCAAATGCAGCTAGTAACGTTTAAACCTACATCCCGTATTGGAACCATTTGTCAAAACCACTAAGAAAAACGTCCTGTTTGAAGTTGCATGGGAGGTTTGTAACCAAGTTGGAGGAATTTATACTGTAATACGGACCAAGGTCCCTGCAATGGTAGAAAGGTGGGAAGACAACTACTTCTTGCTAGGCCCATATTTTGAGAAAAAAGCGTCATCCGAATTTGAAATAATCAGTGATCTGGAGGATTCTCCGGCCGGCCGTGTTGTGAAGCGTATGCGCGACATGGGTTACAATGTATTTTATGGCTATTGGCTCGTCACGGGCAAGCCGCGCGTCATTCTATTTGATCTGGACAGCATCATGCATGAGCTGGACACCATCAAATTTAACCTTTGGGAACGCAGCAGGATTCCAACCATTAATGTGGAACACCTGGTGAATCAAACCCTTTGTTTTGGAGAATTCGTTAGGCTTTTCCTGAAAGAATATGCCGAAGAGAATGCAAAACGCGAGGAAATTTTTGCGCAGTTCCATGAGTGGATGGCCAGCAGCGGATTGCCTGACCTGAAAAGGGATAATGTTAAGATAGCAACCACTTTTACAACCCATGCCACTATGCTGGGCCGTTATCTTGCGCAGAATGTCAGCGGGTTTTACAGCAAGCTGCCCTTTTTCGATTGGGAACAGGAAGCGAAAAACTACGGGATCCTGGCGCAATGTTCGGTTGAACGGCAGGCAGCATTAAGTGCCCATGTATTAACGACGGTAAGTGATGTTACTGCCCGTGAATGCGAAGTTTTCCTGGGGCGCATGCCCGATCTGGTGACGCCTAATGGACTGAATGTGCAGCGCTTCCAGGCCGTCCATGAATTTCAAAACCTGCATTTAAAGCATAAAGAACGCATTCACGAGTTTGTTCTGGGACATTTCTTCCCGAGCTATTCATTTGATTTAGATAAAACACTTTACTTCTTCACTTCGGGCCGTTACGAATATAGTAACAAGGGTTATGACCTCACGCTGGAAGCATTGGCCCGCCTGAACTGGAAGATGGTCCAGGCGAATATGGATATGACGGTTGTCATGTTTATTGTGACCAAACAGCCTTACTATTCTGTGAATCCGGATGTGCTGCAATCGAGGGCGGTGTTGAATGAGTTGCAGGAAACTTGTACAGCCATTGAGAAAGAAGTAGGAGAAAAGCTTTTCCTGGCAGCAGCTTCGGGTGCTGACCATAAAATGCCGGATCTGAATAATTTCGTAGATGAATATTGGAGATTAAGGCTCAGAAGAACGATTCAAACTTGGAAAACGGATAAGTTACCTGCCTTTGTAACGCACGATCTGAAAGAGGAAGATGGCATTACGGAGTTTTGCAAGACAGCAAACCTTGTCAACAATGAGCGGGATAGGGTCAAGATCGTCTATCACCCTGATTTCATTTCTTCTACAAACCCACTTTTCGGACTTGATTACGGGCAATTTGTTCGTGGCTGTCACTTAGGCGTGTTCCCAAGTTATTATGAACCATGGGGTTATACACCATTGGAATGTGTAGTTAGAGGCGTTCCGACCGTAACAAGCGATCTTTCCGGTTTCGGAGATTACATTATGCAAATCATGCGGGATTATGAAAACCGCGGCATTTACGTCATCAACCGAAAATCCCAAACATTCACCCAAGCCGCCGACCAGCTCGCCGACATTCTCTTCAAATTCGTAAGAATGCAACGCCGCGACCGCATCATGCAAAGAAACCGCGTAGAAAACATCTCAGATGTATTCGACTGGATGAATTTAAGGTCTTATTATGACACCGCGCATGATCTTGCAGCGAAGCGGAGAAAGCCTTGATCAGATAAAGAATTAAATGAAGCCCATTTCAAATGTTAAATTTGAGTGGGCTTTTTTTGTGAGTAAGTTTACCCATAAACAATATACAATCGGAATAGAATGAACTACATCGAAGTTGACCTTAAAATTGACGCGGATTTTGTTGAAATATTGATGGCGGAGTTGGGGGAAGTGGGGTTTGAGTCTTTTGTGGAGACGGAGGAGGGGCTTTTGGCTTATATTCAGGAAAATGATTTTGATGCGCAAAACTTGCAGGATCTTACTGCCAAATACCTGGAATTAACGACAATAGCGGCCACGTGGAAATCGTTAGAAAGAAGAAATTGGAATGAGGAGTGGGAAAAAAGCTACGAGCCAATAGAAGTTGGTGACCAGATCCGGGTGAGGGCCACCTTTCACGAGCCGGACCCTGCATATAAATACGATTTGCTAATCCAACCGAAAATGTCTTTTGGCACCGGACATCACGAAACGACATGGCTCGTCATGAACGAGCAGCTGAGTTTGCCGCACCAAGGAATATCGGTCATGGATGTGGGTTGCGGAACAGGGATTCTGTCCATTCTGGCTGCAAAATTAGGCGCAGTGCATTTGTTGGGATTTGATATCGACGAATGGGCTGTTGAGAATACAAAAGAGAATTTTTTAATGAATAATCTAGCTGCCGAGGCCGGGGTTTTCCAGGGAACAATCACAGAAGTGCCGGAAGGACAAATGTTTGGCGGGATATTGGCCAACATTAACCGGAACATTCTATTAAGCGAGATCCCTGCTTACGTAAAACATTTACAGCCTGGCGGCTGGCTGGTTACCAGCGGATTTTATGAAACGGATCAAGCTGACATTGAGCAATGTGCATCGGAAAACGGTTTGACAAAAATCAATTCCAACACGCGCAATCAATGGGCCTGTGTTGTATTTAAAAGTTGAAACAAAACCAATGAGGATACTTCGTACTGCTTTACTTTTCTGCATTCTGGCATTAGCAGGTCAAACTGCGTCTGCGCAAAACCTGAAACTTTCGGATGATCCGGGACAGTTTATGGTGCAATTGCGCAAGCTCATGGACGGCAGCCGCAACCCGCAATACATCCGCTCCGCCGCGCAGCTAGACAGCGTGTGGATGTCGGCGCTGAATACTTCCCAGCAGACGAAGTTTATCAACATTGTCAAAACACAGATTTCCAAAGGGCAAAAAGCCGGGCCGGTTATGTTCCTGCTGATCCGGAATACGCATACATTTGCGAAGCAATCGCCCGAAAACCTGGAAGGGTTTCTGGATCTGGCAACCAGCTCGGGGCAGCAATATGATGGTAAAACATTGCAGAAAGTGCTGGAAACGGTCAGGACGATAAATGAAACCAAGAAACTTTACGCGGCTAATTACAACTCGCTTTACCTTTTAGAAGGAAGTTATAAATATCGTTTCGACACCACGAATGCGGTTGTGGCCAATGTCGAGGCCAATGTGGCTGCTGCAAATGACAGCTGGGACACGCCTGTTGACTCTAACTTTGTAATCACACCCAAATCCAATCCCCTGCCCGTTATTTCGGGAGCACTGCTCGATTTGCAGAATGCAACGTTCGCCATGGTTACCGCTGGCGATTCGGTTGTTTTCGGTCCGGCAAATGGCAGCGTTTCTTTGAAAGATGGGACTTTTGTAGGTAAAAATGGCAAGTTCAACTGGCAGGCAGGCGGTGATTCATCGATTTACGCCGATCTGGACAGTTATTCCTTCAACATTACGCAACCTAAACTGGTCGCGGAAAATGTAACCTTGCACAGTGATTCACAACTGGCGGCGCCTATCAAAGGAACATTGGAATATCGTGGTGTTAAGAAAATAAAAGGCCAGCCTGCTGCCTATCCGCGTTTTGTATCCAACGGCATCGACGCCCGTTTGAAGGAAACGCGTAAAAACATTGACTACAAAGGCGGTTTCGCGCTGATCGGGACGGAAATGTACAGCTCTTCCCTCAGCGATCTTCCCTCGACGATTAAGGTAAAATACAAGGATAAGCTCGCTTTCACTGCGCAAAGCAAGAAGTTCGTGCTCAAAGATTCGGTCATAGCGGCCTCCTTTGCAACTTATTCCATGCCGCTTGGCAGCGATTCCCTCTTTCATCCGGGCGTGACATTCAAATACAATGATGACGAAGGGTTGGTAAAACTGGGCCGGGTGGAACGGACGGATTATGCGCCGCTTCCTTATAAAGACACTTATCACAAAATGAATATCTGGTCGCAGGCAATGCGGTGGCGGTTTCCGAATGATAAGGTGGAATTCTTTCGCATTAATGGCAAGCAGGTTGCGCCTGTGAAGCTGGAATCGCTGGATTATTTCAAAAAGGAGCGTTTCAAGGACATTAGCAAGGAATATGGCTTCCAGCCGCTGATTATGGCGGCGAATTATACACAGACTGAGAAAAAACAAGCTTTCCTATCCGACGATCTGGCCAGGAAATTCAAGCAGAAGCCGGAAATCATGCGCAACACATTGCAGCGCTTGACACTTGAAGAATATTTCCTTTACAATAAGGCAACGGACGAATTTGCATTAAGCAAAAAAGGAATTCTGTTTGTGCTGGCAAACCTGGATAAGGCTGATTATGACAACTTCCAGGTCACTTCTCAATTTACGGCCAATGACGAAACGGCGAACGCGACGATTTACCTGCCCGACACCATGTTAACCGTTATGGGCGTTTCGCGTTTTGTTGTGAGTGATTCTTTAAAAATTTATGCGGTTCCGCAGGACAAAAAACTGATCATTGGCAAAAACAGGAATTTCACATTAAATGGTCAAATGGTTGCCTCCAATTACCAGTTCAGAGGGCAGAACATTAAGTTTGACTACAACCAGTTTTTTGTAAATGTGGCTCCTTCGGACTCCATTACATTTACGCCGCGTGACAAATTTGCGAAAGGCCAGAAAGGCGAAGTGGGTGGTCACGTGAAATATGAAAAGGGTGGAACATTCTATTTGAGTGATCCAAAAAACAAATCAGGGCTGCAAAAAGGCGTCAAAAAGTCGCCTCGACTGGTGGTTGAGGATGGAATGATGGTTTATTTCGATCAGCCTGAGCGGGGAACTGTCGTTTACCCGAGAGAAGTCAATTTCAAGATCCCAAAGATCGATATGGGCGGTCTGGATGAGCGTGACGTGATTTTTGAGGGAACATTCAATGCAAACGGCATTATCCCGAACATTCAAACGGTCCTGAAAAGCATGCCCGACAACTCGCTTGGCTTCGAATACAAGCCGCCGGTGACGGACATGAAATTGTATGACGGAAAAGCGCTGGCCAGGTTTACGGACACGCTGACAATGGACAACACGGGTCTGCATTCCAAAGCAATTTTGAAATACATGTCGGCCTCGATGACAGCCAAGAATGTTCTGCTCACCGCCGATTCATTAATGGCCTCCGGTGAAGTGGCCAGCATTAAGGAAGCGACCATTGGAAAAGGCTATTTCCCTGCTGTTCAGTTGAAGGATTATGCATTGAAATGGTATCCCAATGCAGACAGCATGTTTATCAACACACAGGGTAAATCCTTCTCATTTTATAATGGAACTACGAGCCTGGAAGGCGGGCTGCTGTTGCGCTCGACGGGGTTATATGGAAACGGAAAGCTGAAAAGGGCTGATTCTGAGCTGTCTTCGCCCGACATTAAATTTAATAAAGACGGCTATCTGGCCAATCGCTCCGAATTTGCCATTAATAGTGTTGATCAAAAATCAACAAAGAAGCTGCTTACGGGTAAGAATGTGAACATTGATTTCAACTTCAAAACCGGCATCGCCAACTTCCTGACCGACGAAACGGGCTTCGGCACTGATTCCTCAGGGATGGAAATTCCCACAGCTTCATACAAAACATTGATCGGCAGCGCGAAGTGGGATATGGCTAAGAAGACGATCCTGATGAAAGGATTTGGCGAAACCTCTTCGTACACATCAATGGACCCGGACCAGGAAGGGCTTACATTCAATGGTTCTGAGGCCATTTATGACGTTGAAAAAGTAACATTGAACATTAAGGGCGTTCCTTTTATTCAAACTGCGGATGTGAAGATCATCCCGGACGGTGGGTTGGTAAGCGTGGATAGCAAAGGGAAAATTGCTCCGTTGAAAAAAGCACGCATTGAAATTGATACATTAAACACCTCACACAGAATGCGCGACGCGGACATCCGCATCGATTCCCGCAACCATTTCGAAGGATCTGCCACATATCAATACATTACGGCCCGGAAAGACACATTCAATATCAAGATGCAGAATTTTGAATTGAGGGAAATTGGCGCGGCAGAAGAAGGAAAGAAAAAACGTGCTGATAACCAGGCTCCCCCTGCTGTCAAATACTACACAACTGCGCGTGCAGACATTAAGGAAACGGAAAACCTGCTTTTATCGCCCCGCATTCAATATAAGGGAGGCATTAACTTGATCGCGTACGAGCCGTCGTTGCAACTGGATGGGTTTGTAAAACCTGTTATTAAATTCAGAAAGGATTTTCAGAGCTCATGGATTGTCTACAAAGATGCGCCCGGCGAAACGGTGGCTATCAAAATTGACAAAGACCTGAAAAACGAGCATGACATTCCACTTTCGGTAGGCTTGCATTATAATGAAGCAAAAGGCATGTATATGTCGTTCCTTTCGCCCAAGGATTCGGATGGCGATGAGGACATTTATTCTGCTCAGGGTGCTTTGAATTATGATGAGGATGAAAAAGCATTCAAAGTAATGCCGCCTCCGGGCGCCGATGGGCTTATCGATGAAGCTAATGCTTTGCGTTTTGATGATAAAACCGGCCTGGCAACATTCTCCGGCCCTTTGAAACTGACCGGCGCGACCTGGCTGCAAGCCGTAGGAACGGGTGAAGCACAGGTAGATAGCGCCCGGTTCTCGTTCAATACGATGCTGTTAATGAAACTACCGGCACTGGAACCGATCTCGCAGCCCTTAGCAGCCAAAATCGTCGAAGTTAACCTGGAAGAGCAAAACAGCACGGCCGCTGATGATGATGCGGAGCAACTGAATAATAAGCTTTCCGCATTAATCGGCCCCAAAGCAACGGATGCTTATGCCAAGCTCACTGCGGCAGGTTACAAGCCGCTTTTTGAGGCCTCCCCGGCGCTGGACGTGCCTATGCTTTTGTCCAATGTGAACTTGAAATGGTCTGCCTCACATGGGGCATATTATTCGCAGGGGCCGATTGGCGTGGCGAATTTGGGTAGAAACAACATTAATGCGCAAATGGAAGGGGTCCTGGAAATCAGGCGGTCTGTGGATGGGGATGAATTTAGTTTGTATTTGCAGGCGTCCCCGGATGTGTGGTATTATTTTGACTACAAACTCGGTGAGTTGGGAGTGGTTTCGTCGCAGGTTGACTTCAATGATCAGATTACAGCGAAGTCGAAAAATGTGAAATCGAAGGATATGTCGCTGGTGTCTATCGGGTCTGAGGAGAAGGATGCATTTGTAAACCGCTTCGATGATTTTTACCAGCCAGCGATCAAGAAAGCTAAGTTAGCGGCTAAAACAGCGAAGAAGAAAGTGGTTCCGGCAGAAGCTAAAAAGAAGAAGGTGGAACCTGCCGAAGGATTTTGATGTCTTTGTAGAAGTGGCAATAGTTAATGCTACAAATTGAAAAAATGCTTGTATAATGTTAGTTTTGTATCCTTTTTGCTTGTAAAATCCCCTCGCTATCGTATTTTTGGACAAAACATTTCAACGTTTAAAATTTTCTGCGAATAGTACAATATGAGTATTGCCTTATTAATAACTACGATTATCGCTGCCTATTTGTTGGGATCAATCCCGAGTTCAGTTTGGTACGGAATAGGATATTTTGGAATTGATGTAAGAAAACATGGCAGCGGAAATGCCGGCGCGACAAACACTTTCCGGATTTTGGGAAAACGCGCAGGGACGGTTGTAATGCTGATTGATGTATTGAAAGGTTGGACAGCAACATGCCTCGCTTCGATGCTGTTTTATATGAATGCGATCGGCGAGACGGAGCTTTTGATGTACAAAATCATTTTTGGGATCATCGCTATCATCGGTCATATTTTCCCGGTTTTTGTCAAATTTAAAGGCGGTAAGGGAATTGCTACATTGCTTGGTATGGTGCTCGCTATTCAGCCGGAACTTGCTTCTGTTTGCATCGCGATTTTCATTCTGACATTACTGGCTTCGCAGTATGTTTCGTTAAGTTCTATTCTGGCAACGCTTGCGTTTCCGGTGCTTTCCTGGCTGGGCGTCTTTGGCCATCCGGAGCCGTTGCTGATCGTTTTTGGGTTTACAATGTTTGTGCTGGTTGTCTTTACACACAAAAAGAACATTGTAAGGCTTATGAATGGCAATGAAAACAGGGTAAGTCTTTTTGCAAAATCAAAAGCGAACAACGGTCGCTAACAGATATAATTTCAAAAAACAGCCTCTAAGGATCGACCTTAGGGGCTATTTTTTTATCTTGCCCGGCCGTTCAGCGGCACATTAAACCACTAACTTCTGACCTGATGCTTGATTATATTGATAAAAACCGCGACCGATTTTTAAATGAGCTTCTGGATCTGCTGAGGATCCCGTCTGTAAGCGCCGATTCTAAATTTAAGCCAGACATGCTTAAAGCAGCCGAATTCGTGCGTGATCGGATTGCAGAGGCTGGCGCGGATCGTGTTGAAATTTATGAAACGGCTGGCCATCCGGTTGTTTACGGCGAAAAGATCATTGATCCAGCGCTTCCTACGGTGCTTATTTACGGACATTATGACGTCCAGCCAGCTGATCCGTATGAGCTTTGGAATTCCCCGCCATTTGAGCCGGTGATTAAAAATGAGCGCATTTATGCAAGAGGTTCCTGCGATGATAAGGGCCAGTTTTATATGCACATTAAGGCACTGGAAACCATGCTGGCAACCGATAACCTGACTTGCAATGTAAAAATTATGATCGAAGGCGAAGAAGAAATTGGCTCTTCGAATCTTGGATCATTTGTCAGCGCACATAAGGAAATGCTGAAATGCGACACCATCCTGATTTCCGACACAAGCATTATCGCCAATGATGTGCCTTCCATTGAAACCGGCTTGCGCGGACTGACTTACGTAGAAGTGGAAGTCGTAGGGGCCAATCGTGACTTACATTCGGGCGTTTACGGCGGTGGTGTGGCTAACCCCATCAATGTGCTTTGCGAAATGATTGCGTCGCTTAAAGATGAAAACGGGCACATTACCATTCCGGGCTTTTACGACAATGTGGAAGAGCTCACCACCGAAGAACGGGCAGCATTAAACGCAGCGCCATTTGATCTGGAAGAATACAAAAAAGATCTCCATATCAACGACATTATGGGCGAGGCTGGTTACTCGACCATTGAAAGAACTTCCGTGCGGCCAACATTGGATGTGAACGGAATTTGGGGTGGCTATATCGGCGAAGGTGCGAAAACCGTGCTTCCATCGAAGGCAAATGCAAAAATTTCCATGCGCCTGGTGCCTAACCAAACGGACGATGAAATCCTTGCACTATTTACCAAACATTTCGAATCAATCGCGCCAGCATCTGTAAAAGTGAAGGTCTCTCCACATCACGGCGGCCTGCCTTATGTCACGCCAACCGATTCTGTGGAATATAAGGCTGCAGAAATGGCAATGGAAGAATCTTTTGGCAAGAAACCAATTCCAACCCGCGGCGGTGGAAGCATTCCTATTGTCGCATTATTTGAGCAAGAGCTAGGCTGCAAAAGCATTCTCATGGGCTTTGGACTTGATATTGATGCTTTGCATTCTCCTAACGAGAGTTATGGGCTATTCAATTATTACAAAGGCATCGAAACGATTCCGCTGTTTTTTAAACATTATGCGGAGTTGAAAGTTGTAAAGGCATAAAAAACCTGGCAAGCTTAAAACTTGCCAGGTTTCATCGTAGTCTTTGTAATGACGCAGTGATAAGATCTTAGCGCTTCCTTCGCTGGTCGCGCTTCATCTTTTTAAGATTAGCAATGGCCGCCTTGGCTTCTTTATCCTGACTGGTTTTCTTGTCAGCTTTGTCAGCCGCCAGCTTGTAGTAGCGCAACGCTTCATCGTAATCTTTTTTAATCTCTGCTATTTTACCCAATCCAATTAACGATGAAACGTAGTAACCGGCGTTCATTGAGTTGGTTTGGGTGGAATAGTCAATGGCTTTCTGATAAAATTTGGACGCAGCATCATAATTTTTGTGATACGTCATGTTATAATAAGCAAGCACATAAGCAGCATTGCGGCCACTTACGCCTTCATAACCCGGCATTCCGCTGCTTATTTTATCAATAATGTTCTGCGCAGCCTTTTCGGCTTCGGCCATTTTGCCTGTTACAAATGCGGTCCGGCAAAAATAACGCTCGAAATACGGATTGTTGGGATAGGTCTGCCACATGTATTTCGCCATTTCATATGCTTTGCTGTACTCATTCTCCATGCTGTAAATCTGCAAGAGAAAGTAACGGGCTTCCACACGCGTGTAAAATGCATTGTTTCCTACTTTTTCCAATTGCTGTTCACCGAGCTTCTTGTTGCCTTTTGGAAAAAGCGACATGATGGGCTTTAAAATCGGATATTCTTTCGGGACCCATTCCGCATAATAATTGTAAAGTCCGTCGCCAAAGAGCAATTCCGGCGTCAGATCGCCATTTCCTTTGCATTGTTCAAAGTATTTCAAAGACTTCTTGCCAGCAAAAGCCGCTTTTGTCCAGCTTTCTCTTTCGGCATACAACCGTCCTTTGAATGCATAAGCCGCAGCCAGGAAGAATGCAGGCTCTACTTTATTTTTCTCTTTATCATAAAGCACTTCCGCCAGGTTAATGGTGGAATCCATTTGTGCGAGAAAAGCCTTGTCGTGCGATTCATTTTCCGTATTCGGCACGATTTTCCACCATTCGGCAAGTCCCATCAGAAAGTGCGGCATAGGATGCTTTGGATAGCGATATTTCAGCCAGCGGAATTCAGTGTCCGCTTCCGCAAATTTGTAATTATAAAGCATATTAATCGCCTCTGTGGATTCAATCTGAACGCTGGGATTTTTCAGGATCATATCGTAATTCTTGTCCAGTTCGGCCGAAGAATACAATTGAGCAGAGGCAAATTGAATGGAAAATGCAGTTAAGAAACAGTATGTGGCTATATGTATGAGTAGGCTTTTCATATCAGGGGTAAATCTCCCTAATTAACGCCGGAATTTTATTTTACGTTTGCCACAGGCCGGGTTTTTGAAAAAAGAGTTAATATTGATCCTCAGACCGTTCCGCAGTTTCTGACAAACCATTTTTAAGTTATCCATCACCTGTAAGGGATTTTGGTAAAATCGACACCTCTTAATATGATCAATATTCTTGATAAAAAATTCGTCCCTCTTATTACTACGGAAGCTATTGAAACACGCATTACTGCGCTTGCAAAAGAGATCTCTACGGATTACGAAGGCCGTTGTCCGCTTTTCATTGTTGTACTGAATGGCGCTTTCCTTTTTGCAAGTGAATTGGTTAAAAGAATTCCCCTATCCTGCGAAATTACATTTATTCGGCTGGCCTCTTACTCACAAACGCAATCCAGTGGCTCGGTGCGGGAAATTATAGGTCTGAATGACAGTATTGAAGGCCGGGACATTATCATTATTGAAGACATTGTAGACACGGGATTAACAATGGCGCAATTGCTGCGGCAGATCAATGAACTTTCGCCTGCGTCCGTAGCCATTGCCACGTTACTGCATAAACCGGAAGCATTGAAAACGCCTGTCGACATTCGTTACACGGGTTTTAACATAGATAATAAATTTGTGGTGGGTTATGGGCTCGATTATGACGGCATGGGCCGCAATCTGGATGCTATTTATGTTTTAGCCTGATTTAAGATTACATTATGAACATACAATTTTTCGGAGCCGCAAGAACCGTAACTGGTAGCAAACACCTGATCACTACTGAAAAAGGGACTAAAATATTACTGGATTGCGGGCTGTTTCAGGGCATCCAGACCGACGAGCTGAATGAGAAATTCGGCTTCAAGCCATCCGAGGTGGATTACCTGATTTTATCTCACGCGCACATTGATCACTCGGGATTGATTCCGCGGCTGGTTAAGCAAGGTTTTTCCGGCCCTATTTATTGTACAGCTGCCACGGTAGACCTTTGCAGGGTTATGCTGTTGGATAGCGCGCATATTCAGGAAAAAGATTTGGAGCGGATTAATCGGCGAAGGGAAAAACAAGGCCGCCCGTTGCTGGATGAGCTTTATAACACCGAAGATGCCGTTCATGCACTAAGCTTGTTTAAAAGTGTGCAGTATGGCCAGACATTCTATCTGGGAGAAGAAAAAGAAGTTGCAGTTGTATTAACAGATGCCGCGCATTTGCTGGGCAGCGCCGCGGTTCATATGACCATTCCCGACGCAGGTACATATAAGCAGGTAACATTCACCGGTGATATTGGACGCCCCGAAGACAGAATTCTACGTAAACCCGACGTTTTCCCGCAAGCAGATTTCATTATCTGCGAATCAACCTATGGCGATCGCCTACATGAGAAGCAAACCGACATGCAGGGCCATCTTTTGGAGATCGTTCATGAGACTTGCGTCGTAAGGAAAGGCAAACTGATCATTCCGGCATTCGCCATAGACCGCACGCAAGAGCTTATATATGCATTAGACCAATTATCGAGCTCAGGAAAATTGCCGCAGATCCCAGTCTACATCGACAGTCCCCTGGCAATCCGTGCCACTAAGATTATGAAGGAGCACGACGAATGCTTTAATCCGGAAATTCTTGCTTACATTGAGAAAGACGGCGATGCATTTGCTTTCCCTTATCTGAAATACATTTCTGACGTCAATGAATCCATTGCGCTCAACGATAAGGACGAACCGTGCGTCATCATTTCTGCATCCGGAATGGCCGAAGCAGGGCGAATTAAGCATCATATCAAAAACAACATCGGGGATGCCCGGTCAACCATTCTATTGGTTGGCTACGCATCTGGCAATACACTCGCAGGAGCGTTGAAAAGAGGCGACAAGCAGGTGAATATATTTGGCGAGCAATTCGAGGTGGAATGCCAGGTAAAATCCATGGAGTCGTTTTCAGGGCATGGCGATTACAACGAAATGCTTGACTTCCTTTCTTGCCAGACCCCCGAGCGGGTTAAGAAAGTGTTTCTGGTTCATGGGGAATATGAAACCCAGGTTGCTTTCAAGTTGAAGCTGCAAGCGGCAGGATTTAAAGATATTTTGATTCCAGCTCAGTTCGAGAATATCAAACTATAAAAGTTTCTATTTTTTAGCTGCTTCCAGCTGGTTAAAAAGAAAACATTACTATTTTTGCCAACCAGTTTTTTATGCCGAAGTGGTGAAATTGGTAGACACGCACGTTTCAGAGGCGTGTGGGGGTTGCCCTGTGTGGGTTCGAGTCCCATCTTCGGCACAACATTAGGACCTCAATAAGCTATATGATAGCGAGTTGAGGTTTTTTTGTGTCTGACAAAAAGCGTATTGCTCGTTTGGCCATGTCCTAGTCAACTTTCTAGACGTCAAAGCAAAAAAAGACGATCCTTTTGAGATAGTCTTTTTCACATTTCGGGATTCCCTCAATCACAAAAAAAGACCATCCTTTTGAGATGGTCTTTGAATGGTATTGTGGCGGCTACCTACTTTACCAGGTTTGATCCAAGTATCATCGGCGGTTCTGGGCTTAACTTCTCTGTTCGGGATGGGAAGAGGTGAACACCAGGCCAATAGCC